>JBGTFH010000051.1:0-2701 GCA_041747375.1 Acidimicrobiia bacterium
GACATCGATAGTGGCGCCCTGCTCGATGTCATTTCGCTCAGCGCGAACAACATCGTGGGACTGGCGCTCGACGGATACGATCTGTACGTGGCGGAGGTATTCTCGTCTACCATCCAGCATCTCGACCTTTCTCAAGACCCGGTGCAGGGCGGCGACTTCCTTCAGGATCCCAGGCTCAACCGAATCTACGGTCTGACAGTCGGTCACGCCGACAACCTGCTGGTGACGGACACGAGGGAGCCGTTCATCTACGATTTCTCCACGCTAACCCGCGCGTTCGTAAGAACGTTCGTCGATCTGTCGCAGCACGGCTACAGTTCATCGGAGGACATCGGCTATTTCCCCGAGAATGAGGCGTATCTCGTGCCGGTAGGCGAGGAGGTGCTACGCTTCGATCTTTCCGGAGACCTGGTGGCGCGCTACAGGCTACAGGGATTTGGTGGCATCCGCGCGGTGGCAGCAGCCGGGGCGGTGGACCTGCCGCCACTTGGCCTAGGCTTTAGCGCGGAGGGAATACCAGCCGATATCGCCCCTGGCGACGTCATTGGAGAAATCCTTGAGACCGGTCCTGCGGACGACGGCCCCATGGTGTTTTCACTCGATGGGACGGCGTATGAAACCGTCGTGCCACTGGGAACGGATTGGAGGTATTTCGACTTGGGTTACGAGCCGGATCCAGAGTGGGAGACCGTCGGCTATGATGATGGCACCTGGCCCGTCGGCCCGGCGCCGCTCGGCTACGGTGACGGCTTCATCGAGACGGTCATCGAGTTCGGCGGTTCCACCGACGACAAGTTCGTCGCTTACTACTTTCGCAGTAGCTTCAACTATGACGATAGCCTTGCGCCGCTGGGAGCCGAGATCGCGCTTCATCGGGACGACGGAGCGGTCGTCTACCTGAACGGGGAGGAAGTATTCAGGGACAACCTCCCCGCAGGGCCAATCAGTTCCGAAACCCTTGCCCTCGGAACCTTAGATGGGCCTGTGACGTTTTCGCTGGCCTTGGACCTGCTTCACCAAGGCGAGAACCAACTGGCAGTGGAGGTCCACCAGGCAAGCCCGCAGAGTAGTGATGTCGCGTTTGATCTGGCTCTGAGTGTGCCGGTGCTGGAGGACTACGACCACGAGTATTTCACCGTCTCCGGCTCGTCGTTAGTGCTGGCAAAAGACATACCGGCAGAAGTCTACGCGCATCGTGAGGCGCTCAAGATCAAGCTGCGCGTGAGAGATGCCCTGGGCCGGACTCTCTCCCAGCTTATCGAGCTTCCGTTCCTCAACTTCCCGCCGGTCGCACTCCCGGTACCTCCGCTAGCCATTGACGAGGATTCAGGTCCCGCTTCGATCGATCTATCACCCGTGTTTTCCGACACGGATCATCCGGACGACGAGCTCGCATTCGAGATCGTCGAGCAGACGAATCCGACTCTGCTGCAAGGGCTCGAACTCGATCCCACCACGCGGGTTCTCAGTTTCGAGCCCGCGCCGGATGCGAGTGGGGTTGCCCGCGTGACGGTGCGCGCCACCGATCCTCCGGGACTTTCCGCCGATGTAGAAATCGTCATCGAGGTCGAGCCGGTGAATGACGCCCCGCGGGTTCTCGGGTTTGCTCCGGTCGAGGTGGAGGAAGATGCCGGCCCGGTCCAAGTGGGGCTCCGTGCCGCATTCATGGATGTGGATGACCCCGTTTCGACGCTACGCTTCTCCGTCGAGGCGGTTTCGGCCCCCGAACCTATCAGCCAGGTCGGGATAGCAGATGATACTGGCACGGCTACGGTAGTTCTCGCCCCGGACGCTTACGGGTCTGGCGAAGTGACCATCCGTGCCACTGACCCTTCAGGAGAAACTGCCCGGGCGACGCTGGCCGTTACGGTGACACCCGTCAATGACGCCCCGAGGGCGGTGGGTTACGAACCGTTTGTTCTGCCCGAGGATGTTAGCCAGCAGCTCTTTGCGCTCTCGGGAGGTTTCACCGATGTCGACGATGCACCCGAGGACCTTGCCTACGAGGTCCTGGGCGTGGGCGGGACCGGCTCGGAACTCTTCCAGTCAGTAGAGATCGTGGACAGATCACTGGCCGTTACCCCGGCTCCCGATGCATTCGGATCGGCTGAACTCCAAGTGCGGGCCACCGACCTGTCCGGGGCGTCCGCGCAGACTGCTGTGCGCGTGCAGATCACTGCGGTGAACGATCCCCCAGTGGCGGCGCCGGTTCCTGCTCAGGAGTTCGATGCTGCCGGGAGCGGGCTTTCCATCTCGCTCGGCGAGTACTTCAGCGACGTCGATGACGCGGCCCTTGAGTTCACGATTAGCGGGAACACGAACCCCGAGCTTTTCCATTCGACTTCTTTGCTGGAGGACGGCTCGCTGAGGATCGTCCCTGCGCCTTATCGCAGCGGGAGCGCCGTCCTAGAAGTCAGGGCATCGGATAGTTCCGGCGCGACGGTGCCCGCCTCGATCAACGTGACACTTCCTGAGTTGCCTGCCCCCGAGGTCAATGCCTCGAGTTTGCGCACGAATCGCCAGACGGGCCTGATCGAGCAAAAAGTCATCGTCAAGAACACCGCCGCCCGCGATATCGGCGGGTTTATTCTTGGCATCTCGAGTCTTCCTGACGAGGTTTCTCTCTACAACCCGAGCATGACCGGAGATGGGTCGGATGGCGTGGTCTACGGGGCGCCCTTGGCGCCGGGCCAAACGATAG
>JBGTFH010000052.1:0-2724 GCA_041747375.1 Acidimicrobiia bacterium
AGCTGGGGCAGTGGGGTCCTCGGCCGCGGCGGCTGGTGATTCGATGAAGGCTTCGACATCTCTCCTCGTTACCCGGCCACCCTGGCCGGTACCCGTGATCGCGGATAGATCGACGTCGTTTTCACGAATCAGCTTGCGAACCACCGGCGATAGCAATTGCGGCTGCTTTTCCGTCTCGTCGGGCTCGGCAAAAAAGGCGTCAATCTCCGCGGCGGTCGGCTTCTTGTCCCCGGTGCCGGTCGCCGATTCCGATGCGGCTGCTGCCTCATGGGGTTGAGCTCCACTCTCGGGTTCATCAGCGTCCGTAGTAGCGGATCCGGACTGATCACTGGGATCCACGGCCGATACGGGCTCGGGTTGCGTCTCTGCGGTATCACCAGCGGACGGTTCCTCTCCGGCCTCGCCAATCACAACCAGCGGTGTGCCCACGGTGACGGTGTCACCCTCCTCGACCAGAATCTCTAGGATGGTTCCTCCGGCTGGAGAAGGCACCTCGGTGTCGACCTTGTCGGTCGAAATCTCAACGAGAACTTCATCCTCCGCGATGGTGTCTCCAACACTCTTCGACCATTTCAGAATGGTCCCCTCGGTGACCGTCTCTCCGAGTTGGGGCATTGCAACTGTTGTCGACAAAGTTCTCTCCTCTAGTGAAGGCTACGTCCGGCCGCAGACATCAGGGTTTCTCCAACGGCTTCCGACAATGTCGGATGCGAGTGGATGAAGGCTGCTGCTTCTGACGGTAGGGCTTCCCAGCCTACCGAGTACATCAATTCGTGGATCAATTCGCCCGCCTGAGGGCCGACCACGGAGGCACCGATTATCGGTCCATTCTTACGGGCGACGATCTTGACGAAGCCCTGGTTCTGTCCGATGATGATGGCCCGGCCGACTCCGTTGAAGGCGTGGCTGGTGACCTCGACTTCGATCCCACCGGCTCCGGCCTCGGCTTCGGTCATTCCGACTTCGGCGACCTCCGGATGGGTGTAGGTGACCCGAGGAATCGCCTGGTAATTGACCGCAGCCGTATTGCCGTTTGCGATGTGGGTTACAGCCGCGATCGCTTCTGCAAACCCAACATGCGCCAGTTGCGGTGTGCCGGCGACAATGTCCCCGACTGCGTAGAGGCCACTCTGGCCGGTCTCCATGGTGTCGGCGTTGACGTGGACGAATCCACGCTCGACCCGTGCCGAGGTGGTGTCGAGTCCGACATCGTCAGTAAAGGGACCACGACCCACGGAAACGAGGACAACATCCACCGTGACACTCTCGTCGTCGAACGGGACGACGATATCGTCTCCGATCTCCGGTTTTCCAACTGAAACCCCGATATGAAACTTCACCCCTCGCTTCTGCAATTGGCGTTGCAGCATCCGGGCTGCGTCGACATCTGACCCGGGGATGATCTGGTCGAGCATCTCGAAAACGTGGACCTCAGACCCCATGTCGGTGAGCATCGATGCGAACTCGCAGCCAATGACCCCTCCCCCGATGATGGCGACTCTCTCCGGTAGCTCTGGCCAATCCAGCGCGTGGTCTGACGTGACGATGTTCTCACCGTCGATCTCGTAGCCCGGGATGCTGCGGGCGTATGAACCTGTGGCGAGGATGACGGCACGCCCCTCGACCGTTTCTTGGGTCGAATCGCTCTCGACGACCACCTTCCCCGGGCCGGCAAGCCGGCCGTATCCGGTGATGACTTCGACTCCTCGCTTCTTCAAGAGGCCGCCGAGCCCGGACACCAGGCCCTCGACAGTCTGGTTCTTTCGAGACTTCGCCGCCGCCCAATCCAGCGTGGGTGTCTCGGTTATGACGCCGAACTCGGCCGCATGCGTGACCGTGCTCATCACCTCGGCCACCTGGAGGTATTGCTTGGCCGGTATACAGCCGCGGATCAGACAGGTGCCACCGGGGCGTTCCTTTTCGACGAGGGCCACGGACAAACCGAAGTTATGGGCATACAGCGCCGCGGCGTAGCCACCTGGGCCTCCACCGACTATGACAATGTCGTACAAAACTGACCTTTCAATCAACGCTCGGTAGGAGCCTAGTGGCGTCCTCGGGTACTCTCTCCGGCGATGCAAACCCGTTGGTTACTGATCGCCTCTGCCGTTCTTGCCGTCGCCATAATCGTGGCAGGGGCCGCCTGGTTCCTATTGGTTCTGCTGTGATCGAGCGATTTTCACTCACCACTTCTGATGGTGAGACGCTTCAGGCCCGTTGGGATTCCCACGACGAACCGCTCTTTACGACCGTGCTCTGCCATCCCAGCCCGATAGAAGGCGGTTCGATGATGGCTCCTCTGATGATCGCCGTCACTCAGACACTGGTCGAGCGGCGACATCGGGTGCTGCGGTTCAACTTCCGTGGCGTTGGAGAGAGCACCGGAGACTACGGTGGCGGAGAGAACGAGAAGCTCGACGTAGCCACAGCGGTGGAGACGGCCCGGGCCGTCTCTGAGGCAATAGGAATCGCCGGTTGGTCATTCGGCGCTGCGGTGGCGATGCAATGGCTCATAGACGGAGGTGAGACCATTCCCTACGTCGGCATCGCGCCGCCACCCCAGCTACTGAGCGGCGACATCCCCGGTGGACCGAAGAGGATCATCCTCGGCAGCCGGGAACAGGTCATCGACGGGGAAGCCCTGAAGGCCTTCGCGATCGAGAATAGGATCGACCTGGTGGTCACTCCGGGAGATCACTTTTTCCACGGCCGGGGAAAACGTAT
>JBGTFH010000053.1:0-68831 GCA_041747375.1 Acidimicrobiia bacterium
TGGGATCGCTCCGGGATGGCCAGTTCCGACAGTGAGGAAGACGATCTGGTGTCGATGACATTCGAGACCGAGCCCTCGACCGAGCCCCTGGAGATCCTCGGGGCCCCCCGGCTCGATCTGGTGGTCACCACCAACCAGACATTCGGAATGGTCGCAGCGAGGCTCCTGGTGGTAGACCCGGACGGACGCTCACACTTGATCACCCGGGGCAACCGCAACCTCTGTTTCCCCGCCTCATTCGATCAACCGGTGACACCCCGACCCGGACAGCCTGTGGCCCTGTCGTTCCCTTTGATGGAGGCTTCGGCAGTCATCCCCGCCGGCTCCCGTCTCCGCCTCTCCCTCGCCGGGGCCGATTTTCCGGTCGTCTGGCCACCCCGCGGGAAGTTCGAGCTCACCATCGACCCCGGACACTCCACCCTGGTACTGCCCACCGTCCCTAATCGTGGTGACCGGGGCATCCTCGACATCCCCGAGTCGGCTCCACCCCCCGCTCCCCCGGTCGAGGACCTCACCGACGAAGCCGAATGGTCGGTTGACAGGGAAGACGGAGCCACTGTTTTCCGTCGTCACCGTCGCACCGCAGAACTGCAACCAACCCGTGGCGACCTCGTCTACACCACCGAACAATCCTGGACCGTCAGCGTCGAAGACGACGACCCCGGCTCGACGGCCGTGCAGTCGACCTCGGAGTTGTCCCTGAGTCGACCGGGTTGGGAGGTCGAAGTACGGGGATCGATCGCCATAACCGGACGGGAGTCGTTCGTTGTTGAAATCGAGCTCTCCGCCCACCACGACGGCGAAGAGATCTGGACCCGGGCCTGGAACGAGTCGATTCCGCGGGTGTGGGCATAGGTCGGTATTCTCCACCGATGGAGAAGACCCTGCACCGGGACACATACATCTCGCCGGAGTGGTTTGAAGCCGAACGGGAGAAGATCTTCTTCGATCAGTGGTTTTGTGTGGGACGGGGAGAGGAAATCCCCTCGCCCGGCGACCACCTGGTTTGTGATGTACTCGGGGAGAGCATCCTGGTCACGAGAACCAAGGAAGACACCCTGGCCGGATATGCCAATCTTTGCCGGCATCGGGGAAGCAGGCTCTCGCCGGCAGATGGCAAGCCCCAACAGCAGGAAATCGGGCCGTCGGGGACCTTCCGTGGTGCCATCCAATGCCCCTACCACGCCTGGACCTACAACTTCGTCGGTGAGTTGAAGGCAGCGCCGTTTCTCGACGAAGATGACGGGTTGAGAAAAGCCGACCTACCGCTGCACAATGTCGGGTTGGACGAGTGGGGTGGGTTCATCTGGGTCCACTTCAACCCGGCGACCGCTCAACCGCTATCCAATCAATCCCAGGAATCAGATGATTACTTGAAGAACTATCCCCTGGCCGACCTCCGGGTCGCATCGAGGGTCGTTTACGACGTCGGTGCTAACTGGAAGGCCATCGTGGAGAATTTCAACGAGTGCTACCACTGCGGGCCGGTGCACCCCGAACTCTCCGAACTGGTCCCGGCGTTCAAGAGACGGGGCGGGTCCGAACTCGATTGGGAGGGTGGAATCCCTCATCGGGAAGGTGCGTGGACCTTCACTGCGTCCGGGACCACGGATCGTTCACCATTTCCCGGCCTCAGCGAGGTCGAGAAGACCCACCACAAGGGCCAGTTGATCTATCCCAACCTGATGCTTAGCCTCTCTGCCGACCACGTCGCCGCATTTTCGCTCTGGCCCCGGTCCCCCACTGCGACCACCGTCGTCTGCGACTTCCTGTTCCATCCCGACGAGATCGGTAGGGAGACCTTCGACCCGTCCGACGCGGTCGACTTCTGGGACATGGTCAATCGACAGGACTGGGGGGTATGTGAGAATGTCCAGAAGGGGATGTCATCGCGGTTTTTCGAAACCGGGTTCTACGCCCCGATGGAGGACTATTCGATGGACATCCGGCGCTATCTCGACGAGCGGATGTGACCGACTACGACATCATCGTCCTCGGCCAGGGCGGAATCGGAAGCGCCGCTGCCTACTGGGCTTCACGACGGGAGGGCGTTTCGGTGCTCGGCATCGAGCAGTACCCCTTCGGACATGGCAACGGAGGGTCAGAGGATCACAGCCGGATAATCCGGCTCTCCTATCACACCCCGGCCTATGTGGCTCTGGCTAAGGAGGCATATCGGGCATGGGAGGCATTGGAGATTGACTCAGAAACACAGGTAGTCCTCAAAACCGGAGGTCTCGACCTCGCTCCGGCGGATGCCGCCATCGGTCTCGACGCCTACCGGGACGCGATGACAGCAGCTCATGTCGAATTCGACGAGTTGTCGGCGTCCGAGATCATGGGTGAGTGGCCTCAATGGAGTCTGGGAGACGACGTGACCGCCCTCTACCAGCAGGATTCCGGGATTGCGATGGCTTCCATCGCCAATGCCACCCACCGCACCATGGCCCGTCAACACGGGGCCATCCTCCTCGAAAACGTGAGGGTCGAATCGATCAGCGAAAGCGGAGAAGAAGTCACGGTTGTGACCGGGCAAGGAGCCTTCACGGCTGATTCGCTGATCGTGGCAGGTGGAGCGTGGACCAATCTGTCGATGCAGCATTTCGGCATTGAGTTCCCGCTCGAAGTCACCCAGGAACAGGTCGTTTATCTGACCCCTCTAGACCAGGCGGAGTTCGCTCCCGGGAGGTTCCCGATCTGGATCTGGATGGACGTGCCTTCCTTCTACGGCTTTCCGATATTCGGCGAACCGGCGGTGAAAGTCGCCTGGGATCGCTGCGAACTCGTGACCGATCCCGAGCATCGGTCCCATACCCCGAGGGATGACGTCACCAATGAAATCAGGACGTTCGCAGCCCAACATCTCCCCTCGTCCAACGGCGGAGTCCATCTTGCCCGTACCTGCCTCTACACCCTGACACCCGACCGCGACTTCATCGTCGATCGGGTGCCCGGCACCAGCCGGGTTTTCTGTGCAGTCGGCGCCGGCCACGCGTTCAAGTTTGCCTCATTGCTCGGGAAGATCCTCGTTGAACTGGCAGTCGACGGATCGACCCCGCACGACATCTCAGCCTTCACTGCCGACCGGGCGGTGCTCACCGACCCCAACCCACCGCGGAACTACCTGGTCTGAGACAAGTCCAACCGTTCTGTGAGTGGTTTTGCACCGCCACGGTATAAGGGCACTCACAGAACGGTAAAAGAGGCCGCTATTTGGTCTGAGGGTCCACTGCCCAACAAGCGGCGTGCCAGCCAGCACCCAACATCAGGTGAGGGTCCTCGGTAGTGCAGCGCGCCGCGATTCCTTCATCTAGATCGCCGCTGCGGTATAGCGGGCACCGGGGATGGAAACGACATCCGGCGGGAATTCGCTTCGAGTCGGGAATCTCCCCCTGCAGGATTTGCTGCTCCATCCGCCGTGTCTCCGGCACCACTGACAGCAAGGCACGCGTGTAGGGGTGCTGGGGATTCTCGAGAATCTGTTCCGTGGTCCCGATTTCGACGATCCTCCCCAGATACATCACCGCCACCCGGTCGGCGATATTCCAGGCAAGGCCGAGATCATGGGTGACTGCCAGGATCGAAAGCCCTGTGTCGTCGACCAACTGCCGCATCAGCGCCAGGATTTCCCCTCGAATTGAAGCGTCGAGGCTTGCGACCGGTTCGTCGGCCAGGAGCAGGATCGGATTCATGACCATGGCCCCGGCGATCACCACCCGCTGCCTCTGGCCGCCGGATATCTGGTGTGGAAACATGGGGAAGAACCGCTCCGGCGGCCGAAGCCCGGCGCGTGCCAGTGCATCTCCGACGCGTTTCTCCTCGTCGGTGCCGTCCCGGCGAATCCTGAGACCCTCGGCAACGATGTCATAAATGGTCTGCCGTGGGTTCAGCGCTCCGGTGGGATCCTGAAAGATCATCTGAACTCCAGAATCGGCGCGGAGATCCGTGGATTCCTGTTCAGGTCTCTCTCTGTGCCGGATCGAACCACCCGACACCTGCTGCAGGCCCTGGATTGCGCGGATCAACGTCGTCTTGCCGGATCCGGACTCTCCGACGAGAGCGAGCACCTCACCGGGCAGAACCTCGAGAGATACCCCGTCGACGGCACGAGCGCTGCCGAAGAAAATCGAAACCTCATCCACAGAGACGATCGGGTTCAAATCAGTACGCATGCCGCCGCCCGACTAGCCCCGGCCACCCGCAAACCTGGCTCTTCGTCCTGACAACGATCCTCGGCAAGGGGGCACCGGGGATGGAACGGGCATCCTTGTGGAAGCGCACCCGGAGTTGGCGGGTCACCGCCCAGTCCGGTCGGCGAGAGGCGGGAACTCGGATCGCCGATGGTGGGAAACGCCGCGGCCAGCGCTCTCGTGTAGGGATGGGCCGGCTGTCTGAAGACTTCGAGGCTTGGCCCTTCCTCGACGATGCGGCCGGCGTACATGATTGCGAGGCGTTCACAAACATAGGCGAGGACCGACAGGTCATGGGTGATGAAGATCAGGGTCAGCGCGCTCTCACGCCTCAGTTCTTCGATGAGTGCGAGAACCTGGGCCTGGACCATGAGATCGAGGGCGGTTGTTGGCTCGTCGGCGATCAGGAGGTCAGGGTCACATGCCAGTGCCATGGCAATCAACACCCTCTGCCGCTGTCCGCCGGAGAGTTGATGGGGGTAGTAATCGAGTTTGTCGGCCGTCAAACCAACTCTCTCGAACAGGTTTCGGCTCTTCTCAGTGGCTGCCTTCTGCGACACCTCCGTCTCGTGGACCAGCATCGGCTCACACACCTGACGGCCCACGGTCTGCACAGGATTCAACGCATGTAATGCACCCTGAAAAACGATCGATTCCTTGGTCCACCTGACCGCGCGAAGCCCACCTGGGGACAGGGAAAAGAGGTCTTGGCCATCAATCGTAACCTCGCCGCTCGTGGTGGTTCCGGGGGGAAGAAGCCGGAGGAGGGCAGCAGCCAGTGTTGACTTGCCACATCCCGACTCTCCCGCGAGTCCCAGCGAATCACCGGACTCGAGGTCGAATGAAACGCCCCGGACCGCCGGAACCGGGCCACGCGTCGTCTGATAAGTGATATTGAGGTCGCGTACCGACAAAAGGAATTCCGGTGTCTCTGTCACATTGTTCGGAGCGCCGCCCATCATCGGCCCTGGCTGAGTCGGGGATCGGCGATTTCCTCGAGGGTGCGGCCGATCAGCGTGAAGGCGAGGACGACGGCGAGAATGCCGAGACCTGCCGGCAAGAAATACCACCACGCGTTGCGGATGATTGCCCCGTTGACGAAAGCCTCTTCCAGAGTCTTGCCCCACGATGCCGATGAGGGATCGCCAAGGCCGAGGAATGCAAGAGTGGTCTCGGTGAGGATCGAAATGGGGACTGCAAGGGTGGCATTGGCGAGAATCAGACCGCTCACGTTGGGGAGGATGTGCCTGCCGACGAGATGGAAACCGCTCGCTCCCAGCGAGCGGGACCGATCGACGAACAGCCGCTGTTTCACGGTTAGCACCTGCGCCCGGACCAAACGGGCAGTCGACGGCCACGAAGTGACTCCGATGACGAAGATGATGTTCCAGATGTTGCGTCCCAGGACCGAGGCGAGGACGATGGCCAGGGGAAGAAACGGGATCACCAGGAACCACTCCGTGACCCTCATCAACACCGCATCGAGCCTGCCCCCGACAAAGCCCGAGACTATGCCCACAACTGACCCGATGAAGATGGTCAGAACGGTTGCGGCGAGGCCGACGAACAGGCTGACCCGGGATCCCCAAACGAATTGGGCCCACACCGATCTCCTGAGATGATCGGTGCCCAGCGGTCCGAACTCGGATGGAGGTGCCCATTGCGGATTGCCTGCCGCCCTGGCGAAAACCGGATTCAGCTCGCGAACATCGGCGAGCAATGGCGCTGCAAGTGCCATCGTCACGAACACCAGAAGAACTGTCATCCCGATCATTCCCTGCCGGGACCCGCGGAACTGCTTCCAGACCCGCCCCATTGTCGCCCTGCGCCTTCGATTGGCAATACTGGTCATCGCACCCCCTCCACCCTCGGGTCGAGCCATGCGTAGGCCAGGTCGGCCAACAGGTTGAAGAAGATAACGGCCGCGCTGAACAGGAGGAACAACCCCTGGAGCATTGGAAGATCGGGGCCGCGGATGGCGTCAGCGGTCAGCTTGCCCAGTCCGGGCCAGGAAAACACCGCCTCCACCGCGATCGCACCGGAAAGGATGAATCCGAAATTGATTGCCAACAAAGTCACCACAGGGAGGAGGGCATTGGGTACGGCATGACGGCTTCGGACCACCGAGTCGCGCAGCCCTTTTGCCCTGGCCACATTGAGGTAGTCCTCTCCCATCACATCGAGCAGAGAACTCCTTGCAATCAGCGCGTACTCACCCAGATAGGCCAGGGTCAGGGTCAAGGCAGGAAGAAAGAGATGGTGGAGATGGTCGAGGAACAAGGCGATTCCGGTCTCGCTGCTCCCGGCGTCGGTGATTCCGCCCACCGGGAACCACCCGAGAACTACGGCAAAAATAACCAGAAGGATCATCCCCAACCAGAAGTCGGGCATCGAATAGAACACCATCGTGCTCGAGGTGATGGCATGGTCCTTCCAGGTGTTACGCCGCCACGCCGCCACTATTCCGGCAACCGTCCCGATCACTGCCGAAAAGACGGCGGAAACTCCCACCAGGGCCACCGTTGCCGGGATGGCCGCGGTGATCTCTGCCCAGACCGGCTGGCGACTTTGATAAGAGATACCGAAGTTGAGCGAGAAAGTCTCCCTCAAGTAGAGCCAGAACTGGGTGCCGAGAGACTGGTCGAGTCCAAAAGCAATCCGCAACTGGTCGAGTGTCTCCTGGGGCACGTTGCGCCCCCTGAACAACGAGCCGATCGGGTCTTTCTGGACGATGCGGAAAAGGACGAAGTTGAACACCAGAACAAACAGGAGTGTCAGGAGCGATCCCAGCACCTTTTTCAAGATGAACCGGGATCGCCCCTTACTCTCCGGTAGTTCGGTGGTTAACACCTACTCCCGATCGTCCGCGTTGGACTTTCTCCGGGTCGCGAGTAAACCACCAACCACTGCAACGGCGGCGGCGATACCCCCGATCAGCAGCCAGTTGGTCCCGCTGTCGGCCTCACCACCAGGGGCATCGCTCCCCACCGGATGAAGGACGGCGTAGCTCGGCGATGAGTTGGAGAACATAACCGGGCCGATCTCTGCGGGTTGTCGGACCCAGCCTTCGAACGTGTCGGTTCGATACGCCTGGAGGTCGGGACCCAGATACATCGGGATGTAGACGGCGGCGTCGTGGAACAAGGTCAGCATTTCGTGGACGATCTCAACCCGTCGCTCCGGGTCGAGTTCTTCCTTTTGCTCGAGATAGAGGGCCTCATACTGCGGATCCACCCAGTTGGCGTCGTTGTTATTTCCCAACTCGGATTCCGTGAAATACGACAGCATCGGGTCGGGGTCCACGAAGGGCACCCATCCCCAGAAGAAGGTGTCATATGTCCCGTCGATGATCACACCGAACAGGGCATCCTGGTCGTAGGAGGCGAACTCGACACCAATACCGATATCTTCCATCCAACCCTTGAAGAACTCGCCGATCGGCTGCGCCAGGTCACCGTCGGTGTTGATCGCATGGCGGAGGATGATCGGGTTGGTGCCGTCGGGCATTTCCCTGACACCGTCGCCGTCGCTATCGGCGTAGCCCGCATCATCGAGAATCTGGTTGGCACGCTCCACGTCGTATGTGAAGGCCTGGTCCTCCGGGATCTCCGGAACCCACTTCGATGGGTCTGCTCCCGGGCTGATTGTCTCCAACGGCGAGGCGAGGCCAAACCATAGGTCTTCGATCACGGCCTCTTTGTCGATGGCGAAGTTGATGGCGCGACGGACCTCGAGGTCGAAAAGCGCCGGATGAGGCTGTCCTTCAGCAGAACCGCCATTGATCGCAATCTCATCGAATCCACCCTGCTGGCCCGCCACGACCTGGATATTGGGGTCGTCTTCGAGATCGACGGCGGCACTGGCGGGGAAACCCTGGGCAGCATCGAGCTCGCCTTGTTGGAGGGCAGCGACCATGGCGTCGGGGTTGGAAAAAAGCTGGAAGATCACTTTGTCGATCGCCGGCTCCTCACCGGCCCAACCCCAGTAATTGGGGTTGGCCACCATCACGACTGACTGGCCCTTGGTGAATTCATCAATGACAAACGGGCCGCTACCAACTCCGTCGAGAGCGTCATATTGGACGGTGGCGTCATAATCGGTGGCGATCGGCTCCCAGATATGTTGGGGCACCAGGTAGACATCGAGGTTGGGTAGTTTCGGGTCGGGAACGGAAGAAGTGACCTCGATCGTCCGGTCGTCGATCTTGACGGCGTCAAGGCTGCCGACTGTCGAGATCATGTTGTCCCACTCCTGGTCGCGCCCGGTGTTGATGTTCCAGACGACGTCATCGGCGGTCAGCGGCTCACCGTCCGACCACTTCAAGTCTTCACGCAGCGTGTACGTATAGGTGAGACCGTCATCGGAAGCAGTCCACGACTCCGCCAATCCGGGGATCGGCGCAAAGTCGGCGGCCGCCTTGTCGGTAAGAGTGGCGTAGTGGACATTCCAGACCTCGTACTCGCTGACGGCGAATCCCGAAGTGGGGTTGAGCGTCTCCCAGTCCTGGGTGAGACCGATGCGGAGAATCACCTCACTGTCATCCTGAGCCATCGCGGCGGGGGCGACTAGAGCCGCCAGAAAAGCAAGAGTAACGAAGACAGCGACGCGTCTCATTCGACCGATCCTCCAATTATTTGTGACTCGGCAGCGTATAGCCCGCAGCCGTTTCATGCTCCGCCAACCCTATCATTTCTGAACCGTGAGTCAGGAAAACAATGGGGGTCGGTTGGGAGCTAAACCCCGCTCGCTCAAACGACTCGTTGCGATAGAAGCTGGCGAACAGACTCGACAGGCAGTTCATGGGCGACCCGGCCCTCGTTGCCGGTCATGGTCTCGGCAGCACATAGAGCGTTGAGGATCGATTCCTCCACCGAGTCGGCCGCAGCCCGGAGTAGAGGAGTCATCCGGTCGTGGTGGAGGGTCAGGACGGTGTGGACCGCCTCCCCAACCGGCACGTGGTTCCCGGTGGCGAACGCCATGAAGATGTCTCCCGAGCTGTCGTGCCCGTACCCACCAACCCGGGCCAGGCCGATCGTCGCCCGGGCGGCGAGTCGACGACACTGGTCGGCGAGGAGGGGTGCGTCAGTGGCGATAATGGCGATGATCGAACCATCGCTCCCGGGCTCATCCTCGTCGGGCCAGGGCGAAGGGACCGAGTCGAACCCGATTTGCCGACCCACCGGTACTCCGTCGATTCTCAGGTCACGACGCACGCCATAGTTGGCCTGAACCAACGCCGCCACCGTGTATGTTTCGCCTGCGGTCTCGACGATGCGGGACGAGGTTCCGATGCCACCTTTGAACTCGTGGCATATCATCCCTGTTCCGCCACCGACGCTGCCCTCCTCGACAGGGCCTGGCGCGGCGGCCTCCAACGCAGCCAAGGCGTCGGCGTCACGGAGGGGAAAAGCCTCGGAATCGTTCAGATGGTTGTCGTCGGTCTCGGCAGCGACCGGCAGAAAAAAGCTCCTCTCCAGATCGTTGGCGGCGAGATGTTTGACCAGGGCATCGCGCACCATGCCCACCTGGTGGGTGTTGGTCAGTCCGATCGGGCTCCCCAACATCCCCGACTCCACCATCCAAGGGATACCTGTCATCTCGCCGTTCCCGTTGAGGATGGAAACGCCGCAATAGGCAAAGTCGGACCAGATGTTTCCCTCACGCGGGACGATCATCGTCACTCCGGAACGGACTACAGACGGCTCATCCCGAATGACCGTTTGGTGCCCCACCCAAACGCCGGGAACATCGGTGATCGCGTTGTCGGCGCCCGTCGGGTAGTCACCTATCTCCACTCCGAGGTCGCGGATCCGTGGTTTCACATGAGATACCAGTCGAGGAATCGCTCGAGCCTCTGGTAGAAGTCGACTTGAGGGCCGACGCGGAGCAATCCGTGCCCTTCTGTGGGGTAGGTCACGTATTCAAATGTCTTGTCGAGACGCTTGAGTTCGTCCACCAGTTGTGCTGACTGGCTCGGATGAACCCTGTCATCCTGCTCGCCATGGGCCACCAGAATCGGGCGTTCGATGTTCCCGACCATCCAGAGCGGTGAGCCTTCTCGATATGCCTGGCGATCCTCCGCAGGAGACCCCATCATCTTCTCCAGATCTTCCCGCCCGCCCCGGTCTCCCAGGGCCCATGAGGTGGCCATGTCGGAGTCCCCGTATTTGGCAACCGCGCAGGCAAAACGATGCTGTGGGTCACGGGCCAGCGAGGCCAGGGCCATATATGACCCATAGCTGGCACCGAAGATGCCGATTCGTGCGGCGTCGATCCAGTCGAGGTCACCCAGATAGTCGGCGGCGGCCAGACAATCCTCGGTATCGGCGACGCCCCACCCTCCGCGATTTGCCCGTTCGAAGTCACGTCCGTAGGTGGTGCTGCCGCGGAAGTTGATTCCGAACCACGCATAGCCCTTTTCGATGAAGTACTGGGCGTGGCCGTCCCAATAGTCGCCATAGACACCGGTCGGCCCGCCATGGGGGTAGACAACTGCCGGAAATGGCCCCTCGCCTGCCGGCCTGAATAGAAAGCCGTGGATTTCCATCCCGTCAAAGGAGCGGTACGTCGCTTCCTCGTATGGTGTGTAATTGGCGACCCGAATCGAAGCCGGGATACCCTCGAAAATGGGTTCCACGGCTCCGTCCTGGGTGACCGCGACCAGTCGTGCCGGCGCTTTCTGGCTTTCGTGGACAGCGACGATCCGGTCACCGGTCGCCCAACCCACCGACGACCATTCACCACCTCCGACCACTCCGGTGACGTCTCCCGACGTGGCGTCGACGACGACGAGATCATCCACTCCCCGGTGGGAGACGACTGCGACGATCCGGCTCCCGTCCTCACTCCATCCGAGACTGGAGAAGTCGGCGCTCCCCTCTGTTAGCTGCCGAACGCTGGACCCGTCAATGCCAACGAGGTGAATCTCCCTCCACCCGGAGCGCTCCGAAGTGAAGGCGATCAGAATCCCATCGGGCGAAAGGCTCGGGCCAAGGTCCTGCATGCCGGGTTCATCGGTCAACTGATGGTCGGAGCCGTCTTCGAGATCATGGAGCCACACGTTCGATGATGATCGGTCGTCGCTCGGATAATCCACGAAGAGCACCTTGCGATGGCGGGCCGATGCCGCCGCCCCGCCGACATTCATCCCCGATGGGGTGATCGCCCGGGCCCATCCATCCTCGACCTTGCATCGGACGATTCGCGTCTCTTCGTCCCGCTCCGCGTAGTAGATCAATTCCTCGTCGCTGATCCACTGTGGCCCCGAGCCCTCGCCCAACTCCTTGGGGAGTCCTCCGGCGACCGGCACCACCCACACAGAACCGTCGGCGGAATAGGCGAGGCGAGTGCCATCCGGCGACCAGGTGGCAGGGTCGTCTTCCCAATATGCGACGGGATCCCTGCCCGTGGTGATCCGGAGAGGCTTCGAACTCTCGAGATCGACAACCCAGATGTCCGAGGTGTCGCGGTCGAGAGTAAATGACACCTGTGACCCGTCTGGAGATACCCGCGCATGGTGGGGTCGTTCCACGGCGGCTATCGCCTCCAGACTCCACGTCTTCGCTTTCGGAGCGTCGGGTCGCGGCAGGCTCCGCACACCCTGGTGTTCATCCTTTCCCAACCAAAAACTGTTATCCATCCCCAAGCCTTGCTGTTTCGAATCCATTCAGTGTTGCCCCGACCAATTCCCCGATGGTATCGAGGTCATACCCACCCTCCTGCACGAATACAGTGGGAAGGTCGAGTGACGCTATCGCTTTTCCTGCAGCTTCGTATCCGAATTGCGTGATCTGCAGCGGACTTTCCGGGTCGGTGATAGCAGCGTCCACACCCAGGGAGACGACCACAGCGTCGGGTTGATGGATTTCTACGAATGTGGTCACACCGTCGAGGGCAGCCAACCAGACATCGTCCCCGCACCCCGGTGGCACCGGCTCGTTTAGGTTGAACCCCACCCCTTCGCCTGCTCCGATCTCGTCGGCATAACCGAGGAAATGGGGGAACCAACCTTCACCCGGGTCGACATGTACCGATCCATAGACGACATCCCGCCGCCGATAGAAGATCTCCTGGGTGCCATTCCCGTGGTGGGCGTCGATGTCGACAATGGCGACCCGCCCCATCCCGCCTACTAAAAGAGTTTGCGCCGCAACCGCGGCGTTGTTGAGATAGCACGAGCCTCCAAAGAACGAGGTCCCGGCATGATGCCCCGGGGGGCGGCAAGCTGCGTAGACGACCTGTTCTCCATCGAGCACCATCTCCGCTGCGGTCTGCGCGGTATCCACGGCCGCTCTCGCACCCAGAAATGTCCCCTCCCCTATCTGAGTCATGGTGTCCATGGCGTACACACCCGCCAGGGCACCGGGAGATTTGGGGAGCCGCAGCGGAATGTCGCCGAGAAACCGCGACGTCGGGAAGGCATAGGCAGCCACCTGGTTTTGCCCCGGATCGTCCCGATAACCCCAATCCACCCAGATTTCCCAGGCGTTTCGCATGTAGTCGACCATGTCACGATCGTGGACCGCTTCGAGAATCGAATCATCGTGTTCCCGGGCTGCCACGACTTCGTGGCCGCGCCCGGCAAGCGCATCGACGACCCGCTCGATTCGGTCGGCCACCTCGTCGCTGGGGATGGTGATGCCCACCCACGTCCCGGTGTCAGCCTTGTGGTGTCGGTGCAAATCGGAGTAGACGACCCTCATGCCGCGACCTCTCCAATTGCCGAATGGAGCCGGTCGACCACCATTTCGATTTCATCGTCGTCAATGGTGAATGGCGGGCCCAACAAGATCGAGTCTCCCGATACGCCGTCAGCGCAACCGCTTGATGGGTAGACGAGCAGCCCGGCGGCTCGGGCGGCCGCCGCCAGTCTCTCGCTGAAACTGACCTCCCGTGGGAAGGGCACCCTGGTACCCCGGTCCGAAACGAACTCGATCCCAACCAGCAGCCCCCTGCCCCGGATATCGCCGACGACTTCGATGTCGCCGATCTCGCCTGCCAGACCGGCCATCAGCTTTTCGCCCTGGCGCTCACTCGCCGAAACCAGGTCGTCGGCGATCAGCTTATCGAGAACTGCAGCCCCTACAGCAGCCCCTGATGGTGAGTGGGAGAAGGTGAATCCGTGCACGAAGCCGCCCGCTTCCATGATGGCGTCGTGCACCCGCGCCGAGGCCATACAAAGGCCTAATGGCCAAAAACCTCCCCCGGCGCCCTTACCCGAAACGAGGATATCCGGCCGAACGGTGGTGTGTTCTATGGCAAACCATTTCCCGGTGCGTCCGAATCCGGTCATGACCTCGTCGACGATCAGTAACACCCCATGCCTGTCACAGACTTCTGCGATGGCTTCCCAGTAGCCAGATGGGGGCACGGCGGCCGCAGTGGCCGCTCCCCCGATTGCCTCGCCGATGAAAGCCGCAACCCGGTCTGCCCCGATGGCGATAATCCGTTCTTCGAGGTGGGTGGCATGCCACCCGGCGCAATCTGTCGGATGTTCCGGCGATGGACACCGGTACTCGTTGACCTGGGGAACTTGCACCGAACGGCCCAACCAGGATTCGTAAGGCTCCCGCAGATGGGGCCGTCCTGACACATCGAGCGCCCCGAGCGTGTTGCCGTGATAGGAATGGTTTCGGGAGATGATGACGTCGCGGTCGGCGTGCCCGTTTGCCTTCTGGAACGAACGCGCCATTTTGATCGCCGATTCCACGGACTCCGCCCCACCGCTGGTGGGAAAGATCCTGACGCCGTCAACCGGGACATAACCGGACAACCGTTCGGCGTAATCCTCCAATGCCCGACTGGTGAAAACCGAAGGATGGACATAGTCGATGTCCATCAGTGACTCTCCGACTGCCATCGCCCCATGCCCGACATTGGTGACAATTGCCCCTCCAGCGGCGTCCAGATATGCATTCCCTTGGGAGTCATAGACCCAGCACCCTTCCGTCCGGGCCACCTCGATCGGGTTGGCTGTTCGATGGAATACGTGACTCACTTGAGATAAACCCGGTCAGGGTCGAGGCTGCGCAACGCCAGGAGCTCATCCTGCCCTGGTGAATCGGTTTCGACAACACCCTCATCGACAGCCACTTTCCACGCGGTAGCGTCGAAGACCTGGTCTCGAGTGACCCCGGGATGGAGAGAACTCAGCGTCATCTCTCCCTCGACGAACCGATAGGTCCCCAGTTGGGTCACCACGACGGTTGGGCCACCAACGCTTCCGGTTCTGTGTCCGACGTGGCCCGGACTGGTGACAAAATCGAGCTTCTCGACAAAAGTCCGTCGACTCTGGTTGACGATTATGAAGACCCGATCGGCGTTGATAGCGATCTCGACCGCTCCGCCGGAGCCGGGCAGTCGCACCTCGGGCTTTTCATAACTGCCAAGCACCGTGGTGTTGATCGACCCGTTTCGATCGACCTGGGCGGCACCGAGGAAGGCAACATCGATCAAACCCCGTTGGAGATACAACGAAAACAGATCGAACATAGAGGTCACAGATCTGGCACCGACGACGAGAGAGGGGTCTCCGATCGAAAGCGGTAGCCGGGCCGGGTCGGCTCCTACAACACCTGACTCATAGATCAGTTCGAGGTCGGGGGCGACCGTTCGTTTGGCAAGGCTGCAGGCGAGATTGGGGATGCCGATCCCGACGAAACAATTACGAACCCCGGCCAGATGCCGGGCCGCCTCGACAACCATCATCTCGGTGGATGTGAAACTCACGAGTAGTCCCCGTAATTGACCGGCTGGGAGTAGGCATCACCGGGCGAAAGCGCCGACCATCGTTCCGCTCCCAACTTTGTCCGGTAAGCAGCATGGTCATCGAGTGCGTAGACCCACTCCTCCAGCCAGGCATCAATGAGATTGGAGTCACGGCTAATGACATCCCACTCCAGGTAGAAGGGGTTGTCGCGGTCGTAGTACCCCTGGGCGTATGAGGGATGACAGCCACCGGGGGCTACCACCACGGCGTCGACGATCGCACCCGGAATCAAAGTTCGGTTGGGATCGGAGCGAATCACTTCGTCTGAAACCACCTCCTCGCAAACCACGATCACCCGTCCGGCAGCAAAGGCAGACTCCTTCTGACACCCGGGTATCCCCCACACCTGGGCGTCGCCACCAGCGCTAGCCCTCTGGACATGGACGATGGAAACATCGGGATTGAGCGGCGGGACCGCATACAGCGGGTCGCCGCCGTACGGGTCGTCGATCTCGACGATTCTCGGGTTGACGCGTGGTAGGTCGCTACCGCGATAGCTGCGGAGGGGAAAGAAAGGCAGACCTGAGGCGCCGGCGGTGTAACGGGCGACCATCCCGAAGTGGCTGTACTCCTCCAAATAGAGCGGTCGCGGATCGGAGCCTTCGATCCTGCGTCGAACTGCATGAAGCGATCCCACGCCGGGATTCCCCAACCATGAAAACACCAGGCCGGAGATCACTCCGGCGGCAGCAAGTTGATCGGCGATTACATCGGGGGTGAGCCGACAGAGGGTGAGATCCTGCTTACGCTGCCGGATCAGCTCGTGGCCGGCGGCGAAACAGATCAGGTGGGTGAAGCCCTCGATCGATACGACCGATCCATCGGGTACCAGCGAGCCGATCGCCTCTCGCATCGAAGTCACCTTGGAATTGGCCACCTGGTTGCCTCCGGGATCTGGCGGATCGACCGCGGCACTCTACCTGCGAACGCAGGCGGTCTAAGTGAAGTTAGCGATTGCGAGAGCCAACGACGCGATGAAGATGGCCGAGAGAACAAGAAGAATCCACGAGACGACTACTCCTGTCGTGAGGAACCTGTCGGGATTCTTTTGGTGCGACCTCAGCAGGAGGATCACACCGATGACGGCACCGACGATCGCACCTACCAGAGTGATGATGTTGCTATCGGAAACCCTCACCGCAACAAAAACACCAATGATCGATCCGACTCCAGCGCCAGCGAGAAGTCCCAGGATGACATCGTGGACCATCCATCGGGTCGAGATCGGATCGACGGCGCTCTTAACCAATCTGGTCCCCGTTGGCGCCTGTAGCCGCCAATAGCAGCCAGACGACCGAGGTGGCAAAAGCGAAAGCGATCAACGGAATCAGAATGTCGAACTGGTTGACCAGGCCAAAGTCCGCAAACGAGAAGGCTGGCGTTCCGCCCAAGCTGGTACATCGCTCCCAGCTAGGCACACCGCCCTCATCATCGCATCCGGCGGGCATCAGATAGAAAAACGCCCCGGCGAAAGCCACTAATCCGGCAACTACCGATGTCACGGTCCGGGTAAGGCCGTCCATGCGCACAGTTTAGTGACGGAAAGCGCGCCGGTCGCGAACAAATTCGGGGTGCTTAGACTCAAATCATGGAGACGAGGGGATGAACCGGATAGTCCGCACCACTCGATCCACCTTGCGCCGACACGCTCTGAAGGCCACCACGTATACAGGCAGCGATGGCACGGCGTGGTTCGCCGGTTCCGAGCTCCGTGCACCGAGCATCGCGTCATATTTCTGTGGTGACGACGTCAAGGCTGGCGGAGGTGGATTCGTTCGACCGGCAGGTGTTCCCGGCCAGATCGCAAAAGTAGCAAGCACCGGAGGGCTGGCGATTTTGAGTCAACGCGCCTTGGATTCGCGGTTCGACGAAATATTGGGGGGTGCTGTTGCGGTGCCTGGCCTGGTCGATCTCCACACCGATCTCCCGTCCGACATCGACCAATTGCGATCACAGCTCCTCACCTCAACCACCCGCGAGGATTTTCGTCGCATCCGCAAGGCAAACTTCACCTACCGGGTGACTGTTGACCCAGACGAAGTCCGCCAATTCCATGCCCGCCACGTCGAACCCCTCGTCAAGCACAGATTCCCCGAAGATGGTCGGGTGTGGTCACTCGATGCGATGCTGGCTGCGCTCGACGAGGGCGGGGAGTTGGTCTGCGCGGACATCGAGGGCGAGTGGGTCGCCGGCATTTTCAACATCGCAGGCGATACCACTTACGCCCTGCGCAGCCTCGGCATCCGTGACGCTGACAACGACATCCGGCAAAAGCGGGTGATTGCCGCTCTCATTGTGAGGAGTCTCGAGAGGGCAGTCGAACTGGGATGTGTTCGAGCGACCCTGGGACGCTCCCTACCTTTTCTCGGCAAAGGGCCAGTGTGGTTCAAGGCGAAGTGGGGGGGAATGATCACGATCGAGCCTGAGGCTGCGCACATGCACATGTTCGCGGACCTCACCAGTCCAGCGGTGCGCCGGATGCTGACCGATAGCCCCATCATCCACAGCGAGGACAACGGCGAACTCGCAGCCTCGACCTGGCTGGAGCCGGGCGAAAAGCCACTTCAAGTCACGGTGCGCGAGGCAGGCCGATTTCAAGGGATAACCCGCTGGTACGTTGTTGCAGATTCGGAGACACTTGCCGCTGGCGTCACGGAGTTGTCTGAGAACCAAAAAATCGTGCCGGTCCCGTTTGACGCCAGCGGTGACGGGCCGATCTGGCTCGGGACCTTGGTGTCGAGCGCGGCGACACCGGGCTGAGGTTCTTTGGCCCCTGTAGTGTCGGGGCATGGCATTTGAATCACTCCACGACATCGATTTCACGGCCTGGGACGAACCTGATCCTGACCTGGAACCGAGGGAATTCCTGGAATTCTGGCTCCGATATCAGCGCCACGAGTTCCTGCGCAAGCTCCGAGATCTCGAACCCGAACAACTGGCCCGGCAATCGATCCCGCCCGTTGAGCTGTCGGTGCTCGGCCTAATCCGGCATATGACACAAATGGAGCACGTGTGGTTGTCCTGCGGTTTGGGCGGTGGCGAGCAAGCGTTGCGATACGGCGACGACGACTATGCCGGGGGCTCGATAGAAACAGTGAACGACGACATGCGCTGGTACTTCGAAGAGGTCGAGAAAGCCGATGCCGCAATCGCCTCGATCAGTTCACTAGAGGCAACGGGAAATGGTCATCGCAGGTCCCTTCGGGCGACGCTCATCAAGATGATCGACGAGTACGCCCTCCACGCCGGCCAAGCCCATATGCTGCGATTCGCGGCTCTGGGCGCCATGATTCGCTAGCGGCATATCACGAAGTGACGCTTCGATTCATGAGTGTGTGGACGCTCGCTGGAGTGTGCTCAGGGCGGAGATTGTCGATTCAGCCCCTTGATTGAGATTGGGTCCCCGGGAGGTGAGCCCGTCATACCCTCCGCCGGTGTCCGCACGGTACATGGGGGCCTGTCGATCGTTTTCTCCCATGAACCAGCGTGCAGCTGATCGAACGAGATCCCGCCACCTGGCGTCATTGGTGATGTTCCAGGCTCGATCGCAGGCGTCCGCAAACGCTGCGGCCTCAACGGGCTGCTGATCGAAGCCGGGTCGCTCCTCACCCAACGCCCAGCCGCCAACCGGAGCAAAGCTGAAGTGGCCGAGTGGGGACTCCTGTTCTGCCAGCCATTCCAACAAACTCAGGCCATCTTGAATCATGGAGTCGATCCCGAGGGCGGCTCCTGCAGCAATCTGTGCCTCCGGAATCCGAGCATTGTCATAGGCCAACCGGATCTCTGGCCATGGCCATTGAGACTCTTTGCGAATGTGGAGGTGGGCCGCCCACTCTTCAATCCGGATCCTTGCGAGATGATGATTTGGGTCGCAAGCCAGGATGTCGGCAGCGCCAAGGACAGCGAAAGCATTTGCCCGTGGCGATGGCGAACGCAAGACCTGCCTTTCGAATAGTTCGAGGCCGACGTTCCTGATCCATGGCTCCTGGCCGAAACGGGCGACCGACCCGACAGCCCAGATCGCCCGGCCCTGCGAATCATCGGAACCCACGATATCGGCCCAAGACCCGTCGGCCAGTCTGCGATTGTGGAAGCCGCCACGCTCCAGAGCCGCTTCCTGGAGAAACTGCAAGTAGATGAGGTGTAGCTCGAGCAACTCGGGTGATCGGTCAGGTTCCCGGTTGAGAAGGATTGCGGCCCGTGCGTTGTCGTCGGTGCAGTAGCCGTGTTCGACCCGCGGCGTCGAATACAACGCATGTTCCCAAACGCCGATCGGGCTCGTCATCCGCTCCAGGTGCGCGTAATTAGGAGGTGGCAGGGCCAATTCGGAATCGAGATCGAGAAGCCCGGTGGCGGGTCCCGAGCCGTGTCCGATTTGTCCGTGGGTAGAAGGCCTCAGCTGACCCTCGCGATGCGTTGGGCTGATGCGTCCGCTACGAGCTCCGTTATCATTGATTCGTACCTGGCCGCTATCGCTGGCCAAAACAGCCTGGAACCGATCGATTCCGCAACATCAGCCATCTGATTCGCTGCTCTGGGATCTGTCAACAAACTGTGAAGGGCTGCCGTCATTTTATCTGGATCGTCATGAGGGACCACAATCCCGGCTCCCGTGGCCAGGATTTCGACGGCATGTGGGAACGCCGTCGCCACAACCGGTTTGCCTGCAGCAATGGCCTCAACCAGCACGCCCGAAGTTGCCTGCTCCTTGGAATCGTACGGAACCACGACGATGTCAACACCGCGGATCGTCTCGATCAGTGCGTCGGTATCCATGTAACGACCGTCGAATTCGACGACGCCGCCTAGTCCTAGCTCATCGACGAGACTTTTCAGCCCATCGAGGTAGGCATCGCCATGAGCGGCATGGACCTTGGGATGGGTCCTGCCCAGGATGACATAGCGGGGGGCGGGTTGAAGATCCTTCAGACCGACGAAACTCTTGATCGACCTCTCCAAACCCTTGCCGGGACCGATTAGACCCCAGGTAAGGACGATGGGTCTCCCGGTCCCTGAATCGCTGCGGGGGCCGGCCAAGGCCGGATTGGCCCCATGGGGGATGACTTGTATCTTCTCCGCATCGACGTCGAATTGGTGCGCCATTCGTCTGGCCGCAGCGTTCGTCATGACGATCGTCCCGTCTGTTTCAGCAACGAGGCGTTCCAGGATGATTTGTTGATTAAGGGTGGGTTCGGTGGGCACGGTATGGAGTGTGACCAATGATGGGACATCTAAACCCCAAACCATGTCGAGAATCTCTGCTCCATCGGGGCCGCCATAGATTCCGTACTCGTGTTCAAACAAAACGACGTCAAACGTGTTCAGCACCTCGGTGGTGCGTTCGAGGGAGACTCTGTCACCGTTAAAATGCTCGTGTGCCACTTCTGGCCCGGATTTGCCTGGATGGTCGTCGATAAGCGACACGATGCCCAAACCGTCTGTGGTTCCCCGCACCCCGCCAATCGCGTCCCGTAGAGCGAGTGTGAATGTCGCGAGGCCGCATTCGGTAGGCGGGTAAGTGCTCACGAATCCAATTGAAGGATGCGATTTCCGACTGTAACTTTTCATCTGGTTCCTCGATTTCGCGATCGCCGATTTGTAAGCGGCGCGATCCGCGTTGGTTATGTTCACAGAACAGGGGATACCCGAAAAAGGTCCTGTGGAAACCGGAAGGGCCTGCGAATGCTCGCTTGGAAGACCAAGGGTACCAGAAAACGGCAGGTACCTTATAGGGGTCGGGCGGTGCTCCACACGAATTCGAGGACGGGAACCCACCAGGAATGGACAAAAACACAGGATTCAGCGCAAAGTCGCGGCAGAGCGATGGGCACTCAATTTGGGTGATCCCCTGCCCGTGAGTCCGCTCGATATCAAACGAACCGACGCTCTATTCGTCCCCGACCCCGAACGTGTCATCACCAAGCCGTATCTTCCCGGCGATGAGCTATTTCCAGATGGCCACTCCCGCATCCAACATGTCGTCAAGCGCATTCTGGCTATGTCGGACGATGCCGTTGCTGCAACGTTGGGATTGGTGGATGAGCTATTTGCTGATCGACACCGGGACCTGGCCGCTGCCTTCGACGAAGGCTATCGCATTGTGGCTGACAGAATCCCGGACTCCGACGCTCTCTCCGCAGAGCGCAAGATGCTCGTTGGGTCGTACTTTACTCACGAGTACTCCGTCGAATCTGCCGCCCTCACCAATCCTTCGATGGTCCCTCATCCGGACCAGAGCGGCCTCGGCTCGGGAGACACGAGGTTCGTAATGAGCCTCCGGGCAATCGGAGAAGGCCACATTTCATCGATTGAGTTTCGGTCCGGTGTGATTGATTCGAGTTCAAACGTGATTATTGACGCGCCCACCAATTACCTGTCAAAACCAACCCGGCAGTCCCCGATCTACGACAAACGCGCTTTCGCGGCCAAGCTCGCCGAAATCGGTGCAATGAACGCACTAGCCGAGGGAGCCCTCGCCCGGCTACCTGATCAATTCACCATGGACCAACTGGAAGCCGGCCTTGCCGGTGTCGACTTGCCCGACGATCGATGGTCGACCGATCTAGCGGCCCAAACGATTAGGACTATCCACTGGCTTGCATCATCAAATTATGAGACCACTTTTGATAAGAGGTCAGTGGTTTCAGATCGGGTCATCTACCCGGTTGGGCCAACTGAGAGTCATGGGATGGAGGACGCCCGCTTCGTCAGGTTCACTCATGACGACGAAACCGTCAGGTACTACGCCACGTATACCGCGTTCGACGGTTTCAAGATCCTTCCCCAACTGATCGAGACCGCGGATTTCGTGTCGTTTCGAATCTCGACTCTTAACGGAGCCCGGGCTGAGAACAAAGGGATGGCCCTTTTCCCGAGAATGATCGGGGGAAGGTTTGCCGCACTCTCACGCAACGACAACGAAAACAATTACCTGATGTTTTCCGACCATGTTCGAGATTGGAACGAGACCGAGAAGATCCAGGTGCCTGATCGGCCTTGGGAGCTAATGCAGATCGGTAACTGCGGTTCCCCGCTCGAAACCGAGGCCGGGTGGCTGGTTATCACCCATGGAGTTGGCCCGATGCGTCAATACAGTCTCGGCGCGATTCTGCTCGATCTGAGCGATCCTGGCCGCGTTATCGGGCATTTGAAAACCCCGCTGCTCAGCCCGACGGCCGACGAGCGCAATGGTTACGTGCCCAATGTCGTGTACTCCTGCGGGAGCATGATTCACGGCAACCAACTGGTGCTCCCCTATGGATTCTCCGACATTGCGACCCGGATCGCCTTGGTTTCGCTCGACGATCTACTGTCCGAACTCATTGAGACATAGTCGGGGTGGATCCCCGATAACGTCGATACAGTCGTTGCAATTGAACAAGGGGTTCCAAGTAAAACTCATTGGGCCCGATGTCAATCCAGGTGCAATCAGGGCTCGATGCGAGTCGTCTAGTGCCTGCGAAATTCTTTATTGCCCCGAGAGAAGGTTTTGGCGATCCATCGGCGCGCCACACGCCAAAGAATCGCTCGTGTCTCGCCTCGTCGAATGGTGCCTTTCCCCACAGTTCTTCGGAATAGTCGGTGTAGCACCAGGTCATCGCGCCCATACATCCCGCCTCGTGGAGAACTCTTAGGGCGCGCTGGATATAGGCTGCAGCGGCCTCCTCCTCGATTAGCGACGACCCTCCTCCTGGTTCTGTTGGGCTGAAGCTATGGATTGTGGGGACTCCGAATTCAGAGAAAAGGACGTCGCTGCCCTCTCCGAGCCAGCGCGTTATGTGCGCCAGGAATGGCAACACATGTTCATCGGTGTCGCTCTCGGCCCAGGCGGCGTAGATCGGGTACCCGTGCATGGTGAGAAAATCACAAACCTCGGCAGCCTCCGCCGGCCCCAGGATGCGATCTTGTTCGAGATCTTCCATGTGCAGACCGACGGTGATCATGGCTGCTTCGTCCGTGCGTCTAATCGCATTCGAGACCTGGTGCAACCAACTCCGACCCTCCGACCGACCACCGGGGATAACACAGTTGGAGTTCTCGTTTCCAAGGTCCCATGCCCACATCGCCTGGTGTCCCGCCAACACCTCGGCAGCCCGATCGGCCATCAGGACCTGGGCTTTGAGTATGTCATCGTCGGCGTACCAGTTGCGTAATCCGCTCCTCGAGAGGTACCCACCGGACGACACCCGGAACCGACCATCCAGTTCAGACCCTCCTAAGGCCCACCACGGCACCCAATTCACCCCGCTCATGTGGCCGGTGAAGAGAGTCGGCATGATCCTCAGGCCCGCTTCCAGTGCCAGGTCGGCAACAGTGACCAGACGGCTCAACATCTGGGTTTCGACAATGTGAGGATCTGGTTGGAAGTCTTCCCAGGTCAAAAAGAGCCGGACGGAGTCAAAACCGCCAGCAGCGATACGCCAGAAGTCGGCGCCGACTTCTGCGGAGTCGAAATCCGTCCACCAGCCCATCGCGGTCCGGGCTGGCCAATAGTTGATCCCCAGCCGGAAGTTGTCAGCTCGATCTGTGGACTGATCGATCAACTGAGTGTCCCGGGTTGACGGGATCCTAAGACACGGAGGTAGACATTGATGTATTCGTCCACCATGCGGTCGACGCTGAATTTGTTCTCGACAGATCTGCGCACTGCGGTTCGGTCGACGGTGGCCAAATTATCAACTGCCTTCACTGCATCATCCGGCGACCCGACTAGGAATCCGTTTCGGCCGTACTCGATGATCTCTGCCATTGATCCCCGTTCTTGAGCGATGACCGGTGTTCCACACGCCATCGCCTCGACGACACTGAATCCAAAAGGTTCGTCAAAGTTGATCAGGTGAAGGAGGGCGAAGGCGTTGCCGAGTAGGTCGTTTCTGTCGTGGGCAGCCACCGAGCCGACAAATCGGACACGATCTCCATCAATATGAGGCTTCACCTGCTTCTCGAAGTAGTCATTGTCCTGAACGATCCCGCCGATCACAAGAGGCATACCGACCCTATGGGCAACTTCGATCGCTTCGGCGGTTCCCTTTTCCGGGTGAATCCTGCCGAAGAAGAGCAGGTAATCCCCGCGACGGGATGAGGGTTCAAACTGGCTCATGTCAATGCCGTGATAGATGGTCGCTATGTATGAGAGGCGATTGTGTCTGTCGGCATCGCTGATGGCGACGTAGTGTCCGTCCGCGTTGTACTTCTCGTAGACGGGAACGATCTTCTCCGAAGAGAATCCGTGAACGGTTGTGACAACAGGGGTATTCACCAGCCGGCTATAGGTGAGCGGCAGAAAATCGAAACTGTTGTGAATCAAGTCGAATTCATCAGCTCGCTCAAACAGCGCCGAAATATGCAGAGACTCTTCGACCTTAGGATCCAATTCATTGTCTTCGGAATAGCCCGCTTTGCTGGTGCCGACCAACCGCGCACCTGTCAACGAGTCGGCAGTCGCGAAGAGGGTCACGTCGATATCCCGAGCAACTAACCCTTCAGTAAGAAGCGAAACAAATTGTTCCCACGGACCGTAATGACGTGGCGGCACGCGCCATGAAATCGGCGCCAATATGGCGACCTTCATTGTTGAGTTCCGGTCGATAGGAACTCGATCTATGTGGGGCGACTGCGCTTGGCGTCAGCGTCGGCTCGTTTGCTCTTCTTATCGACGCGTTTCTCTTTGAGGGTTTTGCCGACCTTCTTAGTGGCTCGGCCACCTTTGTCTTTGCTGGCCATGTTTGTCTCCTAATTCAACCGTCAAACCTTGGCGGCCGTATAAACATTGTCTCACAGTCCTCGCATAGTGCCGTCGAGATCTAAGGAAAGGCGCAGTTGCCGCCAGCACGCAACAATCCCCGATCGCCCGAGGACCACAGTGTCCATCCCATACCCTGCTCAGCGCCCGGTGCCCCTATCCCTATTGTGTATAGGTTTCCCCATCGAGAACCTCGAAACGACCAAAACAAGGATCGCCCGCTTTCTCGACGAAGGTCAACGCTCCGTTCTCGATCGACCACCCGTAGGTGCCGTTGCCATCGCAGAGACTGCTCCCGGAGAAGATGATTGTCCCGCCAACCACCTTTATGTCGCCCGTGGCTGAATTGCCACCTCTCTCGATGAGATAGTTGGTTCCTTCCAGAGTCAGGGTAACCAGGTCGCCGCCACCGAGATCGGTATTCCAAGCGCCTTCCAATTCGGGTGGTGCCGGATCCTTCAGCACGGCGACTGTGGTCGCGGGCTGCTCCGTAGTTGTCGGAGCCTCGGTCGTGGTCGGGGCTTCGGTTGTGGTCGGTGCGAGGGTGGTGACCGTCGAGGAGGTCGACGACTCCGAAGCGGAGGGAGTCGGTGACCCACAAGCGACTACCACCAGAAGCAGAGCTATCCAAACGGTTCGCATTCGTCTCATTCGAAAACGCTATCAAAAAGGGGCGCCCTGGTGAACCGATTTTCACCTGCTTTCTGGGCGACGAAAACGTGCCCCAGGGGGCATGCATGGCAGCCTGATCCGGGTGTGATTCCGATCTAGCCTGCTAGGCACCACCAGTCGAGAATTTGGCTGCCCACTATTACGTATATCGTAGTACGCTTTACGCTATATCGAAGGGAGACGTTGTGGAGTTGCGAGAGTTGGGCCGGTTCTCCGAAACAGGCCTCCAGGTATTGGTTGCCGTTGCGGCGGGACCAAAGCATGGCTGGGTGATCGCAGACGAGATCGAGGAGCGGACCGGGCGTCGCCCTCAGCCCGCAACTCTCTACGGCACGCTTAGCCGCCTCGAGGAACGCGGTTGGATCAACGGACTGGAGCCGGAAGGGCGTCGGAGGCCCTTCGCTATCACTGCCAAAGGCGAGGCCGCGCTGCGACTCAGTCTCCGCGACCTCGACAGCCTCCTCAAGGCGGGGCATCGAGCTCTCAATCTGGGTGGCGCATAATGCGCTGGCTGCTGAAGATCTTCCCACCTCACTGGAGTGATCGCTACGGCGAGGACTTCCTGGACCAGTTCACGTCCGACCCACGTCAGTTTTCCAAATGGGCAGCCGCTGTCCGCACCGCCGGTGGTCTGCGGGTGCGGGGTTTTCACGACGACGGCTACTCACTGGTCGCTGGTTTGTTGGCGGCACTGACACTGGTCGTGTTTTGCGATGTGGCTCTCGGTGTCGGAATGGACGAACGCATTGGCGCCGACCTGCTGTCGCACTGGTGGGGAGCACCGTTTGCTGTGGCGCTCGTCTTCAGCGTGGCGATCGCTGCCTGCGTTATCGCTGTAATCATTGCCGAAAGGCAGCGTCGGCGCCGGCTCCTGAAGCTGACCGCCGGGCTTGCAGCCGGATCATTCATCGGATCGGCCGTCTTCGCCGCATTGTCGTTCGATCTCGCCGGTGTTGGCGCAGGGTTAGGACTCGTCATCACTGTAACGATCCTCCGTGTTCTCATTCGTACTCCGCTCGGCCGCGGGGACGGGCTCGTGGTTGCTGCTGTGGCCATGATCCTGATCCTTGGATGGCGCTCGGCGTCGGGGCCAATAGGCCCACTTGCATTGCTCGTAGTGGCTGGCGCGATCCTGACTGCTCGCATGCATCCCGGCTCACCTTCGACCTGAAGACGACCAAAGCCGTGGAACCGACGTAGCACACGCCGCCCGTCGACCTAGGGTCAGGGGCTCACATTATGGTGCGGTACCCTGTCCTGCGAGTCTCGATACAAACGGAGGCAAGGTCATGTGGGTTATATTTCAAGTGCCGTGTCCGACACCCGATGGCCAGACCGCCAAAGACCTGTATGAGAAACGGATTCAAAGGATCACCGAAGAGATGCAGGCCAGTGCGGTAAGACACGGTTGCCGGTTCCATCGCGCTTGGTATGCAACGGATAACTCGGCCTTCTTCGCTCTGGCGATGTGGGATACGGCGGAGGGGGCCAATGCTTTCTTCGATGAATGGGAAATCTCCGACGAACCCGGTGAGATAGCGATCTTCTTGGTGGGTGACGTCGGCCTCGTGCCAACACCATGAAACTTGCAAGCCAGCCAAACCGGCTGTGAGAACTGGTGGCTAGACCCACGTGCGTTCTGGACGGCCCGCCAAAAACTTCGGAGCATTGTGGGAGGACCCATGACCGGGCATGAGTCACGACCTAGATCGGTGCGGACCGACTTGATGGCCCTCTGAATGGCACCCTAGAGGTCTCCAAGAGGAGAAATTACGTGTGGAGCTGAGGGGATTTGAACCCCTGACCCCTTGGCTGCCAGTCAAGTGTAGGTCATACCAACGGCTCCCAACGCCTGACGTCGTGTCACCCGAAACAGAGTGCTACCAGGGGCTATATTCTCAGCGTGTCCCAACGTGTCCCGACGTCTCGCGTCTGGTTTCCAGGTCGATAAGCGGCAAACAAGCAGCGACTGAATCGGGGATGGACGTGGAAGAGTCCAAGAGAGACGCGTCCAGGATGCGAAGGCGCACTCGATCCGTTAAGCGGCTCAGATATAGCTTTACGGCCCAGCGGGGTCGCGAACCCCACTGCTACGCTCGGAGCACTGAAACCAAAAGAGATGCTTCTCGGCTATCCAGATTGACCGGACCTGTCGTCATGGTGCTCCTTGTGGCGGCGTGCTCGGCAGTCGACTCGACACCTACCACCCTTCCAACCACAACAGCGTTTGTAACGCCAACCACGGCGACGACGACTACCACAACGACGACCTCAACAACCACAACGACGACCCTGATCAACCGAGACTTCGACTGGAGCCAACTCACATTCGAAGACATGGTGAACTGGGGCATGACCAACATCCCGATGGAAGCCAACCTCTCTGTGGGCTTTACATGCGAGGGAGACTTCCTGGCATTCTCGATAATGGGGGAAATCCTCGTCAGCGAAGTCGAGCCGATGTTGCAGACGGCTGTTGACGTGGAGAACGGAAGCGGAACCGTTGCCGACGCCTCGGTGGCGTTCATCAATTGGGCGGACGCTGCCGTGGTTAGGTACTCCCTCGCCTCCATCGCCGAGAGTGATCAGACCGATGTCGATTCCTTGCTCTACGTGCACGACCTCGTCGATCCCTCATTTACAGCTACGAGTGCACCCAGCATCATTGGCGAGCTGGGCTACGACGCCGAGACCGGCCAGATCAACCAGTACACCGTTGACCAGTGGCTACCGCTTCTCACCAACGCAGCATTGGAGATTCAAAGTCAGTCGGTCGTGTTACCTGGATCGGTGGAGCAGACCTTCTGCGCACCATAGGAAACAGGGGCAGGTTCGAAAACTGCTCACGTTTGCGTCGACTGTTCAGAAAAACCTCTGTGGTGGATCGCGCAGCAAATACTGGGTTTTTTGGATATGGAAGGTTGCAATTCTTGACAGCTGTGGAGCCCACGCTGCTCCATCGGGGTGCCTGCTACCTCCGGCTCGCGGTCCAAACGTTGCCTGTCGCCGTCGTGGATCATAGGTGGCGGGCCCCCGGCTCTAATCAAGCCCAAGCAGAACGGGAACCCCCAGCGGCCCGATCCAGACGAGATGTCGGACGGCCTCCGGGGGTTTCGGTTGGGGTTGGCGGGAGCAGGTTTGTGGACGTGACACCCGTCAACTGGATCAGAACCTACCAAATACCGTGAGGCCGATGACGTTCGTTTCTGGAACCAAGATTTCGCGGTCAAACCGGCACGGAAAGCTGTGGGAAGGCTGGTTCTGAATAGTGTTACCGGTCATGGGTGCATCCGACGGAATAGACGACTGAAGACGCGGGCCCGCCAGTGCGGAGAGGCTACGGCATGTCAGCGATAAGCGCCCTGTACTCATCTTCGGTGAGAGCAGCCATCGACGTGGTGCTGATGTTGCCCTGAACTCCTATGGCGAGGAGCGCCTTTGCAGCGGTGATGTTGTCTGGAGCATCGACAACGGTGACAAGGTCATACTCGCCCATCGTCAGATAGAAGTCCTTGATAGTCACTCCGATTGCTGCCAATTGCTCCCTTGCAGCGTCCAAACGCGCGGGGCCGTCCTTGATCGCAGCGACTCCTTGAGCCGTGAAATTCGCCAGGGTGATAAATGTTGCCATCGGATTCTCCTTGTGTAGACATCGAAGCCCGATCCTACACTCCTGACAGAACCCAGGCGGCCGAAAACTCTCCAGGCGGAAGTGGTTGCAAATGGTAAATCCTAGATCAGCCGATCACCGAAAAAACCAAGTGCGGGCGGGAGGACTTGAACCTCCACGAGATTTCTCTCACAGGGACCTAAACCCTAGATTGCCCATCCCAACGGGTACCGGCGAGTACCGAAAAGGTAGGCAATTCAGGGAGTTTCCGACAGGTCATCCCAACCCATACCAGACGGTTCCACACGGTTTGGCTGCAAAATGGTTGCAGTTTGAGCGCCCGACGCCGGGGCCAAGTGGTGCGAGCCACTGACCCGGGGAAAAAGCCTCTCAAGTGGCATTCATCGGTGATCCTCCCGCGGCGGAGCGAGCCGCTTGGTTAGCGGAGCCAGCCGACCTCAGAAGTCCAGTATCAAATCTGTCCAGGACTCCAGGCTGAAGCTTCCGTCCGGTTGGACGGTGACGACGGCGGTTCCGACACCGTGCCCGGTGAGTCCCTCTGAGTTCGATGTGATGGTCTCTTTGGTCTCATAGACGAATACGCCGTTGGCCTCGTCCGCTTCGACCAGTGTTGCCCTAATCAGCGTCTTGGTGACGTTGCCGGTGGCGGTGTCACGGTAGACCCTTGTGCCCCGGACAGTTGTCTCACCGACTTGGTAGACGGACCTCTCGACCCCGGCTTCGAGTGTGGCACCGTCGGCGGCGACTTCGAACGCTCCCCTAGCGATCAGAGATCCGTCCGCCGTCACGCCTATCTGGGCTTCGGTCACATAGACGGATACGACGAATCGCTCGTCCTGAGCCGTAGCCGCAGAGGCGGGCAAAACCAGGAACAGCGCCAATGCCGTGAGTGTGACAGTGAGCCTTCTCATAGGCCCTCCTTTTTCGTAGTTGTCCTCCCCTGCCAGAACCCTACACATCGCGCCGCAAGGCGGGACGGCTGAATTAGAAGAACCCCCGACTGGGTCGTTTCTTCTCCCGAATCTATCTGAAGCCCGCTCAGGCCGACGAGGATGCCCAGTACCGCGCGCGAGCTGAGGTAGGCATTGACTTACCTCTTTCTGTTCGTGGTGTTTCGTCTCATTGGCGTGACGACGACCGCCGCTACCCTTCCGTCGATGACGGCCGCCCGGAGATTCGAGCGCGCCCACTTGGCCTCTCGGAGCGCTGACACCTGATCGCCGAACTCCTGGAACGATGCCGCGGCGCCAGGGGCGATCCACGTCACCGTTCCGTCCTTGGCAACCTCGCCAAGCCGTCGACCGGACAACACGATCGGCGTGGCTTTCTTGCTGAGCCCTGCAGCAACGCTCAGCCGAATCGGTAGGCCATCTCCGTCCTTGCCGATGGCGACCACCGGGAGGGAGGAAGAGGGCATCAGCGGGAATCCTTTTTCATCTGGTCGGCGAGCCGTTCCTTGTTCCGCTGCTGGGTCTGCCGCCGCTTCTATGCGATCTCCGCGCGCTCGCGAGCTGCTCCTCAAGGAATCGAGGCGGTTGCCGTCCCCCGAATTCTTGGTCGGGAGTCACAAGCCCGGTATGGGCAAGCATCGACTGATACGGGGTTGCTCCTTCGACGGCTGGCACGCCGACGACGACCCGCTTCTTCTGTGTTTCCAGCGCCCGACGACGGCACTCCTCGACGTGCCGGCGCTGGGCCTCGTTTCGTTCCGAGATCAATCCAGCGAAGTCGGTCCGGCTGATCGCTTGGCGTCCAAGATCGTCGGTTACCACCTCGATGCCACGATTGGCGAGAGATGCGGGCCATCCCTGAATAGGCGTTTTCAGGTCGAGGTCGAGGTGTGAGACCGGGATAGGGCTGCAGCCATCGCAGACCACCGGCTCGACTGTTGCCGGAGCTGGTTGTGTGTTTTGCTTCATTTGCGAGCCTCCTAGCTCGTTGTGCGCCACCAGGGGCGCCTTGCTTTTGCTGGTACCAGTTCCATCCCCAAAACGCGGAGAGGGCCGGCGACAACTTGTGTCGACAGGGTTCTAGTGGCCGCATCAACCGAGATCGGCTCGCCGGTCGCTACGACAACACCGACAACAGCCTCGGGGACCACCCGCGCCGGTGCGGTGAACGAATGCGCCTTTCGTCTCACGCGTTGGGGCTCACCGGTTCGGCCGGGGCGCTGGCCGGTCCGCGGCCCTTGGCGCTGTTGCAAGACCTGTGGGCGAGCTGCCAGTTGGACAGATCCAGCCAGGACCCGCTGTCGCTGGTCGGCTGGACGGGGTCGACGTTGGGGCCTAGCGCGCGCGGCCCGATAACGACATGTCGACCACGTCCCCGCAGAGCCGGCAGACTCCCCAGCGGCCTTGGGCCTTGAAGAAGCGGCGTCGTTGCTCGTTGTTGCGAGTAGAGCGCTCCTCGCGGCCGGGGACACACCCGAAGATCGTCCAGGAGCGATTGGGGCACTCCTCGATCAAGGTGACGATGGACATTTACTCGTCTGTCCTGCCCACCATGCGGCGGGACGCCGTCGAGAGGCTGGCCGAGCTCATGAGGGGCGGCCGATGATCCGGGGCACAGCGTTTGATCGACTCGCCCGATGAGCCCAGAGGCGATAGACATTCTCATCACTCTGCTCACGACGGTCGCCGCCGTGCTCATCGCTTTCGTCGCTGTCCGGTATGACCATGAGCATGCGAGGCGACGAGGCGCCGCAGACGACCTCATCGACTGGACCAATGAAACGGGATCCCTTGCGTCTGACGCGATTCACGCCGCGCTCCACTACTACCGGACCAAGGAGGACTCTTCTGAGCGTGACTGGGGTGAGGCCGAACGAAACGTCCGCCTCGATTACGCAAGACTCTCGCGGCGACTACCCGAGGACATCGCGGAGGCAATTCGAGAGCCAGCGTCCGACCTGCTGACCATCACCAAGGTCACGATGCCGAGATTCCCCAAGAAGCAGCTCGAGGCAGCCGAGTTCTTCGATCCTCCACCCGAGGGACTATTCGATAATCCTGACGCCAGCCATGGCGAGTGGCTCGACTCGCCGATCGACATCGTCGGAGTCCTCGAGCCTACGCAGCAAAGGGAAAGCATCGGAAACGACCTCGATAAGCGGCGAATATGCGGCATGGTAGAACACGAGGTATGAACGGGACGAGAGAAATCCCCTGCTACCAGGGGATTTCCATGTGGAGCTGAGGGGATTTGAACCCCTGACCCCTTGACTGCCAGTCCAAAGCCGCCCATACCATCCCGTCACGCCCAGTCATCTCCAGTCACGGGATCTTGCTATCTACCAGGGTGTTTGATGCCATCTGGTCACAAACCCTACCAACCAGTCACGTCTGGTTTCGGGGATTGATAGTGGACAAATAGTGGACGGAGCGCCGGCGGCCGCGGTGTCTCCGACTAAGCGAGACCGGGAACTTGCGGCTGAAGGATCAAGGGCTCCTGAATTGGATCATTGCGCGTCCGAGGAATGCAACGTCGGAAGCTGTGAGTTGGTGGTTGGGGACCACATGGAACCCGAGAAGTCGGGCCGAAGTACCGCAGTCGAGCACGGATTGTAATGCTTGGGCAACTACCGCCGGGTCGGTGATGAGAGTTCCTGTCATCAGGAGGGGCCGGCCCAAATGATGGACGGTTGCTGTGGCACACCCAAGGAAGTTCAGACGCCAAGCCGCCGGTGTAAAGACGACGGTCGCATTCTGCACGCGAAAGATGCCGGTAGGGATTCTGTACTGACGACCACTATGCCGGCCCGAGAATTCGAGGAGAGCAAACGGCTTTATAAGCCGCCCGACGATAGACCGCAACAGGATCCGCATGATGGGGTTGAGGATTGCGATCACCGCCATAGGCGGCCGGGCATCACGCACGACCGTCGTCATCGGTTTGTCTCTGCGTTGACGACCTGGCTGATGGCACCGTCGATACCGCCCTCGCCAGGATCGACGGGCTCAAGGTAGAACCGTGCCCAGGAGAAACGTCCTTGAGAGACACCGAAGATGATCACACCCCGCATGAGGTGTTCCTGGCCGTCGAGGCGTATTCCGCTCATCTCCCACTCCGACCAGGTGGCGTCGTCGGCTTCCGCCGTACGCAGTACCCGCGCAGTGATGTCGGGTATTGCCTCGAAGATCCGCCCCCAATTGGTGCGGACCTGTTCACGCCCCAAGAAGCTTCGGCCCGGATGTGCCGGCGTCTCATTCCGGTAGCCCTCGTCGAAGCAGTCGACCAAGGCTTCGATGTCATGAGTATCGACCGCCCGCTCCAGGCGACGGATCAACGACTGTTCCGATTCGGCCACAGGATGCACCACCTTTCATTCCAGTTGACTAGAATGAAATTGAGTATGCCTTCTGCCCCCAACAAAGTCAACCCGACCCGGTCGTACAATTCGAGTGGCCGGCGCGAGCGCGCTCGCCAGCTGCGTGACACCACACTCCAAGGCGCCCGCATGCGATTCCTTGCCGATGGATATGTTGCCACGACTGTTGAGTCGATCGCCGAGGACGTAGGCATCTCAGCGGCGACCATCTACAAGACCTACGGTGGCAAGGCTGGCCTCGTCCGCGCTCTGTGCCAACAGGCCCTTGAGGGGGCCGGACCCGTCTCAGCCGAAGAACGCTCCAATGCCCTTCGCCGCCAAACCGACCCGCGGCGGGTGATAGAGGGGTGGGGTCACCTCGCCGCAGAAGTTGCCCCACGCGTTACTCCCGTCCTCCTGCTCCTTCGTGACGCTGCTTACCTCGATCCTGAATCAGCCACCCTCTGGGCAGAACTCGATCGCAACCGACTCGAACGAATGGCCGACAACGCCAGATATCTCGCGGATAGTGGACATCTCAGACCCGGCGTCACCCGCCAGGACGCCCGCGATATCCTCTGGCTCTATAGCTCCCCCGAACTGCACGACCTCCTCGTAAACCAGCGACGATGGAGCGTCGCCGAGTACAACAGCTTCATCACCCGTGCCATGACGGATGCCCTACTCTGAGACGAGCGACGCAGAGAAAGTCCAATGGACTTTCGAGTCGGCCAAAATTTCCGGTAGCTCGCGATGCCACAGACAAACCCCCTGCCCCGATCCAACTCTCCGGTCTGGTTCGTCAGTGGGTTTGACGGCACACATTTTATTCTTGTAGGTTTCACGGCGACTCGGCAGGTTTTCTCGCCGTCACGATCCGTCCTAGTTAGACCGATGTATGGGAGTTTACTTGTGGAGCTGAGGGGATTTGAACCCCTGACCCCTTGACTGCCAGTCAAGTGCTCTGCCAAGCTGAGCTACAGCCCCATTCGATCGGGAAACGGCATTTTACCGGTCCGATTCCCGAAACCGGAATCCCTCGGTCGCGCTCCACCGGGCATTGAATCACATGGGGCTCGCGGTAGAATGTCACCGATTGGACAACACCGGTCTTGGGAGGGACAAGGGGATGTTGCAGCGAACCAGAAGAGCGCTTGATTGGCGCGCCCGGCGACTCACGGCGGGGATGAGGTCGCTGCCACTCTTCATCGTGATCGGTGGTCAACGATGCGGCACGACATCGCTCTTCGACTACCTGTCCACACATCCCGGGGTACGGCCTGCCTTTCGCAAAGAAATTCACTATTTCGACATCCACTTCGATCGCGGTGAGTCGTGGTACCGATCCCATTTTGCCCTCACCCACAGCATCAAGCCCGGTGTGACAACCGGAGATGCGACACCAAACTATCTCGTCTACCCGACGGCGCCGGAACGAGCGAGGGCGATCGCCCCGAATGCCAAACTCGTAGTGCTGCTGCGCGACCCGGTCGAGAGAACTCATTCGTCATGGCGGCTGAATCGCCGCCAGGGTTGGGAAAACCGCCCATTCGACCAGGCCATCGACGAAGAGTTCTCCCAAATGGAATCCGCCACGACGGCGGTCGAACCTCCGCCAACGGACCGGGAAGGAATTCGGCGGGAGAAGTTGCGGTACGCCTATCTGCTCAAAAGCCAATATGCCGAACACGTCGAGCGCTGGCTCTCGTTCTACCCGAGGGATCAACTACTGGTCCTCCAGAGTGAGCACCTTTTTTCCAATCCCGAGAAACCCCTGAATCAGTTGACTGAATTTCTGGAGATCGGCAAGGGCGATCCCAATGCATTTCCCCGGGTCAACGAGACCGCAGCCGATGATATAAGTGAGGCGAGCAAACGCAGACTGGGCGAGCATCTACAACCGCACAACGAGCGACTCGAAGAACTGTTGGGTATGGAGTTCGACTGGGCCTAGCCGAGACGCTAACGCGACCGACTGCGCACCGGTTCGAAGAGGCCTGCGTCGACGAGCATCCTGAGAAACTCTTCGGCGATCAGTCTCTTCTGATCCGGGGTGTAATGAACGAAATCGGCCTGTCCGGCGATTCCGCTCCCCTTGGTGATTCGGTCGACGTCGATCAAGGGGAAGTCGAGACGCTGCGAAAGCTCATTCAACGCGATATTGAACTCACGCCTCCTGATCTTGTTCGGGCTGTTGGCGAACTTGTAGTCGAGAGAACCGGCACCGGGATCGACCGAAAGCACATTCATCATGATGACGTGGGCGCCACTCGTCTTTCGGATCGCGCTGATAATCGTCTCATAGTTCTTCATGGAATCTTCGAGGTCGATACGACCGATCTTTTCAAACGTTTTAGCAAACCATATCATTGCCGCCTTATCGGCGATCACCTCGCCCATATCACCCGACAACCACCATCCACCCGGATCGACCAGAAGGCCATTTTCGCGATGACGATACATGGTTCGCGACGTGTCGATAGAAATGGAGAGCACTACGGCTCCTACCGGAAACGGCCCGATTCCCATCTGATGCGGAGGCTTCATTTCCTTCATCAAGACGCGCGGCTCGAAGTAGCCGGGGACCAGATCGAGGCGCTCGGTGACCTCTCGTGTTAACGCCTGGTCCGGCGGATTCAACGACTGGACGAAGAGGTCAGACCTGGACTCAGGCGCAGAAGCCATCGACGCCAGGCAAAACGGCCGCTGCGGATACCGGGCGAGGCGCGGACCTAGGACCGTCAGCGCAGCCACATCACAGGCGCCCATGAGAAGGATACCGAGCGGCACGCCGCTCCCCTTTGGCGAGATGAACAAATCGGTGCGGGAAACGGTTTTCCCCAACCGGTATCTCACCAAGTTGCGGGCGCTTCGGGCCTGGCGCTCGACGGCACTGTCGGTTCCGATGACTCTTCGAACTGTCCTGGACATACGGTTCATACATCCTCCCGGGATGTTCGATCTGCATCATCACGCCTCATCCCGACGCGAAATCTGCGGGAATGAGAGACGTCTCCCGGATGTGATGATCCTTCCCGGGACATGATTGCAACGAGGTCGCCGACCGGCACCGATTCACCCTCAGACACCATGATCTCGTGGAGGAATCCGTCAGAGGCGGCGATGGCTGTCAGACGGAGGTGGCGGCCGGTTTTCCGCCCATGCCCTTCGGTGAGACGGCTGTGTAGATCTTCAAACCGGAGATCGAACATCGGATCTCCGTCTGCGACCGCACTTCCCGGAGAAAGATGCCATTTCTCGATGATCCCCACGGAAGTACGTCGGTCATATCGAGGCATCAGTAGCTGCATTCCTTGAAACTCGATGAGGTCAGCCACCTCCGGCAGGTCGAGTATCAGTTCGCTCGCCTCCTCAGCGATGTTCTCACTGGCCGACTCTGAGTAGCGTCCGAGTTCGATCACATGTTCGTCAGCGCCCAACTCGGCGACGAGGCGGTCGACATCGACTGTGAGGATACCGGTGTCGACGGCAGCCGTGTCAAGGGCAAGGGCGAGGCGGTTGGCCAGCATCCTCATCGTCTCACCGTTTGGCGAAGGCTTATCTCCTCCACGGAATACTGTCGAAGTATTCAATACGACCAGGTGGGTGTGCTCGGGCAATGTGGTCGCGACCCTCTTTAACATCATGCCGACGTTCTCCGCATCGGGCTGCTCGAGCAGTTCGAAATCGCGATCCAACCACTCGATGGCGTCACTATCCCAATGCGACGCGTAGTCGTCGGGGGGCTGGACCAGGTAGCCTTCGGCCCTGTTCCGGAACACCGCCGAGCCGACCAGGTCGTAGTGGAGTGAATGAAGCAGAGCCGCAGTGCCGGACCGGACAGGCGATTCGAACATCGACTGAAACCACTCGCCCAACACCGGGGGCGGCCCCGATTCGGCCCGGGTCGTACTGGGATTGAGTCGCTGGTCGAGGATCGTTGTCGCATTGCCCGCAGCCGCGACAATTTCTAGGGCGGACTCAGGAAGTGCGGCGAGGACCCGATCCTTGATTCTCGAACCAACTCCTGATTGGACCAGGTCCGGACCAGCCAACAATACGATGTTCGTCGGCGTTTTCATTTTTCCCGCAAAGCTGTCCTGTGGTGTAATCGCTTCCTCCCCCACATCGAAATTCTAATGGGTCGGGAGTGTGGAGTCACCAAGGAATACTATGCACCGTCGAACCAATCGACCAGCTGGGCGCCGACCAGTTCCTCCCCCGCCGGAGAGAGGTGACAACCGTCGGAGTCAACGGTACCCGGACCGAGGGGGCCAGTCACCGGGCCTTTGACCACCTCAAGCTCGGCGACCGCCCAATCGGCCAGTTCCCAAGAAATCGCCACACCGTTCTCACCGGTCTTACGGCAAACGTAGCCCTCCTCGTACAGGTTGATCCCGCTCATATAGATCGTTACATCGCCATATTGCTCGCGGAGACGATCCACGATGTGCGCCACGGCCGCCTGGTCGCCGGATGTCATCTCAGTTTGATTCTTCCCCCGAACACAGAGCTGCGCCCAGATGGCCACGACCTCACCTGCGGCGACGCTTGCAGACAGTCCCGCCCAGTATCCGTCGTAACCTTGGTCGGTCGGGTCGCCCCAGGAGAGAAAGTCGCCACCACCCAGAGGTGTGGAGATCAGACGATCGACATCGGACAGAGCCAGGTAACCGTCAACGTGCTGTGCTGTGTTGGAACAGCCGAGAACGCCAATGTCGCCGATTCCGCCGGAGACCACTGCCGTGCTGTCGTCCGTTTGGCCGACCGAGGTGGTTGTGGATAAGGCAGACGGAGACGTCGTACTGGAGCGCTCACGTTCGGTGGAATTCGGACGTGTCGATGATGAGGTATCCCCACCACACCCGGCCAGCACGACCAACACCACAAGGATTAGAAGGGTTTTTGGCGACGTTGACGCCTCGCGGTGCATCGTCGATATCGTAGTGGTTCGTCGCATCTGAACATCTACCCGACTGGTGGGAGTGCCGGGTACCGCTGGGGCCCGATGTCAACCGTCGGTCGAAACTGGTTCCGTCCAGTCGAGCTTCGCCGCGTCGGCCCAGAGACGTTCCAGACCGTAATACTCTCGTTGCTTCTCCTGGAACAGGTGAACGATGATGTCGCCAAAGTCGAGCAGGATCCATTCCCCCTCCGATCGACCCTCGCTGCGCAATGGCTTCAAGTCGAGGTCTTCACGGAACCGGTCCTCGACCGCTTCGGCCAGTGCCTGCACATGAGGACGCGATGTCCCCGTTGCGATGACAAAGATGTCCGAGAGAACAAACTGCTTTTCGACATCGAGGAGCGAGATGTCGAGCCCTTTCTTGGACTGGATGGCGTCGGCGGCCCTGTATCCAAGATTTCTACTGCTCTCTAAGACGATGACTCCATTTCGGTCGTTTCCCGCACACTATCGCGGTTTTCGCCTTTCGCATAGGGAAACGGCGGGTCCGGCACCGACATTTCGAATGAAACCGGGAGTCCGTCAGACCCGGGCGGGATCGACGATCAACCTACCGCCCGGTCAACGACGTCGGAATCAGCCGCAAGGCGGTGAGGCTTGAGGTATTTGCTGGTGAGATAACTCGCCCCCGCGAGCAGGTCATACACAAGTTGCTTCCCCAGTTTCATCCGGTCGTCGAACAGAAGCTGGCCCACAGTGAGGTAGCAGCGAAGGCTCTCGGCGATGCCCAAGGGGGCCGCCGTGACCGCTGCGATATAGCTGCCGAAACGTCGCCAGTTGGGAAAAACAAGTCGGTTCTCCCTCGTCGGGTCATACCAGGCGTTGCGATCGTGGCTGAGGCGATTGTCACCGGATCGACCGTGGCTGCGCACCGACCGGTGTTGATGCTCTCGCAAATGGAACTCGCTGTTTCCTGCGTGAGTGACCCTGCCATACAACATCGCCTCGGCGACGAGGTTGCGGTCGCTCCCGGCGAAATGGCCGTGAAGGCCGGTCGACTCGAGTTGCTCGCGTCGATAGATCCCGAAAATGAGAGACGCCGGGGCAGACCGTGCCGCGGCGCGGAATCGCACATGCGGTTCGACTGAGTAGAGGTCCTCTGAGATGTCGAACTCTTCCAACTTCTCGCCATCGATGTCGACTCGAAACGGGCGTGCGATTGCCACGACTGCGATGGGATCTGAGTCGAGCGCCTCGCACCCCAACCGGAAAAAGTCAGATGTCGTCAGATCGTCGTGGGCGTTCCATGCGAAGAACACGCCGGACGACGCCCTGAAAACCTCGTTGTAGTTTTCCGCCGCGCCGATGTTGGTGTCCTGGTGGATGCTCCTGACACGTTCATCATCGGATTCGTGATGGGCGATGATCTCGGACGTCCGGTCGGTCGATGCGTTGTCAGAGATGACGATTTCGAGATTCGGATAGTCCTGTTTGCGTAAGGCGTAAAGCGTCTCATCCAGGAACTGCTCACCCTGATAAACCGGAACACCAACAGAGATCAGAGGTGCGAGCGAAGTGGCTCCGCCCTCTGCGCCGGTGCCTGCCACCTGCTTGCCGCGGCTACGTTTCATGCCCGGCACCGATGGCCGCCGCTCGGCGGGTTGGACGATCGAAACAGACTGAGTGGCACCTCAAGCACCACCCACCCGAAAGAATCACAGTTACGCCCCAATCGGAAACCTCCCGTTCCCACTGCTTAGACTAGGCCAACCGTGGGGTCTAATCAAGGGCGATAAATTGAAATTTCGCCGGCATTCTGGCGCAACACGCGCCCATCCGACTCCGATGGACCGCGACAGCTCTACCACGACTCCGTTGGGTTGCTACGGGCTTCCGACGTACAACCGGTTGGCCTGGATGTATTCGTGGACACGCCCGGGGACCAGGTAGCGATATGGCTTTCCTTCTCTCGCCATCTCCCGGATCGCTGTACTGCTGATATCGAGGGCGGCCATCTGTAAAACCAGGGCACCCGGGAGATTTGACGCAGCTGACATCGCATCGTCGCCCGGGCGGGGTAACACCAAAAACCGCGCTCGCTCCACGACTGCATTCGCCTGGTGCCAGCTGTCAACGCCACCAGCGGCGTCGGCGCCCAGGATCAGATACAAGTCTTCATCGTCTGGAAATGAATTCAGGGTGTCGATGGTGTACGTGGGGCCAGGCCGATCCACCTCCCTGGTATCCAACTCGAAACCCGGCGCGTCAGCGATGGCAAGGGCGACCATCGCGACACGATGATTTGCCCCGGTGACGTCGCGATCGGCCTTTTGCCATGGGTCACCGGCGGGGACGAACAAGACCCGGTCGAGTTGGGCGGCGGCGAGCGCAGTTTCCGCCGCATGGAGATGGGCGAGGTGAATCGGATCGAAGGTTCCGCCGAGAATTCCGGTTCGCACGGGTCCGAGGATAGGGCTGTGGCGGTGTCACCAGACGGAGTGCCCTCGATATGTCTGTGTTGCGACAGCCGAGTTGGCCCAGTGGGTCGACGTATTGACCGTCGATTCGGATCGAAAAATGCAGCGATGGCGTCTGGTGCGCCATCCCGCTGAATCCAACCAGTGATCCGGAGATCACACTTTGCCCGTTGGAGGCCAGAATTCCGGAAAGGTAGGACACCGAAACTTTGAGTCCGGGAACAGCTTCGATCGTAACCGACTGCATTCCGGCGACCGACCCGGCAAACGTCACCACACCCGAGACCGGTGCCTTTACGGGTGATCCAGGAATCGAGGCGAAGTCGACACCCCAATGACCTCCGTACTGGCCAACCGGCGCGTACGGGGCAACCACAGACCCGTCAACAGGTGGCACAATGCAGACCGCCGCTAAGAGCAAGAAACTGAACAATCAACCAACCTCCTCTTCCTACCGTACCGGTGGGCACGATCGCCGAATAGGGGTATGTGGCTAAGTTGAGATTGGAAAGGACTCCATGACAATTCGCATAGGCCTGATGGGATTCGGGCGGATCGGCCGCAATGTCTTCCGGTTGGTCCACAATCGCGACGACCTCGACGTGGTCGCAATCAGTGACATCGCAGAACCGCGCGCACTCACATATCTGTTGAAGTACGACTCGATATACGGGCGTTTTCCGATGGAGCTCTCCCAAGCCAACGGATTGCTCAACTACGGTCCAAAATCTGCGGTGTTCCTGAACGCACGGGAACCGGGCGACGCCGATTGGGCGGCCCACGGGGTGGATGTCGTTCTGGAAACGACCAGCAAGTACCGATCGGCAGAGTCGCTGCAGAAACATCTCGACAACGGGGCGCGCAAGGTCGTCCTCACATCGAGCCCTGAGACACCTGGTGAGATCCCTCTTTTGCTACGGGGGATCAACGACTCGATTCTCACACCGGATCTCGACATGGTCGCGCTCGGGTCAAATACCTCCAACGCCATTGCCCCAGTGCTGAAGACCCTGGATCAGTCGTTCGGAATCGAGCGAGCCTTCATGACGACAGTGAAAGCCATGTCCAATGCGGGCCGACTCGCAGACGTTCCCACCGACGACTTTCGCACCAGTCGGGCGGCTGGTGAAAACATCATCCCGGCGAGCACGAATTCCGCGGAAATCATCAGCGACGCCCTACCCGAACTTGCCGGGAAACTCAACGCAGTCGCTCTCAATGTGCCGGTGACCGATGGTTCCACGGTGGATCTGGTCACACAGGTGGCATCGAACACTTCGATCGAAGACGTAAACGCCGCCATCCACACGGCAATTGTCAACAAATACCCCGATGTGATGGCCTACGTCGACGATCCGATCGTCTCTTCCGACGTTCGTAACGAGGTACATTCGGGGATCTTCGACAGCCTCGCCACGATGGTCACCGGGGGAGATCTGGTGAAGACCATCACATGGTTCAACAACGGTTGGGGATACTCGCATCGGGCAGTCGAAGTCGCCTCCACCGTTGCCGCTTTCTTGGAAGGAGATCGATCATGACTCGCGTTGCAATCAACGGATTCGGCAGAATTGGCAGGGCAGTATTTCGGATTATCGCGGGCCGGTCGGAATCCGGGATCGAAGTGGTGGCGATCAACGACCTCTCCGACGATGACATCCTTGCCTATCTCCTCGAGTATGACTCGGTCATGGGACCATTCGATCAGGACGTATCGGTGTCGGATGGTGTTATGACCGTCGGGGCCCATCAGGTGCAGATGCTGATGGTGCGGGATCCCGCCGATCTCCCCTGGGACGAGCTCGGCGTAGATGTAGTGATTGAGTCGACGGGGGTTTTCCGGGACCGGGCGGCCCTCACCAAACACATCGATGCCGGGGCAAAACGAGTGATTCTGACAGTGCCGTCCAAGGACCCTGTCGATCAGACCGTGGTTCTTGGAGTCAACGATCAGGATCTGGACAAAGACGACATCCTCGTGTCGAACGCCTCCTGCACCACCAACTGTTTGGCCCCGTTGGCCAAGGTGCTGGACGACAGCTTCGGGATCGTAAAAGGTGTAATGACCACTGTCCATGCTTACACCAACGACCAGCGCCTCGCCGACGTGCCCCACTCCGATCTGCGCCGCAGTCGGGCGGCCACCGAGAACATCATCCCGACAACGACCGGGGCGGCGGCGGCCGTGGGTGAAGTGCTGCCGCAACTTGATGGCAAGCTCGATGGGATGGCGATGCGGGTACCCGTACCTGACGGATCCACCGTCGACCTCGTGGTCGAACTGAGTCAGGATGTGACGGTGGAGCAGGTCAACGCCGCGGTCAAAGCTGCAGCCGAGGGGCCGCTCGCCGGAATACTGGAGTACAACGAAGACCCCATCGTCTCGACGGACATAATCGGCAACCCGCATTCCTCCATTTTCGACGCAGGTGCCACCCAGGTCCTCGGTGGAAATCTGGTGAAAGTGATGTCCTGGTACGACAACGAGTGGGGTTACAGCAACCGGGTCGTCGATCTCATCGAACGACTCGGCGAGGTCATTTCAGAGGACTGAATCTTCTTTTCTTCCCCCGGTCACGGGGGAAGAACCCGTGTCTCGGCACAGCCGAGACCCAGGGGGAAGGGGGCCCAAAACCGTCGCGAAACCGGGTTCAAGGTTCCGTAGATTCCAGCCGACCCCTCTGACTCGAACTTGGTTCGAGTCACCTCCCCTCAAAGGGGAGGAAATGGCGCCGTATTCCTTAGGGCGGGTTGGATTTTGGACCAGAGTTGTTCGGGAGTCACCGGAACCTGGATGTCGTCGCGGCCGAGAGCGTCACATACGGCGTTGAGGATCGCGGGGGTCGAACCGATTGCGCCGGCCTCACCTATTCCCTTGGCGCCAAGCGGGTTCGTCGGTGTCGTGGTCACGGTCCCGCTGAGCTCGAAAAGAGGTAAGGAGACGGCGCTCGGGATGAGATAGTCCACGAACGTCGATGTCACCAGATTGCCGTCGACGTCGTATCGGGCCGCTTCCCACATCGCCTGCCCGATCCCCTGGGCCAGCCCACCGTGGCGTTGGCCGTCGGCCAGCATCGGGTTGACGATGTTTCCGGCGTCATCCACTGCCCACATTCGTTCCAGGGTGGGCGCCCCGGTCTCCCGGTCGATCTCGACCCACGCAAGATGCATCCCATAGGGGAAGTTGAGACCGCCCGACTTGAGGTGCACTTCTTCGTCGAGGCCAGGAGTCAACCCTTCGGGGACGTTGCCTCCGAGGGCGGCGCCAACGATTTCGGTCCAGCTGACGCTCACGTCGGTACCCACAACGGTGGCTTTGGAGCCTGCAAGCTCGATGTCGACATCAGCAGCCTCCATGAGATGCGCAGCGATCTTCTTGGCCTTTTCGGCCACCTTTCCTGCGGTGGCAAAGGAAGCGGACCCGCCCTGGGCCAACGATCGGGAACCGGAGGTACCCCAGCCATACGGAGACGTGGCGCTGTCGCCCTGCTCGATCTTCACCTTCTCGATCGAGATCCCGAGTTGGTCGGCGACCAACTGCGCGAACGAGGTCCGATGGCCCTGACCCTGGTCCAGTGTCTCGACGTACACCGAAACCGATCCGTCGGCATGTACCTGGATTCGAGCCGCGCCCCAGTCTTCGAATCCGCAGACCTCGACATAGGCGGCCAGACCGAGGCCGACCAGCCGGCCTTCGGCCCGGGCGGCATCCCGTTCGACTTTCAGGCCGTCGTACTCGGCGAACTCCAACAGCTTGTCGAGAGTCTTCTCATATTCTCCGGTGTCGAACTCATAGCCTCCACCCGATTTGTATGGAAATTGATCGGGTTGGACGAAGTTGCGGCGTCTCACCTCGGCAGGATCGATCCCGGTAGCGCGGGCCACCGCGTCGATGACGCGTTCGACTGTCAGAGTGGCCTCGGGCCGCCCGGCGCCACGGTAGATCCCGCGTGGCGCCCGGTTGGTCCAGACCCCTTTCATCGACCACCCGTAGACGCCGATGTCATAGTTCCCGGTACCCATCCTCGGGGTGATCTCCATGAACGACAGGTAGCGGTGCCTGCAACCCAAATCGATCAGGGAATCGACCCAAAGACCCTCGATTTTCCCCTCGTCGTCGGCGACGACCTCCCAGCGGTGGCGTTGGGCCCGTCCATGTCCGATGGTGAGGAGATGTTCCCTCCGCGTCTCCGTCCAGCGCACCGGTCTTGCGGTCATACGCGCTCCGATCACGGCCAAATATTCCTCCTCGGCCAGATCGAATTTGCATCCGAACCCGCCGCCCACAAAAGGGGTGATCACCCGCACCGAAGCCTGAGGCATACCAAAGGACGCCGCCAGCTCCTCCTGCATCAATTGCGGAGCTTGACTCGACAGGTGAACCGTCAGTCCGTCTTCTTTCCATTCAGCCAGCACAGCACGCGGTTCCATCGGGGCCGGGACGACCCTGGGATGTTCCACTGTCCCGGACAAACGGACCGTCCCTGGCAGAGCATCGAAAGCCTCCCTCTCGCCCTTGGACCGGGCATAGGCGACGTTTGAATCCTGGCCTTCATGGATCGGGGCGGCGTCGATCGCCTGCTCGACGTCACCAACCACGTCGAGTGGTTCGTAGTCGACGAATATCAAGTCTGCCGCGTCGCGTGCCGCCGCCGCGGTGTCGGCTATCACCGCAACCACGGGGTCACCCGGCATCAGCGCCCGTCCCTGCACCAGCGGGAACCGACGGGGAATATTCCGCTCAGGGTTGGGGGACGGGGGCATCGCAATATCGGAGACGTCCTCAGGTGTGATGATGGCCCTGAGGCCCTCGACTTCGCGGGCCGAGTCGGTGTCGATCGACGTCACGAGGGCATGTGGGAACGGGCTACGGACGATGGCGAGAAACAGAGTGCCGGCCGGAGCGATGTCATCGACGTATCGGGCGGTGCCGGTGATCAAAGAAGGATCCTCGCGACGCTGAACCGGCGCGCCAATAAAGGAGGGAATTGTCATTTCGGTCGTCACCGGCGAGAGCCTAGTGCCCTGTTGGAGGTCGGTTTACTCCAGGAGGGAAAGAACAGTGGAGCGAAAGTCGTTCGGTTGGAAGGGTTTGGTGACGAAGGCATCTGCCCCACCCTCGTTGGCCCGTCTCCGGGACTCTTCCTCGGCATGTGCCGTCAGAACCACTACCGGGAGATTCTTCGTGGTTTCGTCCTTGCGAATCCGATCGAGGACTTCCCAGCCATCCATACCGGGCAGCCCGATATCGAGGACCACCAGGTCGGGAGACTCGGCGCCCACCGCTTCCAGACCTGACTTTCCGTCATCACGAGTGACGATTTCCAGATCGGCAGCGCGGAGGCAGACCTCGATCAGCCGTCGGATGACCGCTGAATCTTCAACCACCAGAATGCGCGAACCCATCGAATCACCTTGCTTCCGCCGACGCGTTGTCGGCTAGATACATGACTATCGGCCTGAGTTGGCGTCTGGTTTAGGAAAAGGTCAAACAATTGCCCGGTGGCCCGGCAAGCTCAACTCTTCGACAAACCCTTCCAATTGGGCGAGGGTTCGCACTTCGTGAACGGAGTCGCAGTGACGTCCGTACTGCGACATGGTCGAGTCACCCGTGTCCCAATATGATCCGGGCTCCGGATTGAGCCAGATTAGAGCCCGGGCCCGTTTGGCGATGTCCCCCAGGGCACCGTCCCTGGTCGGCCGGTAGTTGTTCCTCGCGTCACCTGTGATGATGATCGTCGTCCGGGAGGTGATCTGAGATCCATACCGGGCAAGAAAATTCTCAAAGCTGTTCCCGTAGTCGGAGTGGCCGTCCATCCATACCACTTCGGCCTCGGTCGTCACCCGCTGCAACGCCGACCCGAAGTCGACTCCCGGCCCGAAGTAGTCGGTCACTTCGTCGAGGGTATCGACAAATGCGAAAGACCGAAGCCGGGAAAATTGGGCCGACATCGCATGGGTGAATTGGAGAGTGAACCTCGAGAAGGTGGCCATCGAACCGGAAATGTCACAGACCAACCAGACCTCCGGCCGGTGCGGCCGGGGATGGCGGAACTGTGGGTCGGCGGGCACACCCCCGGTTGCAAGGGAACGCCTCACGGTCTTGCGAAAATCGAGGCGCCCGGTCCGACGCTTCCGGCGCCGGGCGAGGCGAGCGGCAAGTTTCCGGGTCAGCGGCCCGATCGCAGCTTCCATTTCGGCGAGTTCCAGAGTGGTGGCGTGCATGAGGTCCACGTCCTCGACCATCGGTTTGCGGAGCGTCCGGGCCACGGCGTCACGACCTCGGTCGGCGACCAATCGTCGTCGGATTTCCTCCTGGATCTCTTCACGTAATTCGTCGAGACGGGCCGCGATGTCTTCCCGGAGGAGACGCCGTTCGAAGTCGGTCAACTCGCGGTCGGCGGCAAGTGCCTCCGTCAACCTGATCTCGAGGGCGGCCAGATCGAGTCGGCGCAAGGTCCGGTACAGGTAGTAGGTGCCACCCACTGGCCGACCCGGCTCCATCCCGGCGAGTTTGTCTACCGCTGATCGCGCTGCGGATCGGAGTGCCTCGCTGTCGAGATCTTCCATCGCCTTCAACAGTGATTCCAGGAGTGCATCGAGGTCGAAGTCGTCGACCCGATCGTCATGCCCCGGAGGGCCGGTCGGGTGATTCCCGTCGCCGGGGACATCGAGATCCCTCCCGGGGCCGAGCACGTTCGCAAAATATATGTCAAAGGCGGTGTCGAAAGCCCGCTCGTGACGAAGGTTCTTGATCAGCGTCGCCCGCAGTGTTTCCTTCAGGCCCGTGCGATCTCCCAGTTCAATGGTTTCGACCGCTTGCATCGCATCGATTGTCTCGACCATCGAGACGGGGATACCGACTTCGCGGAGTTCATCGATAAACCCGGTCAGGGTCCCGATCAAGTCAGGTACCCATTTCCTTGGCGGCCTTCTCGATGTCGACCTGATACTTGAGTAGCACATGCAGGGTTTCACCCAGGGCGGCCTCGTCGATGTCTTCGATGGACAGGGCCAGCAGGGTTCTCGCCCAATCGATGGTTTCCGACACCGAAGGAGATTTCTTGAGATCGAGATTCCTGATCGACCGCGCCACCCGGGAAATCTGGTCCGCGAGATGCTCACTCAAACCCGGGACCCGGGCTTCGAGAATCTGCTTCTCCCGGGCGGGCTCCGGATAGTCGATGTGAAGAAAGAGACAACGTCGCTTCAAAGCCTCACTGAGCTCCCTCGTGTTGTTCGACGTGAGCAATACGGTGGGCATCGAGGACGCTCCGATGGTCCCCAATTCTGGAATCGACACCTGAAAATCGGACAGGATCTCGAGGAGAAGCGCCTCTGTCTCCACCTCGACCCGGTCGACCTCGTCGATGAGGAGCACTACCGGCTCCGCCGACCGGATGGCGTGGAGGAGCGGGCGCTCCAACAAGAACTCCTCCGAAAAGATGTCCTGTTCTATCGACTCCCAATCGTGATCGGCGTCAGCCTGGATGCGGAGCAGCTGCTTCTTGTAGTTCCATTCATAGAGGGCTTTCGCCTCGTCGAGACCTTCGTAACACTGGAGACGGACCAGGGGCTGGCCGGTTGCGGCGGCCAGGGCCTTGGCGAGCTCGGTCTTACCTACCCCGGCGGGGCCTTCAACCAGGATGGGCTTGCCAAGACGGGCGGCCAGGAAAACTACCTGGGCGATTCGGTCGTCGGGCAGATAGTCTTTCGATCGCAGCGCGTCGGCTGCCGCTTGTGGGCTTTCAAATTCCATACTTCTCCTGTTAGCCGTCGCATTCTACGGGCGGGCAGGCCGGGCAAGAATTCGGGGCCGCCAACAAACCGGCTATTTCAGGGTTAGCCTCATTCACCGTGCGAATAATTATTGTCGGCGCAGGAGCGGTGGGATCGTATCTCGCCGCGCGTCTCTCCCAAGACGGCCAGGACGTGGTAGTCATCGAGGACGACGCCACGATCGCCGCCGAGCTTCAGGACTCAATCGACGCCCTGGTCATCAAGGGGAACGGTGCCAGTGGTGTCACGCTCGAGGAGGCCGGGGCCTCCCGGTCCGACCTCATGATCGCGGTGACCAGCTCCGACGGTGCCAACGTCCTCGCCTGTCACGCAGCTAAAGCACTGGGCACCAACATGACGATTGCCCGAATCGAAGACCCCGAAATCCGGGAGGGTTCGGAGCAATTGGGTGTCGATGTCGTGATCGACCCATCGGCGACGGCGGCGGACGAAATCGTGGACATCGTGGGTCTTGGCGGGGCATCCGAACTGATCCAGTTCGCCGACGGGAGACTGGTGATGGTTGGCGGCATGGTGACACCCGGTGCCTCCATCACCGGGGTTCCGCTACGTCTATTGCGGGTCAGATCGGCGGAGTGGGGATGGGTGATTGCGGCGCTGGTTCGGGATGGTCGGACCATCGTCGCTCATGGTGACACTGAGGTCAAGGTGGGTGACCATGCCCTGGTAATGACGACCGACGACCATGTGGAACGTGCGGCACTGATGATCGGTCTCAAACGGACCCATTACAACCGTGCGATCATCTTCGGCGGTACCCGACTCGCCCAGCTCACCGCCGACAGGATGTTAGAAGCGGGGCTCGAGGTCGTTCTCATTGACGAGGACAACAAACGTTGTCAGGCCCTCGCCGAGAAACATCCCCGGGTCCTGGTGATGTGTGGCGACCCCACCGATCCCGACCTTGCGGCCAGCCTGGAACTGGAATCCGATGATGTCGCCATGGCTCTGACCGGATGGGATGAAGTCAACCTTCTCGCCTGCCTGGTCGCCAAGGCGAGCGGCGCCGGGATGACGATCTCCCGATTCCACCGAATCGCCTACGTCGGATTGCTCGCCGGAATCGGAATCGATGCTGCCGCGTCGACCAGGTTGATGGCAGCGAACGCCATCCTCCAGTTCGTCAGGTTCGGTGAGGTGGAAAGGGTGGTCACCTTCAGTGACACCGATGCCGAGGCCATCGAGATGGAGGTCGCCGAAGGCGCCGAAGCTGTTGATCGCAGCCTCTTCGACCTCAAGCTGCCCGTGGGTGTCATCGTCGGGGGTGTGTCCCGAAACGGCACAACGTTCGTCCCGGATGGTTCCACGGTGATCAGGGCCGGCGATCACATCATCTTCTTTTCCCTCCCCCGCGATATCCAGGAATCCACCGCCCTCTTCTCGGCATGACCACCATCAGACGGGACCGGAGAGGTGGATCACCACTTCTGAAGCTCGCCAAGACCGTCGCCTATGTGATTGGTTCGGTGTTGCTCTTCGTCGCGATTGCAATGATGCTGGCAGCTCTGGTCTCACTGGTGTATGCCGAGTTCGATACCGCATTTCGGATCACCATTGCCGCCGGTATCACCGCCGGCGTCGGGTATGTAACCCGAAGATTCGTACGTCGGCCCCAGTCGATCACGGTCAAAGAGGGATTCGCCACGGTGGGGTTGTCCTGGTTCATCTTCTCGTTGTTCGGAGCTCTCCCTTACCTGATCACCGGTTTCATACCGTCATTCACCGACGCCATATTTGAGACAGCCTCGGGCTTCACTACCACCGGCGCCTCCATACTCGCCGATCCTTCTGTACTCGACCACGGGATCGCTTTCTGGCGTGGGATGACGCAATGGCTCGGTGGGATGGGTGTCATCGTCCTCGGGGTGGCCATTCTCCCTCTGCTGGGCACGGGGGGAATGCAACTGGCACGCGCCGAGTCGCCAGGGCCGGTTCCTGACCGGCTCACCCCTCGTTTCCAGGGCACCGCCAAGCGACTCTGGATCGTCTACCTGATAATCACCCTGATCGAAGTCGTCTTCCTCGCAGCCGGCGACATGGACACTTTCCAATCCGTGATCCATTCGATGACCACCATGTCGACCGGTGGCTTCGGGACAGAACCAACGTCGATAGCCGGATTCTCGGCGTATACGCAGTGGGTCATCACCGCCTTCATGTTCATTGCCGGGGTGTCCTTTGCTCTCCACTATCGGGCGTTCTCCAAACCCGTTGAATATGTGAAGAACTCCGAATTCAGGCTCTACACCTTCATCACGCTGGCAGCAGTCGTCATCGTGGCCGGTGGCCTTCTCACCGACCTCGGCCCTGGTGATGCGATCCGTCACGGTGCCTTCAACACAATAGCCCTCACCACGACAACAGGATTCGCCTCCACAGACTTCGGATTGTGGCGTCCGGCGCTGCAGATCATGGTGGTCGGGTTGATGTTCCTGGGAGGCATGGCAGGATCGACGGCAGGTGGGATCAAGACGTTCCGGATCGGTGTCCTCTCCAAGGCCGCATACGCCGACCTCCGTCGTTTGGTGTACCCCAAGGGTGTGTTCGTAACACGCTTCGGCGGGTCGAGAGTTAGCGAACCGGTGGTCGAGGCCGTTCAGAGCTACTTCTTGTTCTACATGTTCCTGTTCATGTCGGGGACCTTCCTGGTGGCTTTCATCGACGCCAACCTGGCCGAGGGCCTCGATCTCATCACTACCACCAGCGCCGTCGCCTCATCGATCGGGAATATCGGCCCTGGGCTGGGAGAAGTTGGCCCGGCTGCCAACTATGCCGGACTCCCCGATCTGGTGAAGTGGCTCCTGGCAGGATTGATGATCGTCGGCCGACTCGAGATTTTCCCGGTCCTGGTGCTGTTCACAAAGGACCTCTGGCGCCGCTAAATCCATCTTTTGTGAAGCGTATTTGCGTCCTGGACACCAGAACCCTTCACAGAACGGGTTATTCCTCCTCGTCGCCGGCGAGGAACTCGAAGCTGAGATCACCGATCCAAACCTCATCGCCGGGGCGTGCGCCTGCTGACCTCAATTCATCGTCGACACCAATCCGGCTCAGCCTCCGCGCAGCCATGTCGGCGGCCTCTGAGATGGTCAGGTCAGCGAAGGCAACCGCGCGCTCCGCGGCCAGACCGGACACACGCCAACCTTCGCCCTCCTTGCTGATGGAAAACCCTGGTCCGAGGGGGCGGTGGAGCACATAGCCACGGCGGTCGGGAGCACTCCTCTCGGCGGTCTCGATCAGGTCACCAATAGCATGCAGGGCTTCCTTCATCCCGTCACCGGTGACGGCAGACACACCCATGACGCCATCCATCTCCACCGAATCGTCGAGGTCGGTCTTGTTGAGCAGCACGATCCGGGGGCGGGCGGCCAATTCTTCGGAGTAGTCGGCGATCTCCCGTGACAGAATTCGCAGCTGGGACTCAGGGTCGTGCTCTTGAAGAGTCGAGGGGTCGAGCAAAAAGACCAGGACCCGGGCACGTTCCACGTGACGGAGGAATTCGTGCCCCAGACCCCTGCCACCCGCGGCGCCTTCGATCAGACCCGGGATGTCGGCGAGCACGAACTCCCGTCCATCGAAGCTCACAACGCCGAGATTCGGTTGCAGGGTTGTAAATGGGTAGTCGGCGATCTTCGGTTTCGCCGCCGAGACCTTGGATATGAAGGTCGATTTCCCGGCGTTGGGAAACCCGATCAATGCGGCATCGGCCAGCAACCGCATCTCCATAACGAGCCACTCGTTCCGGCCGTACTCGCCCTGCTCCGCAATCGCGGGAGCCCGATTGGACGGATTGACGAACGCTGCATTGCCCCGCCCGCCTCTTCCTCCGGCAACGGCCACTACTTCTTCACCAGCTGTCACCAGGTCGGCGAGCATGATGCCTTCGTCGTCGTAGACGACGGTGCCCAGCGGCACCGGAAGTATCAGGTCGGCTCCACCCGCACCCTGACGGAGGTCGCCCTCGCCGTGAGTGCCGTCCCCAGCCGAGTAGTGGGGGTTGCGTTGATAGCGGAGCAGGGTGGCCACGGAAGGATCTGCGCGGAGAATGATCGAGCCTCCTGGGCCCCCGTTTCCACCAATGGGCCGTCCCTTGGGTTTCCCTTTCGAGCGCACAAACGAAACAACCCCCGCACCGCCGTTTCCGGCGCGGAGGTTGACCCGAACTCGGTCGACGAACACGACCGGCTTAACTTCTACTCAGAGAGGACGTTAACGAGGCGACGATTGGCGCGGGTTCCGTACTTGACGGTTCCGGAATTCAAGGCGAACAGAGTGTCATCGCTCCCTTTGCCGACGTTTTCACCGGGATGAATCCTGGTGCCACGCTGTCGTACCAGTACGGCACCTGCGTTGACGAACTCGCCGTCGAATACTTTTGGCCCGAGTCTCTTGGCTTTCGAATCGCGCCCGTTCTTGGTAGAACCACCGGCTTTGGTTTTAGACATTGACTATTCCTCCTCGGATGCAGCTTTGGCCTTTTTCGGTGCGGCGGCTTCCTTATTCGCTGCTGAATCTGTCTTCGACGCCGCGGGCGTCTTGGCCGCCGCAGCTTTCTTCGGCGCCGTGTCTTTCTTCGGTGCTGCAGCCTTCTTCTTCGAGCCGCCTAGTTCGATTCCGGTGATTTCGATTCTGGTGTACTTCTGGCGATGGCCCTGACGGCGCCGGTATCCGGTCTTGTTCTTGTACTTGAAGATGTCGATTTTGGGCCCGTGCGACTCGCCCAACACCTTGGCACTGACACTGGCCTTGGCCAGGGCAGCGATGTCCGACACGGCATTGCCTTCGTCGTCGACCACCAGCAAAGGCTCGAAAGTCATTTCGGTGGCATCGCCTTTGACACGCTCGATGTCGATCACGTCACCAGAGCGCACCTTGGCTTGCTTGCCGCCGGCGCGAATGATGGCATACATAGGAAAACCTCTTCTAAAAAGGGAGAATCGAGTGGCAATGGTACCGGTTCGTCACATCAAGACCAAAAGGAATACGCAGGCCGATGATGGAGGCCGGAGCAAAACACGCAGGCCGATGATGGAGGCGGGAGCAAGTTCGACCCTCAGTCGTAGTCTTCTACGGCTGACTCGACGTGGGCGCCGGCGTGATCATTGATGATTACGCCCCGACCTTCACAATGCTCGCACTTGGTTGAGAATTGCTCGAGCAGTCCAGCCGAGACGTTCTTCCTCGTCATTTCGACCAAACCGAGGTGGGAGACGTCGAAGACCTGGGTACGGGTCTTGTCCCGGGCGAGCGTTTCCTTGAGCCGTCTGATCACAGCCTGCTGATTGGCGATCGACTCCATATCGATGAAGTCGATGACGATGATGCCACCGATGTCGCGAAGGCGGAGTTGTCGACCGATCTCCTCTGCGGCCTCTAGGTTGTTCTGTTTGACCGTTTCCTCGAGAGTGGAGGAGCCGACAAACTTGCCGGTGTTGACGTCGATCACCGTGAGAGCTTCGGTGCGATCAACGACGAGGTGGCCACCCGATGGAAGGTAGACCCTCCGATCGAGGGCCTTTTTGAGCTGGTCATCAACGTGATACCGCTCGAAGAGGACCGTGTCATCCTCATAGAGCTGCACTTTGGAGACCAGGTCGGGGGCGGTAGACCGGAGATAGTCGATGACCTTGTCATGGGCCGATTTGTTGTCAATGAGCAGCTTGCGAAAATCAGCCGTGAAGTGCTCCCTGATCACTTTGATGAGCAGTTCGGGCTCGCGATGAATCAACCGGGGAGCGCCTCCCTCTTTAGACTGGACCACGATGGTGTCCCACTGTTTGACCAGTCTCGCAATGTCAGCGGCCAATTCTTCCGCGGAAGCGTGAAGCGCTGCGGTCCGCACGATCACACCAAACCCCTGAGGGCGAACCTTGTTGATTACGTCGCGGAGCCGGGTGCGATCTTCATCGGGGAGACGACGGCTGATGCCGACGCTGTCCGACTCCGGTACCAAAACAAGATAACGACCTGGTAGCGAAGGCATCCCGGTGAGCCGGGCGCCTTTGGCCCCCATAGCGTCCTTGGTCACCTGGACTAGGACTTCGTCGCCTTCTTTGAGGACTTGCTCGATGCGCTTTCGGGCCTTGCCGTTGGAAACTCCGTCAACCGAAACGTCCGAAGCGTAGAGGACGCCGTTTTTGGCGACACCGAAATCGAGAAAAGCCGCCTCCATCCCGGGTAGGACGTTGCGTGTCTTACCCAGATAGATGTTCCCGGCAACGGAGTCAGAGCTATCCCGGGCGACATAGTGCTCGACCAGGACCGGGCCTTCCAGAATCACGACCTGGGTTTGGTCCCCCCTGACCTTGACCAGCATCTGCTTGCGCGCTGTCTCGGTGGGGAGGATGATCTCTTCATCGATCGGGCGTCGCGACCGGGTGCGGCTAGTCGTGACGCCGTTTCGATTGTTGTTACGGTTTCGCGGTTCTTTGGTGCGCTTTTTCTTCTGTGCCCGGGAGTCAACCGGTGCGGTTTCTAGCCGACGGACCTCAACCTTTTGCCCTTTGACCGTTACGGTTTTCCGTTCTTCGATTATCCCCTGATCCGAGGATTTCCGAATGATCTCGGGGCTCTTTCGACGAAATAGAGCCATGAATCTCACTCCTCTGAGAGTTTGCATTAGAGGTGACGCTGCGGTCCCATTTCCTGAGGGGATTGGCGACACCTAAAGACGAAACCAGACCCCCACCAAGTGAGTCAGGATCTGACTCAGCGATGTTCAAATGTCGGGGGGCGATAGAAATCACCGGGGAACTCCCTGATATGGGATTTACCGAACTGGTTGACCCAGATTACCACGAACGGATCTCATACCCCGCACCCACAATCGCGTTCCGACGGAACACAGTGCCATATGTGGCACCTTCCGGGGATAGAACGCCAACCCCGGCCACTCAGCGTGTTATTCCGCCGCCAGGGAGAGTTGCTCGGGCTCAGAAGGGTCGTAGCACCGACGGCATCGGGCCTCATAAGCCCCCTGGGCACCGAGCACCACGAGATCATCGGAGGTCACAATCCGCTGGGTGTACATGCCAGGGCCGCCGCACCGGTGGCAGACCGCCAGGACCTTGGTCACATACTCGGCACGATCGCACAACATCGGAATGGGTTCGAAGGGTCGCCGGAGGTAATCGGTGTCGAGCCCGGCGATTATCACCTGTTTTCCGGCTCGGGCAAGCGCCTCGACCACCTCCACAAGTCCGATGTCAAAGAATTGCCCTTCATCGATCCCGATGACTTCGGTTTTGTCTTCAACGGTGCGAAGCAGTTGATCGGAGTCTTCAACCGGGATCGCCGAGACGCTCAGCCTGGAATGGCTCACCACCTCGGTGTCGGCGTATCGATCGTCGAGTTGTGGTTTGAAAGTCTGGACCGGGATCCGGGCGATCTCAGACCTGGTGACCCGCCTGATGAGCTCTTCACTCTTTCCCGAGAACATCGGGCCACAGATGACCTCGACCCACCCCTCTTGACTCCTGCGGTACATGTCCAGCGAGAGTAACGGATTCACCGAATTGGGACCGGGGCGAGCGAGAGAATTCGTCGCTAGGTGAGTTGGTTTTCGCCAGGGACCGGGGTCCGCAGCAACCAGATCGAATTGGCTATTCCAAGAGACAGAGTCATGGCCATATAGAACGATCCACCCTGGGAGAGGAACGGCAGCGGCAAACCGGTGATGGGCATGATACCGACGGTCATACCGATGTTGACGAAAACGTGGAAGACCACCATGGCCGCGATGCCGACTGCGATGAGGGCGCCAAAACGGTCACGCGCATTGACCGCAATTACCAGCAGCCGCCAGATGATTATGGCGAAAGCGATCAATACGAGGATCGCACCGATAAAGCCCAGTTGCTCGCCTACTGCGCTAAAGATGAAGTCGGTCTCCTGTTCAGGAACGTATTCGAAGGAAGTCTGGGTGCCTTCGGCGAACAAACCCCGTCCGAATAGCTGGCCCGAGCCAATCGCGAGCTTGGATTGGATGAGGTTGTACCCGTCACCCAGCGGATCGACATTGGGATCGAAGAGGATCAGCACCCGGTTCTTCTGGTATTCCTCGAGGAAGTTGAATTGCCACATAGCCAACGCCGCCAACACTCCCCCGACTCCCAGGATCGACATCTGGCGCCAGCTCCCTCCAGCGGCGAAAAGCATCACGTAAAGGACAAAGCCGAATACCAACGCCGTGCCGAGATCAGGTTCCTTGAGGATCAGATATCCAGGGATTGCCACGATCAAGATGGCCTGGCCGATCTTGACCCAGGTCAGTTGTCGCCTTTCGATTTCACCACGGACGGGCGGCGCGAGGAGACTGGCAAGCGCGATGATGACTACCACCTTGGCAAATTCCGCCGGTTGGAGGTTGAAAAAGCCGAGCGGGATCCAGCGCTGCACATTCTCGATCGGATCAAAAGCGAATACGGCCACCAACAGGACCAGGATGATCCCGGACGCGATCGGGACCCAACCCCGATACTCCCGGTAGTCGATGTTGGAAACGACGAAGTAGAGAATGACACCCGCGGCAACGAAGATCATCTGGCGCTCCATGGAGAAGGAACCATTGTTCTTGGTGGCCGAGTAGATCATCAGCAAGCCGAGACCGCTGAGGACGACCATCGTCCCCATGAGGATCTTGTCCGAAGTAGTCCCCCTCCGGACGACAGCGACCTCGCGGATTCGACTGAGAACGGCCATCAGTCGGCGTCCGCCCCAGCCACGATCGGAGTTGGTTCGTTGCCCATCAGATACTGAAGGATATGCCGCGCCACAGGTGCCGCGACGCGACTTCCTGCTCCGCCCTCGTCGATGAGGACAACGACCACATATTGGGGGTCATCGATGGGCGCGACGGCAACGAACCAGGCATGGTTGTCCTTGTTTCTTCCGGCCTGGCCGGTGCCCGTCTTTCCGCCTACCTGGTCGAGTCCGGGGCCGAAGTCGACGAACGCGGTCGACGCCGTGCCCGTGGTTACGACGCGATTGAGATCCTGGAGGAGAGCCTGACGGGTCGCTTCGGAGATCTCGACATGGCGGACCTGGCCGCTTTCGATCGGCTCGGGTGTTCCACCGGGAGCCTGAATCGCTTTGACCACACGCGGCTCGATGACAGTTCCCCCGTTCGCCAGAGCGGCGTAGGAAACGGCGACCTGAAGCGGTGTCGCCACGAAGGCACCCTGGCCGATGGCAAAGTCGAGCAAGTCTCCACCGAGCCAGGGGCTGTCCAGCTCGAGACGGGTTGGCTCGAGACGAGGAGGCAAATCCGGGTTATCCAGCTGGAATAGCTTCCACTCCTCGAATAGTTCCCGGGTCGGGACAATTCCGGCGGCCTCGCCGGTTAAGTCGATACCGGTGGTCGATCCGTATCCCAACGCCTTCGCCCAATCCTGGATCACATTCTCCCTCGGGGTGTTCTGAAATTCCCGCCATGTTCCAAGGGCCACGTTCCAGAAGAATATGTTGCACGAGTTTTCCAGCGCTCCATGGATATCGAGCCATCCAAGGTCACGGGGGTTATACCAGTCGGTCTTCTTGTTCCCGGAGCCGACTTCGGCATTGGCGTCCAGAAAAAGCGTTCCATCACAGTGGACCTGCTGATTGGCGATGTCGATGCCCTCGACCTCCTCGGGATTGGGCAGGGGCAAGTCTTCCTCCTCCTTCACCGTATAGGTGATCGCCTTGAAGGTCGATGCGGGTGGGTAGAGCCCGGAGATCGCCAGGTTGTTGAACGCCTGAATGTCCTGGAGCTCGGCGAATTTGGCGGCGTCCAACCCGGTGACAAAGAGTTGGGGGTCAAAATCGGGGTACGAGGAGATTCCGAGTACCTCGAACGTCTTGGCATCGAGGACGACGGCTGCTCCGCGGGTTGTCTCGTTGAATATCTCCTCGCCGGCGGCGCGCTCGGCGTCCTTCACCTGGTTGGAGAGGGCAACACCCTCTTCGACGGCCATTTCCATCAAGTCCTGGAGCTCGAGGTCGAGCGTGAGATAGATCGAGCTACCAGCGAGCGGCTCGGTGCCGGGCCGCTCGTCGATGATTTCGCCTTCCCGCACCCGATAGTCGATCCCGCCGGGTGTCCCCTCCAGGATCTCGTCGTAAATTCGCTCAACACCGAGCTTCCCGATTCGGACGCTCGGATCGAGCTCGGGCCTGGCATCGGTGTCGGATTTGTCCGGCAAGCCGAGGTGACCGATGACGTGGGCCATCGTCGGCCCGACCAGATAGACCCGCTCCGGCACATCGACGACTTCGACCCCGGGGAGGATATCGAGCCTCTCACTGATCCGGGAAGAGGTATCGGCGGAGACGGTCGCTACCTGGAAACGCCCGTTGGTTCCGGCCTTTTCGTACAACGTGTCCAGCTCATCCGGATCCATCCCGATGATGGCTGAGAGATTTTGGATGAGGTCATCGCGCTGCTCGGGTTGGATAAAGGTCCTGTCGACAACGACCGCGGGCACCAGGCGGCTGGTCACCAATTGCCTGCCTTGACTGTCGTAGATGTCGCCACGCGGCGCATAGGACGATTTCGAAATCCAGGTCAGCTCTTCAGCCTGCTCGGCAAACTCGGGGCCTTCGGCAACTTGGACAAACCACAGTCGAAGGCCAACGATGGCGAACATCGTCACAAAGACGACGCCGAGGCTGGTGAGACGCAACGCAAACTTCATAGCCGACCCATCACGAGTACCTCAGGGCGGCCGGGTCCTGGTCTACAAGCCGGACCAGGGCCGGAGCAACAAAAAAGGCGATCAATGCATTGGCGAGTGGAACGGTCAGCAGCCTGGTGGCGACATGCTCGCCGAGAATGCTCGACTGTCCGAACAGTGTGGCGAGGAGAACCAACAAAAGGACCGCCACGAGCGAGATGAGCCCCGCCCAGATCGCAGTTGCGATCCTCCCGATGTCAGCCCTTTCCCGGGTCCTGATGGCGATAAAGGCCGCCGTGGTAAAAACGATCGCTCTCAATCCGAGCAGCGATGACCCGAGGAGGTCGATCGCCAACCCGGACGTAAATGCGATACCGAGTACTACTTCGGGTCGGATTCTGGTGAGGGCGAGAAGGATCGAAACCAGCAGAACGAGGTCGGGAGTGATCACCCGCACCCGCCCAAACAGGGTCGTCTGGATAACTACCGCAGCGACTACGACCAGGACGACCGCAGCGAAGGCTCGGGCTCTCAACTCAGCCCCCACCTGTGGTGGTGGTGCCGCTGGTGGTCGTGGTATTCGGGTCAACGGTCGTCGTCGTCACTTCAGGCACGGGATCCTGTCCGCCCGCCGACACAGGATCGGCCGGCCATGCCAGCACGATCACGATCTGAAGGGTGTCGAAATTCGTATACAGGACGGCCGTTGTGTTGATAGAAGTTGCTTCAACTCCCGCGTCAGAGAGAACCTCCCCGACCGGAAGACCAGCTGGAAACGACACGCTGGCAGCTGATGTGACAATCCGGTCACCCGCGAACACCGGCTCCCTTGCATCACGGACGTCGAGTCTCATCTCTGCAGAATTGATCTGAGACGTCAGTGTTCCGATCTGCTGCCCGACGAGGACCCGAACACCTTCTCGCGAAGCAGTGATCGGGACGATCGTGGCGCTGAAAGCGGTGACGCTCGAGACGGTGCCAACGACGTATCCGCTCGGGTCGATCACCGGCTGCCCGACAGCAATGCCATGTATCGAGCCCCGGTCGATCGTCATTCCGACGTCGAAAGGATCGGGACGCCCGATCACATTGGCCACAGTCCGCCCTATGTCGGTGCCGGCCGTGTTGAGACCGTAGAGCTCTTCGAAGAGCTCGAGCCGGGCGAGCTGGCTTTGGACCGCTATGAGTTGTGCCTCCCTGTCCTCCAGGGCTGCGGCCAGTGCACGATTCTCTTCACGAAGCCCGGCGATGTTCCCCAAACTGTCAATCGCATCGGCGATCGGATTGACGACATAGGCCGCTCCTCGCTGCAACGGCGAGACAATCGCCTGCGCCCCGTTCCGCATCACCCCGATGACTCCGCCTCCGTCGAGCCGAACATGAAAAGTCATCAGGAGGATGCCCAACACCACAAGGGTGATGAAGGTGGGCATGGCCCGGTCGGAGCGTGGTCCGCGGTCTCGGGTCAGCATGGGGCGGTGTGGGTGGGGGAAATCATGGCCGGGATGACGACACCAGCACGCTCTGCAGCGTGTCGAACTCCTCCAGGCATTTCCCCGAACCAATCACCACCGACTGCAACGGTCTAGCTGCAGTCACAATCGGCATTCCAGTCTCGTGGGCGAGTCGATGATCGAGCCCCACGAGCAGCGCTCCTCCTCCGGTGAGCACAATTCCACGCTCGACAATGTCCGCGGCAAGCTCCGGCGGCGTCTTGTCCAAGGTGTACTTCACTGCGTCAACGATCGCCTGAGTCGGCTCCTCAACCGCCTCACGGATCTCCGGACTCGAAAGCAAAATGGTTTTGGGAAGACCTGTGACCAGGTCACGCCCGCGAACCTCGGCGGAGGGCTCCTCGGTGTACGGCCATGCCGACCCCACCGCCATTTTCAGCTGCTCGGCGGTACGTTCGCCGACCAGGACATTGTATTCCTTCTTGATCCAGTCGATGATGGCCGTGTCCAACTCGTCGCCACCCACCCTGATACTCCGGGAAACGACAATGCCGCCAAGTGAGATAACAGCAACTTCGGTGGTCCCACCACCGATGTCCACGATCATCGAACCGGCAGGCTCTCCGATTGGGAGGCCGGCACCGATCGCAGCCGCCATCGGCTCCTCGATCGTGTAAGCACGTCTCGCCCCTGCGTGGTATGCCGCCTCTTCAACGGCCCGGCGCTCTACTGGAGTGATCCCGGACGGGACACAAATAACGATTCGGGGGCGGGCCCACTTACGACGGTGGACTTTCTGGATGAAGTAACGGAGCATTTTCTCAGTGATGTCGAAGTCGGCGATCACTCCGTCCCGTAGCGGTCGGATTGCCGTGATCGAAGCCGGGGTGCGGCCAATCATCCGTTTGGCCTCCATTCCGACGGCGAGGGCTTTTCCGGTTACCGAATTGATCGCGACAACGGAAGGCTCGTTGAGCACGATGCCTCCGCCACGCACATAAACGAGTGTGTTGGCCGTTCCGAGGTCAATGGCCATATCCTGGCCAGCAAAAGAAAGAAGGGATTCAGCCATAGCTGGAAAGCGCTCCTGGGCGGACCTGTGCATTGTATAACCCCTGGCGTCCTTCTGCCACGTCGCGTCCCGGCTTCGCCGGGACGTTGGAGTGTTCGGCCCTGCCGAAACTCCGGCTCACGATGGACGTCCGGGCGACCGCTAACTCGTATGTAAGACCGATCAAGGCATCAGCCGAAGAAAATTGCAAGCTCCCGTGTGGCGCTCTCGACGCTGTCCGAGCCGTGAACCAGGTTGTGCGTCACCGCCAGGCCGAAGTCACCCCGAAGAGTTCCCGGCGACGAATCCTTGGGATCGGTGGCACCCATCATCGTCCGGGCAACCGACACCGCCGAGTCGCCGGACCATCCCATGGCCACGACAGGCCCCGAGGTGATGAATTCCAGCAGTTCAGGAAAGAAGGACCGATCGACATGTTCGGCGTAATGCTCCCGTGCAAGTTTCTCGCTGATCGTGAGTGTCCTGATCTGCTCCAGCTTCAGACCCTTCCGCTCGAATCGGGAAATCACCTCTCCAACCAGACCACGGGAAACACCGTCGGGCTTGACCATGATGAATGTGTTCTCTTGAGACATATCGAGCAATGGTAACTGTTCGGATGACCTCAGCCGGAGTTGGTCGAGAGATAGGTGCGAACCTCGCCGACGAGATACAGAGAGCCGGTGACCAGCACGGAACTGTCCGTGCCTGCTTCGGCGCGCGCCATGTCAACGGCATCTTCAGAGCTTGCAGCCACCAGGGTGGGCACACCGGTTTCGGCCACCAGCTTGGCCAATTCGTCGACCGGGGTGGCCCGATCTGATCGTGGCGCGGTCAGGATAAAACCGGCCGCGAGGTCTTTGAGTCCTTCAATCATGAGTTCTCGGTTCTTGTCACGCATGACCCCGAGCACGATCTGCCACCTCGTTGTGGGGTACTCCTCTCTCAGGGAATCGGTCAGCGTGGCGATACCGTCGGCGTTGTGAGCGCCGTCGAGCAGGACCAGCGGTCCGGTTGCGATCGGTTCCATTCGCCCTGGGAGTGTCAAGGTCGACAGAGCTGCGTGGAGGGCTTCTTCATCGAGGCGCTTGCCGAGTAGCGCCTCGGCAGAAGCGATCGAGACAGCGAGGTTGTGGATCTGATGACGACCGTGAACCGGCAGAAACAGGTCGTGATAGGTCGTCTCGGCACCGTCGATGGTCACGGTCCAGCCACGAACCCCCTGTTTCATCGTGTCGACTCCGAAATCCCGACCAAATATGCGGTGTTGGATTCCCAGCTCACGTGTCTTCTCGTTGGCGGCATCCGCTGCTTCCTCAGGAAGGTCTCCGGTGACCAGAATCGACATAGGTCCCACGATGCCCAGTTTTTCACCGGCAATCGTCTTCAAATCACTGCCCAGAAACTCCGTGTGATCGATCCCGATGCCGGTGACAACGCAAACATCGGCGTCCACCACATTCGTGGCATCGAGGCGGCCACCGAGGCCCACCTCCAGCACAGCGGCATTTACAGCCTTTTCCGTAAAGAATGCGAATGCACCGGCAGTCGTCAGTTCGAAGTATGTGTTGGGTTCGTGGCCATTTTCCACCAGGAGATCGGCGAATACGGCAGTGTCCGTGATGGCCAATGCGAACTCTCTCTCGGTGGAATAGCGGCCATTCACAGAGAAACGCTCCTCGATCCGCTCCAGATGTGGCGAGGTGTAGGTCCCTGTGCCCAGTCCGTGAGCGACCAGCAGGGCCGTGGTCATCCTGGACGTTGAGGTTTTGCCGTTGGTGCCGGCGATGTGGACAATCGGGTAACCCTGATGCGGGTCGCCCATGGCCGAGAGCAGGTTACTGATGCGCTCCAATCCGGGACGCACCCCCTGGCCGATATGCCGGTCCAGATATTCGACTGATTCTTGATAGTTCATAAGCGAAGGCCCCGGGAGACTAGCTCCCGGGGCTCCTCGATCAGCGAGTTGGAGGGGTAACTCAGCCTTCTTCGCGGCTCCTGGGAACGTTGAGCATCAGTGCGCCCGATGCCAGGAGGAACAAACCAGCAGCAATCAACAGCTCTGTCTGGACACCTGTGAACGGAAGCACCTCTTCGGCTAGTACTTCGGTCCCGAGAACATCCACCGTCGCGTCGTCGTCATCGCCGACAGGATTCTGGGAGTTATCTTCGCCATTCACCGTGACCGTGTTGTGGTGTTCATCCCCGTCCTCACCACCGACAAACCCGACGAAGTCAAACGAACAACTGTCGAGTGGCGCAAGAACGGTGCCGACCTGGCAGTCTTCGTCACCGGTCAGGACGCCATAAACGTCATCCTCGAGCGATGTGATTGTCACCGATGCAGTCTCCGACTCATTGGTGATCACCACTGTGAAGGTGACGTCTTCGCCTGGTGCTTCCACCGAGTCAACTCCGGCAGTCTTGGTGATCGCTATCGATGCCGAGTCCACTTCCACAGGAAGCGTCGTTGTCGTGGTTGCTTCGGTCGTCGTCGTTGTCTCGTCAGTGGTAGTTGTCGTGGGCTCGGTCGTAGTAGTCGTAGCCTCAGACGTTGTGGTTGTCGCTTCAGACGTCGTCGTTGTCGCCTCGGTCGTGGTGGTCGTCGACCCCGGTGTGCAATCGATGAGGATCGTGATTCCGGCCGAGAACTGATGATCCGGCCCCATGATCAACGTCACCGTCACCGTGGGCCCGAGAGTCAGAGTGCCATCTGCTACGACAACGCCGCCGGATGTACCCTCGACATTTTCCAGCACGACGGACCCTCCACCGGAGCCAACGACGAGATCATTATTGGGATGGACCGAAGTCTGATTCTGCGCTTCGGCTGTCACCGAGCATTCCAACCCTTCCTGATCTCCCGTTGGTACCGACGCCAGAAGTGTCGACGACCCGGGCTGCGCGTGCACCTGGGTTGTTATCGGGATCGTTATGTCGATCGACGCCGAGGCTACCGGCGCATAAACCGCCATCAGCGCGGCGATTACGGCCAGGGCCAAAAAAACCGACGCAAGCCTGCGTTGGAGTGACGAGCGGTTACCCGCAGTCGTATTCATGTTATTTCTTCCCATCCTTTTTCATTTTTAGGATGGGCCGGTCTCACCACTAGCTCCACCAGATCAAGGTGACCGCGTTTAGATCTGGCTTCAGAGCCTCCCATTGCCCTCAAACAGCTGACGATCACTTTAGGTGGTCGACAACCACATTTTTGCCCGGTAAGTCTTCTCTGTCAATGAGTGACTTTCCCTGTGCAATAAGCACTAGACACCACCATACATAGGCAAAATCTGACTGGCGGAAGATTCTGTGGGTCGCCAGACCCAATGTTTCGCGATCTCCAGCCGGAGGATCAGGCGCTGCGTTCGGTGGGCTCGATCGTTGAGGGCTGTTGCACCGGTACCAGGGTGGGGTTGACCTTGTTTGAGACGACCTCGCGGTCGATCAACACCCTCTCTACATCATCACGCGATGGCAGGTCATACATGGTATTGAGCAATACCTCTTCCAGGATGGCGCGCAGGCCACGAGCGCCGGTGCCCCGCTTGATGGCTTGTTCTGCGATCGCTTCGAGCGAGTCGGGGGTGAATACCAACTCGACATTATCCATCTCGAACATCCGTGCGTACTGCTTGGTGAGGGCGTTCTTTGGTTCGGTGAGAATCTGAATCAGGGCATCCATGTCGAGGTCGTGAACGGTGGCGTTCACCGGGAGGCGACCGATGAACTCCGGGATGAGACCGAACTTCATCAGGTCTTCCGGCATCACCTGGGCCATCATCTCGCCGGCACGTCCGTCATGTCGGGACCGCACATTCGCTCCGAAACCGACACCACTGTTGCCGATTCGATTTTCGATGATGTCTTCCAGGCCGCCGAAAGCTCCCGCGCAGATGAACAGGACGTTTGAGGTGTCGAGTTGGATGAACTCTTGATGAGGATGTTTTCGCCCTCCCTGGGGCGGCACGGAGGCAACGGTCCCCTCCAGGATCTTGAGCAATGCCTGTTGCACACCTTCGCCTGACACATCGCGGGTGATCGAGGGATTCTCGGCCTTTCGGGAGACCTTGTCGATCTCGTCGATGTAGATGATGCCTTGCTGGGCCCGGTTGACGTCGTAGTCGGCGGCCTGCAGCAATTTGAGCAGGATGTTCTCGACGTCCTCACCGACATATCCGGCCTCCGTAAGGCTCGTCGCGTCGGCAATGGCGAACGGGACGTTCAGTTGACGGGCGAGGGTCTGGGCGAGAAGCGTCTTGCCACTCCCGGTGGGGCCGATCAGCAGGATGTTCGACTTTTGCAGTTCGACGTCACGGGCGATATCCCCGGAGCGAATTCTCTTGTAATGGTTATAAACGGCCACGGAGAGTTTCTTCTTGGCGTCCTCTTGCTTGACGACGTAGTCGTCGAGGTACGCCTTGATCTCGGCCGGTTTGGGCAACTCCGTGAAGGTGACTTCTTCGGTCGCCGAGAATTCCTCGGCGATGATCTCATTGCAGAGTTCGATACATTCGTCGCAGACGTAAACGCCCGGACCCGCGATCAGCTTCTTGACTTGCTTCTGAGATTTACCGCAGAAACTGCATTTCAGCAGTTCTCCACCGTCACCGAGTCGTGCCATCTACTTGGAGGCTACCGCAGCTAGCTCGCGTCGCGTGAGTAATCCGTCGACGACCCCGTATTCCTTGGCCTCCCCGGCGAGCATCCAGTAGTCCCGTTCGGTGTCGAGAGCGATTTTGGAAAGGTCCTGGCCGGTGTGGTCGGCGAGGATCTCGTTGAGCTGCTCCCGCATCTGGACGATGAGCTTTGCCTGGATTTCGATATCACTTGCCTGACCCTGAGCGCCACCATGAGGCTGATGCAACATGATGCGAGCGTGCGGAAGGGAGAATCGCTTCCCCTTGGCCCCGCCGGCCAGGATCACTGCTGCTGCTGAAGCGGCCATTCCCATGCAAACCGTGCTCACGTCGGGCTTGATGTATTGCATGGTGTCGTAGATCGCGAAAAGTGAGGTTATCGAGCCACCCGGTGAGTTGATGTAGAGGAAGATGTCCTTGTCCGGGTCCTCGGACTCGAGGTGGAGAAGCTGGGCCATGATCAGGTTGGCGATCGTGTCATCGATCGGGGTTCCGAGGAAGATGATGCGGTCCTTGAGAAGCCGGCTGTAGATGTCGAAGTAGCGCTCACCGCGACTGGTTTGCTCGAATACCGTGGGGACGACGTAGTTTTGTGGATAGTTCTCGGTTGTCATTCTTCTTCCTCCGCGGTCGGCAATGAGGCAGGGTCTTCGGTGACGGCTTCGACGATTCCCTCCTCGAGAATCTCGCCTTCAATGACTTCTGCCTCGACAAACTCCGCTTCGACTTCACTCGCTTGCAATTTCAGATCGACGGGCACTCCGTTCTCATCGACCGGTTGGGCCGATCTGAGAATGGCGTCCATGGCTCTGTTACGCAGAATATCACTGGCCAGTGCCAATTCCTGGCCGCTTTGTTGAAAAGCCCGAATATATGCCACCGGGTCGCCCGATTGGGCGGCAAAGCTCTGGATCACCGTTGACATGTCCTCGGGAGTGACCTGGATGCCCTCGGCGTCGGCCACTGCTTCCAGCACGAGCTGGTTTTTCAGCGACAGAAGTGCCTGCTCGCGCAGGTCGGCGAGGAAATCGGCCTGATCGACCCCCGAAGCCTGGAAGTAATCGTCGAGAGTCAGTTCGCTCTCCTCGAGACGGTGGACAAACCGGTGGAGGTGATTGTCCATCTCGGCGCGAATCAGGGCATCAGGAAAGTCGATTTCAATCTGGTCGCGAAGCGTGCTCAGAGCCAGGTCGGCGTATTGCCGGGACACCGCCTGGAGCTTGGCATCCGCGAGACGTTCCTTGAGTTCTCCGGTGAGTTCTTCGACCGTTTCGAATTCGGTGTTCTCTTCAACCCACCCATCGTTTAGCTCGGGAAGGATTCTCTCTTTCACTTCTTGAACGGTGACGGTGAAGGAGACAACCTCTCCAGCCATCTCGAACCCGACAGGAAGCGGCGCATCGAACTGGACGACATCGCCTGCCGAGGCGCCGACGAGTTCGTCATCGATCCCCTCGACAAACAACGCCGATCCCAGTTCGTAGAGAAGATCAGCCGCCTTGGCTTCTTCGATCGGCTCCCCATCCTTGGCTGCCTCGATGTCGATACTGACGAAATCACCGCTGGCTGCCGGTCGTTCGACCTCCTCCACGGTCCCGAACTGCTCCAGCATCCGTGTTAGCTGTGTTTGCATGTCCTCGTCGGTGACCTCGGGCGACTCCACTTCGATGTTTCGGTCTTTGTAGTTCGGGACCGCGATTTCCGGCCAGAGGGTGACCCGGACGGCGACCTCAACACCACCATCGACCTCATCGAGCTTCTCCATCTGCGGGGAAACGGCCGGGTTGATCGCTTCCTCGGTGAGGAAGGCAGACAGGGCGGGGTTGATCAGATCGTCAATGGTTTCCTGACGGAGCCGGGCCGATCCGACGGCGGCCTCGACCACCGGTGCGGGTGCCCGACCGGGGCGGAATCCTTTCAACTTGAGATCGTTGGAGAGACGACGGGCGGCGGCAGACTTGCCGGCGGCGATCTCCTCTTCGGAGATGTGGAGGTTGACCATCCGCTCGAATGGCCCGACCTCGGTGACGGTTGTGGGCATGTTTTCCTAGATATTGGCTTGTTTTGCGCGGCCGCCCGGAATGAACCGGGCGGCGACGGTGGGGTGACCGACGGGGTTCGAACCCGCGACATCCTGGACCACAACCAGGTGCTCTACCAGACTGAGCTACGGCCACCATGTTGGTGAATGGGCCACCAGGAAATGCCTGGCGGCCCCCTGGATTCATTGTATGAATCCAGAACCCGATTTCATCAGGTCCACGGCCTGGATTCATTGCATGAATCCAGAACCTGATTTCATCAGGCGCCCTCGGGAGGACTTGAACCCCCAACCTACGGATTAGAAGTCCGTTGCTCTATCCAGTTGAGCTACGAGGGCTTGAGGCTGGACATGCCACCCCGATGGGCGACCCATTCGAGCGGGTGAAGGGAATCGAACCCTCACCACCAGCTTGGAAGGCTGGAGCTCTACCATTGAGCTACACCCGCAAAAGTCTAATTGTAAACGATTGGTCGGGCTGGTCGGACTTGAACCGACGACCTC
>JBGTFH010000054.1:0-1534 GCA_041747375.1 Acidimicrobiia bacterium
CGGCAGGTCCAGCACCGTGCGAATGCCCTTGAGCATCAGCGCCCACTTCTGGCGCTTCTGGGCTCGGTACAGGGTCCAGACGTGATGCTCATCGGTAGGGAAGCAGCGGTCCCAGAAGGGGCAATCGCGATCGATCATCCAACAGTGGGGGCTCACCGCCACCACCGGCTCAATCCCGGCAAGGGCGGCCAGCTGCTCCTCGATCAAGCCCGGGATCAGTGGCTGCATCGCCTCCACCTCCTCCGTCACATCGGTCCGCCCGAACAGCTCACCGTGGTCGGGATGCCGGAACTCGGTGTTCAGATGCATCACTTCCGCCCGCCGGACGTCGATGCCAGCCCGCCGAGCCACCCAGGTCTGGATCGCGACGTCGGGGATATGCTCGTCCTTGGACTTCGAGGAAGACTTCACTTCGATCAGCGTGAACCCGTCCGGCGTCCGTACCAGGACGTCGATGGCCACGTACACTCGGCCTTCGATGAAGGTGGCCTCGAACACCGCTGGTGCGCCGATGTCGAGGGCTCGACGGGTCGCCCCGACACGTTCTGGATCGTTGTGTGGCAGGTCAACCAGCACGCCGCCGGGGAAATGGGTTCGCGCCAGGGCGCCCACCTCGGCGCCCTGGTCGAAGCGGTCCTGAAGCACGATGTCCACTTGCAGTTCCGGGGCGTCCGCCTGGTGAACCCGCAGCCAGAGCTGCTTGTGGCACTGCCAGCCGGCCACGAAGCGGGACTTCGAGAGGCTAGGAGCCATAGGGAAGGGGCCCTGGGGAGGTTGTCACAGTTAGTACCTAAGATGAATAGTCCCTGTGACGGGCGGTAGATGAAGCGGCGGTAGATACTGCGGCGGTAGAATTTAGAAGCTATCCTCCGCTTACCGCTTACCGTCCTTCCCACCTTCTTGACCAAATTGGTCAACCTGGCTAGCCTCCTCTCAGGAGGTACCATGCCCCGCAAACGAGTGGTCCGAGACACCCGCGCGCTACGCACGCCCGGGAAAGGTAAGGGACGCTGGCGCGTCCGCCGCGACTTCGACGCGCCGCTCCCTTCGAAGCTCCTCCGTGAGTTCCAGACCCGCGGATGAATTCTTACTTGTCCTCACTTCCCCAGAACGTCAGTGAAATACCCCGGCAGGTCTAGCTGAAGCTCTGGGTGTCCGGAGCTGGGTTGCCACCCCAACGTGTCCGCGATGATATCGGGACGCCCCTGGTCCGGCTTCCATCGCTCGAACAGCCGGGCATCGAGATCCACGATCCAGTACTCCGGCACACCCTGCGCCTGGTAGAGCCTGCGTTTGGTGAACCGGTCTCGGCGGGCGGTGCTGGGCGAGAGAACCTCAACCGCCAGCAGCAGCCGGCCTATCTCGGCCCAACCCTCCGGCAAAGGGCCCTCAACCCGAGGGACGACGAAAAGGTCCGGCTGGACCATATTCCGCATGTCAAACTCGATGTCGGCCGGCGCGAGGATCACCTCGCCCAGCATGTGCTGTCCGAGGTACTGGTCCAGCACCCGATAGAGCCCGCCAATGGCTCTCT
>JBGTFH010000055.1:0-24898 GCA_041747375.1 Acidimicrobiia bacterium
AAGGTTTCAAATATGCCTATCGACACCCTCGCCTCCGTTTCTACATACTGCTCGGATCGTCGGTTTGGGTCATGTTCGGTGCGTTCAGTTCGCTCGAGGCGCTGTTCTACCGCGACATACTGGGGGTCGAGATCGAAACCATGGGGTGGGTCAATTCGGTGTTCGGGATTGGCCTGATCACCGGGACCTTTGTGGCTTCGCGCCTCTCTGCCAAATACCGCACGGCTCGTACACTGGCGTTGGTAGTCGCCCTAACCGGTCTCGGCACAATCCTCTACGTCGGGACGGATCGCCTACCCGTTGTCGTCGCAGCCGGGGTGGTTTGGGGTTCGGTCATCGGATTGATGGCGCCGTTGCATAGGACTCTGATCCAGCTGAACTCACCTGATGACATGATCGGGCGAATCTCGGGGGTGACCCATATCCACTCCGAAATCGGGCATCTGCTGCCATTGGCGATCGCGCCGGCTTTGGCCGCTTCATTTGGAATCCAGGCGACTCTGATCGGTGCCGGCCTCCTTGTAACCGTTGGAGCGGTTCTGTCTGTTCCCATTGCCAGTCGTCTCGACCGAACTCGAACCGTCGCAGTACCCAGGACGGGACTCCCCGATCCGACGGACGAACCGAAGTCGGTTGCGCACTGACCATCCGAGATTTGATGAAAACTTGAATTTCACCTGAAGCGTTTTTGACACAGGATCTGGAACTCTGGAGCTATGACCGCTAACCGAAGGAGTTACAGAATGTTCCAGAAATTGTTGGGGGTATTCACAGCGGCTGCTCTAGCCCTGCTGCTGGTTGGAGTCGCGTGGGCGGGTGGGGATGACTCGACGACCTCAACGACGGAGGCGACAGGTAACTCATCGACCTCGGTGAGAGATTCCTCGTCGACGACGACGGGGGACACTTCCACATCCACCACCATCGCCGAAGGCTCGACATCCACAACCACGCCCGGAGGCTCGAGTTCGACCACTATCAACGGTTCGACCTCGACAACTCTGGACAACAGGACAACGTCGACGACCATTGATGATGACGACGATGATGACGACGATCCGCTTGTTACGGACGGGAGCCACACGTACGTTGTCGGTCCGGCGGGGACCGTTTCCATCGAGGTTGTCTCCGGAAAGTTGACACTGGTTTCCGTAGACACAAACGAAGGATGGGTCTTCGAAGTCGAAACGTCCGACCCCGACGAGATCGAAGTGGAGTTGGAGCGAGGCGAGGACGAGGCCGAGATCAAGATCAAGCTCGATGACGGAAAACTAGAGGTGGAGATCAAGTCCGAAATCAATTGAGTCCTAGATCTTTTCCGCCAGCATAGAAACGACCTCCCGCCTCGAGGAGGTCGTTTCTCGTTGCCGGGACTTCTCAATTTGGGCCGGGTTCAGTTATTCTTTCATTTCCCCGCCGATGCCCCACGGGTATTTGCATTCGGGGGTGGTGTAATCGGTAACACAGCAGGTTCTGGTCCTGTCGTTGAGGGTTCAAGTCCTTCCCCCCGAGCGAGACAAGAGTTAACTTCTTGTCGACAACATGGTCCCGTCGTCTAGCGGCCTAGGACGCTGGCCTCTCAAGCCGGTAACGGGGGTTCAAATCCCCTCGGGACTACAAAACCCCCTGTGTAAACCCTATTTTTGCACAACAAGGCTCCTCTTCAAGTGGCGGGTTGAGAGGTTGCAGTCAGGTGCCGCGACACGCCTGATGCCGCGTATCGAATCAGGATCGTATAGGCGAATTCGATCAGGTCCTCGATTCGAGCCCCACTTGGATGGGAAGTCGACCACAACTCCAGATTGCTGAGGCGATTGTCGAGTCGTTCCCCGTTGCGATGATGGACCTGCTCATCCGGAAACAGAGGGCGTCCCAGGTGTTGCGCCATTACGAGGCGATGTTCGGCAACCCACCCATCCCCGTTGGTCAGATCTTGAAGCTCTTTCGCAACTGGGAGGTACCTATAGCCGTGGTGAACGTTTCCCTTCCCAGTCGCGATCCGAATTGGCTCGTCGGCGCGGGGATCGCCGGTCGCAAGTACACGCTTGTAGTGGGTCTGACAGAATCCTCGTGCTTTGTGCGGTCTCTCGCACCCTTCCACAGAGCAGATTCGGGCGGTGTTGTTCAACGGGCTAGCTCCGACAGTTCCCGTTCTAAGCCATCGTTGATAATGACCATGGCAATATCCCCTCGATTCGGCAGCTTCGCTGCAGACCTCGACCAAACAAACCGCTCGATTTGTAGAGGTTCCTGGAGGTCGTCCGTAGTAATCCGTCAGGTTTCTTCGGTAGTGCATTTCGCATAGATCGCGTTCGTACTTTTTGTTCTCGCACAACTCGACCCGGCACAGTCCGACCATCCTTTCAAGATAGCGAGGGCATATGACAGGAAATCTCAGCGCCGTTTCTGTCCACCGATATAGCATTGGGTGATGCCAACTCCTCGCAAGATCCGATACGAAATCGACCTGACCACGGCGAAGTTCGACGTCTATCGGATACCGGCCGACAAGATTTCGCGCGATGACCTGAACCCACTCGCCCAGCTCATGCTCGACGCTTACCGGGGAACCATCGACTATGACGACGAGACCATCGAAGACGCAATCAGCGAAGTCACGTCGTACTTCGATGGGATCCCGCTCCTCGATCATTCGTTGCAGGTCAGGTCGGACGGACGACCGATGTCGGCGATCCTCGTGTCCGAATATGAAGGGGATGCATTCATCGGGTACGTGATGACCGATCCTGACCATAAGGGGAGAGGGCTTGCAACGGAGATGGCGAATCGTGCTCTGGCGAGTCTCCAAACGGCCGGTTACGAACGGGTAGTTTTGTACATCACCGATGGGAACAAACCATCGGAGCGGGTATTCAGGGGATTGGGAGCGGTGCCTAGCGATGATTCCTAGGGCAACAGGGGAGTCTGAGCTTCTTCGAGGATCCGATCGATGAACAGATCCCCATCCGCCGTCTCGGTGTCGATCTCGAGTATTCGATTGACCAGGACTAGTTCCATCTGAATCTTGGCGCACCCGAGTTTCTCGGCGACTTCGTAACATTGAGAGACGGCCAGGTTGTCCACCACGTCACGGATCTCAGATTCCGGCACCTCGCCGTTGGTCACCTCCGACAGATTGTCGATGTTGTCAGCGGCGGGTTTGGACCAGTTTGACGAAAGTGGCCGAGAGAGCATCGCAATCGGTAAGGTCACTGATGGTCTCCCCGACATCAATCTCTGAAAGTCGGGTCTTGAGATCGACCGCCGTGGTTTCGAACCCGGCACACGCCGCGACAAGAAGTCCCAAACCGACGAGCACAGCGCCTCTCCGAAACATGGCGCTCACACTATCCGAGTCGACAGGGGTGGTCGACTAGGTTTTAGACATGTCCGATTGTTCTCACCTGGATACCACCTGGGTCAAGGTGGCCGAGCTAGACGATCTTCCCGAAGGCCGGGTGACGACCGTAACCGTAGGGAGGCGTTCTCTCGCCCTCGCCAACTACGAGGGTTCGTACGGGGCGCTCGATAACCGATGTCCCCATCAGGGTGGCCCGCTTGGCGAGGGTTCGATTGAGAAAGGTTGGCTCCGTTGTCCGTGGCACGGATATGACTACAACCCCATAAACGGGCAACCACCTGAAGGTTTTGATGACGCTCCGACCTGTTTCACAACCGAAGTCCGAGATGATGGGATATACGTCGCTCTACCACCCGAACCGGATCGTAAGCGGACAGTTAGCGACGTCCTCGTAGAGACCATGGTCAATTGGGGCGTAACCCACGTATTCGGAATGGTGGGACACTCAAACCTCGGGTTTGCCGACGCGATGAGAGAGGCCGAGGGTCGTGGCGACCTCACATACATCGGCATTCGACATGAGGGCGCTGCGTCGTTCGCGGCGAGCGCCTACGGGAAACTCACAGGGAGACTTGCGGCGTGTTTTGCCATTGCCGGACCGGGCTCGACCAACCTTCTGACGGGCCTCTACGACGCCAAGGTCGATGGGGTTCCCATCCTGGCGATCTCGGGGCAAGTGCCATCCAAAGACAAAGGCAGGGGTGCCTTCCAAGACCTCGACCTCGCAGCCGCCTTTTCAGACGTCGCTCTCTACTCTCAGATCGTTGCGGCAGAGTCCGACCATGCGGAGGTGATGAACCTCGCTTGCAAGAGGGCGCTCGTGGCAGGTGACGTCAGCCATCTCATGCTCCCCGACGAAGTTCAGGTGATGGAGGCCGATACGCCGCCCGGGGGCCCTGAGGGACGCATCGGTAGTCGAGAAAGTGTGCCACCGGAGGCGGTTCTCGCAGATGCAGTCGCCCGGATCACTAAATCGCAGCGCCCACTATTTATCGTCGGGGCAGGCTCACGATTCGACATGGGACCGATCATCGCGCTTGCCGAGCGAGTCGGAGCTCCGGTGATCACCACCTTCAAGGCCAAGGGTCAGATCTCAGATAGCCACCCACTCGGGTGTGGAGTGTTGGGAAGAAGTGGAACACCGGTGGCTTCATGGTTCATGAACGAGAGCGATTTGCTGGTTGTTTTCGGTGCCAGCTTTTCCAATCACACTGGGATTGCAGAATACAAACCGACAATCCAGATCGATTACGACCCCATGGCGCTCGGTCGTTTCCACTCCGTCGATGTTCCGGTACTGGGTCACGTGGCGGCGACGGCAAAGGCTTTGACTGCCATGTTGCCCGCCGACTTTGAAACGATTGATTGCACAGGCGAAGTAGCTGACCGTTGGGCGATCTGGCGGGAAGAGAAGGCGTCGCGTGCTGCCGACGATCGGGGGAGAGGGGTCAACGCGTCTTCGATTTTCTCAGCACTTACCCGCTTGGTCGACGACGATGCCGTGATAGCGGTTGACGTCGGTAACAACACCTATTCGTTCGGCCGCTATTTCGAAGCCAGGGATCAAAGTGTCTTGATGTCCGGATACTTGGGTTCGATCGGATTCGGTTTCCCGGCGGCAATGGGTGCGTGGGCAGCTGTTGACGGCCAGCGTCAGGTGGTCGCTGTTGCCGGTGATGGCGGATTTGGCCAATACGCGATGGAGTACACCACGGCAGTCAAGTACGAGATGAATATCACCTTGATCCTCCTGGTCAACTCTGAGTTAGGGAAGATCTCCAAGGAACAACGCGCCGCCCACTACGACGTTTGGCAAACCGAGCTCGACAATCCCGGGTTCGCAGATTTCGCCAAGAGTTGCGGTGGATTTGGAGTCCGCGTAGAGACGACCGGCAACCTGGAACGAGCGATCTCCGATGGACTTCGGTTCGACGGCCCTGCCATCGTCGAAATCATCACCGACCCTCTACTCGTCTGAGCCTGACCGTTTTCTCAGTAGGTCCAAGTGGGCGAGGATCGCCGGGAGAGTTCGCAAATCTTTAGGTCTCCCGGCCGCCTCTTTGGAACGAGCGACGTCGGCCAGCGAAGCGGTGGGTACAGAGACGCTCCCATAGTCGATATCTACCTGTCCTTTTTTCAGATCGTCATATCCCTTCGTACCGGCTGGCCGCAGCGAGATGTCAAGCGGTCCTGCTGCTGTCAGGAGATTGAGAACCATCACTCCATCAAGATTCTCGTGAGAGAATCCGCCGGGAATGGTGACTGTCTCACTCCCGAACCGAATCTCCGCGTCGAGCTCGTTCAGTGCTGAAGCCAGACTCTTCATGTTTGCAGGCGAGCTCTCGGGGGTGATGTCGATATCGAGCGTTGGCGGAACTGCGACGTCCCAAAGTTCGACTGCAAAGCCTCCGATGACCACAAATTTCACACCATGCCGTTGCAGGACCTCGATTATCCGTCCAGCGTCGACATCAGGAGCAGGCAATTACTTTCCCTTCATTCGCTGCAAGCGAGCATTGGCCACACGCTCTTGCTGGGTCCTCTCGATTTGGGCGCGTTGTCCAGGGCGCAGATTTTGTAGAAAATTCGACACTTCTTCGTCGTGGCTGTCAAGGGGTTCGAGTCTGACCCGGAGTTCCAAACTGGAGGCACGAATCAGGCGTTGAAGGGTCTCCACGGTCGGGTCCTTCCTTCCGGTTTCGTATGCGGAAACCGTTTGTTGGCTGACGCCAGCGATTTCAGCGAGTCGGCTCTGGGTGAGCTGCGTCTTGTGACGTGCCAGCCGGATCAAGCCAGCGGCGAGGGTCGGTGCTGGGTCGAATTTGCTCACAGCCCCACTATAACACCTTAAAGGTTGTTTACATCACAAAGGATGTAAACAACCTTTGTGATGTTTTGTGTGCTGTTTTAGTTTGAAAACCACTCACCCTCTATACTCGCCGCCGCTCCAATATCTTTTTCCTTTCGGAGGTTTGTCTCGAAATGACTGACACAATTCTGTACATCGCGCTTGGCGCGGGGGTACTAGCGCTACTGCTCGCGGTGTATTACACACGGGCCGTCCTGGCCAACCCCCGTGGCAACGAGCGGATGATCGAGTTGTCCGATGCCATCCGCGCAGGATCGATGGCTTTCATCAAACGCGAATACACCTGGGTATCGGTGTTCGTAGTGGTGATGGCGGTCCTGATCGGGACACTGCTCGAATGGGGAGCCCCATGGGGAGCCGTCGCCTATATCTTCGGTGCCGCTCTTTCTGCGGCCGCCGGATTCATCGGTATGCGAATCGCCACCGCTGCCAATTCCCGCACCACCGAGGCTGCTCGCACGGGGGGTATCACGGCCGCACTGCCGGTCGCCTTCCGGGGTGGGGCGGTTATGGGGTTTACCGTCGCCGGGCTTGGTTTGATCGGTGTGGGCCTCGGTTTCTGGCTCTTCGGGCCGGATGGGCCACTTGCTGATCCGAATTGGGTGGACATCGTCACCGCCATTGGCCTCGGCGGTTCTTCGATCGCCTTGTTCGCACGGGTTGGCGGGGGCATCTACACCAAAGCGGCCGACGTCGGCGCCGACCTCGTCGGCAAGGTCGAAGCGGGAATACCCGAAGACGATCCGCGCAACCCCGCAGTTATCGCTGACAACGTTGGAGACAATGTCGGTGACGTCGCCGGGATGGGCGCCGACCTCTTCGAATCGTATGTCGGTTCGATTGTTGCTCCTGTTGCCTATGCCAGCCTCGCCTTCGGTGGTCTAGCTTTCCAGGCGGAGGCGATCATCTTCCCTCTAGCCGTTGCGGCACTGGGAATGTTCGCCTCGATCATCGGGTCGTTCCTAGTCAAGGCCAAAGACGCAAGCCACCTCGCAGCGGCACTGCATCGCGGCACCAACTTTGCGATGATCGTGACCGCCGCTGGTGTGTCCGGCCTAGCCTATTGGGTCTTCGGTGATCTGGTGGAAAACTGGGTCGGTATCTGGATCGCAGTCCTTGCCGGTCTCGTCGTCGGGTGGTTCGTCGGCAAGATCTCAGAATGGTTCACCTCGGACCACTACAAGACCGTCAAGGAGATAGCCCGCCAGTCTCAGACAGGCGCGGCCACGGTGATCATCTCGGGGATCGCTGAAGGCATGCGTTCAGCAGCCCTCTCAGTGATGGTCGTGGCTGGTGGTATCGGTGCTGCCTTCTGGGCAGGTGACTGGGCGATGGGCGAGGGCGGCGGCATCTACGGAGTTGCCATTTCCGCCATTGGAGTTCTTGCGACTCTCGGGATAACGATCTCTGTCGACGCCTACGGTCCGATCGCCGACAACGCCGGCGGAATTGCTGAGATGGCACACCTCGACCCCGAGGTTAGAGAAGCAACTGACGCTCTCGACTCGCTGGGCAATACCACTGCTGCCGTTGCGAAGGGATTCGCCATCGCTTCTGCGGCGGTGACCGCTCTCGCCTTGTTCAACGCCTTCATACGGGCGGTGGGCCTCGAGCAGATCGACATTGCCTCGGCTCCGGTCACCATCGGATTATTCCTCGGCGCCATGTTCCCCTTCCTCTTTGCAGCGCTCACCATGAATGCGGTGGGCCGTGCTGCAGGCAAGATGATCGACGAGGTTCGCCGCCAATTCCGTGAGATCCCCGGACTCAAGGCAGGAGATCCCGACGCCAAACCCGATTACACCACCTGTGTTGATATTGCAACGACGGGTGCGCTCCGGGAGATGGTCATTCCCGCTTCCCTTGCGATCATTCTCCCTCTGGCCGTCGGTTTTTACGATGTGGAGATGCTGGGTGGCGTCTTGGGAGGCGCACTGGTGACTGGATTCCTTCTTGCCATTTTCATGGCGAACGCCGGTGGTGCGTGGGACAACGCCAAGAAGTTCATCGAGACCGGTGCATACGGTGGCAAAGGTAGCGACGCACACAAGGCGGCAGTCATCGGTGACACCGTCGGTGACCCGTTCAAGGACACGTCAGGCCCGGCCATGAATATCGTCATCAAGGTGATGACAATTGTCTCTCTCATCTTCGCGTCCGCCTTCATTTGATGGCTCCTCGGCCGTGAAGACGATTACGTTCGTCAGACACGCCGAGTCGATAGCCAATGCCGACGGTATTTGGAATGGGCGCTCCGATGGGCCACTGTCGGCCACGGGGGAGGCGCAACTCGAGTCGTTGGGAAAACGTCTCTCGTCGACGACATTCGACCTGGTCGTCAGTTCCCCTTTAGGCCGGGCGCAAGAGACCGCTGCTTCGTTTGCCAGCGACTTCGTCACAGACGACGGATTCACCGAATTGGATCTGGGCCGTTGGGAGGGGTCTTCGGGGGATGAGGTTCGAAGCCGGGACGCTGCGGCACTGAAGGCGGCAGTGAGTGACAGAAGCCAGCCATTCGGAGAGAATGGAGAAAGTCTCGAGCAAGGGGCCAACAGAATCAGCACAGCGGTAGAACGGTTGGTTGGGAGGCTGCCCGACGGTGGCTCGGCTGCCATCGTGACCCATGGTGGACTGCTGCAGACATACCTGAGCCGGTTTCTACCCGGTGACGGCCGTCGGGTCCACGCCTTCGTCGACAACACCTCGATCACCAGGATCAAGTTCTACAACGACCGCCCCCGGCTTGCGGTGTTCAACGACACGGGTCATTTCGGGCCGCGCTCGGCAGAAGTCGCCAAATCTCTCGAGTCCGGGGAACCGGTTCTCGCCCTCGTGCGCCATGGGCGGACCCGTGCCAATGTCGAACAACGATGGCAGGGGCAGCGCGACTGGGATCTTGACGAGTTGGGATACATCCAGGCCCGCGCCCTGGCGGAGTACTACGGGCAATGGGGAACGGTGTTCAGTTCGCCATTGCAACGGGCTCACAACACCGCAAGCCATATTGCGTCCGGGATACCCACCGTCATCGAGGATCTCCAGGAGTTGAACATGGGAAAATGGGAGGATCTGACGAGCGACGAGATTGATGCTCAATTCCCGGGGGTTCTGAAGAGTATCTATCACGACGGCAACGATTTGCCCCGCGGTGAAACAGGGGAGACATGGGCACAGCTCACGGCCCGATTCCGCTCGGCTGTGGAGGCTGTCCATGCCGCCGAGGGGGAGCCCACGGTGATCGTGGCCCACGGGGGCGCCATCCGCGCCTACATCTCCTCGCTGACGGCGACCAAAGACACCCACGCTGAATCCCTTTATACCGTCGCCAACACCAGTGTCTCGCACGTGGCGCTGACCGCCCGAGGCCCGATGATCCTGGATTATTCGGTAGCCCCTCATATTGAAGGTCTCGATGTCGACGGCTGATTACGACTCGAAAAAGTACGCAATGGTCAACCGGTGGGATGCTTCCCATCTCGAGAAAATCGACCGGTTGCTGCCCTTAACGGCGGGAACACGTGTCCTTGAAATCGGGTGTGGCCGCGGTCATCTCACCAACCGTCTCGGAGATCGCGGAATCGATATCGTCGGGATTGATGCCAACCCCAATGCGTCGGAACTGGCCGAGGGAGACAGGGTGCTATTCATGATGGCCGAGGATCTCGAGTTTCCCGACGCCGGGTTCGACGCCATTGTTTCAGTTCACGCCATCGAGCACATACCTCCCCTCGAGGAAGCGTTCTCCGAAATGGTCAGGGTGTTGAAACCCGGCGGCAAGGCACTATTCATATATCCCGCCGAACCGATAATGGGCCTCTATGCCATCCCCACGGCCGTAATCCTCCACGGGAACCCGCTAAAGGCCCGCGAAGTCCACTGCCACAAACTCTCCCCGAAAAAGGTGAGGGCGATGGTCGAACCCCTGGGCCTCCAAGAACTCCATAGCGAGTTCAACCTCTGGAAATCGCCCCAGTTCGTCTCCCTCTTTGAAAAACCACGTTCCGACGGATGAGAGTGCCATATATGGCACTTTTGGCGGGGAGAATGGGTGACTAGCCCTTTTCCTTACCAGGGAGGACGACGCCTTGTTCAAATGTGACAACTGCGGAAAGCAGTTCGACCTCCCCAAGCAGGTCCAGGACAAGTATCCGGGTTGGACGCCGCGTCAATGCATTGACTGTCGCAACCAGGGACCATCCGTAAGCAAAACCGGGAAGAGCGAGCGGCCCGTCTCAAAGAGCAAGAACCGCGACCTCACGACTGCCGAAGTGCTCGACGCATTCACGGAGGGACCTGACACCGGCGTGTTCACCGATGGCGCGTCGGAAGGCAATCCCGGTCCGGGAGGTTGGGGGGCCGTGCTGGTGGTCGACGGCGTGATCGCCAACGAAGCGATGGGCTCGGACGGCTATACCACCAACAACAAGATGGAACTCACCGCCATGATCGCCGGATTGAACATGCTTCCCAATGATGCAGACATCGATGTTTACACGGATTCCAAGCTCGTGGTCGACACCCTGAACGACTGGGCGAAAAAATGGCGCGCCAACGGATGGAAGAAGAAGACCGGCCCCGTCGCCAACCTAGAGTTGGTCAAGGAGGCCCTCGCCCTCAGCGAAGCCAGACCGAACGTCAGGATCAAATGGATTCGTGCCCACAGCGGCTACCGATGGAACGAGTATGCCGATTCTCTCGCTACTTCATATCGAAGGCGTGAGCATTGACCGATACCGGTCGTGCCAACAGGCAGTACTTGACGGCGTGGCGTGAGTATGCCCACGACTCGCCCCTCTATCGAGAACTGATCGCCATAACTGCCGATTCGCCCGACCTTTTGGAGATCATCGGTCGCATACACCGACAACCACCCCCCAACCTCTTCCTTGCCGCGATCCAGTATCTACTGATGAAAGGCCCGGCAGTTCCGCTTGCCGCGTATTACGAGTCCATGGTGACCCGAGCCAAACCTGTGAGCGGCGTCGCGGCCCCATTTCGCGAGTTTGTCGTAGATCACCAGGACCGGATCGTGGAGATCGCAAATTCCCGCTATACCCAGACCAACGAGTGTCGGAGGTGTGTCGCCCTATTGCCGGGGGTGATGGCCTCCTCTTTAGACCAGTTCCACCTGATCGACCTTGGAACCAGCGCCGGGCTCAATCTGGCCATGGATGAGTATCACTACGACTTCGGGGGTGTCGCCTGGGGTCCACCTTCGTCGGTTGAACTCGCCTGCGAGGTTCGTGGTGACTCACCACGGCTGCGGGAGATTCGCATCTTGAGCCGGATCGGAATCGATCTGAATGTGGTTGACGTCTCCGACCAAGATCAGCGACTGTGGTTGGACGCCCTGATTTGGCCCGAACACTCCGAGCGGCGGGCCAGACTTCGCTCTGCAATAGAGGTGACGGCGAATGTCGACATCGACCTTGTCGAGGGAGACGGCCTGGAGGTTCTCGGCGGCATTCTCGATGACCTGCCGGCTGACGACCCGGTCGTGATCGTCAATAGTTTTGTGCTCAACCAGTTCTCAGCCGAGCAACGTAACGCCCTGGTCGATGTGATCGACGCGGCGAGAGGGATTCGACGAATCTTTCGGGTCTCATTGGAGTCGATCCACATCGGGGACCCATTGCCACATCTGGAAATCGGTGAGGGCAAGGACCTAATGCAACTGGGAACCGCCCATCATCACGGAGACTGGATCGATCTTCAATACGGCCAGTCGTGAGAGTTCACCCACTGTGACCACGCATTGCTTTCTAGTCCCAAAAAGTGCCATATTTGGCTCAGCGTTCCGTCGGAACGCGGTTTTTCAGGTGCGGCCGTAGACCGGAATCAGGGCGCCGGTCATTACGCCAGACTCTTCGGAGAGGGCGAACTCGGCCACCGCAGCGATCTCATCCGGTGTCGGCCAATTGACATAATCGGCGTAGGGGAGTGACTCTCTTGTCGCCGGTGTGTCGATCACCGAGGGCATGATCACGTTCGCAGTGATCAAGCCGTCGGATACTTCATCGGCGACCGATTTCCCCAATGCGACCACTCCCGCCTTGGCGATGTTGAAAGCGCCCTGGCCGGTCGGGAAGTCCAAGGCAGCTCTACTCCCGATCAGCACAATTCGACCCCAACCGGTTTGACGGAGGTGAGGGATAACCGCTCGCACGGAATAGAAGGCTGAGCGCAAGTTGAGATCGAGCATCCGTTCGAATCGAACGTCATCGGTCTCCTCGACGTCACGGCCGCCGGCCCAACCACCCACCAGGGAGCACAGTCCGTGAATCCCACCCCACCGATCAGAGACATCCGCCATGAAGTCTTTCACCGCGGCGGAGTTGGTGGCGTCGAGGCGTGTCAATGTGAGGTCGTCTTCAGAGACTTCGAACTCCTCTTCGAATTTGGTGGCTTCCTCAGGGAGCAAATACGTCACGGCGAGGCGATAGTCGCCTCCGATGAGTCTTCTGACGAGTGCGGTCCCGAGTCCTCCGGTGCCACCGGTCAACACGATCGTTTTCTTCACTGACTTCCTTGGTTGATCGATCCCACTCTAGATTTACCGGCAAGGCTTTAGCGCCCAACTCCTCCGACAAACCGGGACACCCATTTCCCGTCGGGATGGCTCATTGCCGAAGCGAGGTCGTCTGGAGAGTCGAGGTCGTGGAGCAAGCCTGTTCGGCACACGATCCTGGGTTCGTCCAACCCGCCGAGGTGGCGGTGGAAACTCGCCGGACCGTATGAGAAATCGACGCGGTGGGGAGACGAAATGGCAGTGGTACCGCCATCTGACGATGGCGCGATAACAGGGATCCCCACCTCAACCGAGTTGGCCAGCTCTTCAACGTCACGGTTCGAGACCACGGGCAGGTCACTATGAAGCAATACCCATCGCAGTCCATTTGAGTCTGCCCAGCCGACGCCGTCGTTGGCCGCCCGGTTGAGACCGGGACCTGATTCACCGATCGTTACTAGTCCCCGGAGCGCTGCCCAGCGTTCGACCTCGGGATCTACAGTGACAATTGCCGGAAGTAACCCGGCCGCTTCCACCGCATCGGTTGTGCGCACAGCCATCGCAGTACCGAGTTCGCGACGTTGCTTGTCACTGAGGATTGCACCCAATCTCTCTTTGCCCGACGCAAATGAGCGAATGGGAATAAGCACGGCGATAGGCACCGGCAGAGGCTAACGGGGAATACATTTTCGGAGTGTTCCGTTGATAAATGCATAGCCACCAGGAGTTTGAGGATTTATGGCGAAGGCCATTTGGAACGGAAAAGTGATTGCCGAGTCGGACGTCACCGAAATCGTCGAGGGAAACCACTACTTCCCGACCGACTCGATCAATACCGAGTACTTAAGTGCATCAGCGGAGTCGTCGGTGTGCCCATGGAAGGGCATCGCCAGCTATTACGACGTGATTGTCGACGGCGAAGTCAACAAGGGCGCCGCCTGGTATTACGCCGAGCCCAAAGACGCGGCGGCAAACATCAAGGACCACGTCGCCTTCTGGAGAGGCGTCCAGGTGACGGCCTAGCCGATCAACCGGCTGGCCAACAACCCGGCGACGAGACCGTACGCACCGGCGATCAGATCGTCGGCGACAACCCCCACCGCACCCGAAAGGTCTTCCGCACGGGCGACCCCGGGAAACCGCTTCTTATATATGTCGGCGAGGCGAAATACGACGAAGGCCACCAGGGCGGGTCCCCACGACAGTCCGATCACGGCCAGGAACATACCGGCTGCCTCGTCGATGACGATCCATCCGGCATCACCCTCGGACCCGACCAGTGAACTGATCGACCACAACGCAACAAGTGTTACCGCGATGGTGGCAACCACCTGGTAGCCGACTCCGAATTGGCCGATCCAAACCGCGACGGGAAACGCGAACATCGAGCCAACTGTGCCGGAACCCGAGTGGGAACCCCTTAGCCGCCCGAGAATCAAACCGGTCCCGAACCAGGATGCAAGAACGGTTTTCATCGGCGACAGGGTAGGCACGAACCTTGAGGTGGCCGCATCGTTTACGATTAGATGATGGAAACCGCAAAGTTCATCTGGGACGACGGAGAATTGATTCCCTGGGAAGAGGCAACGGTTCATTTTCTCTCCCACGCCCTTCACTACGGGACCGGCGTCTTCGAGGGCATCAGGGCATACGAAACAGCCGATGGCTCCGCCGTATTTCGCCTCCAGGAACACATGGTCCGTCTCGAGGCTTCTGCCCGCGCCTATGGAATCCCGATGGCCTGGACGGCGGACGAGCTCAGTAAGGCGACGCTCGACCTGCTCCGGGCCAACGACCTGACCGGGGCGTACATCCGACCGCTCGTATTCCACGAGCTTGGTCAGTTCGGTCTCAATCCAGCCGGGAGCAGGGTGCGCACGATGATGGCCGCTTTCAGCCTCGGCAGTTATCTCGGCGAGGATGGAGTGGCAAACGGGATTCGCGCCAAGGTCAGTTCCTGGCGCCGGATCTCCCATGCCGAACTGATCCCTACGGCCAAAGGCGCCGGCGGTTATCTCAACTCGGCTCTCGCCAAATCTGAGGCCGTTCGCTCCGGGTACGACGAGGCGATCATGCTCAACGGATCCGGGCTCGTCTCCGAAGGAAGCGGGATGAACATCTTCCTCGTAATGGGCGACCGGGTGGTAACCCCGTCGGTTTCGTCCGGCATCCTCAAGGGGATCACCCGGGACTCGGTTGTCGAATTGTTGACAGACGACGGCCACACCGTCGTTGAGGACGTGGTTCCTCGAGGGCTTCTATACATGGCCGACGAAGTTTTTCTTACCGGGACCGCCGCGGAGGTCACCCCGGTAGTCGAGATCGATGATCGTGTGGTCGGGTCGGGATCGCCAGGACCGGTTACTGCCAGGGCCAAGGAGCTCTTTTCCAAGGCGGCCCGGGGTGAGCTTCCCGCATATCGCCATTGGCTCGAAGCCGTCTAGCCAATGGGTCAACAACCGAACCTGGAGTTGGGCGAGTCTGATCTACCCAGGAAGGTTGCTGAACCGGCGCCACCGCAGCGTTGGAGGCCTACCAAAGTCGGTCTGGTCACTGCGCCGGACGAGAAACCGACCGGCGGATCTTTCGGGAACACCGGCCCCGATCCAGGGTGGGCGCTGAGACTCATATCCGAGTTCGATCTGCTTTCCGACAATCCGAACCTGAAATCGGTTGTCACCGGGCTGACAATGGCCCGGGCAGCGGCTCTGGGGCGGGCCGCGGTGCTCGGCGACATCGAGGTCGCCCTCATCCTCTGTGGACAAGACTCCAGTTCGCCGCAATGGGTCCTCGACCGGAGAGAACGTTGGTTGGAAGCTGCTCCGCACGACATGCGACCCGGTCAAACAGCGGTTGCGGATGTGGATCGTGACCTGCTGGTCAGGACTCCCGACCAGGTTCGGTACGTATTGAACCACTCCGGACAGGTCTCGAAGTCCGAAAACAAAACCACCTAACTACCGTTTCTCCTCATGAAGATTGTTCGGATCAAGTCAGGTGACGACATCGCCTATGGAATTGCCGATGCTGACGGTGTCGAGATCTACCGGGGCTCGCCTTTTGTGGCCTGGGAGCCGACCGAGAATGTCGTGCCGTGGCCGAAAGTCCAGCTGCTCGCCCCAGTGATTCCGACAAAGGTCATCTGCGTAGGGAAGAACTATGAGGACCACGCCGAAGAGATGGGCGGAAAAACTCCGGAGAGTCCGCTGATATTCATGAAGCCGGCGACTTCGGTGACCGGGCCAGATGCAGGAGTGGTCTATCCGCACCAGTCCAAAGAACTGAATCATGAGGCTGAGCTTGCGGTGGTGGTTTCCAAGGTTGCTCGCAATGTCAAAGCCGAAGACTCAGGTAGTTACATCCTGGGTTACACCGCTGCAAACGACGTCACAGCTCGGGACTTGCAACGGAGCGACGGACAATGGACGAGGGCCAAAGGTTTCGACACCTTTTGCCCGCTTGGTCCCGCGATTGAGACTGAGCTCGACCCGTTGGAGCGTCTGGCGGTGATCTGCAGGGTCAACAATGAGGTTCGCCAGGCTGGATTCACCTCGGACATGGTCTTTGGGGTAGGCGCGATATTTGAATATGTGACCGCGGTGATGACTCTTCTTCCCGGCGATGTGATTCTCACCGGGACCCCATCAGGAGTTTCCGCGGTGAAGGTCGGCGACACGATGGAGGTCGAGATCGATGGTATCGGAACCCTCTCCAACAGAGTCGTTTCACGATGACGGTGCGTGTTCGGATCGCCCCGTCTCCAACGGGGAATCTCCATGTCGGGACGGCCCGCGCCGCTCTGTTCAACTGGCTGTACGCCCGGGCCAAGGGGGGAGTGTTCATCGTTCGGAGCGACGACACCGACCTGGAGCGGTCCACCAAGGAATATGAGCAAGGGATCCTCGACTCGCTACGTTGGTTGGGCCTCGATTGGGACGAGGGTGTCGACGTTGGTGGACCGCACGGCACCTATCGGCAGTCGGCGAGGTTCGATCGATATCGGCAAGTAGCGGAGGGGTTGGTGGCCTCCGGGGCGGCCTATTACGACAATCGTTCCTCCGAGGAGTTGGAAGCCGCCCGCCAACGCGCGCAGAAAGAAGGACTGCACCCGGGCAACTACATCCGTCGTCCTGAGGAAGCCGAAAGCGAGGGTGTCATCCGACTCTCGATACCCCAGGATGCCGCCATCGTCTTCGAAGATCTGGTCCGTGATCGGGTGAGCTTTGAGCCACAGGATGTAGACGACTTTGTGATCCTCCGCAGCAACGGTGTTCCGACTTATCACCTCGCGTCAACCGTAGATGACGTCGACTACGGGATCACCCATGTCGCACGGGGCGAAGACCTGCTCCCCTCGACGCCGAAACACATAGTGCTCACCAGGGCGATGGGAGCTACCGAACCGATCTACGCCCACCTTCCTTTGCTGTTCGGAACCGATGGAAAGAAGCTTTCCAAACGCCACGATGCTACGTCGTTGACCGATTATCGCGACGCCGGGTATCTGCCCGATGCTGTGTTCAACTACCTCTGCCTCCTCGGGTGGTCGGTGGACGGCGACACCACCATCTTTTCCAGGGAGGAGGCGGTCGGCGTTTTCGACCTTGCCGATGTGTCAAAGAACCCGGCGACCTTTGATCCCGAGAAGCTGCAGTGGATGAATGGCGAGTACATCCGGGCCATGGAATCTGCATGGTTCGAATCGCTCTCACTTCCATTTGTCGAGTCACATCTCGGCCGGGCCCTCACCGATTCGGAAATGGAGGTCTTCAAGGAGATTTCGCCCCTTGTTCAGGAGCGGACCAAGTTGCTCCCGGAAGTTGGGGGCCAGGTTGGGTTCCTCTTCTCGGAAATGGAGAGCTATGACGATGCTTCCTGGCAGAAGGTGATGACCAAAGACGGGGTCACCGAGGTGCTTACTGCCGCTATAGGTCGACTTCGGGAAGTCGACACCTGGGACGCTGCGACACTCGATTCTGAGATGAGGGCGATGCTGGCCGAGATGGAGGTTGGCGTCGGCAAAGGTCTGCAACCGATGCGAGTCGCAGTCACCGGATCCTCGATCAGCCCGCCGCTCTTCGAATCGATGGCGGCGCTCGGCAAGGACAGGACGGTGGCCCGGCTGGAAGCCGCTCTCAGGCTCCTCTAAGCCCACCCCATCAAAGAGTTGGGCTGGAAATTGGGGGAGCGGTATCCTTACAACTCCACCCTGGTCCCGTCGTCCAGGGGCCTAGGACGCCGGCCTTTCAAGCCGGAAACGCCAGTTCGAATCTGGTCGGGACTGCTATCTGTTCCCCCTGGTCACAGGGGTGTTCTGGCTATTCCAGGGATAGTACGTCGGCTAAGCTGTCCCTCATCGGTCCCTCACGAGGCGCAACAAAAAGGTCATCGAGCTTGTCAGCGGCGCCCTCGTCAAGCCCTTCCATTAGGTGCCCGTAGCGGTCCAGCGTCACCGAAATCGACCCGTGTCCGAGCCTCTGCTGGATTTGACTTCATGCTCGAATGGCTCGGCTTCAAGAACGAAAATCTCCCCAGAAGGGCCCTCAGCCAAAATCTTGATCATGCCAACGTCCCAGCGCAGCTCGATGGACACAGGTATTCATTGGTTGGGATCCTACAGCAGGGGTCTGACACGGTTAAGGCGACGCCGTCCGTCGACTACTCAGTAGCTGTGCCACTCGCGCAGAAATGGTGACAGTCGTCTCAGCCTTCCCAGCCGCTGCCTTCCACCGTCGCTGGTCGCGGTTCAGATCTCATGGTGCTTTCTATTGCGCCTTGTGATAGGTCGTTTGTCATTCGGCTGAAAGGGTGACTGACACAGAAATTGGAGAGGTGCGGGTTGATGGCCCTTTGGCAGTTCGTGCTCGCTGTCGTTCACTCGACCCGACGCCAAGCCACATAGACGCGACATGCCCTTGAAACTACGCCGTGAAGTCTCCCAGTATCACGATCGGGCCATCAACTCGATGCGTTTGGCAATGGAGCACTTCAACCGCCCTTACGACGAAGGCCGGCCGGAAGCTGTGGCGCATTTCGCTCTCCACGCCCATGAGATGCTCGCGAAGGCGATCTTGCTCAATCGAGGTCGGCGTATCCAAGAGCGCCGAGAATCGAAGACAATCTCGTTCGGGAAGTGCCTCAACCTCCTGGATGCGTCTGGGGAGAAGGTGCTCGACGACGCCAGGGGTGCTGAAGGTGTCGCTGTCGAGTGTGACCGCCGCGTTCCGGGCAAGGGCGCGGCCCCGCACCGTCACCCCTGCGCCGACTGTGATCGCCGTCAAGGCGAGGATGCTGCCCACGAACGTCGACCCTGCACCCAGTGTTGCCGAGCTGCCGACCTGCCAGAAGACGTTGCACTCCTGCGCCCCGTTGATCAATGTGATGGTGCTTAGCGCCGCTGTGATGAGTGTCGTGTCGGTTTGGAAGACAAACACCGAATTGGGGTCACCCGCACCATCGAGGATCAGGTTTCCGGTGAGCGACAGCGCCGCTTTGAGGGGAGCGGCGTAAACTCCGCCGACCAACGTCTGACCGCCCAGAGCGGCAATTGGTGCGTTGAGTGGCCGGGCCGCAGCTTCGTCGTACGCCGTCGTCAAATCCAGCTGTGCCGCCACTGAGGCGGCAGTGTTCGACTCGATCATCGCAGGGGGAACTACTACTCCGGGAGGAAAGCCCGTTACGGCAGGTCCCGGTGCGACGCCGAGACTCTGTTCGAGAGCAGTCGCTCCGGTGTTGGTGACCATGGTTCCGGCCAGGACCGAATACTCGTCTGCCGTTCCCATCGTGATTTGTGGGGACTATTGCGGCGTCGGAGATCCCGCCTCCGAGGAGCAGCGAGGTTGCAACCAGGATCAAAACCAGGGTCGTGCCCTGAGCGGTCAAGCGTCGTTGTAGGAGCGACGACCTTCTCGTCGCCGTCATTGCGCCGCTCCCCCGAAGAGGTCGATCACCCCTGGTGTGGTCGACAGAACCGTGAACGAAACAGGGCCTGGAATCCCGATCCGTTTGGTTCGAGAATCGTGGGCGACGGCCCCCGAGAACTGAATCTCGACCTTGCCCCCTATCTCCTCGCCGTCCGACTGGTTCTCACCATGGCGAGCCCGGCGACGAGTGCAAGGATGGCAACGACAGCGGCCGCAGCGCTATCGGATCCGGTGAATGGGAGCTCTGGCGCAGTTCCGGTTGTAGTGGTGGCTCCCGACGACGTCGTCGTGGTTGTAGGAACGGTGAGGTCACACGTGGGAGCGTTGAAGGTGTCGGTGTCGAGTGTGACCGCTCCGTTGCGGGCGAGAGCGCGTCCCTGCACTGTGACACCGGTCGTGACACTGATCGACGTCAGAGCGAGGATGGTGCCGACGAACGTCGATCCGGTCCCCAGCGTTGCTGAGCTGCCGACCTGCCAGAAGACGTTGCACTGCTGTGCTCCATTGATCAATGTGACTGTGCTGCCCGATCCGGTGATGAGCGTCGAGTCTGTCTGGAAGATGAACACCGAATTCGGGTCGCCTGCACCATCCAGGGTCAAGTTTCCACTAAGCGTTAGCGGTGACTTGGAGGGACCTGCGTAGACCCCGCCGACCAGCGTAAGCCCGGTCAAATCGGACGTGACCGTTTCGTTGAGCGGGCGAGCCGCGGCTTCGACGTATGCCGCGGTCAGGTCGAGCTGGGCGGCAGCGGCGGCGGGAGTGGTCTGCTCGATAACTCCTGGTGCATTCACGATGCCGGGGGGAAAGCCGGTGATGTCCGTTCCCGGTGATAGGCCGAGACTCTGGTTGAGGACAGTCGGTCCAGTGTTGGTGACGGTAGTTCCAGCCAGGACGGAGTAGCCGTCTGCGGTGCCCATCGAGATCGGGGGAACGATGGCGGCGTTGGCGACTCCACCGCTCAGGACGAGCGAGGTTGCTGCCAGGATCGCAACCAAGGTTGCGCCAGGAGGGGCGAAGCGTGGTCGCGGCTGTGACGGATAGGTTGTCGCGCCCTCCGCGGGGCGCGTCTTGTAGATGTAGAACAATCCCAGCGCGAATGAGAGAACCGTGAACGAGCTCAGGATTAGCATGCTTGCTCCCTTAGATGACCTTTTGGGAGTCGCCGACGGCGACCTTGTTCGGGGTCACTACCGGACAATATATTCGTCAATTGGGATTCATGCAAGATGTTTCTTGAAATAGGATGCTACGGTAAGAACGAATGAAGAACTGGAGTTTTCTCACCAACCATGCAAAGGCGATGCTCTACCTTGCCACGGATGCCGACTCACGCCTCCGAGATATCGCGGTCGCTCTCGATGTGACCGAGAGAACCGCCCACAGCATCATTTCCGATTTGACCGACGCCGGATTCGTGGCAAAAGAAAAGGACGGGCGTCGCAACGTCTACCACATTCAGACGCACCTTCCGTTGCATGACTCCAATGGTGAGCGGGCGGTCGGGGAACTCCTCAACCTCTTCGCCGACAGCAAGCCCGTTACGGGATAGCACTTCCGGGGAGTCCGATTCGTCCTGAACCAAGAGGACGATCGGCGCGGAGACGGGGCAGGTAGCCGGGTAAAAGCAAGGACCCGCAAACCCTGTCCCTGCGCCGGAATTAACCGGATCAGGTTCGATGGCTCGTTCACTCGCTGGCGAACTTCTCAGCCGTTGGTCACGGCAGGGCAAACCTGGCGTCACAATGTTCTTTGGGGCGCATACGCCGGCTCGGGCGGTGGGTGACGCACGACCACATGATCGTCCGTCTCTCATCTGTCCCTCGCTACGTCCGGAAACAGTGCGTAGCGATGCGTGTCAACGCGAAGAGCTCTGGGTGCGGATCCCCAGGTCAGACCGCATTTCTCCAGGTAGGCGGTCTACTGCGATAATCTGCCGGGCCGGCCTTTCAAGCCGGAAACGCCAGTTCGAATCTGGTCGGGACTGCAATTCTTTCGCGAGGTGGGCCTAATCGATTTGGTCCGTGTGCGGGGTCTGTCTGAATGCTCGGCCGCCCTCAGCATCGAGTAACGGGTGGCAGCTCACTTCGTCCTTCCTCTCACCCATACTCCGACCGAGGCGGACTGCATCGTCTCCACGACGACGCCCACCCAGTCGTCGACCACCTCTTTCGGATCGACACGGTCTCGCAGGCTCTGTGTGAATTCTTCGATCACCCGCGTCGAGTCGTAACGAGACCTGTTGAAGCGGCGGTCGATCCAGGCTTGGACTCGTGTTCGCACCGGGGTGAATAGGGCCGCCGCCACGAGAGTGGCCGCCGCGACCACGAGAGGGTCATCTGATGGGAGGAACGTTGCGAACAGCGCCATCAGGCTTAGCGCAACAAGGGTGAGGACCCCGAGCACAAGGGCGTAGGAGATGGTCCTCGAGATGATCCCGTCGATGTCGAATAACCGGTAGCGGAGAATGGCCACCACGATGGCAACCCAGAGGCCAGCCAGCGTGAGTGCATTGATGGCGATGTTGAACCATTCGGGGAGGCCCCAGTTGTCGAAGGTGAGGACGAGACCGATGGCAACTGCTGTTAGCGCCAGGAGGACCCACTTCAGCTGCTGTCGTTCCACACCCCGGGAGCGGTGCCAGCGGATGAATACGGAGGTAATGGCGGGGATCGCCATAGCCATGGCGATGAAAAGCAACGCGTCCAGCCCGGCGAAACCCTCGATACCCCAGGGAATTGCGACCGTTTCTGAACATACGGAGGACTCGGGGGAAACGTAAACGGCACAAACTTGACCGGCCAGAAGAAAAGAGGTCCAACCCGCCATTCCAGCGATCACCGCGACCCTGCCCACCCACCCCCAACGACCGTTGATTGGCGCACCCGTCGGGAACCACAAAGGGAGCAGAACCAAACTGGCCACGAACTGGATGATCCAGGCCGCGTCTGAGACGAGGACCAGCCCGATGACCGTCAGCTCCTGACCTGGTTCGAAAACCTCTGGGACCAGGTAGTTCTGCATCCCTAGTGTCATCAATGCTGCGCCGATCACCGAGATCAGGGTTCCGATGGCGTTTTCCGGCCGTCTCAACGATAAGAAAAGACCCATTGCCGCGGCGCTGATGACCGGGAGCAGGTTAGAGCCACTCCACACCGGACTCGCCCCCGGACTCGCCGGTCGCTAGTAAAAGGCCCGCCATGACGAAGATGTAAGCGGCGAGGACAGCTGATACGGCTGGGCGAAGTCGCTCGGTCATATCGTTTCAGCCATAACGCCCATGTTGTTTGATGAACCGTTACGAAAACGCTACAGCGCCGACTGACGCGCACCGTATTGAGTTCGGTCAGGGGGCGCCGCCATCTGATCCGGCGACCGGGGTGGCTCGCATCTCATCCTTTTTCGTCTCATTGAATTGGCAGTTTGCCCGGTTTGCCTGTGCCATACTGCTCGCTGCGCTCGCTGCCAGTCGTGACCGATTGTGCCTGATCTGAGGACAAGTGGGCACGACAACCCTGTGGGAGGTCGATTGTGAGTGAAGTCAGTCAGCAGCAAGTGAAGTCGGTGATCCGCGATCGCGAATTCCGAAAGTTGCTCATTTTGTCTGCGGTGGTCGGTCTCGTGGTCTCTCTTGCTGCCTGGGCGTTCCTGACATTTGTTCCCTACCTCCAGGATCTCCTCTTTACTGATTTACCGGGCGCACTGGGTTTCTCCGAGACGCCGTGGTGGTGGCCCATTCCGGTTCTCGCTATCGCTGGAGTGCTCACCGCCCTGGCTATCTTGAAACTGCCCGGCACCGGTGGTGGAGTTCCAGCGGATGGGCTTTCGGCGGGAGTGACCGAACCTTCCCTCCTTCCAGGGATCATCCTCGCTGCCATTGCGACATTAGGTTTTGGCCTGGTTCTGGGACCATCCTCGCCGGTGATCGCCCTCGGCATGGGACTCGGGCTTCTCTTGGCGCGCCGCATTGCCAAGGATTCGAGCGTCGAGGCACAGGGGATAATCTCGGCTTCGGGCGGATTCGCCGCTCTAGCAATGGTGTTCAGCAACCCGATCATCGCCGCGATCGTGATATTCGAAGCGGCGGGCGTCGGTGGTGTTATGGCCCCTCTTCTGGTCCTTCCCGGACTCGTCGCGGCAGGCATCGGATCACTCGTCTACGTCGGCATGGGACATCTCACCGGCCTCAGCACCGGTGCATTTGCACTTCCGTCCGTGAACCTCCCCCCTATGGAGGCCCTTGAGATCTCGCAGGTTCTGTGGGCGATCCCGGTGGCAATTCTCTGCGCGGGGCTCGGCATTACAGTCGTAGCGCTCGGGAAGCAGATGGATCGGCTCGTGACCACCAACCTTCTCGTCTGGTTGCCGATCGTCGGAGTGGCTGTCGCAATCCTTGCAATCCTGTTCACGAGTATCACGGGCCAATCGAATCTGGCGGTTCTGTTCTCGGGTTCTAGAGCTCTGGACCCGCTGGTGGAGCAGGCCGACACCCTTGCTTTGGGCGTCGTCGCATGGCTGATGTTGTTCAAAGCAACGGCATGGATGCTCTCTATGGGCAGCTTCAAGGGTGGCCCGGTGTTCCCGGCGATCTTTATCGGTGTGGTTGCCGGATTGCTCGCTTCCTATCTGCCCGGTCTGACCTTGAGCTCGGCCATGCCGATCACGGTCGCAGCAACGGTGGTGTCGGTTCTCCGGCTACCTCTCTCGGCATCGGTGCTCGCCCTTCTCGTCGTCGGCAGCGCCGGGCTGGACGCCATCCCCCTGATCATCATCGGGATGGTCGTGGCCTACATCGTGGGTGAGGTGCTCCGTGGCCGGTTCCTCGAGGTCGACACAACCGAGCAAGCTGTTCCAGGCCGGGCAATCTAGGTCGAACGGCAACTTGTGACGGCTCGCGGCGATCCGCATAGAGGTTGCGCCGTTCCCCATCTACGATCTGTTGGTTCCTCCGACCACCAAGGCAGAGGTGAGGTCTTGTCCGCACAGAATGTCCAGCTCTACAACACATTTCTTGCCACGCTGTCGCTGGTTTCACTGGCGGGTGCCATCGGCCTCGTCGTTTACCGCCTGGTCAAAGGGCGACAAGCCGCTGCTGCCCTACTTGGGGATTCTGCGATCTGGCTGGCATGGTTGGTCGCCGCGGTGGCAACAGCGGGTTCGCTGGTCTACTCCGGAGTCATCGAATTCCTGCCCTGCCGTCTCTGCTGGTACCAGAGGATCGCCATGTACCCGTTGTC
>JBGTFH010000056.1:0-40611 GCA_041747375.1 Acidimicrobiia bacterium
ACGTAATCGCAGATAATGCCACTCTCTCGTCCTCTCCGGAGAAGATTGCCAACATTTGTGCGACACTCGCCTCATGGCTTCGATTGATCAAGAGTGGATGGACTCGGTCCGTTCTGAGTACGGGCATTGTTTCGGGTGCGGACCGGACAAACCATCGGACTCGACGTTGCTGAGGCAGGTGCTCTGTTCCTGACCACAGATCCTGTGGGGAACATCACCACTTAACCGTTTCGGACGTACTCCTCACCGGCTTTTCTGGCGATATATGCCGACAGAGGACCGGGTAGTTCTGCAGTTCTCGTCCCCCAGTCATAGACCACGGCGGTCTTGGCGAGGAAGTCGTGGAGGGCTTTGTGCTCACGCTGGAAGATGATCCCAAGAAAGCCGATTCCAAAGAAGATGACACTGAGAGGAAAGGCGAGGGTCCTGCCTATCGCCCGCCCCACCGATAGGACCGAGCCGTCCTTGGAGACGACTCTGAGCCCGGCGAGTGATTTCCCCGGTGTGCGACCTGCGATCGCCAAACTGATCACAACATACAGGAAGGCCCACACGCCAAGGCTCACGATCCAGACCCAGCCTTCACGATCGTCTGTCAGCGAGACATTGAATATTGCCCCTGCGAGAAGGTTCAACCCTGCTGCGCCCAGAGTGAATAAGACGAATATGAGCGCGCCGTCCACAAAGGCGGCGGCAGCACGGCTGGCAGGTCCCGCATAGTGGCCGCTAACCCGGAGACGCTCAGTCGCACTCATCCGATATCTGCCACGAGTAGGGGCGGGCCGACAGGTTGGTCGCTTGCCTCGCGTCTCATCAAACGATTTACCAGTCTGTCGACGATGACGTCGAGTCCTACCAGTTGGCGGCGGCCGAGATCGATGGCGGACCCTGTCAACTGACTCGTACTCTCGGCGACGATCTCCGGTATACCGGCTCGGCGGACAACTGCTTCGAGGTCAACACCCTCCAGGGCCGCGTCGATATCGACCTTGCTAACCAATTTGTTGATATCGACTCTGTCGAGCAGGAGGTCGATATCAACACGGTCCAGGAGCTGATTGATATCAACTCTGTCCAGGAGGGCATCGGGATCGATGCGGTCGAGTAGTCGATCAGGATCGATCCGATCGAGCAGGCGGTTGATATCGATCCGGTCGAGTAGGTGGTCGATGTCGACGTGGTCGAGAACCGTGTCGGGGTCGATCGTCTCGACTACCCGCCCCGTTACTGCTTGGGTAACACGAGATATCGGGCCCCTGCCCTTTTTTCCGTTCTGAGTGTTTTCGGCTTTCATTTATTTGGTGCCATTAGGATACCTCACGACGTCTCAGCTCAGAGACGACATGGCCTCCTCATCCGCTTCGACGTCGTCAGCGTCGTCGCCTTCCATCCCCACCCGCACCATCCCGAACAGGGTCACAATCACGCCCAGGGCAATCACGACAATCGTCTGATTTAGGAGTTCGTTGGTCGCTGTCTGGAAGACGAGCTCCACGAGCCCGGTATCAGTTGAATCCAGGCCCTCAATCACACTCTCGGTGATCGTCGTCGTCAACGGCCAGCTCAAGAGTTGGAAAGCGACAATGCCTACCCCGAGCCAGATGGTCCCGACGAGTCGATTGGGATTGGTCCAGACAGCTGCAAACGACAAAAGCAAGGTCACGATTATGAGTACCCATTGAAGCCGGTTCAGAGTCTGCAGAGCCGACCGATACGGTTCCAATTGTTCCTCGGTGATCACCACCACGCGCCCGAAGTCATCCGGCACCTCGATCCCGCGCGAGCCGAATACCTCGGCGAGAATTTCCTCCGAGCTGGCCCCGGAATCGACCCGCGGGGTGTCGACTCCCAGAGCGTCTGCGCCGGCGGCGACAACGTTGACAATCGCGTCGGCGATCATCGGCCGGAAGTTGAGCTCGACGTCCCCATCGACGGTCACGGCAGGGGGTAGATTGGAGTCGTCTCCGGTGACCACCGCCACGGCAACGGTGTGAGCAGTACGGAGGGCTGCGTCGGTGAGGGACTGAAATTCACTCGACGAAATCAGATCCGTTGTCAATTCTGAGACTCGATTCTCCACCTTGGCGGTAATCGGCTCGGCGAGGAGTGTGAGGTCGGGGAGAGCGGGTAACCGTTGGCCGATCGGACCATTCGGGTCGATCCCAACGGCTTCGGGTATGGCCTGCAGATACTCGTTCAATTGGTCGAGAGAGTTCTCCACTTTTTCTTCGACTCCAAGGGCCTCCACGGTCTTGGTGGCGATCACCTCTCCTGACCGCTCCGCGAATTCCGGTGAGGAAATCACCGGGGCCACAACCGACATAAAGCGGTCCGTCTCCAACACGGTGTGGTTGATCCAATAGGCGGTGGTTGCTCCCTGGGCAGCCAGACCGGCAAGGATCACGAAGAGAACGCTGATCCATGTCTTACGCAGACGCTGGGTCCAGTGAGCCCGGTCCGGAGTTTGAGTATTCGTCATTCGTAAGCGGAGCCTAACTTCTGCTGGAACCCACGCATTGCCGTTTGCAACTTTCCCCGTGATTTACCCCCACCGCCCTAGGTTCGGACCATGCAATTGCGGATGGTCATGGTCATAGTCCTGCTGATGGCGTCGTGCTCGACAGCGGGTAGCGACGATGGTGACACTACCGGAGGAGATGTGAACAGTCCGACTACCGGCGCCTTTGTCGGACCGGTCGAAGTGGTGAGGAACTTCCCGGATCCTCCCGAAGCCACCACCGGGCCGCTCGATACCCGGGTCTCGGGCGAGCTCGACGCATTATTGAATTCGATCCGGTCCGACACTTTCGACAGTGAGGCGCTGGCGGGCGCGGCTGAAAGTGGAGACGTGAGAATCGCCTGGTTCCTCGCCGACCTGATGCGCTTCTTCCAGGGCGGCAGCGTGAAGAGCCAACTGGATCGGGCATTTGAGACCCTGACCGGATATCTGCCCGATCAGACTGAGAGAACGTCATTCGTTCCCGCATTCGAGCTTCTCCTCGAGTGGGACCTGCCGGCTTGGGATGGGTACGACGAGTTCAAACGCCAGCTGTACACGATCGTGGAACCCGCATGGGATCCGTTCTTCGAGCACAACGTGTCAATCGACTGGCGACCGGTGACCTGGGGTGGTGTCCGCATCGACGACCGCCCGCTCGGAACCAAGACCCCGTGTCTGGGCGGGTGTATCCCCGCCCTCGACGACCCGCCGACGGTGCCGGCTGCGGAAGCAACCTGGTACGCAGACAGCGATATCGTCTTCGGAATCGTCGTCGGCGACGATGTCCTGGCTTTGCCCCGCAACCAGATGGAAGTGCACGAGATGATGAACCTCAGCCTGGGCGGGCGCCGTCTCGGTATCCCGTACTGCACACTCTGCGGTTCGGCCCAGGCATACCTCACCGACTCGGTGCCTGCCGACTTCGCCGATCCGGTGCTGCGGACCTCGGGTCTGCTCACACGGTCAAATAAGGTGATGTACGACCTGGAGACGAAGTCGGTTTTTGACACCTTCACGGGTGAGGCGCTTTCGGGGCCGCTTGGCGAAGCCGGCGTGGTTCTCGACCAGGTCTCCGTGGTCGCATCCACATGGGGTGATTGGAAGGCGGCACACCCCGATACACAGATCATTGCGCGTGACGGTGGTATCGGTCGCACCTACGAACGCAACCCTCTCGGCGATCGCGACGCAAATGGGCCGATTTTCCCCATCGGTCCCGTTGATCCCCGGCTGCCGGTTCAAGAGGAAGTGGTTGGGGTGGTGGCGTCGGATGGGACCCCGCTCGCCTTCCCGGTCGAGGCGGTGTTGGCTGCCCTCGCGTCGGGTACCACCATCACATACGACGATCTCACGGTCGAGCAAGACGGTGATGGCCTGCACGTCGTCGGTCCCGATGGTGATGTCGGGTCTCATCAAGCCTTTTGGTTTGCATGGAGCCAATTCCATCCGACCACGTTGGTCTGGTTGCCCGACGAGTAGGGGCACCGCCCATAACTAGGCTTTTTCCGTGCTCGACATCTATCAGAGCTCATCACGGGTTGTCGTCGGTGAGATTTCCCTTCAGGTCACCGACAACGGTGATCCGGGAAGCCCGGTGGTATTGATGGTTCACGGCTGGCCCGACACGGCCTATGTCTGGCGCCATCAGATCTCCTACCTGATCGAGAACGGGTACAGGGTCATTGCTCCCGACATGCACGGCCGTGGCCGGTCGGGTCGGCCTCCCCAACTCGGCGGTTACAAACTGTCGACCACGATCCCCGACCTGGTGGCTGTGCTCGACCACTTCGAAATAGACACCGCCGACGTGGTCGGCCACGACTTCGGCGCCCTGGTGACCTGGGTCCTTGCAATGACGGCCCCGGAGAGAGTGAGGAGCCTCACCACGCTTTCGGTTGGACATCCCTCCGCCTTCGACAGTGGAGGCTTGGGACAGATGAGCCGCTCTTGGTACATGCTTCTCTTTCAGTTCGAGGGAGTCGCCGAGGAGTGGCTGAGACAGAACGACTGGGCGAATTTTCGTCGGTTTGTCGGGAATCATCCGGAGACCGAACATTGGATCTCAGAGTTGACTCCGGACGGCGCCCTGGAATCGTCACTGGATTGGTATCGGGCCAACAGCCACCCCCGCCGCCTTATCAGACCACCCCGTGCCTTCCCGCCGGTGACCGTGCCGACCCAGGGCATCTGGAGTAGTGGCGACTTCGCCCTCACCGAGTTTCAAATGGAGGATTCCGGGAAGTGCGTCGAAGCCGAATGGCGATACGTGCGACTGGAAGGCCTCAGTCATTGGATGCAGCTGGACGACCCGGACGGCGTCAGCCGTCTCCTCGGCGAATGGTTCGGGTTGCGCTGATCCGTTAACCGTGCACCGACAATGACCCCGTCATCGAAGTGTGGATCGAGCAGAAGTAAGTCCATTCACCGGGGGGTAGGGGAAAACCGACCGTCGCCGATGGGTCGAGCTCTACTTCGGGGAGGTCGGCAGGTTCGCCGTCCTGAGTGTCCATCACGATGGTGTGGCGGGCACCCGACTCGTTCACCCATTGGACCGAGCGGTCGGCGGGAACATCTACCTCTGCCGGAAACGAAAAATCTGACACGGTGATAACGATGAAGGTTCCATCATCGCTGACACCGGCGGCAGGAGCGCCCGTCTCACCCACCTCGACGGTGTCGCCATCGCCGGAACTGCACCCCAGCGCAATCACAGCAATCGTCAAGATCGACATCCACTTCCTCATGCCTGCTCCATGCACTAGTCGGATCTCGAAACCTACTAGCCGCTAGCCGGTCGAAGCATGCGAGACCGTTGGGCGGCGGTTCCGGAGAATCGAATGAAAGGGCTACCAGCCGGGATGGGAGTTGTACCGTGGCGGGATGGCAGCGCGTCGTCGAATCGAGCAAGACCTCACGGCCGCCATGAAGGCCCGAGATCCGGTGGCCACGACGGTGCTTCGCTCGCTGTTGGCTGCTATCGGCAACGCTGAGGCCGTTGACGTGGTGGCTGATCCCAACTCCGGGCCTATCGGTGCTTTTGCCGCTGACATTCGGAGGTCTGAACTCGACGACGCCGATGTGGCGAGGATCCTTGCCGCTGAGACCGACGAGCGACGGGAAGCCATCAATACCTACAGCCAGGCGGGGCGGCCAGATCTGGTTGAAGCGATGGAGGCTGAAATCGAGGTTCTGTCTCGATACGGCCCACGCGACATGTTCTGAGAATAATTTGTCGGTGTCGTTGGTTATGTTGACCTCAGGTCGGGCGAATCTCTGACGCGCGCTTAGCAAACGCAGATAAAGTGTCCGGCTGTCGAATTCAATGGTGGAGAAACATGTCGAATGCAGTTGAGGCCAGAGGCCTCGTCAAACACTACAAGGAGGTCGTCGCCCTCGACGGCCTCGACCTCGAAGTACCCGAAGGAACCATTCTCGGGCTTCTCGGTCCAAATGGCGCCGGCAAGACAACGGCAGTCTCGATATTGACGACTCTTCTGGTTCCAGACGAGGGTACCGCGGTTGTCGCTGGCATCGACGTCCTGAAAGATCCGAAAGAAGTACGAAAAGTCATTGGCCTTTCCGGGCAGTATGCCGCGGTCGACGAGAACCTCACGGGGTTCGAGAATCTCGACATGATCGGCCGGCTCTATCACCTCGGGCGTCCCCGATCTAGAGAGCGGTCACGCGACCTGTTGGACCTATTCGACCTTTCAGATGCCGGTGACCGACCGGTCAAGACCTACTCGGGCGGTATGCGTCGACGCCTCGACCTCGCCGGCGCTCTCGTGGCCAAGCCTCCCGTATTGTTCCTCGACGAGCCGACGACCGGACTCGACCCCCGGAGCAGGGTTGAATTGTGGGGTGTCATCAGCGAGCTGGTCTCGTCCGGAACCACACTGCTGCTGACAACCCAGTATCTCGAGGAGGCAGATCGGCTGGCAGATGACATCGTCGTCATCGACCACGGACGCGAGATCGCCCACGGCACGGCCGACGAACTGAAAACCCGGGTCGGTGGTGAGCGTATCGAGGTCACGCTCGCCGAGGCGGCCGAGGTGGAATCGGCGCGGTCGATTCTCACCCAGTTTGCAGTCGGCGAGATCCAGGTCGACGAGCGCAGTCGTCAACTCGTTGTACCGATTTCCGGTGGCGCCGCGGTGCTGACGCAGGCTCTTCGGAGGATGGATGAAGGTGGCCTTCATGTTCTCGACGTCGGTTTGAGACGCCCGACACTCGACGATGTGTTCCTCACGTTGACCGGCCACATCGCCGAACCAGAGGAGATCGATGACGGCGACGGATCCGATAAGGAATTGGAGGAGATGAGTCGATGAGCCGACTGGTTTATGCAATCGCCGACGGTGCGGTCGTTGCCAAGAGAAACATCATAAAAATCAAGCGGGTTCCAGAGGTCCTGGTATTCGTCCTCCTGTCACCGATCATGTTCGTGCTCCTGTTCGCGTACGTGCTCGGTGGCTCGATCGACGTATCAGGAGGTTCGTATGTCGAATTCCTGATACCGGGGATCCTCGCCCAGACAGTCATTTTTGGCTCGACATTCACCGGGGTGGGGCTTGCCGACGACATGCAGAAAGGAATCATCAACCGATTCCGGTCCCTGCCCATGTCGAGATCTGCTGTACTCACCGGTCGGACCACCTCCGACATCATTTACAACCTCCTGTCGATCGTTGTTATGTCGATCACCGGGTTTGTCGTTGGCTGGCGGATCAATTCTTCGCTAAGCGAAGCTCTGTTGGGGTTTGTGCTGTTGTTGCTGTTCGCCTACTCGTTTTCGTGGGTGATGGCTTACGTTGGTCTTCTCGTACCCAGCGTCGAGGTCATCAACAACGCGTCATTTATGGTCATCTTTCCGTTGACCTTCATCGCAAACACCTTTGTTCCCCTGGAGAACCTTCCCCCGGTGCTGCAGACATTCGCGGAGTGGAATCCGGTGTCTTCCGTGACTCAGGCAACTCGCGAACTGTTCGGAAACATCCCGCCGGGCACGCCGGAGCCCACTGTGTGGCCACTGCAAAATCCGGTCCTCTACACGATGATCTGGGTTGTGATCCTGGTGGCTGTTTTTGCCCCCCTATCGGTCCGTCAGTACAAACGTTCGGTCCGGCGATAGGCATCCGACAACCACATCTCCAAGGTTCGCCTATCTGAGGTGAGGCGAGGCTGCTTCGTTCGGGAGGGTATCGGATGAGTGTGCGGCGAATGACCGTCGATGAGCGTCGAGCACGTCTGACCTATCGGCATCGTCTGACCGGGGACCGCCGGACCAACGACGTCGTTCAGATCTGTGGTGATCTCGTCGGCTTTCACTCCAGTGACCCGACCACTGTGTACCTGTCAGCCGCCGCCAGGATGAGCACACCAACAATCGAGGCCGTTCAAAAAGCGCTCTACGTCGATCGGTCGCTGGTGCGGCACCACGCCATGCGTCGGACCTTGTGGGTTCATCCGATATCACAGGCCCTGGTTGCCCATGCTGCGACCACGACCAGGTACGTCAGCTCGGAGCGGACGAGATTCGTGAAAATGCTCGAGCAAGATGGCGGTCTCACCGACGGCGCGAGTTGGATCACGCGGGCCACCCACTTGGTGGTGGACACCCTTGCATCGCGTCCCGGACTGAGCACCCGCCAACTGGGCGAAACCCTTCCCGAGTTGAGAGTGTCGCTCGTGCTGGCGAGGGGCAAGAGTTATCAGACAACACAATCAGCCCTTTCCCGACTCATGTTGCAACTCGGTTTTGAAGGCATCGTCGCCAGAACCGAACCTACCGGTTCGTGGATCAACAGCCAATATCGCTGGGAGCTGATGGAAGGCTGGCTCCAGGAGGGTTGGACGGCTGTCGATCCGGTGGAGGCCCGACGCCTATTAGTTATGTACTGGCTCAAATCGTATGGGCCCGGGTCGGAACGAGACATCGCGTGGTGGACCGGTCTTCCGCTGGGAATCACCCGATCCGCACTCATCGATTGCGGGGCGGTCCGCGTTGAGTTCGAGGGCGAGCCAGTTTGGATCGATCCCGAGGATCAAGAGTTCGGGCCGCCGGTGGACGTCAGTGCTGCCCTCCTACCCGGTCTCGACCCGACCACCATGGGTTGGAAGGAGCGTGATTGGTACCTCGATCGGGAGGACGCGAAGCTGCTGTTCGACTCGGCCGGAAACGGTGGTCCGATGATCTGGGTGGACGGGAAAATCGTCGGTGGATGGGCGCAAGGAGGTGATGGCTCGGTGCGACTCCACTTCACCCGTGACGTCGGTTCCGAGGCAATCTCCCGCGTCGAAGAGAGGGCTCATCTTCTCGAGACGTTATGGGGCGAAAACAAATTCAAGGTGAGGTTTCCGGCCCCGCTGCAGAAGATCCTTCTCTAGGAAGACCGCCGGCACACTCCTGAAGGAATTGCACGACGAGGTTCCCTACCGCCTGCGTCCGCATCGATTGGATTGCGTCGAAACCATGTTGGGCTCCACGCACTTCGTGATAACGAACCGTAGCCCCGACCGACTGCAGTGCGGTGACAAAGTGCCGGGACTCTGCGGGGAGCACCACTGAGTCGAACTCGCCGTGGACGACCAGAAATGGAGGAGCATCGGGTCTTACCTGGTCGACGGGAGATCCCAGCCGGTAGAGGTCAGGTGAGTCGTGAACAGTTGTCTTCAGGATCACCTTGGCGATGAAGGGCCAGTCGTATCTGGTCGGGTTTCGGACGAGGAGGTCATAGATCCCGTAGTGGGGAACGCAGGCGATCACCGAGGTGTCTGCATCCTCAAAGCCTGGCTGCAGATGGGGATTGTCCCACGTCAGTGCGGCCAGCGCGGCGAGATGGGCACCCGATGAGCCTCCGGCGATGGCTACCCTCGTGGGGTCGATCCCCAGCCCGTTCCCGGGGTTCTTGGCGAACAGGATTGCACGTTTGACACCGATTAGATGCTCGGGAAAAGTAGCGGCCGGGGATTTGGGATATCTCACATCCAGGACTACCCAACCTCTGGAGGCCAATGAGTAGAGGGCGCCCAGGGCTTGGCGGCCGGGTCGGCCCCGCATCCACGAGCCCGGGTGGAGGTAGATAAGCGCCGGTGCATTGTTTCCAACCGGGCCGCGGTAGATGTCGGTTGTGTAGTCGTCCCAATAAGGAACGTCCGTCTCGATGCTCACCCCTTCCGGCACACTGGCAGATGTGGGGAACAATGAACGGAAACCCGAACTGCCACCAGCATCCCTCGTCGCGATCACCGATCTTCGTATCAGGATCAACAGACCGAGTTCGGATACTACGAAGAGGACCAACCCGATCCTTCCGACATTCAGATCCAGTGCTCCCGCCCAAATGAGAAGCGCGGCAACGACAGCGCGGCCAAGGAAATACCAGGGGGCCAGTTCGGAAATGAGCATCCCCGGTAGCCACATGGGTGGTAGTCCCGTTCCGGGGATGACCGGTCGGCGAAGGGCATTGACAGTCCAGATCAGAGCGGCGACGAACCAGGTGAAAAAGAGGGCGGATATCACGTCGTCAGCCCTCGATCACACAACTGCGGGCTCCCGGTAAAGAGATGCGCCGTAGTGGGCGCCCGCCCCGAAGGCGGCGAAACAGACGAGCGTGCCAGGAGTGATCCGACCGGCACTCTTTACCTCGTGATAGAGGATGGGCAGTGTCCCCGCAGTGGTGTTCCCGTAGCCTGCGATGTTCGAAGGAACTTTCTCCGGGCTCATGCCAATTTGCTTTCGAACTCCCTCGGTTATGCGGTCGTTGGCCTGATGGGCGATGACCAGGTCGATGTCGTCGAGACACACTCCTGCTTTTTCGGCGACGGTCGACGCTGCTTCAGGCATCAATCGCACCGCCCGGCGGTACAGGCCCCCACCGTCCATCACCGGAAGGTGGAGGTCCTGGTCCAATTGGGCGGTTGAAACATAGGGTCTCGCTTTGGATCCGATCCCGGGTACCCAGATCAGCTCGAAGCTGTCACCATCGGTATGCAGCGACGTGGCGATGATCCCCTCTTCCGCTTTGGCTCCTCCCTGGAGCACCATGGCGCCTGCTCCGTCCCCAAAGAGCACACTCCACGCCCGATACCGTGTGTTGCGGGCAAAGTCTTCAGGAGTGATGTCGTCTTGGCCCCCCATCAACCGCCGCCAGGTTGCCTGGCTCCATGGCTGGAACCCGGCGTGGACCTCGGCGCCGATGACCAGGGCCGTACTTCCACGCCCCGCGGCAATGAGTGAGTCGGCGAGATCGAGACCGTAGAGGAATCCGCTGCACTGTTGACGAAGGTCGAACGAGGCAATGTTGCGCAGGCCGAGACCACCTTGAACCAACCCGGCGATACCGGGTGCCATATAATCCGGCGTCATCGTTGCCGTGACCAAGATGTCAATGTCCCTCGCATGGATGCCCGCGTCCAGGATGGCATGGTGGCCAGCGGAGATCGCGAGGTCGGACGCCCCAACGCCCTCATCTGCGAAGCGGCGCTCTTTCACACCGGTCCGGCTGGTGATCCAGTCGTCGGATGTATCCATGATTCGCGCCAGGTCATGGTTGGAAACGACATTGTCTGGCACAAACATGCCCGTTCCGGTAATCACACTGCCCACGGTCCCTCCTTTTCGGCCATCCAAGCTTGTGTTCGGATCCGAATACTTGACCGGATTGGCGATTTGTTAGAGAACTCACTGACGCGAAGGATGGTCACCATATCGTCTGTCGTGCTCGCATTCTCTCTGATCACCATGTTGTTACCCATTCTGCTGGTGATTGCCCTGGCCGTCGATCTCTTCCGTTCGGTCGCAGGTCGAGCACCCGCGGTCACCTCGCGGGCCCTGGTTTTCGTTTGGGGGTATCTGCTTGGTGAGTTGTGGGCGGTCATTGCTCTCGGCGTTGTCGGACTCCTCGGCGAAGAACGCTCCCTGGATTCGACGTATCGGCTACAGCGGTGGTGGATCGATTGGAATGTGACCTTCCTGAGATTGGCTTTCGACATCCGCATAGCGGTAGAAGGCGCCGATGAAATCGCCCCGGCACCGATTCTGGTCCTCGCCCGTCATGCTTCGCTGATCGATTCGCTCCTGCCGGCCCATATCATCGCCAACGGCGAGGGGATACGTCTGCGCTATGTCCTCAAGAAGGAGCTTCGATTGGACCCGGCACTTGACATCGCCGGTAGCCGTTTGCCCAACTATTTCGTTACCAGGGGCACGAGGGAGAGCGATACAGAGGTGGCAGCGATCCGCCAGCTCGGCGAGACGATGAACGTGTCGGAGGGGGTCGTGATCTTTCCGGAGGGAACCCGCTACTCAGCGGAGAAGTTGCAACGGCAGCAGGTCCGGGCGAGAGACAGAAAGTCGGCGACGCAAACCGTCGTGGAGTCGTTCCGTCACGTTCTGACCCCGCAGCCCGGCGGGACTCTCGCTTTGCTCGACTCAACTGAGTGCGATGTGATCGTGCTTGCGCACCATGGTCTGGATGGTTTTTCCCGGGTCTCAGATTTCTGGTCTGGCTCTCTCATCGGATCGACGATTTCAGTGGGGTTATGGCGAATTCCAAGATCGGAGATCCCGTCGGACCGGGTCGGCCGGGCCCGATGGCTGTTCGAAGTGTGGAGCGATCTGGATGAGTGGGTTTCCCGGAAAATGAGTCCCGGGGGGCGATTTCCCGCGGCTAGTTGAGGAACGATTCTTCGTAGTCGGCCATCGCCGCTTCGATCACCCGATGGGCTTCGTCCCTCCCGTATTGTTTCTCGATGGATACGTCGACCTGCTTCCCCGGTATCTGCTTGTAGGTGAGGAAGTAGTGCTCGAGCCTTTGGGTCAGAAGGTGCGGTAGGTCGCCCAGGTCGTTGGTCTCTGCGTATATCGGGTCATTGGCGAGAACTCCCACGATCTTGTCGTCGGCTTCGCCGCCATCGATCATCCTGAGGCCACCGATCACCCGTGCGCTCATGATGATGTCTGAGCTCGAAATTGGACGCTCGGAGAAGACGCAAATGTCGAGCGGGTCACCGTCGCCGTGGTCGGTAGCGTTGCTCAGGGCGGCGACCCTCTCGCCACAGTAGGTACGGGGAATCAGGCCGTAGAGGGTCGGTGGAGAGCTGCTGCTCTGCTGCGGCCTGTCTACCTTCAAAAGCCCACTCGTCTTGTCCAACTCGTACTTGATCACGTCGAATGGTGTGATTTCGATGTACGCGGTCACCACCACTGGAGCGTCCGGGCCCGTTTCCAGTCCGTGCCAGGGATGAAGTCTGTGTTTTGGCGTCTCATTCACAACCTCGTCACATTAAACGTCAGAATTGCACGAGTGCATCGGCGCCACGCGCCTTTTCTCAGCCACAGGCTTCGGTCGCGGTCAGCAAGTCGACCGGGCCTCCCTCCCAGTCGCCGCTGACGGCCTGCCTGACAACAGATTGGATCCTCTCGACATCTGGTTTGTAGAACCCACTAGCAGTGACCTCACCGCTGCGATATTCGAGGTCGAATCCAACCACGGTCGTCCGGTCACCACTGACACGTGGCGCCAGGTTGATCAAGTAGGGGAGCTCATTGAGTGAGATGTCGGTCGAGACGCTGTTTTTGACCACGTCGAGCAGCGACGGCAATCGCATCATCATGGTCAATGGCCCGGCCTGGTCGACAACGGAGCTCAATAGGCAGCGCTGTCTGGCCATACGGCTGTAGTCGCTGCTTCCAGTTCTACTCCGGGCATAGGCGAGGGCGAGGTCCCCGTTGAGATGCTGGTTCCCCGCCGGGATTTCGATCATCTCGAATCCTCCAGTTGATCGATCGTATAACGGGGCGGCCATAGGCTTCTTCACGTTGACGTCAACTCCTCCTATCACGTCGACCAAACGGGCGAAGCCGATCATGTCGACCATCACGTAGTGGTCGATGGGTAACCCCAGCAGCGTTGCGGCGACGTCGCGGACCGCGGCAACCCCGGGCTCGGGGCCTGGAAATCTCTCCGGGTTCCGCTCACCCCACATGTAGACCTCATTGAGGATTCCCTTGGTCAACCCCGTGAATTCGGTTCCATCGCTAAAAGTGAAGCCTGCCAGATTCCGGGGTAAGCCGAATATGGCCGCGTCGCCAGTTCGGGTATCGATCGTGGCAACCATGATCGTGTCCGTGCGATTGCCCGGGCGGCCGGGCCCGGCGTCTCCACCGAGCAGCAGGAAAGTAACGCGTTCTGCTCCGAGAGGCAGCGTGGTTGTGGTGGTAGTCGACGTGGTGGGATCGATCGGGATCTCTCGCAACGGGAGCAGGGTTGGTGATTCGGGAACGGTGGTCGTAGTGGTCGACGAAGTCGTGGTCGCTACCGCGATGACCGCCGGTCCGGTAGGTTGCGAGAACACCGATAGGATTGTCGACCGGGTCTCGAGGCCGACGTAGCCCAGAGCAACGTGCGGTATCGCGGTAAAAGTGAGAAGAGCGAGGATTCCGACACCGAAGGCGTGCCCACCGGCGCGCCGCCAGGCATCACTCGCCGCGACGACCCGGATCACGCCGATCACCAAATTGATCGCGAGTAACACAAGAATAACCCCCGGAGTGGTCAGCATTTCGAGGAGGCGGATCCGATCGACCGAACTAATGGCATAGCCGACGAGAGACCCGGTCAGACAGGTGGCAAGCAAGAGAATGCCGCCGGCGATCGGTGCTCCGGTCATGAATTGGCCGGTTCCAGGGATGAGCGAGGATGCAATTCCGGCCGTGGCTGGAGTAAGCGGGTGTTCACTCACGCAGGTAAAACGTAGCGGCGCCCCTGAAAGGTTCCGCTCCTGTGATACGAGACACGGGGCGACTGTTAGCCGCCCCGCGGCGACCTCGGATCGCCCCGTTAGGGGGAGGAGGAAGGTCCCGTATCTGTTGTCTCCAGGCCGAGTGGATTGACCTGTAGCACTTTTTTACAGTGTTCAGGTGTCCGTTCGGTTAACCGGGGTTTGCCGATTGGCGAATGTTTATTCGCAGGTCGTTGACTCGACGATTGTGTTCAGATCGTCCTGGAACGCATTTGCGGCGTCGATGGTCATGTTGACACGGTCCTCCAGAGGCGCGTCGCCCGGTATTACCGAGATAGCGTTGCGGTAGTCGGCGTAGGCCGCTTCGGCTTGTGTCTTCAGATCCTGACCGACTTCTTCGGCAGCTGCCTCATACGTCTCCCAGGACGACTCGACGTCGGTGCGCACGGCATCGACTTCGTCGGAAGTTGACTCGACACTCAGGCTGCCAAGACCTTGTGCCGCGGTTACCAGTTCGTCATGGGCGTCACAGAAGGCTGCCAGCGCCTCCTCGGGTGAGTCGGAACAACCAGTAATGGCGAGGACGCCCAACAGGGCCGTCGCTAGTAATCGTTTCATTGGAATCTCCGGTTTGTAGAACTGACACCGAACCCGGGAAAACTCGATGGGGCCCGGTTGCCAGAATCGGTGTGCCTATGCGAGGAGCTTTGCTTTTGCCTCGGTGAATTCTTCGTCGCTGAGAATGCCGGCGGTATGGAGCTCGGCGAGACTCTTCAGCTTGGCCGTCAGATCGTCGCCACCTCCAGCCGGTGCTGCAGGAGCTTGCTGCATCTGTGCCATTTGCTGTTGGAGTTCGGCCACCTCGGCCTGGGACTCAAAAGCGGCGTCCTGAGCTGCCTGCTCCTGGTAGTCGGCCTCGGCTCGGGCATTTTGTCTGTTATGGACTCCGCCGGCCACTGCGGTGGCGGTCCCCGCTACGACGGCGGTGCGCGCCATTGTTCCGACCAAACCCGGTCGTCCACGTCGTCTTCTCATTGTTAGTTCTCCTCTTCGAGTGCGGCGAGTACTTCATCAGCGACCATCCCGGGTATCCGAATATCGGCGACCAGTTCGCCACCCGAATCAACGACCGCATCCCGGAACGGCTTGACCCACGTGTGTTCGAATACGAGGGCGGCGGCTGAATCCCCGGGTTCCAATGCCCAAGCAAATTCATCGATGTCCTCGTCGCTGATGAGTCCGTTGACCCCGGCGATGTACTGCTGGAGTTTCTTTACATCCGGGTTGGCGTCGACGTCCTCGATTTCGAGGAGCTCGATGTCCCCGTCGGGTGTTTTGGTGACTAACAGGCAGTCGATGATCGAGACGATATTCCGATCGACGACATCGATAAGGGCAGGCAGGATCCCACCGTTGAATTGACTGCCGGGGAATCTTATAAACAAAAGCTCTACTGGTCCTAGACCCATTTATTCTCCTTCTCGACGAGAAGATAGCGGATTCGCAAAACTTTGAATCGGGAGAAACGATCCGAGTCGGGTATATTCGGCGAACGGAGAATCTCTATGACGTGGACAACTAGAACGGTGAGCGCGGCGATTGCCGTATCCGACTGGGTCAACCCGGTGACTAGTGGGCCAGCGGCACCGCTCGCTACTGGTGCCGCTGTCGACGCGTTTGGCCCGTCGTTGATGCCGAGAAAGTCGGCACACCAGGGTGCCGCGGCAGCTCTGGCCATCCTCGCGGCACGCGCGGTCGGCTCGACCGTCGACGTTGCCGCACGAAACATCGCTCCGGAATCGTCACCACTGTCCTGGAAGGTGGCAGTAAGGGGGATGATCGCGGCTGCAGGGTCGGCAGTTTCGAACCTCGGCGAGGAGCCCGACGAGTCCACCAGCCGTGCCTCGCTGCGCACCGCCGGGCGCCTGGCCATGGTTGGTGCAATTGGCGGCATCATCCACGAGGTCGGCAAAGACGTTTCTTCCAAGACATCTATCCCCGTAGTCCCGATAGTGACGGGGCTCGGAGGGTTCGCCTATGTGGCCACCCGCTTCTCACGAGAGCTGGAGACCCGCAACGCCGTAGTTGCACGGTGGACCGAAGAAGACAAACCGGCTGATTTGCCTCAGTCGATCGCCTACGGATTTGTGATTTCCAGCATGGGGAGACTCGCTGCGGCCGGTTTCCGGACCTCGCAATCGTCATTGGCCAACTACATGGGTGACGCACCGGGCCTCCGAATGATCGGCTTTGGCACCAACCTCGTCATGTGGGGCTCCGGAGCTGTCGCCGGATATCTGGCAATGGTGTCCAAGCTGGCCGGCCTGAACAGCAAGGTCGAAGACGCTTTCGCTTCGCCCCCTGAAAGCGAGTTTGTCTCCGGTGGCCCCAATAGCAAGTCGCCATTCAACGAACTCGGCCTACAGGGCCGACGATATGTCAGTGAAGTCGTTGAACCGGAGACAATCGAGAAGACGCTGGGAGAAAAGGCGGTCGCTCATCCGATTCGCGCCTACGTGGGTTACGACTCCGAGCCGATCTATTCGACCATGAGGTCGGAGCTTGCACTCCGGGAGCTCGAACAACTCGGAGCATTCGACCGAAAGTATCTTCTCCTCGTGTCGCCGACCGGCACCGGGTGGGTCGACCACACCATGATCGAGTCGGCAGAAATCCTCGCCAGGGGGGATATCGCCACGATTTGTATCCAATACGGCCGCGCCCCTTCATTTGTCGAACTCCAGTCGTTGGCGTTGGGTCGGTCGCAATTCCGCCAGTTGGTATGGGGAATCAAGCAGCGTCTCTCCGGCATCCCGGAGGCCGACCGGCCCAGAGTGCTCGTCTTTGGCGAAAGTCTCGGTGCATGGTCGAGCTCCGATGTCGTGATGCACCAGGGCATTGCCGGGTTCGATCACTACGGGATCCACCGCGCCTTGTGGTTCGGGCTTCCCGGGTTGGCTAAGTGGTCAAAGACCGGAATGGTCGAGGGGAGGAACCCTCTGATCCCACCGGGGACTGTTCGTGCTTTTGATCGTTTTGAAGAGTTCGAGGCACTCGGTAGCGACGACCAGGCGAAGCTGCGGGCAATAGTCGTCGATCACGACAACGATCCGATCGCTCAGATATCGCTCCGGATAGCAGTGAAGCGTCCGCAGTGGCTCAATGGCGATCGGGGACGCGGGGTCCCCGCTCAAATGAAGTGGACACCGCTGATCACGTTTACCCAGGTTTTGGTCGACGCCATGAACGCAATGGTGGTCGTTCCCGGGGAGTTCAAGTCTTTCGGGCACGACTATCGAGCCGATACCGCCGAATTCGTCCAGGCGGCGTTCGAGTTTCCACCCGTCACCGCCGACCAGATGAAGGCGCTCAACGAGACCCTGGCTGCGAGGGAACTCGACAGGTCCGCCCGGATAAAGGGGCCGACAGGAGTGTCGGAGGACAATATGGACCTTGTTGGCGGAGTCCAATAGCCCAGAATCGCTGGTTGAATGGGAACCACGGACCGGGTCCCGAACGTCCAACGAGAGACGTTTATCCCCACCCATTTAAGGGAATCTCCCACACAACTCATGACACTCGTATCCACAATCGGGCCTCTGGCGGCCTACGCAGCAGCGTTTCAAACCATCGTCTATTTCCTATTACCCCGGCACCTTCGGACCCGTTGGGCACCGCTGGTTACCGGAAGCGTGGGCGCCGGACTCGTGGTGCTTGCAGGCTCGATTTTCGGGTTCGGTCGAATCGGCCTGGGTTCGATAGAACCGGGCGTCGTCATTTTTTGGGCCGTTGTCACTGCGGCGATCGTGTCGGTCATAGGTCTGACAATGCTTGCCATACCCAAGCTTCGAATCGCCCTCGCCGACCCCCGTCTTGCCTCCCTATCGGCCCGGGAGTCGTTCGTCCAGATTTTTGTCAGGATCCCGATCATGACTGCTCTTATCGAAGAGGCAGTCTTCCGCGGAGTGCTGCATAGTGCTTTGATGGCCCTCTACCCGGAACCAACGGCCATCTGGCTCGGTGCCGGCCTGTTTGGAATCTGGCACATTGGCCCCGGGCTCGACCAGGCGGAATCGTCCGATGCGGGAACTCTGGCAGGCTGGATCCACACGATCGTGACCGTTGTGGCGACAACCGTGGCCGGTGCGGCGCTGGTTTGGCTACGTCTCGAGACCGGCTCTATCTGGGCGGGCGTCGCTGTACATGCCGCCCTCAACATGACGATGGCGTTGTTCGCCCGTCGCGCCGGCAGGTCCATAACCGCCATTTCCTGAGCCTTCCGGCGTCCTCAAGATCGGATCAGGTGCAAACTTCGGGGTAGCGGGGCAAGTGTTAACGTCGCTTTTCGTGAAGTGGAAAGCGTCGGCGACCGAAATCAAGCTCGCTGACTGATGGCGACACTGATTCGCCGCGACACCCTTAAGAGCCTCTTCCGCCGGGAAACACTGCGTGAGGACGCGGTCGCAGGTCTGGTGCTGGGTGTCGAAAGCGTCCCGGACGGGCTGGCCGGGGGATTGCTGGCGGGGGTGAATCCGGTCTTTGGCCTCTACGGCTATATGGCCGGGACAGTCTCCGGAGCCCTTTCGACTTCTTCTTCATTCATGGCGGTTCAGGCCACCGGAGCGATGGCGATCATCGTCGCCGACGTCAGTCTGGTCCATACGGGCGAAGACCCCGGTCGGGCCCTGTTCACTCTCTCGATCCTGACCGGCTTGCTGATGATGATCGCCGGATTCTTCAAGCTTGGAACGCTGCTTCGCTTTGTTTCCAACTCGGTCATGGTTGGTTTCATTTCGGCAGTCGGGGCCAATATCGTTTTGGGACAACTCGACAACCTCACCGGTTATGAGTCGCAGGGAGACAACAGGATTCTTCGCGCACTCGACCTGCTGTTCCACCCGTCCGCTATCGACTTGAAGACATTCGTCATCGGGCTGACCACTATCGGCTTGATAATCGTCCTGGAACGAACTCGATTGGGTGCCCTCGGGCTGGTAGTTGCAGTCATCATCGGCTCGGCGCTGGTGTCCCTGCTGAGCTGGGATGTCGCCCAATTGAGCGATATCGCAGATGTGCCGAATACCCTTCCTCTTCCGGTGATGCCCGATCTGTCACTCATCCTGCCGTTGCTCCTGCCGGCGGTTGCCCTCACATTCGTAGGCCTGGTTCAAGGTGCTGCGATCTCTGCGAGCTTCCCCAGGGCCGACGGGCCCTACCCCGACATCTCTCAGGACTTCGTCGGTCAGGGTTTCGGCAACCTCATGTCCGGACTCTTTCAGGGAATGCCGGTTGGCGGGTCGATGTCGGCATCTTCTCTCGTCAAGACGGCGGGGGCAAAGTCGAGAACCGCCCTGGTCATCGCCTCAGTGGTGATGGCTCTGGTCATCCTCATCTTTGGCCAGGCAGTCGGGTATATCGCCATGCCCTCTCTCGCCGGTCTGCTCATAGTCATCGGGTTTCGGACCATCAAGCCCCTGAACATCAAGACCGTTTGGAAGACCGGATCCGTCCAGGCGATGGTGATGACAGTGACCCTGGTGCTGACGATGATCATCCCCTTGCAACAAGCCGTGCTGGTCGGAGTTGGGATTTCGATGATCCTGTACATCATCCGCCAGTCGAATCAGGTCAGCATCCGAACCCTGGAAATAGGTGAAACCGGCCGGATCCGCGAGGGAACTCCACCCGAGGCGGTGGGAAGAGATGAAGTCATCCTTCTGCAACCGTATGGGAGCCTCTTCTTCGCCTCGGCCGCGACTTTCGAGGAGAGGCTGCCCGCTGTGACCCCCGACACGCACAACTCCGTTGTCGTCATCCGCTTGCGCGGTATCTCGGACCCGGGGTCGACGCTGATGGAAGTGCTCAATCGGTACGGGGCCGACCTGAAAATGGCCGACTCCAAGCTGGTACTGGTCTCGGACCAGGAGCGCGCCCTGTCTCAATTCGTCGTCACCGGTGTGTCGAAGACCATCGGGCCGGACAATATCTACGAGTCCGACGAATGGGTTGGAGAGACAATCCGCCGGGCATCCTCCGAGGCACGGCTATGGGTCAGTCGAAATTCCGGGCACGCCTGAGGAGCGCGAGCTGTCCTCCTGGCCTGGCGTCGTGGGGACCAATGATTCGGCCCGGTTCTGGTAGCTGACGCAAACGATCTCGATCCCGTAGAGGATGATTTGAGCCGCGTAGTAAACGAAGGCCAGTCCCAAAAAGATGGTCCCGGTCACACCCACTGCGGATCCCAGGCCGGCAAGAGCGACGTAGAGACCGTAGGCCCAGGCACCGACGGAGAGAAGCACCATGGCGACTATGGCCGGAAACCAGACGTCACGCCACCGGATTTCGGCTGTCGGCGTGTACTTGTAGAGAACGGCGATGAAAAGCGTTCCTATCAAGATGGGGACGATCGAACCGCTGATCAACAACAGTTGTTCGACGACCCTGTTATCGAGTCGATCAGAAAACAGGCCTAAGAGCGCCTGGGCAAATAAGGTCACCGTGAGCAGCAAACTCGATCCGAGGACTGCGGCGATTGCGAAGATCCTGTTCCGGACGGTTGCGGCGACACTCCAATGCGCGGCGTCACCCCAGATGATCTCAACGATGTCCCGCCAGGCGGCAAAAAGGAGTCCGCCGGCAAAAGCAAGACAGTCAGGCTGGTTACCGAAAGCCAGAATGTGGCACCCTCGGTCCCTTCTATGGCCAACGTCAGTGCTGTCGCCGCATCGTCCCCGAGAAGCTCGGAGACGGCGGTCGTAAAGGAGATGAGCGCCTCCTGGCCGAAGAAGATGGTCGCCAGCGAAACTGCGAGAGACATGATCGGAACCAGGGCGAAGAGGCTGTAATAGGCCAGACCGGCACCGAGGCGTATCGCCCGGTCGTCGGCATAGGCCCGGGCTGCCTTGTTGAGAAGCGCAGCCCAGTGTCGCCCCTGCAATCTCATTCTCCCACCGTCATGTCGCCAGGTTAGGCCGGGGTTGTGTCGATGCTGCCCACCGCGAATTCGGTCGGCCGTGCGCATCGAGGCCGATTCGGCAGGTGACCAATTCCCCACCCGGGTAGGACCAACGGCAGTACCGTTTCCGGGTATCGGAAGCGATCATTAGGGCGACAAGGAGGTCAGATGAAGGTTGACCGATTGATGACCCGCGACCTCGCAACCGTCACGGGCGACGAGACGCTAAAAGTTGCGGCGCGAATGATGGTCGAGCAAAAGATAAGCGGGCTGCCGGTGGTCGACTCGGACCGTCGTTTGGTCGGTGTGGTCACCGAAGGAGACATCCTCCATCAGGAGACGCTGAGAAACCCGTCCACGACCTTTCTTGGGTTGTTTCGCCGTGCCGGGAACTTTTCCAGGACCGTTTCGGAGGTGATGACTACCAGGGTGGTGACCATTTCGCCGGATGCCGACCACACCGAGGCGGCGAGGCTGATGGAATCGGCCGGGGTTAAGCGGCTCCCCGTCATAGCGACCGAGGGAAATCTGGTCGGGATCATAAGTCGCTCGGATGTGCTCAAGGTCTTCGGACGTCCAGACTCTGAGATCGAAGAAGAGCTCTTTACCGAAGTGATCGAGAGGATTCTCTGGCTGAATCCTCAATTGGTGACGGTCTCAGTGCAGGACGGCCTGGTGGCCTTGACTGGTGAGGTCCCGGCCCGGTCCGATACGCGAATCCTCGAAGAGATGGCCAAGAGGGTCGACGGTGTCATCGAGGTAGATATAGGTGGCCTTTCATTTGATGTCGACGACACCATGAGGCCCGGCTGAGACGCTGTGGTCAGCCGATCCCGGCTACCACTCTTCCGGATCTCTCTGGGCGGACTCGACTCTGGCCACATGAGCCGCGGCTTCGCTTCGATTGCTCATCCCCATTTTCATCAGAATCGAAGAAACGTAGTTCTTGACGGTTTTCTCGGCGAGGAACATTTCGTCGGCGATCTGGCGGTTGGTCATTCCCTTGGCGAGATGGCGAACGAGAATTTGTTCCTGTTCAGTGAGTTTCGAGACGAGAGGGTCTTCCACTTTGCCCGATCTCAACCTGTCAAAAAGCCTCGCGACCATTGCCGGGTCGAGGAGAGACTCTCCGGCCGCGACTCGCCTGATGCTGGCAACCAGGTCATCGCCTTTGACCTTTTTGAGCACATACCCAGAGGCACCGGCGATTATCGAAGCCATCAACGCTTCTTCGTCGGCATACGAAGTCAGCATCAGAACCCTGGTTTCGGGAAAGCGGGCGATGATGTCACGGCAGGCCTCGACTCCGCTTTCGTCGGGCATACGGACATCCATCAGCACCACGTCAGGTGAATCCAGGCCGGTGCGCCTCACCGCCTCGACGGCCGAACTCGCCTCCCCGACAACCTCGATGTCGTCGTGCCCATTGAGCAAGAATTTGAGCCCCTGGCGCACTATTTCATGGTCGTCGGTGACCAGGACCTTGATTGGCATGTTGCGGATTGTATCCCGGCAACCAGCTCCTATCAGCCACATATTCGGGGTCGGCGCCCCTTCGGGGTTACTCTTCACCCATGCCCGGTCAGGTACCGATAGAGCGAGTTCGCTCACTAGCCGACGCCACCGCTTCCCTGGTAGGAAGTGCCGATCTAGAGAGTCTTCTGAAGCGGATCGTCCAGTCCGCCTGTGAGGCGACGGATGCCAGATACGGTGCTCTGGGGGTGATCGGACCCCACAAAACCCTGGTGGAGTTTGTTCACCGTGGCATTGACGTAGACACTGCAGCCGGAATAGGTCACCTGCCTGACGGAAAAGGGGTCCTGGGGACACTGATTCGAGACAGGCAGACCATCGTGCTGGCGAATCTCGCCGATCACCCTGATTCGGTTGGATTCCCTGCGAATCATCCCCCGATGGGTTCGTTCTTGGGGGTGCCTGTCGGAGGTGCTGACAACGCGTTTGGAAATCTCTATCTGACCGAGAAGGCCGGCGGATTCAACAGCGACGATGTGGTCGTGGTCGAAGCCCTTGCCGCCGTGGCCGCTGCCGCAGTAGAAACGGTGGGTCTGAGGAGGAGGTTGGAGAATCTAGCGATTGTCGAGGATCGCCTACGGATTGGCCGGGATCTTCACGATTCGATCATCCAGGATCTCTTCGGTACCGGTCTCCATTTGCAGGGTCTGGCCACCGCTACCGGTGACGACCTGATCAGGGACGGCCTCAATGAAGCGAGCGATCGGATAGACGAGACGATCGAAGCACTCCGCAGGATCGTTTCCAACCTCGGTTCGGAGTCGACGGAGTCTAATTTCGCTGACCTCCTCGGTGAGCATCTCGATCATCTTTCCGGCCCTTATCGCGCTTCGGTTCACAGTTCGGTCACCCCTGCCGGGCTCGAGCTGGAAAAGGGTGTAGTCGATTCGATCCACCCGATAATCGTCGAAGCGGTATCAAACTCGCTGCGGCACTCAGAAAGCGAATCGGTGGAGGTTCACGTGGAGATGCTCGGGGATCGCCTCCTGATAACCGTGGCCGATCAGGGCGTTGGATTCTCGGTTGAAGATGACCAACGGGGGATGGGGCTCAACAATCTCGAGGAGCGCGCCACCGCTTTGGGGGGGAACTCCACCATCAGATCAGTGGTCGGGGTCGGCACGGTCGTCGAGGTCGCCATCCCGATCCCGAACAGCAACCCTCGTTCGGCTGAGGGCTGATTCGAGGCTGCCGGCGACCCTCTCCAACCAGTCGGTCACGGTGATCTGGGCGATCCGCTCCAGGAGGAGGCGATCGAGAACATCGCCAATCCATCCGAAGGGTGGATCGTAGGAAGCCTGGATTCGCATTCTCGACTTGTCGACCGATCGTCTCGATATCTCGATTTCGCCGGTGAGGCGGGGGAATAGCAGCCCGGCTCCAGTGGCCCGCCAGGTGACAGGTATGGCCAGCCCCGAGTTGGTGATTTTCGGATGTCCCAAATTGAGCACGACTTCCTTTGCGATCGGTCCATCGATACCGATCTTGCTCCTGAGCTCTTCGCCTTTGCGGTAAACCGGCGTCCCCAGGCTCTCAGCATCCGCGAACCGGTCCAGGACCACGGCCTCGAGAGATCCGATGGGGAGGTTGACCTCGACTTCGTGTTCGATGAGCATCCGAAGAATCAGCGTCTAATTGTCGGAGATCGCCCAGAGCAGGTCCTTGATGCTGATCATCCCTACGAGGGACCCCCCATCAGTTACCGGCAAGTGGCGATACCCGGTTGCGTTGAGCCAACGAACTGCATCCGAGATTTCGGTATCGATCTCGATCATGTCTGGCGAGGCCGTCATAACCATCTCTGCCGGAGTGTCGAAGTCGAACTTCTGGGCAACAGCCCTCACTATGTCGCGATCTGTGACGATGCCCACGAATTCGCCGTGGATATCGGTTATTGCCACCGACCCCACGCCTTCGGCCTCCATTTTGGAGGCAAGCTCGGCGAGTCGGGTGGTGGTGTCTGCGGTGACTATGGGGCCCCCGATCAGCTCTGACAGGTTCATTTGCCCTTCCTTTCTTACAACCGTCCTGGTCTGGTGGGAATCGAAAACCAGGTACCCGAAGTCCTCCCCGAAATATCAGACAAGCGTGCGCTTATGATCATTGCCGTATCGTCCATCGGCCCACGGGCACCAAACGAGAGAGGTGACCCGATCTCGACGGAGTACTTTCGAAGGAGGGCCGAGATGATCGACTGGGCCTTCGGAGCATCGTCCACCTCGTAGGTTTCGCCACGCGCGACCACGCATTCCCACCCGCCGTCTTCACGGGTGCGCATCGATTCAATGGAGATAATCGGGTTTTCCCTGATCGCTTCGACGCGACGGCCCGGGCCGGTTCGGAAGCAGAATTCCTGGTCGATAACGACATATGAAACCGGGGAGACATACGGTTCTTCACCGTCGATTACCCCGATGTGGGCTACCTTCCCGTTGATCAGCAGGTCCAAGGTGGCTTCGGTGCTGAGGGGTTCCATAGCTAGAACCTATTGGAGCGACCGATCGGTGGGGTAGGGACTTTCGGCGTGTCCGGTCGGGACCTATCGCCCATAAGAAATGTCCGGTTCGATTGAACCGGACATTTCGCCATCTTGGGGGTGTCGCCGGGCTTCCCGGGCAACACCCAAAGAGATCGGGGTTTTAGCGAGAACGCTCTCTCGCTGTATTGACTGTGAGGTCGCGACCGTCGTGTGTGTACCCGTTGAGGGCTTCGATCGCGGCTTGTGCTTCGGCATCTGTCGACATTTCGACAAACCCAAAACCACGGGATCGACCGGTCTCGCGGTCAGAAATCACCTGGGCCTTGGTTACTTCGCCATGCTGGCTGAACAGCGCCTGAAGGTCCTCCGACGTGGTACCGAACGTGAGGTTCCCCACGTAGAGATTGCTTGACATTGTTGCTCCTTTGAGCTCCTAACCACGCGTGCCTTTGCCTGCGTGGTATCTATTGAGCTTGTAGCCTAACGGTGAACCCGAACCGGCGCATATTGTTTGTCTGAATTCCCTGTGACCCGGATTGGCTACCGTTGTCGGCGATGGGTGATCCTGCTTGTTTTCTCTCCGAGATCTGTCTCATTTGTGGCAGGTTTCTCGATGTGGAGGCTCGAGATCGTGAAAACTGCCCTCACTACGGTCAGCCCCTCGACCGGGCAGTATCGGGCGGCGATGTCGCGACTTCGGCGGTTCAGGAAGCCGGGGACTCCGACCCGGGATGAGAGACTCGTTGGTCAAAGGACTGTCGTCATTCCACTCTGCAATGTTCCGGGCGACCGGCGGCCGCATCGGCGATCGCCTCGTCGGCAACGACATGTTGCTGCTGACCACAATCGGCTCGGTCACCGGCAAATCCCACACTGTCCCGCTCCTCTACTTGCACGACGATGAAGCTCTGGTTGTCGTCGCGTCGTACGGCGGCCGACCCGATCATCCCCAGTGGTACACAAACGTGCTTTCCAACCCCGGTGTGAAGGTTCGCACCAGGGACGATACCTTCGAAGCCATGGCGCGACGGGCGACGCCCGCTGAGCGGACCAACTGGTGGGACCGGGTGATATCGGCGTATCCAGGGTATGGGGAGTATCAGGCAAAGACCGAGCGCGAGATCCCACTGGTGTTTTTGACCACGGTCACATAGACGCCGCCAGGAGCGTGGCGTTACACTCCACGCCCTATGCCCGCTATCGAGATCAAGGCCCTCGTCAAGAGTTATGGAGGCGTGAACGCCGTCGACAGCATCGACCTCGTGATCGAAAGTGGCGAAGTGTTCGCTCTCCTCGGCCCGAACGGCGCCGGGAAGACGACAACGGTTGAGATCCTAGAAGGTCATCGTGATCGCACATCGGGCGAAGTAAATGTCTTGGGTTTCGACCCATCGACGGGTGGACGGGAGTTCCGGGAACGAATCGGCATCGTTCTCCAGGAAACAGCCGTAGAGCCCGAACTCACTGTGAGTGAGGTGCTCGACGTTTACGGGGATGTCTATCCGAAACGCCGGCCAACCGAGGAGCTGATCGCATTGGTCGGCCTGGAGGAGAAATCTGGCTCCCGGATCAAGACCCTATCGGGCGGACAACAGAGACGTCTCGAACTTGCCCTCGGTCTGGTTGGGGACCCCGATCTGGTGTTTCTGGACGAGCCGACGACTGGATTCGATCCCTCTGCCCGGAGACAGGCGTGGTCCATCGTCGAGAACCTCGCCGCTCTCGGCAAGACCATTCTCCTCACCACGCATTACATGGACGAAGCGCAGCATCTGGCTGACCGGATTGCCGTGATCGCCAAGGGGATCATTGTCGCGGAAGGCACTCCGGAAACGCTCGGTGATCGCCAGAAGGCGGACGCGATAGTCCGCTTCAATCTTCCAGCCGGTGTCTCGATATCGGATCTCCCCGTCGCGCCGACGGCGGTTGAGAATTCGCTGGTTTCGATCTCACATCAAAGCCCGACCCTCCTCCTCAACAGCCTGACCTCGTGGGCGCTGGAGCGGAAGATCGAGTTGGAGGGCCTATCAGTGGAGCGGCCCAGCCTGGAGGATGTCTATTTGCAGCTGGTCGGGGATGAAACCGATGTCTGATCGGCCAACCGCCCTCGCTTTGATCTGGCAGCAGATCAGATATCAGAACAAGATTTTCTGGCGAACCCCGGTTGCGGCCTTCTTTACGTTGATCTTTCCGTTGATGTTCCTGGTCCTGTTCACCGCCATCTTCGGCAACGAAGTGATCGAAGGTCTGAATGTAACCACGGCCCAGTTCTTTGCGCCCGGCCTCGCGGCTTTTGCGGCGGTTTCAGCCTCATATACGAACCTGGCGATTGGTACGGCGATCTCCCGGGACAATGGGATCCTGAAAAGAGTCAGAGGCACTCCACTACCGCCGTGGATCTACATCACGGGCCGGATCGGATCTTCGATCTACATAGGCGCTGTGGCCGTCATCATCATGATGGGCGTCGCCGTCGCCTTTTATGGGGTGGAGGTCTACTTGCGCACTCTGCCGGCGGTCGTCATCACATTCCTCGTTGGTGTGGGGTGTTTCGCGGCTCTCGGAATGTTGGTGGCGGCCCTGTCACCAAACGGCGACTCCACGCCGGCCATAACCAATGCCACGCTGCTTCCGATCGCCTTTATCTCTAACATCTTCATCCCGATTCCAGACCCGGCCCCCTGGATGGAAGCCTTGGGCAATTTCTTCCCACTCAAACACTTTGCCGACGCCTTCCGCGACGCTTTCGACCCCACCCTGACGGGCGCCCAGCTCCACTGGGGCGATCTCGCATACATGATGCTGTGGGGTGTTGTCGCAGTAATCCTCGCCGTCAGGTTCTTCAAGTGGGAGCCGTCGAAGAAGGGCGGAGGACGAAAGTCCCGAAAGACAGATAGAGAGTCCGCCGCAACTGACGCCGGACAGGTCTGAGCCAGAATCCTATTTGGCGTCCGCTCGCACCGGCTGTGTTGCGCGATTCGCCCACCACCTAAGGGCAGAGCCGATCAGGAGAATCGCCAGCAGAACGATCACCGATCCAACTGCTACTTCTCCGTAGGAGTGTGGCGGGCGGGGGTCGATGAACGGGTACGGGTACCAATCCACGATGGGCCCCCGAATCAGGGTGTAAACCATGTAGACGGCCGGAAAGATGAGCCATTTGCCGAAGTCGCTCCAACTGATCTGCTCCTGAGGTCGGTTTACAGCCCAGTCGACCACCATGAACAACGGGCCGATGCCGTGGATGATCCAGTCGATCCAGGGCTCGCTTACGCCAACATCGGTCTCGAGTGGGAGCAGGACCGTTACGTAAACCACCAACGTCACTGCCATATACAGGGTCGAAGCACCCCGCCAAACGTGGAATTCCCGGTCCTGCCCGGGGCGTGCGGCCAGCATGCTGAGTACCACGACTGCGCTGATGTTGGAGAGGACGGTGAAGTAGCTGAAGAAGTTGAACGGTGAGAACGCAGGGTTGTCCGAGGCTAGAACCAGTTGGGTGAACAGAGCGACGACAATCGCCAGCGCTATCACGGCACGCGCAACCCGCCATGCGGGGGAAGAGGAACGACCCATCGGTCAAACTTAGCGCAGAGATACTCACGTTCGCCCTCTTGTGCCGATTAGCCTGAGATTGATGAAACGCATTCTCGGTGTACTGGTAACGGCTCTCGGAATCTGGGTGGCAATTGCCATCGTCCCCGGTCTGAACTTCACCGGTAGCTGGGTCGTGTTCCTGGTGGTTGCGCTAATTCTCTCCCTGGTAAACGCCATCGTGAAACCCATCCTGAAACTTTTGAGCCTCCCCTTCGTCGTGGCGACGTTTGGACTGTTTCTCCTCGTCATCAACGCTCTCATGCTGCAACTGACACTCTGGATTGCATCTCCCGGAGTTCTCGACCTGGGCTTTACCTCGGACGGATTCTTCTGGGCGACCTTCCTTGGCGCCGTGGTCATCAGCGCAGTCCAGATGGTTGTGAATCTCTTTCTGGACACCGACTCTTAGAAAGTAGGTCCATCTGAGGCGAAGACCCTCAGGACCGACAGCCGCTAATTTGATGGCCGTGGTCACCGAAACCGAATCCGGGCGACTTGCCAAGCTGATCTTTTCGGCCCTGGTCTTCGTGGTTGGCCTCCAGTCGATGCGTTTCCTATTCGCATCGTTGACCTGGTACCTGAGGGACACGCTCGGCTTCGCCGTGCTCGACCTGGTGCCAATTGCACTTGCTCCTTTCTTGCTGTCCGCCTTAATACCGGTCGCCTCCCGTTGGGCGGGGGGACGAACCATGCTCTGGGTTGGGTCTGTGGTCCTGATCCTGTCCCGACTGGCCCTTCAGATTTCGACGGCGCCTTCGATTGATTTCTGGGCGGCGGCTTTGGGAACTTTTGCCTTCGTTGGTTTACTCCCGTTGCTCTTGGGCCCGGGCCGCATCGGGCTGGTGGGTGGCATGATTCTCGGGCTCGCGATCGATTCGGCCATCAAAGGCCTCGCGCTCAGCCTCGACCTGGCCCTTCAGCCCGGCGTGATGCCGGTGGCGGCCGTTGTCGCCATCGGTCTCGGGATGGCGTGGACCCTGTTCAAGACACCACATGACAGTTTGGTTGGTGTCTCCTGGGGGAGCGGGGCACTTTTGCTCTCGATCGGCCCGTTTCTGTTCGCCGAGACGCTGATCCTGCAGTCGCAGGGTTGGACGAGCGCCGTGACCGGCATCTCCGGCCCGGTCGCCCAGCTCAGGATCGCGCTGTTGAACGTTCTCGCCCTGATTCTTGCCTACCTGTGGCAGGGAAGGAGGTGGGTGTTCGCTCTCTCGGTAATTGTGGTCGCTATGGCCGTCGTCGCGGCGGAGGGCGATGCGGCCATGTTCAATGTCCTCTCTCTGGCGGCCGTTCCACTGGCAGGCGTGGTCTGGTCAGGACTCGTCCCGGATACCGAGTCCACCGGGACCGGCGCTTCGGGCTTCTACCTGATCGCCGGGATGACCACCTATCTGATCCTCGGACTTGCCTATTACCTGCCCCTGGACATGAATCTCGGATTCAGCCAGGCATCTGTAAGAACCGCCGTCGGCGTGTTGCTGCTTCTTGGAGGGGTTTTTGGCCTGGTCCTCCTTCGGCCAGAGGAGGCCATTGGACGCACAGACTGGGTTTTCGCCGCCGCCGCATCGGTCTTGTCGATAGCGGCGTTCGGCTATGCCGTGACCGCCGACTCAGATACCAGGGATTCCCATGAGGATTCCGTCCGGTTCATGACCTCCAACGTCCACTCGGCTTTCAACACCGATGGCGCCATGGATGTTGAAGCGATCGCTCGCGTCGTCGAAGACTCCCAGGCCGATGTCGTGGCTTTCCAGGAGATGCCGCGGGGCAGGCTGATCAGCGCCACCACCGATCTGATGACCCTGCTCCAAATCCGGCTCGGGTTCGAGCACGTGGCGTATTTCGGGACGACCGATCCAGTTTGGGGGAATGCCGTCTTCAGCAGGTTCCCGATCACCGGATTCGGGACCGACTTCTTGCCGCTGGTGGGTACGCCGATGCAGCGCGGGTATCTGGGTGCAACCGTCGACCTTGGAAACCTCGACGTTCTCGTCATCAGCACACACTTACAGCATGTCAACGATTCGGATGTCCACGATGAAGACCCCGAGGCCGATCTCCTCCCGGTGCACACCGAACAGATCGAAGTGATCCTGGACAACTGGGGAGGCCAGATGCCGGCGGTCCTCATGGGCGATTTCAATGCCCGCCCCGACTGGGACCAGATTGCACAGATCGAGAGCGCAGGCTGGATCGACTCGTGGGACGAAGCAGGAACCGGCGATGGGTTCACCTCGGGAGCGGCCGACCCGATGTATCGAATCGACTACATCTTCCATACCAGCGACATCACGACGATCGACGTCGGGGTGATCCAGTCGACCGCCTCCGACCATTTCCCGGTGGTGGCCGATCTCAGCTTTCCCGAGTAGCGCCCCGAACTTCTCTAGATTCGGGCTGGTGGATACTGAAAACGTCAAGGACACACTCGTCGAACGGCGTATCGAGCTGTCGGCGGAGTTGTCCCGGCTGACTGCGCCACCCGAACAGGGTGTCGGGATTGGTTTCGGCAAACGGGTGGGCGATGGGACGTCGGAAGCAGTGGAGAGGCTGGCGACGACCGCCACCGCCCGTTCGATAGCGAAGTCGATCAGCGAAATCGATCAAGCCCTCTCCCGTTTGGACAGCGGTCGCTATGGACTTTGCGATGTGTGTGGCGAGAAGATTCCCCCCGCCCGGCTCGAGGCCCGGCCAGCGACCGTTACTTGCGTCGATTGCGCCGGAACCCGGGCTTGAGGTGACCATGGAGTTAGGCATAACGACATTCGCCGAGGTGATTCCAGGAGACGGTTCCGAAATTGGATACGGCGAACGGGTTCGCCAGGTTCTCTCAGAAGCGGAGATGGCAGAGTCGGTGGGGCTCGATGTTTACGGGGTGGGTGAACATCACCGACCCGACTTCGCAGTTTCGGCGCCTGCGATCGTGTTGGCAGCAATCGCCGGAAGGACCTCGCGAATCAGGCTCACGCCGGCGGTGTCGATTCTCAGTTCCGACGACCCGGTGCGGGTATTTCAGCAATATGCCACCCTCGACCTCGTTTCCGATGGCCGCGCCGAGCTGCTGGTCGGCCGGGGATCGTTCATCGAGTCTTTTCCATTATTCGGGTATTCGCTCTCCGACTACGACGAACTGTTCGCTGAAAAGCTCGATCTCCTGTTGCAGATCCGTGATGCCGAAGTGGTGACCTGGTCGGGTCGGTTCCGGACTCCGCTCATCGACCAGGGAATCTATCCGCGCCCCGATCAGAACCCACTCCCTGTCTGGATTGCTGTGGGAGGGACGCCGCAATCGATAGTAAGGGCAGGGGAGCGTGGCCTGCCGGTCGCCCTTGCCATCATCGGAGGCGACCCTACGAGGTTTGCCGTTCTGGCCGACTTACATCGCCGCACCCTGGTTGCTTCCGGATTTCGGGTCGAGGACGCTCCGCTAGCGGTTCATGCCCACGGCTTCATCGGTGAGGATTCAGACCGGGCCGCCGACGAGTACTTTCCCTCGTATGCCAGGGCGATGACCCGGATCGGTCGCGAGCGGGGGTGGGGGCCGATGACCCGGGAAGCTTTCGACATGATGCGAGCGCCCGGTGGTTCCCTCGTGCTCGGCGATGTTGAAACCGTGGCCGCCAAGATCGCATTCATCAAGGACGCATTGGGCATCCAGCGATTCATGCTCCACATCAGTGTCGGGAGTCTCCCTCATGAGAAAGTCTTGCGGGCGATCGAATTGCTCGGTACCGAGGTCGCTCCATTACTCGAGACCCAGTAGACCTCGATATTTGCCCCGGTAGTGGATCAGGGGATCGGGGTCTGTGTCAAAATCCACTCGATCGATGACGCCCGTGAGTAAACCCGACCAACCAACAGGTGCGATAGTCGCGGCCGAGCAATAGGCACGGGTCGGTATCGATCTGATCGACGGTCCCCATTCGGTGTGGTCCAGTGATAACCCGGCGAACATCCCGCCGGGATTGGGGCGAAGTCCGGCAAAGACATCGGCGAGTCCTGCGTGTTCTCGCATGCATACATGGACGATGAATCGCCCGGATTTGATCGCGGTGTCGTAGAGATCGGAGTTCGGGCCGACGACGGCGATCACACGGCCCGGTGCGCCTTCGACGACAACCAGGGAAGAGACCGTGAGCCCGGTTGGTGTTTCAGGCTTGCCCGAGGTGATCACGGTCACTCCGGATCCGAGCCGGCCACGGAGCCGACGTGTTGCGTCGTCGGATTGCGCGAAGGGATTGTCGCTATGGATCATTGCTCGATTCTGCCATACGGGAGGGGGGCCGACTTCTGAGCGGCCCGGCCCCGCTAAGTTTCAACCCACACATCATCGATTGGAGTTGAGAATGGGATTGGAAAGCACCGGAAGGGCACATTGGGAGGGTGACCTCGCGAGCGGGACAGGAACCGTCGCTCTCGAAACGGGGGCGGCCCCGGTGATGAGCGTCACATGGAAGGCGAGGACGGAAGACCATGGCGGGCTGACGAGCCCCGAAGAGCTCATTGCCGCCGCCCACGCCTCGTGTTTTTCCATGGCCCTCGCCGGCGGTCTCACACGTGCGGGTCATCCACCGGCGTCGCTCGACACTTCGGCAACCGCTACTTTCGTAGTCGGTGAGGGAATCACCACGATGGTGTTGACCGTTGTGGGTGACGTGCCGGGAATGTCCGAGGAAGATTTTCTCGCTGCTGCCGAGGGAGCCAAGGAGAACTGCCCGGTTTCAAAGGCTCTGAAGGGCAATGTCGCGGTCAGCCTCGAAGCCTCTCTAGCGTAATTTCATGCGATTAGGGGTTGGCGCGGCCGTCGTCGACGACACGCTGGTCGAAGGTGACGTCGACGTCGACGAAGGCCGGATCGAGGCTGTCGGCCTGCCAGGCAGTCGGGGAGGATCGACTGCGGTGCCCGGCTTCATGGATATCCATACCCACGGGTTTGGGGGAGTCGATTTCTCCTCGGCCACCGAGTCTGAAATCGAAGCGGCTTCTGTGGCGCTGGCGTCCACCGGTGTAACTCGATTTCAGCCAACATTGCCGACTATGTCGATGGAGGAGATGCAACGGGGTCTCCAGGTCCATGCCTCGGCGCAGTACCCCGGAGCCAAGTTCTGCGGCACCCACCTCGAGGGTCCGTTCCTGTCTCCGCTCTATCCAGGCGCCCACCCACCGGAAATGCTTCTCCCACCCGATCTCGCGATCGCTCGGGACCTCGTGGAGTCGGGAAATGTCGCCCAGATGACCGTGGCACCAGAACTGGCCGGGGCCCTGGAGCTCATCGACTTCCTGGTCTCCGCTGGAGTGGCTGTTTCGATCGGCCATAGCGACGCCGACGCCACGATTGCCCGGGCCGCCCTCGCGCGCGGCGCCAACGGGGTCACTCATGTCTTCAATGCATCGCGGCCCCTGCGACACCGCGATCCCGGAATAATCGGTGTGTCCCTCACCGACCCGGGGATTTTTGTGACCGCCGTATTCGATGGCATCCATCTCAGCCGGGAGGTCGCGATCGTCGTGGTCCGCTCCGCCGGGAGTCGCCTCGTCGCCATCACCGACGCGATGGCGGCAGCCGGACTCGGCGAGGGTGAATTCACACTTGGTCGTCGGACGGTGAACGTCGTCGGCTCGCAGGCCACCACTTCCGATGGGACCATTGCGTCCAGTGTCGTCACGATGGACACCGTTTTTCGCAACCTCCTCGACCTCGGTTTGTCCGTGGTCGAAGCGGCAGCCGCCACCTCAACGACACCTGCGAAGATGGCCGGGCTGGAGTCGGGATCATTGGCCACCGGGTCCGTGGCCGATCTCGTCGTCCTCGACGAGGACTTCGCAGTTTCTGCTACCTATATCGAGGGCACCCGTGTCTATTCGATCTGAGGATGCGTTGTAGCAGCCTATTTGTTATAATGACCCTTACAGCGATTGCAGTCCCTGAGGGAGCGAATGGATTATTCACATTACAACGACCAGCCAGTCCAGATGGCCGTTGACCTGGTCAACACGTTCAGCACTGTCACCGGCGAGGATAAATTGATTTCGCCCGAGAATGTTTCGCTCTTCGTCAGCGGTGCTGAAGCCAATTGGTGTGGTCCCGGGTGGGCGCCTGAGGAGGAGGACCTCCATGAAGTCCGGGCCTTGCGGACCCGGCTCCGGTCGGTATTCGAAGCGGAGACGGCGGCGGATGCGGCCGACATCATCAATTCCATTCTTTCAGACGTGGGTGCCACTCCCCGGCTCAGCCTCCACGGTGAAGGTCCCCATCTTCATTTCGAGGCGAAAGGGGAGAGCCCGGCGCGTTGGCTCGGTGCCATTACTGCGATGGGTTTGAGCGCAGCCATGATCGAAGGTGGATTCGAGAGATTCGGCCGTTGCAATTCTTCGACCTGCGATGACGTCTATGTCGACACTTCCCGGAACAAGTCGCGCAGGAATTGTTCGGAGACCTGCACCACCCGGGAGAACGTGGCTGCATACCGCTCACGGCAAAAGGTTTAGCGCACCACCCCCTAAAGCCTTGACCGATCGGCGCTCACCCGCCCGCTATCTTGGCGGGCATGCGCGTCGTGAAGAACCTCTCCCAGGCGACAGCCGCCGTCGTCATTCTCGGACTGATCCTGTGGCTCCTCGTCCTTTCCGGTGTCATTGAACCCATCTTCTGGATAACGACGGCTGCAACCGTCCTGTTCTTCGTAGCTTGTTATGCGCTGCCGGGCCCGATGACGAGGCTGGTCTCGATGCCAACGGCGTTCCGGATCGACAAGAACCTGGGGATCGAGTCTCTGGAGATGCAATCGGTTACGTACGCGTCATATCACACCAACTGGTTCTCCAACACCACTCACGCCGGATTCATCGTGGACGGTCTTGCCTGGTATGTACTGCTCTGGCACTACACCGGGGTGATCGGAGTTGCGCTCCTCCTCGTATGGCAGGTATATCAGGCGCGTAGTTATCGGGAACGTGTCTTCACCATTGGTCTGGTAGTCACGTGGGGGACGATTGGCGCTGGGGCTTTTATTACGATCCAGGCACTCGGCCCAGAAGATGCCGTGTTGTTCTCGATGTACGCACTCGTTTCCATGGGGCTATGGCGGTTCGTCGGCCATGTTGCCGAGCCTGTTCCTCCCGATGTCGCCGGCAACACCAAATTCGCCCGAATGCAGGATGTCGATCTCAGCCCGAAAATATTGGTAACGATGGTCCTGGGTTACGTGGCCGAGTTTGCTGCCGGTCTCCCTTTCCGGTTGCTCAACTTCTGGGTCTACTCCGTCCTGGTCAAGGTGTTCAGGTTTGAACCCGAGATCACAATCGATCTGACCGCGATCGAGACGCAGCGGGACCAGATCCACGAACAGGGTTGGTCCGGCGCACCATCGACCGCACATCTCGCCGCGCAAATCGACCCGGAATGACCCGGACCGGGACGTCGGGACGTCGGGGCCTGCCTCCATTCCCGGATGGTTGGTATGCCGTGGCGTGGAGCTCTGAGGTCGGCGCCGGCGATGTCGTGACTTCGGCGCTGGCCGGGGACGATGTGGTCGTGTTCAGGACTTCATCCGGGGTATGCGTCATGAGGGCCCATTGTCCCCACCTGGGGGCTCATCTCGGTTTGGGCGGCACGATCGTCGATGATGCGATCCGCTGTCCTTTCCATGGATTCTGCTTCGACGGCCAGGGCAATTGTGTTGCAACGGGGTACGGGTCACCCGTCCCGGCGGGATTGGAGGCCCGGGTGTGGCCGGTGATCGAGACCGACGGCGCAATCTTCGCCTGGCATCACGGCCAGGATCTAGAGCCGAATTTCAGATTGCCAGTATTCGACCCTGCGGGGTTTCGACCACTGCTTTATCGGACTTTCCAACTCCACGATCACCCCCAGGAGACGACCGAGAACTCGGTCGACCTGGGGCATTTTGCCGTGGTCCACGGCTATCGCGATGTAGAGATGATCAACGACGTCTCGACCTCCGATGCCTACCTCAATATCGGATACCGGGCACGACGCCCGCTCCGTCCCTTTGGCGCACTCGGGCCGGATTTCGAAACCGGGTTCGAATACGACATCCACATTCACGGCCTCGGGTATTCGCAGGTCGACGTCACCATTCCTGACCTCGGGCTCGAAGCGCGGTTATTGGTCCTGGCGACTCCCCGGGACGGCGATCTGATCGATTTGCGTCTCGGCCTCTGGATGAAAGACCCGGCCAATCGGAAGGGCTTCCTCAAAGCGATCCCGGCCGGCATAGTCGGTTCCGGGGCGGCGCGTTTCATCCTCAACGGATTCGCCAACGATGCCACCCAGGATTTCCCTATCTGGGAGAATAAGGCGTATGTCGACCCGCCCCGTCTTGCTCGCGGCAATGGCCCGATCGGTCTGTATCGGAAATGGGCAAAGCAGTTCTATTCGTAGGTTGCCGCTGACGGCGTTGGTGCTGGCGCTGACTCTGGGTTCCTGCCAGATCCCTGAAGGTTCGACCGAGGTCACAATCCTGTCGACCACCACCACTATTCCGACGATTACGTCAACGACCTCACCCTCGACGACGAGCACCGATCCGGCGACCACGACTACTTCCGGCCGGGGGTGGTTGGTGATCCACGGAGTCGGCGATGTGAATCTCGATGCGGGTGTGATCCCTTCCTTGTTGAGCGAAGGCTATGTACATGTGTGGTCCGGGCTGGACGGCCTCTTTCTGGAAGATGACCTCTCCGTGGTGAATCTGGAGTGCTCGCCGTCTCCCGACGGGCCGGCCGAACCCAAGGAGTTCGTCTTCGGGTGCGACCCTGGCGCCTATCCGGCGATGGTCGAGGCCGGGGTCGACGTCGTCAACCTGGGAAACAATCACAGCCAGGACTATGGAAAACCGGCCATGCTCACCGGCCGGCAACTTCTCGACGATATTGGACTTCACCCGGTCGGGGCCGGTGCTGATGAAACTCAAGCAGGGGCCCCTGCCGTCTTTGACATCAAGGGGTGGAAGGTCGCCGTCATTGGCTTCGGTGGGGTCTTTCCACATCCGGGTTGGTTTGCCACTCCGGAGCGACCGGGGATGCGCAACGGTGATGACATTGAATCGATGGTGGCGGCGGTCAGAGCGGCGTCCGAGGTCGCCGACATCGTGGTGGTGACCATTCATTGGGGGGTGGAGTTGGATAACCAACCCCGACCTGACGACAGGGCTCGAGCCGAGGCGATGATTACGGCCGGGGCGGACGTGATATTCGGCCACCATTCACACCGATTGCAGCCGCTGGAGACGCTGGAGGGCCGGCCGGTAGCCTGGTCGTTAGGGAACTTTGTCTGGCCGAACCTCTCGGACGCTGGATCGAATACTGCGGTGGCCAGAGTCGTCGTATCCCCGGAAGGCGAGTTTTCTTCCTGCCTGATCCCTGCGTTTATCGAGTCACCGGGTCATCCGGTGTTGCTGGCGGAACCGGAGTGCGGTCCCGGCTGACCTACTTAGCGAAGATGTGGGTGGTCCACAGAGTCCCGTTGGAATCGACCCAAACCCCGACGCCGATGACGTCATATTCACCCAGCATGTGGTCGAGGTGGGTTGGGCTTCCCATCAGAGCGCCGAAAATTGCTGAGACACTCGGACCGCTGCCGACGTTCTCTGCCACCGACGACCAGGGTGGGATCAATCGGCCGATATCACTGTGCGAGAGACTGCCCTGTTCCGCCATCGACTTGGACCATTCCCGGGCCTCGGCATCCAGCGATCCGTTGCGAGCAAGACTGGCCAGACCATTGGCGGCGCGCAAACTGTTGATCTCGGCCACAAACGAGGATTCGTAGCCGGAGTTGTATCCGCCGGCCGACTCTGTCGTGGTCGGGGACGGCGGCGAAGTCGTGGTCGGACTTCCCGAAGACGGGGTTGTGGTCGGCGTAGCTGATCCCCCGGCCGCAGTGCCTGCTGTCGTGGTGGTCTCAGCGGGCATGGTGCTGGTGGTCGTTACGTATTCCGTGGTCGTGGTCTCGCCCAGTCGGGCCTTGAATGAGGATTTTTCGTCGGTACTCGTTGTGGAGAACCCGGCGTAGCTACGCGGGTCGAGACTGGCGCCCTCTCCCAAAACCGACGTGTCGCCGACGGGTTTTTGAGCCAGAGTGAACGTCGTGACGAGCAGAAACAGTGCTAGCGCCGCACCGAGGACCCGTCTCAAGCTCAAAATCGAATGGTCATATTTGGGGGCGGCAGGATAGGCGCTGAGTCTCGATTCGGCTAATTGTGGGGACTCCACCGATCGCGAAAAGCCATACTTCCCGGATATGCCTATGGATAAACACCGTCTGGTCAATCGAGACAACTGGGACAGCCGGGTCCCGATCCACTTCGACGCAAACGGCTATCGCGTCGACCGCTTTTCGGATCCCGAGCACCTCTCAGATGTCGTTCGCTTCGATCGAGATCAGCTCGGCGATCTCACCGGGAAAACCCTGGTACATCTCCAGTGCCACATCGGGACTGACACCATTTCACTGGCACGGTTGGGTGCCGAAGTCACCGGGGTCGACTTCTCAGAGAAGTCGATCGAAGCCGCCCGTAAGTTGACCTCGATAGCCGACACGCCAGCACGCTTCGTGGTTTCGGAGTTGTACGACGTCCCGGAGGTCCTCCCGGAGACCTTCGACGTCGTTTACACAGGTGTGGGAGCGATTTGCTGGCTTCCCGACATCGCCGGATGGGCCCGCGTCGTCGCCGGGTTGCTCAATCCCGGGGGTATGTTCTACATCCGTGAGGCGCACCCGATTTTGTGGGCCCTCGACTTCGAGAATGGTGACGACGGGAGACTGTGTTTCAAATATGCCTACTTCGAAGGCGAACCGGACGAGTTCGATGAAACCGAGACTTATGCCGGCGAGGGGGTCGTGACCAGCCCGAAGACCTTCGGCTGGAATCATGGGATCGGTGAAACCCTGACCGCCTTGCTCGACGCCGGAATGCGCCTCGACGCCGTCAGGGAATACGACTTCTGCGAGTGGCAGGGCCTCGACAATATGGTCGAAGACGAGACCGGACGTTGGCGGCTCCCTGAGGACAGCCTGCAGATTCCGCTGATGTGGTCGATTCTGGCCACTAAGCCGGGTTAGATATCACCGACTAAAACGCGCTACAGGTCCGATGCCGTCAGCCGATACATTCGGAGCAACTGCAATTCCTCCAGCGAAAAGGCTCCGGCTTCAGCCGGAGCCTTTCGTGTTTGTGGTGGACGTTCTGCGACGACTCATTTGAGCCGTCAATTGCCCAGGACCGAGACGATCTCGGCGACCTGGTAGGCCACGCCTGTTGAAGTGTTGGGAATGCTCAGGAATTGCCAGGAACCCCCGGGTACTCTCCACCGAGCCGTCCAGTCGTATGCGACCACCACCGGATAGCCGACCGGGTCTTTGGTCTCGTACACATGGAGGGCGATCCCATCAGGAAATCCGGACAGCGCGTCAGAAGAAGCCGGGTATGTGTCGATGGCGGTGTCTCCCCAGTCCACGATTACCCCGTCCACTTCGATATGGACTTCCAGGGATACGACTCCGGCGCTCAGAGACCCGTCGTGGACCGGAGGAATGGGCACACCAAGAAAGGTCTCCAACCCGGTCACACCACTTCCGACTGGAGGGTTGAGTTCCGGGATCGGTGGCGGATGGATGTATGCCATCACATAAGCCCACACCTCCGCGGTGGGGTCGACCGCCGGATTGGGTTCAGACGTGCATCGAGGCACCCGACCGGTGGCGAATGCGATGCCCCCGGGAGTAGCCGGGTCGGGATCCCAACCAAGTATGGCGTCACCATTGACGAACAGGCT
>JBGTFH010000057.1:0-110525 GCA_041747375.1 Acidimicrobiia bacterium
GGAGGGGGTGTGGGCGTTGCGAAAAGCAACGGCCGGGGGTGGACGGGAATCCTTCAGATTCCTTAGGAGCGACCCGCATTCTGATCAGTGTTGATGTCCAAAGGCCCACCCTCCCCCGGCTCCATCCGTCGCCGGGTACTCCCTCCGCCAGCGGAGGGAGAGAAGAACGCGGACGCTCGGGTACTCCCACGCCTTCCGACTCCCCCTCCAAAGACGAAGTCGAATGGATGGGGTGGCCGTTGCGAAAAGCAACGGCCGGGGGTGGACGGGAATCCTTCGGATTCCTTAGGAGTTTGCTCCGCAAACTCCATGGCCGCCGCCCGTGTTCTGATCAGTGTTGATGTCTAATGGCCCACCCTCCCGCCGACCCCGTCGGCGGTACTGCCTCCATAAATGGACGGAGAGGAGAACGCGGACGCCGCTGGTTGCCCTTCGCGGGATCAGAAAAAAGGCCTAGACCACGAAGTCGAGGCCGATATCCAACTGTGGGGCGGAGTGGGTGATCCAGCCCACAGAGATCACGTCGACACCGGATTCGGCCACATCCCGGACATTCTCCATGGTGATCCCACCTGATGCCTCAGTGGTGAAGGCACCATCCACCATTCTCACCGCCTCGGCGAGTTCCATCGGCGACATGTTGTCGAGGAGGACGATGTCGACATCGGCGTCGAGCACTTCCTGCAACTGCTTCAAACTCTCCACTTCGACTTCAACTGAAACGGTATGGCCAACCCGGGCGCGGGCAGCCTGGATGGCTCCAGTAATCGAGCCCACGGCGACAATATGGTTGTCTTTGATCAGCACCGCGTCGTGAAGCCCGAACCGGTGGTTCATCCCACCACCCATACGAACCGCGTACTTGTCGAGTGCCCTCATGCCGGGCATGGTCTTCCGGGTGTCGGCGATCCGGGCTTTGGTCCCTTCCACGGCATCTACGAGTTGTGCGGTTTGGGTCGCCACACCAGACATCCGCGCCAATAAGTTCAAGGCGGTCCTCTCAGCAGCCAGGATCGATCGCGCACTTCCCGACACCACGGCGATTACAGCCCCTTTCTCCACCCGATCACCGTCGGAAACACGTGCGTTGAAAACGACGGTTTCGTCAACGACCTGGAACACGTAACCCGCGACCTCGAGGCCCGCAATCGCTCCCATGCGCCGGGTGCGAAACTCGCCCTTCGCCACGGTGCTCTCGGGAACGGTTGCGTCACTGGTGATATCACCAGCGGTGCCAAGGTCTTCCTCCAGGGCCAATTGCACCAGTTCGCGGTATAACGATTCGTTGATCATTCGATCGAGACCATCTCGGCGCGGGTGGGATCGATCAGGGTTCGGAACGCCTGCACCGGGTCGGATTCGGGATAATCCGCCCGGTAGTGCCCACCCCGCGACTCGCTTCGACGCAAAGCAGCGAGAGCGATCATCAGTGACAGTTCTACAGCCACCCGGCCGGCAATCGTGCGGCGAAGCACCGGTTCTAACTCGAGGAGGCCGTTTCGGGCCTCCCAGAGGCCCGATCCGATTCGTACCAATCCAACGCGATCCCACATCAGTTGGCGCAGGTCCTCCAGGGCCGGGCCTGCCACCAGCGGCAGGTCGAGGGCCTCGGGAGTGGTCTCCGGCTTTCCATCCGTTTCGACCAGATTCTTGGCGACGTCGATGGCAACACTCGCCCCAAACACGAGCCCTTCCAGCAACGAATTCGAGGCGAGACGATTGGCCCCGTGTACCCCTGTCGACGAGCACTCCCCCACCGCCCACAACCCCGCAGCCGATGTTCGACCACGAATGTCGGCGTCGATACCACCCATGTAATAGTGGGCGGCCGGCGACACCGGTAACAGGTCGGTTGCAGGATCGAGGTCGACGGAGTGGGCATGGGCACTGACGGTGGGGAAACGCTCAGTGAAATCGGAAAGACTGGTGCAATCGAGATATGCCCCCGATCCCTTGTCGTATTGCCAGAAAATGGCCCGCGCCACGATGTCCCGAGGTGCCAGCTCAGCCATCGGATGGTATTGGTCCATGAATCGACGCCCATAGGCATCGACCAGGAGAGCTCCTTCGCCCCGTAACGCCTCAGTGAGGAGCGGTAGTGGGTCTTTCCCGGCGAGAAGGGCTGTGGGGTGAAACTGCACGAACTCGAGATCGGCGAGACGGGCTCCGACCCTTGCCGCCATTGCGATACCGTCACCAGTGACACCAAGGGGATTGGTGGTACGTGCAAAGAGTCGACCTGCCCCTCCAGTGGCCAGGACGACCGCTGGAGCGAGCAGAACGGATCGGTTCATGCCCTCAGCGAGGACAACGCCACTCACCCGACCGGAGATTTCTACCAGTTCCACGACACGCCCCGGGATGGTGACAACTCGCTCGGAAGCCTCCACCGCCTGATTCAGGGCACGCATCACTTCGGCCCCGGTGGCGTCACCGTCAGCATGGACAACCCGACGGATCTGATGCCCGCCCTCGCGGCCCAACATGAGATCGCCTTCTTCGTCACGATCGAACTCGGCACCCATCGCGGTGAGTCGCTCAATGGCTTCCGGACCACCCCGGGTGAGGGCTTCGACGGCATCATGCGCCGCAAGGCCTCCGGCAACAGCGAGCGTGTCCTCAGCGTGTTGTGAGGGCGAGTCCTCCGATGACAGGGCAGCGGCAATACCGCCCTGAGCCCACCATGTTGACCCCATCTCGGGCGCCGCGACCACATAAGACCGATCCAGGCCCAGTGCCACCGTCAGACCCGCTACGCCAGCGCCAACGATGAGCGGTGCGTCGAGACGGGTGATTTGGGTCATCGTTTCAGTCCTTGCGACCGACCTCGAGCATACGTTCCACGGCCTGGCGAGCGCGATCGATCACATCAGGGGCGATCTCCACCTGATGGGTCATGGTCGCCAGCGAGGTCCTGATGTTGTCGAGGGTGATTCTCTTCATGTGAGGGCAGAGATTGCAAGGCCTGATGAATTCGGTGTGCGGGTTCTCAACGGAGACATTGTCGGCCATGGAGCACTCAGTGATCATCATCACCCGATCCGGTTTATTGACCCGTACCCACTCCAGAATGCCATGTGTCGACCCCACGTAGTCCGCCTCTTCGAGGACGTCCGGTGGGCACTCAGGGTGGGCAATTACCTTGATGTCGCCCAGGGATTCCTTGTGGTGCCTGATCTCCTCGCCGGTGAAACGATCGTGCACCATGCAAGACCCTTCCCAGAGGATCACCTCTACATCTGTCTGGGTGGCGACCCATTTTCCGAGGAACTGGTCAGGCGTGAAAATCACCCGGTCGACCCCGAGTGAGTTGACAACGGCAACCGCGTTTGACGAAGTGCAGGTGATGTCCGACTCGGCCTTGACCTCTGCCGAAGTATTCACGTACGTCACCACCGGCACTCCCGGATACTGCTCTTTTAGAGCGCGAACATCGGCGCCGGTGATGCCATCAGCCAGGGAACATCCCGCCTGGAGGTCGGGAATCAGGACGGTTTTCTCAGGGCTGAGGATCTTGGCTGTCTCCGCCATGAAGTGGACCCCCGCGAGAACGATTACCTCGGCCTCCGTCTCCCTGGCAAGGTATGCAAGAGCCAGGGAATCGCCGGTCACATCTGCTGCCAGGTGATAGATGTCGGGAGTCATGTAGTTGTGGGCGGCGACGATGGCGTTGCGTTCGGCCTTGAGTCGGTTGATATCGTCGATTATCGGCTTGAGGGCGGCGACCTCTGCCTCAGGTAGTACATCGCCCGGTCGGGTTATCTGCAATGTGGCCATCGGGTTGAGTCTAGGAGGGCTGCCGGTGTTGCCTGTTCGAGCAGAGAGTCATCCCGCTCAAAATCTGGACTCGCGGACCGTCCCGATGGCGTCGCGGTCGTCCAAGCGACGAGTCGCGGTACATTAAGCATATGGATGAAGAGTGGTATTACTGCATCGAACACAAAACCGTGGAGCCGAAGTTTGGCTGTCGGATCACCACCCGAATCGGTCCCTTCCCCACCAGGGAAGAAGCTAGCAAAGCTCTACAGAAGGTCCAGGAGCGGAACAATGAGTGGGCGGAGGACGACCGCGCCTATAACGGTGGTGACGACGGATGAGTAGATACCCCATCGTCACCCTCGACCAACTACCGGACGATCTCAGGGCGCGAATCGAACCAATAGCCGAGAAAACCGGCTTTATCCCCAATGTCTTCCTGGGTATGGGCCACCGTCCCGACGAACTGCGTGCCTTCATGGACTACAGCGATGCCCTCCTGGAGAGGGAGTCGGGACTGACCAAGGCCGAGAAGGAGATGATCATCGTCGCCAGCAGTGCCGCCAACGACTGTCTCTACTGCATTGTGGCCCACGGCGCCATCCTCCGGATCAGAGCGCGGGATGCTGAGATCGCCGATCGGATAGCCGCCAACTGGCGTACCGCACCTGTCACCGACCGGCAGAGGGCAATGCTCGACTTCGCAATAGTCGTCGCCCGAACCCCGGAAGTTTCCGGCTCGTATGACCGGGAGCTGCTCCATCAACATGGATTCACCGACGACGACATCTGGGACATCGGATCGATTGCAGCGGTCTACGGACTTTCCAATCGGATCGCATTGCTATCAGGCCTGGAACCGAACCCGGAATATTTCATGATGGGCCGCGAAGCCTCAAAAGATCGGTAGATCCCCAACCGCGTTGGCCGTGAGGACCAGCCCCAGGACCACCACGGCTGAAGCCGCTGCGACCGGGACCCAACGCCACGCCCTCGATTCGGGGCGTCGGCCTGCAAACAGCCGCCAACCGAAACGGTGAGCTAATACCGCGAGGAGACCTGAAGCCACCAGAGCCGTCGCCATCCCGATGCCAAAAGCAACCACCAGCAACACACCAAACCATGCCCGTCCCAATTGGATGGCACCCAGAAGCAGGACAATCGCGGAGGCGGATGGCACCAGACCCCCCGAGAACCCCAGGGCCGCTACCGACTTCCAACCCAGCGCAGGTTTGGCATCGTGATCGTCGCCGTGGCGGTGCGGATGCGGGTGTTGGTGGGTGTGATCATCGGGATGGTGGCTGTGACCATGATCTTGCGTATTACCATGGTCGTGCGAGTGACCATGGCCGCTCCGATGCAAAGCGAGCCAGAGAAGCCTTCCACCGACGGCGAGTATCACCACGCCGGCCACCGTTGACAGGTACGGGTAGAACACAGTGGGTTCAAAGGCAACTGAGGCGGTGGCGGCGATCACACCGAGGATGGCCACCCCTGCGGTGTGGGATACGGCCGTCGCACCGGCGAGGAGGAAGGCCTGCCGCGGCGTTCCCCGGGTGCCGACGAGATAGGCGGCGACGATGGTTTTTCCATGACCGGGAGCCAGGGCGTGCGTCGTACCGAGCAGGAGGGCCGCCCCGATCGCCAACACGGCGGCGACGAACCCGGTTTCTGTGGAGTCAAAAGCTGAACCGAGCGCAAGAAGCGGTGCGGCAGCGCCAGCCACCGTTGTACCGGCACCTATGGTCACCAGACCCGACCGGACTTCGGGGGTTGAATCGAGGTCGCCTTGGGGATATGAGGTGAGATAAGCAGACTGCGATTCGCCGGGGAGGTCCGTCGTGATCGGTACCTGGTCGGAAATGACGATGATCTCGGCCCAGCCGATCCTCTCGGAATAGTTGGTGTTCTCGATGGTCAGTTCGCCCGATCCAACCGGCGCCATGAAGTCACACTGGACCCGTAGAGTCGGGACACCATTCTGACCCGGCAGGGTGGCCGCCGAAGCACCTGCTACTTCCAGACCGACCCGCTCGCCTTCGAGGACAAAACTGAGACCCTCCGCCAATTCGGGACAGGTGCTGTCGGCGTACGCCGTCAACTCGGCATCGCTGGCGGTGCCGTCCCTATCGGTATCGAGAGAATCGATCTCTGCGAACGCCGGTATCTCCGCAAGATCGACCAGGTAATCGACTTCCATAGAACCATCTCCGATTCTGACGGCGAGGTGATGATTGATCGTGAAGTTCCCCAGCGGATGGGCACCCGCCGTCAACGGCAGAGCCAGCAACCCGACCACGGCCAGAACCCTCAGCGTCTTCATGGCTCCAGCCCTTCGAGAATCCGCTGGAGTTCGATCACCTCCATCGGGTTGAACCGGGGAGAGAGAGTCAAAGCCATTCCGAGGTCGGCCGATGCTTCATCGTCGTCGCCCAGGGCGGCACTGATCGCCCCGGAGTGGTACCAGATGGATGCGATGCCGGGGTTGGTCGAAACCGCTACGTCTGCGGCCTGTCGAGCCTTCCCGAGGTCGCCGGCTCGGTAGTGCGCCCAAGCCAGAGCGTCGTACGAGAACAGATCGGGACGGTCCTGGACCAGATTCTCAGCTGCCTGCACCGCGACATCAGGGTCGCCATGGTTTGCTTCGTAGAACACGAGCGAGAGGTCGAACAAGCCGTCGCTCAGGTCGCTGACGACCTCGACGGTCGCGTACGCTTGGCCTGCCTCAGCGGACCGACCCTCGAGTTCATAGAGTTCGCCCAGTTCGAGGAGGATCTGAGGGAGCGGCTGGATTGCGACTGCTTCTTCGTAGCTACCGATCGCACCGGCTAGATCACCTGTGGCGGCAAGAGAGCGGCCGAGGCCAGCCAGCGAGGCTGGATAGCGGGGAAGTATTACAAGAGACGATCGATAGGCAATCGCAGCGCCTTCATAGTCGCCGGATGCGAACGCCAGATCGCCCCGGCGCATTTGGAGCCAGGCGGCAGTTTCGCCAGAGCCGCCGGCGGCCATGAAGGCATCAGCCGCCTTGTCGATCGTTCGACGGGCGCCTTCCACATCGCCATAAATCTCGTCGATGTGCGCTAATCGGGCGCTCACGACAGGGGCTGAGAATTTCTCGATCGCCACGAGAAAGGTCTGACGCGCTTCCTCATACTGGCCCAACGACAACTGTGCATCGCCAATGGTGAGGATGGCGCCTCCCTTGGGATCGGACTCGTCGGCGATCCGGGCCAGGTCGAGGGCCTGAGAAAACTTGTGCTGCGAGAGGTACACCGCGGCTAGAGCGGTTTGGGCGCGGGGATAGCCCGGCAGAGCGGTCAGAGCGCGATCCAGCGTGGTCTCGGCCAGACCCAATTTCGCTACGTCTCCGGTCTCACGGGCCTGGCGGCTGAAGAGCTCTCCAAGGATGGTGGCGCTCACCGCATCGCTTTCATTGGCGGCAACCCGCGACTGGAACAAGGATATGGCTTGGGCAGTCGGCATCGATTCGTAGACCGCGACCCCGGCAGGCGCTTCGTTGCGATTGAGCCGCGGGCCGATCCCGAACACTATGGCCATAACGGCTGCAGTGGCCAGCAGGAGTGTGGCAAGGCGCCTTATGTCGAACATTTTTCTCATAAATCTTTCGATGAATCGCTGTGGGCCGGCGGACCGGCCCACAAGCGATCAGCGTTGGCTCTAGTGAGGATCCGCCAGGTACGGGAACGCACCGGGTAGACCCACATCATTTCCATCGACACAGTCACCAGCGGCGGGGTCGCCTGTGATGATCTGCAGTTCAATGTCGATCACGTCGTCTGCGAGCTGGCGTCCGTTGAGGAATCCAGCGCTGCTCGAAGTGTCGATCGTCAGGATGTCGGGCAATAAGGCCGGGGCGAGGTCGCCCAAGAACTGACCGAATTGCTTTAGATCCTTACGAGGAGTTGCCTGGTTGAATGCATTCTTCGATTCCGTGGGGATGAACACCGTGTTGATCGCGGGTCGTCCCATACGGTCGATTTGCTGTGCTCCGAGTCCGGTACGAGCCCAAACTCCGATGTTGTTCGGCCCGAGCGAACTCGAGGGAACCTCGAGGACGATGGCCGATACGTTCAGTCCAGCGAAGAAATCGCTTCCGGTTGACCCTGCAGGTCCTCCTGGCGCTTCGCAGAATGCATAACTACCCAAGAAGGCGTTGAGGTCGAAGAAGAACGGATCATCGAACAGGCCGGCGTGCAATGTGCCGCCTCCCGCCACTGAAATGTCTTCTCCGGTGGTCCCGTCAGCGATCACTTGCGACCCGCTTGTCGTTTTGATCAGACGGACACTCTGATTGCCTTCTTCATCAGGCGCTCCGAAGGTGAATTTCAATGAAATGTCCTCCCGAGCGTCTCCGTTGGTATCGATCTCGAACCCATACCTGGCGCCCTCGCGGAACGTCAGCGGGCTAAAAACCCCGGCAGCGGGGTTTACGCCCATGATGAGCACCGTGTTTGCGCCTTTCTTGAACGCATAAACGTCCGTGATGTCCAGACGACCGTCACCTCCTGGTGAGGTCAGTCCGGGGGCATCCAGGTGATCGGCAGCGCCCAGGGTTGCTGGGACTGCGGCGAGACCGACGAGAGCCATCGCAACGAGCAACACGGTTATTCGTGTGCTTTTTGCGAATCGCTTCATATTTGCCTCCTCTTCTCTGAAGGTCGGGTGACCTCCATGTCATCGATTCGTCGCGTCCGAGGAAGCGGATTGGTCGTTATCGGCAAATGAGCCACAAGACCTGATAGATCTCACGCCGAGGCGCTAGACACCTGTTCTACACGCGTACTGCGCCACTATTGGCACTATGAACCGTCGGAACGTGGGTTTTACATGTGGGCGATGATCGCGTCACCGAATTCGGAGGTTTTGACCTCGGTGGCGTCGTCGGTGAGGCGGGCAAAGTCGTATGTCACCGTCTTCGCGGCGATGGCGCCCTCGATTCCCTTGACGATCAAATCAGCCGCTTCGTCCCAGCCGAGATAGCGGAACATCATCTCGCCGGAGAGGATCACCGATCCCGGGTTCACCTTGTCGAGACCCGCATACTTCGGAGCGGTGCCGTGGGTGGCTTCGAAAATGGCGACACCGGTGTCGTAGTTGATATTGCCGCCCGGTGCGATGCCGATCCCTCCCACCTGGGCAGCGAGAGCATCGGAGAGATAGTCACCGTTGAGATTGGTGGTGGCGATCACGTCGTAGTTCCCCGGCCGGGTGAGCACCTGTTGCAGCATGGCATCGGCGATCACGTCTTGCACGAGGAGTTTGTCACCGGGTTCACCACCGCTGTCCTCCCATGAGACGGCCACGTCAGCGAACTCCTCCCGGACGAGCTCGTAACCCCAGCTCCGGAAAGCACCCTCGGTGAATTTCATGATGTTGCCCTTGTGGACCAGTGTCACCGATTTGCGCCCATTCTCCAGCGCATACTTGATCGCGGCGCGGATAAGTCGCTTGGAACCGGTGATCGAAACCGGCTTGAGGCCCAGACCGGAGTCGGATCGAATCTCCCAGCCGAATTCGGAGGCGAGGAAATCGAGGAGCTTCCTGGCGTCTTCTGTCCCCTCTTCGAGTTCCTTGCCGGCGTAGACATCCTCGGTATTCTCACGGAAGATGACCATGTCGACGGCTCCGGGATCCTTCACCGGCGACGGCACGCCGTCGTACCACCTCACCGGACGGACACAGGCATAGAGGTCGAGAAGCTGGCGAAGTGCGACGTTGAGGGATCGGATACCACCGCCGACCGGGGTGGTCAGCGGGCCTTTGATTCCGACCAAATAGGTGGAGAATGCGTCGACCGTTTCGTCCGGGAGCCAGGACCCGGTCTCGTCGAACGCCGTCTGGCCGGCGAGGACTTCCTTCCAGTCCACCTTACGCTCGCCTTCGTAAGCCTTCTCTACGGCGGCGTCGAAAACTCTGACGGCAGCAGCCCAGATATCAGGCCCGATCCCGTCACCTTCGATGAAGGGGATGATCGGTTGGTCGGGGACGTTGAGGCCGTCAGGCCCTTTGGTTATCGGTGCGCCCATGGGCGTAACTCTCTTCTGCAGGATGAAACGGAAACCCCAGCCTAGCGATCTCCTATTTATGGCGTTTTATCAATGAATTTACGCTAACTTTTCGGGACTCCCGATAGCTTGGCAACACTATGAGTCGACTCAACAAACGCAACATGACAATCGGTGCCGTCGTGATCGGTGTCCCCGCCCTCCTTATCGCGTGGTGGCTGCTCTCCCCGTTGTTCCTGGATACCGAGGTCAACGAGGAGTTTCCGATGTCAGCATCGGCACAGGTCCCCGACGACATGACCCCGGAAGAAGTCGAAGCGGCCATGAAAGATGCCGCCGACGCCCCGGACAGCGAAACCGAAGAACCGATGCCCGCTGAAGAATCCGGCCTCGTCACCCTCGCAACCGGAGAGTTCCAGGATGCCGACGAGTTTCATCAGGGCTCGGGGACCGCCACCATCTATCAACTCGAGGACGGTTCACGGGTTTTGAGGCTGGAAGATTTCGAGGTGACCAACGGGCCAGACCTCCGGGTTCTCCTGGCCTCCGGATCGAGCCCATCAACCAGCGAAGAGTTGGGTGACTACATCGAACTCGCCGGTCTCAAGGGGAACATCGGTGACCAGAACTACGAAATCCCTGACGACGTCGACCTGAGCTTGTATTCAAGTGTCGTCATCTACTGCAAACCGTTTCACGTCGTCTTCAGCGTGGCCTCACTGAACTAGGAGAAGGCGGTCATTCCAGCGAGTGACTAACTCCTGCGGGCCGTTGCCGCCTTCAACGTGTTTACCAGAAGCATCGCCCTCGTCATCGGGCCTACTCCCCCGGGAACCGGTGTAATCGCCGACGCAACCTGGGACACACCTTCAAACTCGACGTCGCCGACCAGTCCGGATTCCCCACGGTTGATCCCGACATCGATCACGACCGCTCCCGGCTTGACGAGGTCAGCCGTGATCAACTCTGCTGACCCGACCGCGGCGACGAGGATGTCTGCCTCACGCGTCACTGCTGCGAGGTCGGCGGTCCGGGAATGCGCCACCGACACCGTTGCATCCGCTCCTTTGCTCGAAAGCATCAACGCCAGCGGACGCCCGACCAGAAACGATCTCCCGACAACGACAGCACGACTCCCCGTAGTCGGTATGCAGTAATGGTCGAGAATCCGCATGATCCCTCCGGGTGTGCATGGGCGAAGCCCGGGCCGGTCGAGAACGAGCAGACCCAAATTATGTGGGTGGAGACCGTCGACATCCTTCCGTGGATCGATCAGCTCGACTATCCGCTCGGCGTCGAGATGAGCGGGCAGGGGCAATTGAACGAGAATGCCATCGACCGAGTCGTCATCGTTCAAGGTCGCGATCAGCGACTCCAGAACGCCCTGCTTGATATCGGTTGCCAGCTCTTGATGAAACGACTCGATGCCTACCTCTGCGGCATCCCCCCGTTTGCCTTTCACGTATGTGTGCGAGGCAGGATCGTCACCGACCAGCACCGTGGCCAATCCCGGACGGAAGTCCAGTTCGGCTACCGCATCGGAAACCTCAGCCTTAACCGTTGCGGCCACGACTCTGCCGTCGAGTATCCGGGCGGTCATCAGTGTTTGAAGTGCCTGACACCCGAGAACACGAGAGCCACCTCGTGTTGGTTGGCGGCATCGATCAACTCCTGGTCGTTGCGCGATCCCCCGGGTTCCACGATGGCAGTGACCCCAGCCCCGGCGAGGAGGTCGAGCCCGTCACGAAAAGGGAAAAAGGCATCGGATGCGGCCACTGCGCCTTTGGCCCGTTCGCCGGCTTGCGCCAGGGCCTTCCGCGCTGCCCCCACCCTCGACTGATCTCCGGCGCCAATACCGACGGCGGCTCCGTCTTTGAGAATGACGATGGCATTCGACTTTGTGTGCATGGCCACCGACATCGCAACGCTCAACTCGGACATCTCTCCAGGTGTCGGCGCTGTGTTGGAAATCGATTCCCACTTCTCACCAAAATCACTGTCCCGGTCCTGGGAGAGAAGTCCATGATCGATGCTGCGAAAATCGACAGGACGCGGGTCGGGTGCTGGTGCCTCCAGGACCCGGAGATCCTTTTTTCTGGCCAGAATCGCCAGGGCATCAGGATCGATCGAGGTGCAAATGAGAACTTCGATGAAACGCTCCGCGATCAGCCGTGCGGTTTCGGTGTCTACCTTCGCGTTGATCGCGACAACGCTGCCGAAGGCCGAAACCGGGTCGCAATCCCACGCTCGTTGAAACGCCTCCTCCACACGATCGTGATAGGCAAAACCACAAGGATTCGTGTGCTTTATGACCGCCACCGAAATGTCGGGCACCGAAGCATGGACCAGGCTCCAAGCAGCATCTGCGTCGGCGAGATTGTTGAATGACATCTCCTTACCCTGATGCTGGCGCGCGTCCAGCCACCACGGCTTGGAGCCATCCTCGAAGAAGACATCCGCCTCCTGGTGGGGATTCTCACCGTATCGGAGGCTGGAGTGGTGACGGTAAGGCAGAACCAGATCCCGGCCCAGCCAACCGACGATTGCAGCATCGTACGAAGCCGTGTGGAAGAACGCCTCTGTGGCGAGGTCGCGGCGCAGGTCGTCGTCCAGACCCCCTTCGGTGATGGCCTTCAGCACTGCCTCATACTGGCCCGGGTTGGTTACCACACCCACAAACGCGTGGTTTTTGGCGGCGGCGCGCACCATGGTCGGGCCGCCGATATCGATCTTCTCGATGATTTCCTTCTCGGTTGCGTCGGGGTCGGCCACCGTCTCCCGGAACGGATAGAGATTGACGACAACGAGTTGGAAGGCCTCGATACCGCTGGCATCGAGGTCTTCGGCATCTCCCTCGTGACCGGGCCGGGCCAGGATTCCCCCGTGGATCCCGGGGTGGAGGGTCTTGACCCGGCCACCGAGAATCTCCGGGGCTCCGGTCACCTCCTCGACCCGGGTGACACTCAACCCGGCCTCATCGAGTGCTGCGGCCGTGCCGCCGGACGAAACGAGCTCGACTCCCCCGTTAGCCAGACCGGTGGCGAGTTCGACCAAGCCTGTCTTGTCATAAACGCTGAGCAGCGCCCGTTTTACCTGAATCTTCATTGCCAAACCACCTCGCGGCCCGAAACCTCGATGTTGCCACGAACGAAGGCGGACACCACTTCCGGATAGAGACGATGCTCCACCGATTGAATTCGAGTGTGGAGTTTTGCCTCGTCGTCGCAATTCAAAACCGGTACCTCCCGCTGGGCAATGATCGGGCCATGGTCCACTTCCGCATCAACGAAGTGGACAGTCACACCCGTGAGCTTGACCCCGTGGGCCAGGGCCTGTGCCACGGCGTGGGCACCGGGAAAAGCTGGCAAGAGCGAAGGGTGGACATTGAGGATGCGGTGGTGAAATCGGTCGACCGCCAAGGGCGAGAGGATCCGCATGAACCCGGCGAGGACCAGGGCATCCACTTCCGAGGCCGCCTCGACAATGCCCGCGGAGAATTCATCGCGGCCTGCGAAGTCCTGGTATCGAATCACCCGGGTCGGGATACCCGCCGCCACGGCTCTGTCGAGGGCACCAACTCCTTCGCGATCGGAGATGACAAGGCTGACGTTGACTTCGGGGTCGGCGGCATCGATCAGGGCCTGGAGATTCGAGCCAGAACCGGAGACGAGCACTGCGATGTCGATGGTTCCCTCCGAACCTTGAACGCCGCCGCAGTGTAGACCGAGACCCGGGAAGTTCTTCAGCCGAAACGGAGCGAGCGACGGGCCCGATAGAGGACCGAGCGGAGCGAGGCTGGCGAGACCCCCATCACCTTCGCGGTTCGTTCAACTGACAGTCCGTGACCCTCCTTGAGCAAGAGAGCACATCGATAGTTGTCGGGGAGACGGGCGAGCTGCTCCATAACCGAGAGACGGGCCGCTACCTCGGTTTCGAAGGCGATTCCGTTCGGCAGCCGAACCCTTCGACCCTCGACCAGCCGTTCGAGGGTGTCCGAAAAGGCGCTGGCCCCGAATTCAGTTTCGAATTCGAAAGTCGTCAGGGCGTGGATCCACCGCTTGACCATTGCCGAGCCACGGAAGGTGTCCATCGACGACGTGGCGGCACGTAGCGATGCGGAGGCCTCGTCCCCGTCGCAGAGCCATATGGCCATGTTCTCGAGCTCCGCCAGATACACCCAACCGGTACCCTGTCCGTGCGAAGCCCGTTGTGACGGTGACTCAAACATGTCACCTGTCTATTCCAGGAGATGGTTTGCAATGTCAGCATTTGAGAGAGTGCCAGCTCGGGATTGGAAAACCTGGAGCACAGAGTGTGGTGCCGTCATCCTCGACGTCAGGGAACCCGAGGAGTGGAGCCTCGGCACGCTCCCTGGTTCGACACTCATCGCGATGACCGAGCTAATGGAGCGTGTGGACGAGCTCGACAAGGCAACTCCAATACTTTGTGTCTGCCGTTCCGGAAGTCGTAGCGCACAGGTGGCCAACTACCTCTCCGGCGTCGGATTTCAACAGGTTGCCAATCTCGAAGGAGGCGTCAAGGCGTTGGGAATGCAGGACTGACCGTGGAGATCCGCACGATCTTGACCGAGGGGCTGGGCGATAGCACCTACATCGTGGCCCACGACGGATTCGGAATCGTCGTTGATCCCCAGCGCGATATCGACCGCTTCCTGTCCGTGATCGGTGAGCTCGACGTCGAGATACGTTGGGTCATCGAGACCCATCTCCACAATGACTACGTGTCAGGAGCCCCCGACCTCGCCCGGATGTTGGGATCGGCGTTGATCATCCCCGCCGGGGCCGCCCCTGTCTACCGCCACACCCCAGCGTTTCATCGAGAAGACTTGCTCGGCGAAGGACTCACGATCCGACCCATTCACACTCCGGGGCACACACCCGAGCACATGTCGTACCTCCTGCTGGTCGACGAAGTCGAAACGGCTGTTTTCTCCGGTGGGAGCCTCCTGGTCGGATCAGCAGGCAGGAGCGACCTGCTCGGAATCGACCGGGCCGACACCCTCGCCCGGCTTCAGTTTCAGTCGGTCAACCGACTCGCCATTCTCCCTGCCGAAACCCGGCTCTACCCGACACACGGGGCCGGGAGTTTCTGCACGGCGACAGTCGTTAGCAGTGCCGATTCAACGATTGGCGTTGAGTTGCGGACCAACCCCGTCCTCGCCCACAGCGATGAAGACTCCTTCGTGGCGGCGCATTTATCTGGACTTGCGCCATTTCCCGACTACTACCAGCACATGGGCCCGGCCAACCTCCAGGGCCGCCCGGCACCCGATCTGAGAGCAGCACCGGCCATCGATGAGGATCGGTTCGACGACATCGCCGATGTGAGAGTGGTCGATGCCCGCCCGAAACGTGAGTTCGCCTCCGGCCACATCCCGGGGTCGATCGGTGTGGAGTTGCGGAAGGATTTCGGGGTATGGGTCGGGTGGGTGCTGCCGTTCAATGCGCCGCTGGTTCTGGTGATGAACCCGGACCAGGACCCAGGCGAAGCCCAACGCCAGCTGGCCAGAATCGGGTTCGATCAGGTCGTCGGAGTGATCATCGACCTCGACAAATGGAAAGCCCCGCTGGTCGGCCACCAGGTTGTCGATGCCGGCGAAGCGAGGGAGATGCTGGCCGGAGGAGCTCAGCTACTCGACGTGCGCGCTCCTACCGATTGGGCATCGGGCACGGTCCCCGGATCGATTACCACCTACACGCCCGATCTGGTTGACAACACCCCCGAATCGATCGATCAGGACCGTCCGGTGCTCATCGCCTGCGAGACCGGGTATCGGGCAACTATCGCCAGCTCGATCCTCCAGCAGCGTGGGTTCCACCCGGTAGTGCTGGTGGGAGCCGGTATTCCGGAGCTGCTCACCCCTGCTTGAAACCTTTTCCCGGTTTGTCATGTCAAACAACGATGCAGGGGGCACAATGACCGAAATGGTTGACAACACCGCGACGGATGCCGGTCAGACGAAGCGAAATTGGACGTTTCCCCTCATCGTTCTCCTGGTCGTAGTTGCACTCACCGTTGTCGCCTTGATCCGTGAACCCGTCGCCCTCGATCCCACCACCCCGGAAGGCACGGTCCAGGTCTACCTCCAGGCCCTGGCCGACAACGACTATGAAGCGGCGTTGCAGCAGACAACCGCTGAGATCCAGGAGGCTTGCACCGCCCAGGACATATCGGATAACTTCTATTACGACTCGTTTACGGCGACTCTCGGAGCGACGCGTGAAATGGGCACGGTCACAGTCGTCGAGGTTGCTATAAACCAGACCGATGTCGGGCTGAGCAGCGGATACTTCGAACAGATCGAGTTGACCGATCAAGAGGGTGGATGGGCGATCACCGGAGATCCCTGGCCCTACTTCACCTACGCCTGTTTCAACATATGAGCATCGTTCTGGGAGGCCTCCTCCTTCTCGCCATTGTGGGCCTGATAATTTTCGGTGTTGTCAAAGCTCTCTCGGGTCGAAGCAAAGATGGGTCACTCGGCGGAGACCTGATCGCTTATGGCCTCCTTGCAATTTTCATTGGAGGAACGGTTTGGGCGCTCTTCTTGTTGGGCCGGGCCGCCTTCCCGGGGGAAAGCCTGGTGGGGATGTCCCAGCAAGATCTTTCCGGAGCGCTGGCAGGACTCATCGTCGCCGGGCCAATTGCCTACATCCTCTGGCGACGCCAGGATGATCGCCGCGAGGTCAATCCCGACAGTGTTGCCTGGTCGATCTACCTTGCCTTCACCGATCTGGTCTACCTCACCTGGTTGGTTGTCTATGCAGTCATCATCGTCAGGGCGGCATTTGGCGGGAGTCTCCCCCGCCTAACCGATGTTGCCATCGTTGCGGCCGTGGTTGCAATCCACGACAGGGCAGCTCGCATCGATAGGCCCGGTGGGTCAATCTCCCAGATCTATCGCGTGGTCGGATCGGGCATTGGGTTGGTAACCCTCAGCGGCGGCGTCGGGTTGGTTCTGTGGTGGGTGTTCACCCGGTTGTATTCGACATTCACCGCCACGGATGGCGACGCGCCGCTCGCCGTCGGGGCCGCAATGGCGATTGTCGGCGGTGTGGTTTGGGCGTACAAGTGGTTGCGACCCTGGCGTTCGACCCCGGACGGAACCTATATCACCTACGTGGTGCTGGTACTGCTGGCCTCTTTCCTGACCCTTGTAGGTTCACTCGCCGCACTGGTTGCGATCGTCATCCTGTACTTCACGTTATCGCCTGAATCACCCGGAGCACATTTCGAGCCTGTCGCCCCATTGCTGGCGATGGCGACGACTTCGGCATTGATCTGGTTCCACCATCGACCGCACCTCGGCAAGGAGCGCAACGACGCCATCAGGGCATACCAGTATGTGATCGCCGCCATCGGCTTGGCGACCGCCATCGGGTCATTCACCACGGTTGTCACCCTCATCCTGCGACCGAATCTCGTGGTCTCCGACCGGGGAACCGGAGTGGTGACCGGTCTGGTGGCGGGTGCAGTCGGAGCCATCGTCTGGTGGTATTTCTGGTCTGACGCGCAGACTGCGGCGAGGGCTCCCGAGGCATCATCGACACCGCGGAAGTTCTATGTCATCGGAATGGCGATCATTCTCGGTTTGACCGCTGCCGGTGCGGTAATCGGTGTCCTCCTCTACATCTTCCAGACGATGCTCGGACTGGACCCGAGTACGACCGCGTTGGTCTCGGAGTTGTCACTTGCTGTCCTCGCCGGTGGTGCCACCTGGCATCTCTTCAGACAGAACCGCGCCGACGCAGAGTTGCGCGGTGGTGTGGAAACCCGACCCTATCTGGTGACCGTCATTTGCAGTCACCCCGGTCGACTCGCTGCACTACTCCCGCCTGAGGGATCGCTGCGAATCATCTTCCGGGGCGATGGAGTAGGGGATGTAGATGACGACACCGCAAACCGCATCGTTGAGCGGACGCGAGGTGTCGACTCCATCGTATGGGTTGGAGAGGACACTTTTGAAGTGGTTCCGGCTCTCCAAGCCTGAGACAATTCACGCCCCGTGATCGACCTATGAAGTGGCTCGCTGAAAGTTCCTCAAACTGCGGGGCTGAAATTCATCTGGTGAACTCCCGTCGGACGCCAAGTTCACAGTGATCGGCGCTCCACACACCAGCAATCTGGCGGCGATAGCTCATTGGGATTTCACGCCGCACTACCTCGCCAAACACACCCTGTTCTAGGGTCCGTTCGGTTGGCTGTTCCGTCGCTGGGGTGGCATCTCCGTCGACCGACGACAGCCCGGCGGATTGATCGGCCACAGAGGAGATATCGACGACACGATGGCGCAACTGAGAGTTTTCCATCAGGGAGGCGTCGGGCAAGAACGCCGTCGGGATGGGACCGGTGCGGGTCAAGGAGGAGTCCGCCGCTTCGTCATGACCGCTCGGCCAGTCGGCGGAAATCGTCCTCGACACTCATGTCCCCGACACGCCCGAATTGCAGGGCATTGCTACCGAATCGGTCACGAACCTGGTCGACCCTTTCGTCGAGGGCCGCATTTCGGGTTGCCAGCATCGATCCGGGACTGGTCAGGTCGCCCCAATCAAACCCCAACTCCAACTGGACGAACCGATCCGTTTGCAGGTTGGAGACGGAAATACCAATAAGGGTCGCCGGGCCGCTCCCGGCCTCAATGCCCTTTTCGAGCAACCCGGCTGCAACTGTCGAAATGGTGCGGGTTGAGGCGGTTGGCCATCTCAGAGTCCGGCTCCTTGTGATCCGTTTCGGGCCCGGAAATCGAAGTCGGACTGTGATTGTCGACCCGGCGCGTTCCTTCCGCCTCAATCTGCGGCCGACCCGGTCGGCCAACGATCCGATGACGGTCTGCATCGCCGACACCTCGGTCAGCCCCCTTCCCAACGCCTGTTGGCTGCCGACACTTCCAGCCCTACGCCCCCTCAGCACAGGTCTAGGGTCACGGTTATTCGCCAGGGCATACAGACTGGAGCCTGCAACCGATCCGAGGTTTGTTCCCAGTAGGCCCTCTGGCACGGCCGCCAGCTGACCGATGTCGAAGATCCCCATCGAACGGAGACGACGGGCGGTAACCGGCCCCACCCCCCACATCGCCTCGACCGGCAGGGCGTGGAGGAAGTCGAGTTCGCTCGACGGGTCGACAACTACCAGCCCATCGGGTTTCGCACGGGCCGATGCGATCTTGGCGAGAAACTTGGTACTGGCGACACCGATCGAAATCGGCAGGCCCACCTCATCTCTGACACGTCTCCGAAGTTGGGAAGCGATTTGCGACGGGGGCCCGAAAATGTGGATGGTGCCGAGAACGTCGAGAAACGCCTCATCGACGCTGATCTGTTCGACGACCGGGGTGAAGTCATCGACTATCTCCATGACCTGTTCGGAGAAATCCATGTATCGACTGAAATGGCCGTCGACGACCCGAAGCATCGGGCAGAGCTTTCGTGCCTCCCCAACCGGCATCGGCGCTCTCACTCCGTAAGAGCGAGCCTCATACGAGGCAGCCAGGATCACACCACCGCCGACGGCGATGGGTTTCCCCCGGAGCGCTGGGTCGAGCAATTGTTCGACCGAGGCGTAGAAGGCGTCCAGGTCGGCATGGAGGATCGTCGGTTCCACCAGCCCATCATCGCGCGACCCAGGGACAGAAACCATAAGGCGCGCCGGGGTCGAAGTGATGGGAGCGGTCGGGGGGTGGGTGGGTCGAGCCTGAACCTCGATGACTAGACGGCTAGCCGTTTCAGCGCAGAGCGATCGATCTTTCCCAGATGAGTCTGGGGAAGCTGGTCAACGAAATACACCCGCCTCGGATGTTTGTACGGCTCAAGCTGGCTGAGGACCCAATCGATCAGGGTCTGTTCAGCAACTTCGCGCTGAGCCACCACGAACGCAACGGGCTTGGCCAGGCCGTCAGGATCGGTAACGGCTACCACAGCCACCTCCCTAACATCATCGTGACCGAGGAGCACCGATTCGACCTCCTGGGGCCGGAACCACTTCCCTTTGACCTTTATGGCGTCGTCCGCACGCCCGCGATGGGTCACATAGCCGTCCCGGTCGATTGAGACCAGATCCCCGCCGAGGAACCAGCCATCGCGGAATGCCTCCGCAGTCCTCGTCTGATCGTCGAAATAGCCCAAACCCAAGGAGTCTCCCTTGACCCAGAGTCGTCCCACTTCCCCGGCGGGGACCTCATGCCCATCGTCGTCGCATGCCTTGATCTCGAAGCCGGGGACCACTCTCCCAAGGGTGCCCGGTTTGGTGTCGGCAACCGTGTTGGAGATGAAGATGTGCCACATCTCGGCAGTCCCCAATCCGTCCAACAATTCCACACCGAACCTGTCCTTCCAGCCGTGATACAGGGCTTCGGGCAGGGCCTCTCCGGCCGAAGTGGCCAGGCGCAAAGAAGACAAGTCGGCGTCAGCCGCTCCTGGATCGTTGAGCATCTGGTTGATCGCTGAAGGGACATTGACCATGACCGTCGGCCGATAACGTTCGATCTTCTCGAAGAGCACCTCAGGGGTCGGGTGTTCGTCAAAGAGAACGGTCGAGGCGCCGACCGACAACGGGAACAAGAGGTTTGTGCCGGTGGCATAGCCGAAGTAGAGCTTGGGGACCGAGATGGTGATGTCGTCGGCGGTCATGCCGAGTGTCCCCTGACCGTAGAGCCGGGTTGTGTTGGCCAGGCTCCGGTGTGATTGCGGCACCGCCTTTGGTGCTCCCGTGGTGCCACCCGAGAACAACCAGATTGCGGGGTCGCCTGGTGCAGACTCCACCGTCGCGTATGGCCCCGAAATGGCGACGTTGGCGGGGTCGATGACCGCGACCTCCAACCCTGCCGCCGCCGCCGCCACCCGGTCAAAATCGTCTCGGTATGCGCCGTCGACCAACGCAATACGGGCCTGAGCTGTATTCAGAATTCCTTGCATTGCGTCAGAGGCGAGGTGGGGGTTGACCATCACGGCAACACCGCCGGCGCGGAAGATCCCGAAGAGGCCGGCGGCGAACGATGGGCCTTCGGGGAGGAGAATCAGCACCCGGTCAAACCGGGACAGCCCGTTTCCTGCCAGCTCCCTGGCGTAGGCGGAGGCCATTGCATCCAGTTCGGCGTAGGTCGTATTGCCCGAGTCGGTGCGAATGGCAACCCGGTCGCCGAGCGTGTCGAGATGGTCGCGCAGAATCCAGTTGTCGATATTCAAGCTTGCAGGCCAATCGGGCACACCCGGACGCTAGTGGATTCCCCGAAAATCGCTACGGTGAGAATCCATGAGAACTGTCGTCGTTACCGGGCCTTCATCCGGGATAGGCCTGGTAACTGCGCAGTCCCTCGCGAGGAGCGGGTTTCACATCGTGGCTGCCGGCCGGTCTGACGAGCGAACCAGACCGGTGATCGAATCGATCAAGGCCGACGGCGGATCCGCCGAGTTCCTCCGTGTCGACCTGGCCGATCTCGACAGTGTGCGAGCGGCGGCCAGGGATCTCGAGGGGAGGGGCCGCCCTATCGATGTTCTGGTTAACAACGCCGGGATCGGCATGTCCCGGGGATTGACCGGCGATGGTTTCGAGCTCAACTTCGGAGTGAATCATCTCGGCCCGTTCCTCTTCACCAACCTGCTTCGACGCACTTTCCGCCCCGCAACACGAATCATCAACGTCACCAGTGCGATGCATTTCAGAGTCGACGGGATCGACTTCGACAAGCTGACCGAACGATCGGCTTCGTTCCTCGGTCTGAATGATTATGCGACCTCCAAGCTGGCAAACGTCCTGTTCACACGGGAAATGGCCCGACGGCAGCCCGACTGGCGAACCTATGCGGTGCATCCGGGATTTGTCGATACCGCCATCATTCCTCGACTGGTTCGCCCCTTCCTCCGGCGCAGCCTCATCACCCCCGCCGCGGGGGCCGAGACGACGATCCGTTGTGCTACCGAAGCCGCCTTGGGGTCGGAAACTGGCCGTTACTACACCCCGGCCGGTCAATCCGATCCCTCCCCCACCGCCATGGATGACGACCTGGCGCGCGAGTTGTGGACCCGTTCCGAACGATGGTGCGGTATCGGCCCGGTCGACTGAGGTTCGCCCACCGTTTGCACCCACTAGCGTTGGGCCGAATGGAAACAGAAGGCGCGAGCGGAGGCTCACCACACATCTACTACGGCGACTACCTCCAACTGGACAAGTTGCTTGACGCCCAGTCGCTGGAGTCCACCAAAGCGGGGCAGACCGAACACGACGAGATGCTCTTCATCATCGTCCATCAGGCTTACGAACTCTGGTTCAAACAGATCCTGTGGGAGCTCGATGACCTCCTCCGTATGTTCTCCGGTGAGGCTGTCGCAGAGGGAGACATGGGCAGGGTGGTCTCCCGGCTACGGCGCATAACGGAGATCCAGAAGCTCTTGATCCAGCAGATTTCGGTGCTCGAGACTATGACACCGCTCGACTTCCTCGACTTCCGCGATCGACTCTTCCCTGCTTCGGGGTTTCAGTCGGCCCAGTTCCGGAAGGTGGAAAACAAACTGGGGATGAGACGCGAGGACAGGATGCTTTTTGAGGGTGGCGCCTATGTGGAGCGCTTCGATGAGGACGACCGGATGGCGGTGGAGGCAACCGAGCAAGGCGCGACCTTGTTCGACAAGGTCGAGGAGTGGCTTGAGCGGACCCCGTTCCTCGAGCACGGCCAGTTCAATTTCTGGGAGGCGTACCAGGAGGCGGTCAGACAACGCCTCGATGCCGACCGTGACGTGGTCGCGAGCAATCCCAACCTCACCCCCGAGCAGAAGGAAGGCCAGTTGAAGGACTTCGAGGTAACGATGCGCCAGTACGAGTCTGTTTTCGATGAGACGAAACACGACAGTGTCTCAAAACGGGGTGAGAGGAAGTTCAGTCATCGGGCGTTCCAGGCGGCGCTCTTCATCAACCTCTATCGCGACCTCCCCGCTCTCCAGGAGCCGAACCGGATGCTGGAACTGTTGATGGACCTCGATGAAGGGTTCACCGCCTGGCGTTACCGGCATGCGCAGATGGCATGGCGGATGATCGGGAGGAGGATTGGAACCGGTGGTTCGGCGGGCGCCAAATATCTGGAAAAGTCGGCGGAGCGCTCGAAGGTCTTCAGTGACCTATTCAATGTCACGACCTTCCTCGTCCCCCATCGCGACCGGCCCGAACTGCCTGATTCCATGGTGGAGTCGATGAAGTTTCGCTATCAAACGTGAAAGAGCACTTCAGCCGGTTCTTTGCCGGCGATCCCGAACGCCTCCACTTCGCAGCCCATTCCCACCACCCGTGGCCCGACGTTGCGCTCGAGGCCCACAACCAGTATTGGCTCGATTCGGCACGACTCGCCGATGACAAGTGGGACTACATCTTTGGTCAGGTCGTACCCCGCGCCCGAAGTTCTGTCGCCGAGGTGATCGGGCTCTCCAGCCCGGAGACCTTGACGTTCGCGCCCAATACCCACGACTTTCTCGTCCGGATCTTCTCCTGTCTCGAGCCGCCGGTGCGCGTCCTCTCCACCGCCTCGGAGTTCCATTCGTTCAACCGCCAGGGCCGGCGCTGGGAAGAGGCAGGCCTGGCAATCGTCGATCGAATCGAGGCCGAGCCCTTCGCAACTTTCAACGAGCGCTTTCTTGCCAATGTCGAGGCCGGCGTGCACGACCTTGTCTACCTCTCTTCTGTCTTCTTTGACTCCGGATTCGTGGTCGAGGACATCGAGGGCCTGGTACGGGCGACACCAAACCAAGGGACCTATTTCGTGATCGACGGGTATCACCAGTTCATGGCGATGCCTACCAATCTCGGCCCGCTCGAGGACCGCGCCTTTTTCGTTGCCGGTGGTTATAAGTATGCGATGTCGGGCGAGGGGGCTTGTTTTCTCCACAGCCCGCCCGGATACGGTGCCCGCCCGGTCGACACCGGCTGGTACGCCGGATTCGGCCAACTCGAATCGGGCGTAGGGGACGTGGTTGGCTACGGCAGCGACGGCTCCAGGTTCGCCGGCGCCACCTACGATCCTTCCGGCATCTATCGGCTCGACGCCGTGCTGCAGTGGCTGTCTGCGATGGGACTCACCCCGGAATCGATTCACAATCATGTCGTCCGGCTCCAGAGCCTCTTCCTGGAATCGGACCTCCCCCTGGGCGAGGTTGTCCCTCCTCCCGGCGTCGAGAGAGGAAATTTCCTCACATTCAGGTCAGGGCACGCCCCCGATACATATCACGCCCTGCATGACGCTGGTGTGGTGACCGACTATCGGGGTGACCGCTTGCGGCTCGGATTCGGCATATATCAAGACGAGACCGACGTCGAAAGGCTGGTCGACGCGATTCGCACGGTGCTGTAGGTAATTCGCTCCGGTTCGGGCAGAATGCAGACCAAATGTCTCAGCTTCCGGTACTTGCCGTCGCCCCGATAGAGATGATCCGGCCCCACGAGGACTTCGATCCAATTCGTGTTGATCGTCTCAAGGACCGGATCGCAGGCGACGGAACCCAGCTCAACCCGATGGTTTGCACCCTGGCTCCAGATGGATCCTACGTTTTGCTCGACGGAGCCACGCGCCGCGAGGCATTCCATCGCCTGGGCCTCCCCCACGCCGTCGTCCAGGTCGTCGATCCAAACACCGTCAGCCTGGGGACCTGGCACCACGTTCTTCGTGAAGGTGACATGGACCGGTTGGAGTCATCAATCGCCACCAACCCGAGCATACGGGCCGAGGCCGATTCGGGAACCCCCAGGATCAACATCTCCGACAGCGGATGGATGACAATCACTCCGGTTGACGTCAGCGGAAACGCCGCTCTGAACTCGCTCGTGAGCTGTTATCGGGGTCAATTCACGGTGGCCCGGGTCACCGATCCGTCGGAAAAGGCGGTCAGTCGGACCCACGACGACTGGTTGGCCATAGTCGAGTTCCCCGCTCTGACCATCGCAGATGTGATGGACGCAGCCACCAGGTCCGATCACGTGCCCGCCGGCATCACCCGATTCGTCGTGCCGGCCCGCGCCCTCAGGTTGAGCATCGGCCTCGATTTTCTCCGTGATCCGGCTGGCACTTCCGTCAAGCAGGAGCGTCTCGACGAAATCCTGGCGAGCAGAGACCGGGAAGGCCGGGTGCGCCGATACGACGAACCGGTGATCATCCTCGACGACTGAGATCGATCAAGCGGTTCTGTGTCGATTTCGTTACAGACCGGCGCACGTTTTTCGACACATGACTATGACCGGGATGAGATGACAGCAACTCCGGTGATCTCAACCATGGCATTGGGGTCGACAAGTTCGGTGATACCGATCAGGGCCATCGCCGGGAAATGCCTGCCGAAGACCTCACGGTACGCCTCACCAATTGCACCGAGGTTGTCCCGATACGCTGACACATCGGTCACAAAAATCGTGAGGGATGCGATGTCGGACGGCGTCCCCCCGGCGGCGACGACCACCGAAGAAACATTGCGGCACGCCTGGCCGAACTGGGCTACAAAGTCGTCGTCGAGTGTCAGATCCTCGTGATGGCCGGTTTCGCCCGCGACGTGAAGGACCTCCCCTCCCCTGGAAAGCATCCCGTGTGAGAATCCGCGCGCCGGCGGCAGTCCTTCCGGGTTGATCGGAAGATTCATCGTCCCGTCCACCGCGGAGGTCGTTTCCCGGTGAAGGCGCGATAGAACTCCGCATGGTCTTCGGATGTCATCAAAAAGGCCTGGGTAAAAGCCTCGAACTCGATCGCCGATCCGAGGTCCATATCTAATTCCCTGCTCAGCAATACTTTGGTGGCGGCATAGGCGAGGGTGGGCCCCGTGGCTAGCCGGTTGGCTGTTTCCAGGGCCACGTCCATCAAATCCGCATCGGGGACCACCCTGGTGGCGAGTCCGATCAGCTGGGACGCTCGGGCATCGACGGGCTCACCGAGGAGGAGTAGTTCGGACGCACGCCCCAGCCCCACAATCCGGGGCAGGAGGTATGCCGAACCCATGTCAGCCCCCGCCAGTCCCACGCTGGTGAATAGAAAATGGAATGTGGCGCTTTCAGCCAACAATCGGAGATCACTGGCCAGAGCGATTACCGCCCCGGCTCCTGCGGCCACTCCATTGACTGCCGCGATCACCGGTATCGGGATCCGACGAATCGCCTCGACCACAGCGCCGGTCATCCGCGTGAACTCGAGAAGTTCCCTGGTGTCCATTTCAACCAGCTGACCGATGATTTCGTTGACATCGCCCCCGGAGCAAAACCCACGTCCCGCACCGGTAACGACCAAAACCGACACGTCCGCGCGATGTTCCAACTCCCCCAGAAGGTCACGTAGATCGGCATAGACATCAAAAGTCAGGGCGTTCAACCGCTCCGGACGGGAAAAGGTGACCACACCTACCCCGTCTGTCACGGAGAACTCGAAATTCTCCCATTTCCCGGTAAAAGACGCCGACGCTCGATATGGACTCACAAGCGGCAGGCTAACGCCGTGGTATGCCGATGTAGCCGTCGCAAAGGAGAAATCGCTAAGTTCTCAGCATGGAACCAACACTTGACCAGGTTCGCGATGAACTGGCCGCCATCCACGACGAGCTTCTCGATCTCCCCGGGAATGACTTCGACCGCCGGGCCTTGCTCAGGGATCGCCAGATACAACTCAGGCAGAAGTCTCACGAACTGGCGGATGGCATGCCGCTTCATGACAAAGAGGCTCTCAACGCCGCCTTCGATCGACTTGCCAAGGAGCGCGACCGCCTCCTCGCGACCCGGCTCAGCTTCGTCGGTGAGGGATCTGGGGACGCAGGAATCGACAACGTCTTCATTGGCATCGTGAACAGCGCAATCGAGTCGGGAGTGGGCATCGACGACATCGAACGACGACTCGCCGAGATCATCCGACAGATGAAGAACGCCAATTGACATCGAGCCAGCCAACAGATCTGATTCGTCGATCGGAATCGGTCGGATTGTCCTTGGCCGACGTGGCTTCATCGGGTGAGATTGGAAAAGTCAATCGAGCCCTGATCGCGGCCTTAGGAGAATCAGGACTGCTCGACCTGGTCTATTCGAGTAAAGGCGTCACGGCCGTGGACCTGTGCGCCATTCGCCAGGGCCTGGCACGCACCAACACAGCCGCCGAAACTGCCTTAGCCCTTCAAGGTCTGGGGGGTTTTCCAATTCACCTCTCAGGAAGTGAAGAAACACAAAGTCAATGGATCCCCGGGATCACGCAGGGGTCGGTTGTAGCCGCATTTGCCCTCACGGAACCGGGTGCTGGCTCCGATGCCGGTTCCCTCGCCATGTCCGCGATACGTGACGGCGGGGGCTTTCGCCTCAGCGGCGAGAAGGCCTATATCTCCAACGCTCCGGATGCCGATGTGTATAGCGTCTTCGCCCGAACCGATCCGGGTGCCAGGAGTCGGGGTATCACCGCATTCGCAGTGCCGGGCACTGCGGAGGGGCTAAGCGGGGAGAGTATCGACATGCTCTCGCCCCACCCGATTGGCCGGATCCGCCTCGAGGGTGTCTTTGCCCCCGAGTCGGCCATCCTCGGAGAGGTCAACGGGGGTTTCGCTGTCGCGATGAAGACCCTCGACCTCTTTCGGCCCAGTGTCGGGGCTTTCGCCGTGGGAATGGCAGAAGCGGCCCTCCGCGAAGCCGTTTCACACGCGGCCGAACGCGAAGCATTTGGCAAAAAGATCCAGGATTTCCAGGGAATTTCGCATCAACTGGCTGATGTTCGGACCGGTATCGAAGCTGCCAGCCACATGGTCTATTCAGCGGCGCGGGCCCACGATGACGGCGACACCGGGTCCCTCACCGGGAAGGCCGCCATGGCCAAACTAGCTGCGACCGAAACGGCGCAGAAAGCCGTTGACGTCGCGATCCAGGTACTCGGGGCCAGGGGCCTCGAGGCCGATTCGCTGTTGGCCCATCTCTACCTCGAAGTGCGGGCACCACGCATCTACGAGGGAACCTCTGAAATCCAACGCAACATCATCGCCCGGGAGATGTTCAACGGTCGGATCTAGTCAGACGTGGGACCGGGCCCGGACCATGACGCAGGCCTCGGCAACCCAGTCGAAGTCCCCTTCCCCGAGGGCAGAGCGGAATTCTGACGAGAACGCCCCAGGTTGGACCCAGATGTTCTTGATTCCAGCTGCCTTGCACTCGGCGAGAACACGCACTCCGCGTGGTGCCGGGACCACGAACACGGCGATGGTCGGCGTTTCCGGGAGGTCCGCGACAGAGTGATAGCACGGATCGCCATCAACGGTGTCCCGTCCTGGATTAACCGCGAAGACCTCGAAACCCTTCTTCTTCATATCTCGATAGATGATTCCGCCATATTTCCCGGGTGAGTCGGTCGCTCCGATAATCGCCAGGGTGGTGCCGGGTTCCAAAAGGGTCGGTGTGAGGTCTTTATTCATCAATACGGGAAACACCCGGCGGCGACGGATTGTTCCCGACGGCAAAGAGCGGGGCGGGCCACTCGAGGCTCGTTAGCATCGCAGTGTGGAACCAATCATTATCGATGGGGGCCCGCTCACCCCACAACAGGTCGTGGCAGTTGCCCTGGACCGGGTTCCGGTCACAACAGGGCCCCAATTGGCCGAGCGGATGGCGCCAGCGAGAGACCTCGTCGATCGGGCCGTGGAAACGGGCGAGACGGTCTACGGGATCACCACAGGTTTCGGTGCCCTGGCCACGACCCACATCGGAAGAGATGATTCGGAGGCCCTCCAGTACAACCTGATCCGATCTCACGCCACCGGCGTTGGGGATCCCGTCCCCGACACGCTGGTCAGGGCGATGTTGTTGCTACGCGCCCGGACGCTTGCACAGGGCCACTCCGGTGTCAGACCTGTGGTGGTCGAAAAGCTACTGGATATGCTCAACAGGAACATTCTCCCCTTGATACCCGGCCAGGGATCTGTTGGGGCGTCGGGCGACCTGGCGCCGTTCGCCCACATGGCATTGCCGCTGATCGGCGAGGGTTACGTGAGGGCAGGCGACCAGGTGTTGCCAACGTCCGATACCGATCTCGTCCCCTTAGAACTAAAAACCAAAGAGGGTCTGGCGTTGCTCAACGGGACCGAGGGGATGTCTGCGATGGGCGTCCTCGCCCTCCATCAGGCCCGAATCCTCGTTGAGGCCGCCGACGTTGCCTGCTCCCTCAGTGTCGAAGCCTTGATGGGGAGCTCGCGTCCATTCCGGCCCGAAGTCCACGCCCTCAGGCCCCACCCCGGCCAGGTTTCCAGCGCCGCCCGAATCGCTGCTCTGATCTCTGGTTCTGAAATCGGTTCCAGCCACGCCGGCGACTTTGACCATGCCGTCCAAGACGCCTATTCGCTGCGTTGCGCTCCCCAGGTCCACGGGGCCGTCAGCGACACCCTCGACCACATGGAGGCTGTACTCATCCGAGAACTGGGTTCTGTGGTCGATAATCCGATCGTCTTTCCCGCTAGCAACGAGGTGATCTCCGGAGGCAACTTCCATGGCCAGCCACTTGCTTTCGTTCTCGACTTTGCGGGGATCGCAGTGGCCGAGCTCGGTTCTATATCCGAGCGACGCACCGACCGGATCCTCGATCCGGCGCGCTCGGGCGGGCTCCCGGCATTCCTCGCTGCCAATCCTGGCCTTGATTCCGGCTACATGATCAGCCAATACGTGCAGGCGGCCCTGGTGGCAGAGAACAAGGTCCTCGTTCATCCGGCCTCCGTGGAGTCGATTCCTACCTCGGGGAGCCAGGAAGACCACGTCTCGATGGGTTGGGGAGCAGGAAAGAAGTTGTTCCCAATCCTGGACAATGTTCGCCGTGTGTTGGCGATCGAGGTCATCTGCGCCGTCCAAGGCGTCGAATATCGCGGGCCCTTGCTTCCCGGACCGGGAACCGCCCGGATCATGGGACTGGTCCGGGACGTGGTACCAACTCTTTCTGAGGATCGTTCTCCTTCAGCAGAGATAGAGGCGGTCGCTCGAATGATCGCCGATGGACAGATCAGGGCAACCTGACGGTGACCGACCTTCTGCTTGCCGGCATCGGTCAACTGGTCACCAATCGGGGGGAACCGCTGCGTAATGCTGCGATCGCTATCGAAGGTGAAACCATCACCTACGTCGGCAACGAGGCCGATGCCCCCGCGGTGGGAAACGGAATTTTCATCCATTGCGAAGGTGCCGCGGTTCTGCCGGGATTTGTCGATTCACACACACATCTGATATTCGCCGGCGATCGTTCGGACGAGTTCTCGCGCCGGCTCGCCGGTGAAAGCTATCGCCAGATTGCCAGTGACGGAGGAGGAATTCTCTCCACGGTCGCAGCGACAAGAGCAGCCAGCGAAGAGCATCTTTTTGGCCTCGCTGCCACGAGAGCGTGGAGGATGATCCGCAGCGGGACCACCACCATCGAGATCAAATCGGGTTATGGCCTTGACCTGGAAACAGAGTTACGGCTCCTCCGCGTGGCCCGCCGACTCGGTGATGACCTCCCGATTACGGTGCGGACCACGTTCCTCGGTGCCCACTCGATCCCGCCCGAGTACCGGAACGACCGTTCCGGCTACATCGACCTGGTGGTGGAGCGGATGCTCCCCGAGGTCGCGGCCCTCGCCGACTACTGCGATGTCTTTGTCGAGGAAGGAGTTTTCGGAATCGACGAAGCCCGGAGGGTCTTTTCCTCGGCGGCCGGGTTCGGGCTCGGTGCCCGGGTTCACGCCGAGCAACTGTCCCGTTTCGGCGGAGCCCGGCTGGCAGCTGAAATCGGTGCGAGCAGCGCCGACCACCTTGACCATGCCACGCCGGACGACGCACGTGCCATGGCCAGTGCGGGGACCAGCGCTGTTCTCGTGCCGGGGGCGAGTTATACCCTGCGATCGACGCAGGCTCCGGGGCCGATGTTCCTCGATGCGGGTTGTAACGTCGCTCTGGCGACGGACTGCAACCCGGGCACGTCGTATTTCGAGGCTATGGGGGCGATCATTTCGCTAGCGGTTGTCCAGATGGGCCTGTCCGTCGACCAGGCTATCGACGCCGCAACCAGGGGCGGGGCGGTGTCACTGGGACTTGACGATCGAGGGGTTGTCGAATCCGGCGCCAGAGCTGACCTGATTGTCCTGGATGCTCCCACCGTGGCACATATCCCCTACCGCCCGGCGACCAATCTCGTCGCCACAGTGATCTCAGGTGGTGTTGTTATCCGTTGACTGGCCCGGGGGAGGGTGCTGGGGAATGAATGATCGACGGCGTATCAAGAGCGGCATCGAGGTGGGCAACCCCTTCCATCGTCTCGTTGACGGGCGTATCGGGATCACCAATTGCCCTTACCAACACGAAACAGAACAAACCGCCGACGGCGAACGCAAGACTCAGAGGCACAACGGTCCCGTCAAATAGTCGGTCGATGAAGGCTCCGATCATTGCCGCCAAACCTGTCGAAACGGTACCGATGAGGGCCGATGCAATCCCCGCCACCGCGCCCATCGGGGCCATTGCCAGAGTATTCAGATTCGGTATCAGAATCGATTGGAACAGAACTATCACCCCCAACGACAAGGTGAATACCCAGAACCCCGGCGCCCCGCCGGCGAGCAAGACCACGGACGCGAGAGAAAGGGAAGCCAGAAAATACCCGAGGATCATCGTCTTGATCAGTCCCCTGACTCCGTATCGACCCACGAGCCAGCCGTTGATGAACATCCCCACCGCCATAACCAGGGCAATAGACCCGAAGATGAGCGGGAATTGCGGATCACGATCGAACACCTCCGAAAAGATCAACTCAGAACTGGCGATATACGACAGAAACACCCCGAATAACAGTGTCATGGTGAGCGTAGACAGCACCGTAACCCTGTTGGACAGCACGATTTTCGCTGATTCCATTACGGCCCGCCTGCCAATACTCCTCCGTCTGCCCGGGGGCAACGACTCCGGTAGCCGGATCGACCAGACACCGATCAGGATGGCGATCACGAGTGCAACCGCGAAAGTACCCCGCCACCCGACTACATCGGTCAGGGCGGCGCCGATACTGGGGGCGACTGCCGGGACGAGGATGAACACTCCCAGGATGAATGACATCAACCTCGCCATCTCCGCACCTTCATAAATATCTCTAACGATCGAAAGCGTCAGGACCCGCGGCCCGGCACCTCCCAGGCCCCAGACAAATCGAGCGACGAGAAGGACGGCAAAGGAAGGGGCGAGCACCGAAGCCAGGCCCCCAATGACGTACAGGACGATTCCGGCATACAGAAGGGGTTTGCGGCCAAATCGATCAGAGAGGATTCCGTAGACCAATTGGGAAGCCGCCAGACCGAGGATGTAGGCCGTGACCAATCCGGCCACCGCCGTAGAGTCTGGCGACATCCCGAATGATTCGCGAATGGCTCCCATCGCCGGGAGTATCAGGTCGACGCCAAGCGCCGCGATCGACATCAAGAACGCCATCAATGATATGAATTCGCCCCGTCCGAGACGGGGTGGAAGAACGGCGCTGGCAGATGGCATCGACCTATTGTGGCAGGAATATGTAAGGGGTCAAATAAGGTATGGTGCCTACGGGCGAGCTACCTGACTCGATACCACCAGGTGGGCAGGCCAATCGCCGCCTCGCCCGGCGTAACCAGGACTCCAGGACACTCAGCGACATCGGCCACTATCCGGGATAAGAACCCCGAAGTCGGCCCGATGACGGATGCGTCCACGGGAGTGCCACATCGAATCATCTCTACCCCTACCCAGACAAATTCCCACGGCTCAGGGTTCGGGCCCTGGGCACTTACGTCATCGGGGTATGAGGGGACAAACCCGAAACGCTTCGCGTTGTGGAAGTTGTCCTTTTCCAGCCAGGCATAACCCGGCGTCTCCCGGAACTCGCCGAAGGTGCCATCGGGATAAATGAAGTCGAGCGCATACCCGCTGTGATGTTTTGAGGTGCCCGGAAGCGAATACCACCGGAGGGCAGCATTGATTGCCTCATCGCTGGTACCTGCGAGTTTCGAGATGAAGAGATTTCGTTGCCGGTCGGGAGACCGGTATGCCGACAGCACGATGAACGGCAAGCCGGCCTCACGCGCTGCCGCTTTCAACTGTTTCCAAGCTGACGCGGCCTCAGGTTGCATGGGTATTCCATCCGCCCGCACCAGTCCATCCGACGCCACGGGACGAAGTACGTAGCCCCGTTGAAATGCCATCGACCAGATGCGGTCGTCGAGTTCCTCGTCTCCGGTAACCGGGGTTCTGCCTACAGGTTGGTTGAGCCCGGGAAGCCTGTGGCGAACGGCAAAGTCGTACATCTCCTTGAATTCATCTCCGGTATAGACCGGGAAATCGGACACGTCGGCCCGGGCCGGCAAGGGCGCCGCGAGGAGCCCGACAACGAGAGCAAGAGGAAGGAGGCGACGCACCCCAAAACGGTATCCCGTTCAGCGCTCTACCGATAGCTTTCTGTGAACCTCAATTGCGTCCACGCCGCAAATACCCTTCACAAAACGGTATACCAAGCGCCCGCCACGCATTCTGTGAACCTCAATTGCGTCCACGCCGCAAATACCCTTCACAAAAGGGTGGCTACCAGGCGCCGCCACCACCGCCACCACCGCCACCACCGCCACCGCTCGAAAAGCCCCCGCCTCCACCGCCGCCACTCGAGGATGGTGGGGTGAAAGCACCGGAGAGGGCAGACTGGAGTCCGGAAAAGGCGTTCTCGGTGCTGCCTCCGGTGTAGCCGTGGCTTCCATACCAGTAGATCGAAGACGACTGTTCCAGAGCTTGCGGGGCATGAAGACGGGCCTGTTCCAGGACTTCTTCGGCGACACCGAACCCGATGGCGTAGACCAGGAACCGGTCCCAGAGGTCGAGCGAGATCGAAGGCGCTTCTTGCAATCGGGAAAAGTCACGGAGGTACTGACGGAATGCGCTCCATCGCGCAGCCTCCAGTGCTCCAGCTGCGCTGCGTCTGATCCGCACCCTCCGGAAGCTGATCAGAATAACGGTAGCCAATGCGCCGACGACCAGACCCAATAGCACGAGGGCGGCGATGGTGGCGCCACCGGGGCGATTTCGCAGAGAAGCCGGCACCAGGAAGAAGGCGCCAATCACCGTGATAACCAGGGCTACGCCCACCAGAACCGCCATCGAAGTTCCCTGATCATCTATCAGCCCCGAGCTTTTGACGGCCGCTCTGGCCTGCTCCCGGAAAATCTGATATGTCTTGGCATTGGACGTGGCATCTTCGCGGATTGCGGTCCGGAATTCATGAAGGGGGCGGGGGCCGGTGCTGAGAACCCGCCGGACCACGGTGAGTACTGCTTGCTCGTATTCGGTGAAACCGGTTGTCTCGTTCCCCATCGAGAGCGTGAGGTCTGAAATTGTCTCCTTCTTCAAACCCGCCCATGTCACCCTCACGACCTGGGACGGTTCTGCGTTGATGGCTCCCTTTCGAATCAGATCGAAAAGCGTGGCCGTGAAATCCTTCTCGTCGACACCACCCTGAGTCAGCAATACCCCGACCTCAGCCGGTTCGAGATCCGATGGAGGTTCCTGCTCATACTCCCTGTCGTAGTCGATTTTCGGCTCACGCCCGAAATTGAAATAGATGAGGCCACCCAGGCCGAGAAGCGGCAACAGCATCGCAGCGGCACCCCAGATCGCACCTGTCCTGGCTGCCCGCGCGGCCTCTTCGGCGTCATCGGCAAACTCGAGTTCCTCGGCCAATATCGTTTCCAGGCGGTCACCTGACAACCGGGTCGCACCATCCGTCGAGTCGAGTACCGTCGTCGGGAATACCACTCTCATCTCGACCCACTGGTATGGGGGTACCGAGGACGCCGAGAGAGTCGGATTGACGTCACCATCCCCCAGCGATGTCTCTCCATTCACCCCGAACGGGTGACCCCACACTCTGACTTCGCCAGGCGATAACCCGTCGGGCAGATGCATACGGGAATTGAGGTTGTCGACCCCGACAGACCACTCATCACCCCACACCTTGAGATTCACATCGACGACGTCATCCCAGGCAACCGCGTATCCGACCATCCGGTAGGAGATTGTGAAAGTGCGCAACTCGTCGCTGGACGAATGGTGCCAAACCACCCGGGCAATGTCAGAGTGAGCTTCGACGCCGTATGTCCCGGGAGGCGAACTACAACCGAGGGTCGTGCAGCCACCCAGGACGTAATTGGTCGATTCATCGCGCACCGTGATCGACTCGATCGAACCTCCCCCTGAAAGGGGGATATCCCGGTAGGCGCCGCTGAATGATCCGGAAAAGTCGTAGGTGATCGTCTCCACGACATTCAGTGAGCCATCGGCATTGACGGTGATGTCGGTGTCGGCATCTGAAATCCAGTAGGACTTGGCCAATGCAGGCAGGGCCGGGACAACCAGCAGCAGAAAAACTACCGCAACGAGCAGACGCTTCACTAGAAGCTGACTTGGGGGGCTTCCTGGGCCTCGGGACCACCCTCGAAGAACTCGCGCGCGTCAAAGCCCGTGATCCCGGCGACGATATTGGTCGGCACCTGTTGGACCTTGTTGTTGTAGGTCAGCACGGTGTCGTTGTAGATCTGACGGCTGACCGCAATCTTGTTCTCTGTCTCACCGAGGTCTGCCTGCAGCGAGGCGAAGTTCTCTGAAGCTCTGAGCTCGGGATAGGCCTCGGCGACGGCGAACAGTTGGCGCAAAGCAGAGGTGAGGAAGTTCTCCGCGCCGGCTTGTTCCGCCGGGCCACTCGCAGCCTGGGCCCCCGCTCGCGCCTGAGTCACCTGCTCGAATGTGTCCTTTTCATGCGACGCATACCCTTTGACCGTTTCGACGAGATTCGGGATGAGGTCATAACGGCGTTTCAACTGCACCTCTACCTGGCCCCATGCGTTGTCGACGCGGTTGCGCAGCTTTACGAGGCTGTTGTAGATCGTGAGGATGACCACGAGTAGCAGGACGACGATTCCGACGATTATCCAAGGCATGGCGCCAGTCTAAGTGGGCGCCGGGTGGTCATGCGGCTTTGATGATGTGGCTGGAGCGCAACGGTCGTCGCGCCACTAGCCTCGTCTCTGAAGCTACCTAGAGGTCAAATGAGTCTGTCCACCACTTCCACAACATTGAACGAGCTCCTTGGCTTGTCGTTCGAGCCGGTAGCCATCACGTTTCTGACTTCCGACTCAACGAACGGAGTTCCCCGGTTTGACGCGCCAATGTCGGAGCCCACCGAAGATGGGCGGACTGGCCGGGTGGCCGCCCCTTGCGTGTTCTGGACCCATGGTCACACGTCGACGTTCGACACGGCAGCCGACGACCATGGCAATTGCTCCGTCGGCCGGTACACACATGGCTTTGTTGAGGCCGGTGAAATTCTCGACAAATCCGACGTTGGCGCCCTACTCGATGTGGGTTGGGTCACGATGGAAGCCTTCTCTGGGGTTGCCGCTCTTCAGGCCCGGCCGACCGGCGTCCGCTACGGGCCTCTTTCGGAAGCGACCGCCCTACCGGACGTGGTCTTGTTGCGGGTCACTCCGAAACAGATGATGGCGATAAATGACGCCGTCGAGGTCGAATGGTCGGGAAAGCCACAGTGTCAGATCCTGCCGCGGGCCGCCGAGACAGGCGTGATAGCTGCCTCCATGGGCTGCGCCCTCTCCAGGGCAAGGACCGGGATGGGCGATGACGAGCTCACGGTGGCTGTGCCCGGCAACAGAATCGAAGAACTGGCAACTGCTTTGCAGCCGGTCAGCGTCGCCGATGCTGCCGTAATGGGTTACGCAACTGCCGACATGGAACGGTTCCAGGCCCAATCTTCCTGACGTCCCGTCCTTCGCTGGTTAGCGCGGCGGAGGTGAAAGCGAGTCGACCGCGCTCTCCCAATCGTCGGGGAAGCTGGCGGATGAGTCCCGCGACATGAGCCTCAGGTAGAGGTCCGACGCGCTTGCCTCGATCGTATGGATTGGGTCGCCGTGACCGTAGCTCCACGTCTTGCCCATATCGGTGGCGACCACCTTGATCGGCGCAAGATCTCCGAGATGTGGCATCCACATGTCGGGGAACTCGTCGAGCCCGGCTGCAACAACCTCGTCGAGTAGAGGAAGTGGGCGTCCATACGCCTGCTCGGCATCCCAACGGTGTACACCGACTTCGATCATCATCCGATCGACCCAGAATCCGACGTTGGGACCCGGTCCGAACCCCCACACGGGGATTTCGGGGTTCGAAGCCCTCAGAACATCGCACATGGTCCCGAGACTCGACGAGAACCAATCGAGAGCATCCCCGCCTTCCTCCATTTTCGGCGAGATAGGGCGTTCCTGAAGACGATCCCGGACGATCATGGTGGTTCGCCCCAACACCGACCCGGTGTGAGACAGCAGGTCCGACATCGTCCAACCTGGATACTGGGGAACCTGACGGTGTACGTCCTGTCGGGCAACTGCAAGGAGCCTGTCGCCCTCAGAAGAAATCAGGTCGATTGAATCACCCAAGAGCGCGGACCATCGCCTCGCCCATGTCGGAAGGGGTTTCGGCCACGACGATTCCGGCATCGTTCATAGCTTCGATCTTGGCCTCGGCCGTGCCCCGGCCTCCTGAGACGATGGCGCCGGCATGACCCATCCGCTTCCCGGGAGGTGCCGTGGTCCCGGCGATGAAGCCGGCCACCGGAATACTCATTTCACTGGCAACGAACTCGGCGGCCTCCTCCTCCGCAGTCCCACCGATTTCACCGATCATGATCACCCCCTCGGTCTCCGGGTCCGCCTCGAAGAGTTCGAGAACATCAACAAAGCTGGTCCCGTTGACGGGGTCGCCACCGATGCCGATGGCGGTGGTCTGGCCGAGGCCGAGCAATGTCAGCTGATGCACAGCTTCGTAGGTAAGGGTCCCGGACCGTGACACCACCCCGATTTTCCCCCGTTGGTGGATGTAGCCGGGCATGATCCCGATCTTGCACTCGTTTGGTGTGATGACACCAGGGCAGTTAGGACCGACGAGACGGGTGCGTTTCCCCTCCAGATAACGCTTTGCCTTGATCATGTCGGCAACCGGGATTCCTTCGGTGATTGTCACCACGAGATCGACGCCGGAAGCTGCCGCCTCCATGATGGCGTCGGCGGCGAACGGTGGCGGCACATATATCACCGAAGCGTTTGCCCCGGTCTCGGCAACCGCCTCCGCCACCGTCCCGAAGATTGGCAACTTCTCGGCGAAGGTATCGGGCCTGCCCGGTACTCCGGAGTGGTCGGTCTCTCCCTCCAGGGTCACGGTGGTGCCGGCGCGTGACGGATGAACGGCCCCGACCATATTGGTCCCATAGGCAATTGCCTTCTCGGTGTGAAACTGACCGGTCTTCCCCAGGCCTTGAACCAATACCCGCGTGTTCTTGTCTACCAGAATGCTCACTTGGTCAACTCCAGGATCTTGACTGCTCCATCCCTGAGGCTGTCAGCGTTCACCACGTCGAGGCCTGATTCCTCGATGATCTGCTTGCCCAGCTCCACATTCGTTCCCTCCAACCTGACCACGAGAGGAACGGAGAGTCCTACCCGACCGACAGCCTCGACGATTCCTTCAGCGATGACATCACATCGCATGATTCCACCGAAGATGTTGACAAATATCCCCTTGACATTTTCGTCACCGGTGATGATCTCGAAGGCCCTCGTGACCTGGTCTGCCGTCGCACCACCCCCCACGTCGAGGAAATTGGCCGGCTCACCCCCGACATGCTTGATGGTGTCCATGGTGGCCATGGCCAGACCAGCCCCGTTGACGAGGCAACCGATGGTGCCGTCGAGCTTTATGTAGTTGAGCCCGGCTTCCTTGGCCGCTAGTTCGGAAGGATCTTCCTCGGTCGGATCTCGCATCTCGGCCACCTCGGGATGACGGAACAGAGCGTTGTCGTCGAACGCCATCTTGCCGTCGAGGGCCATGACGTTCCCACCGGTCGTAATCACAAGGGGATTGATCTCGATCATGTCGGTATCCATATCACGCGCCATCGCCGTAAGCGCCTCGACAAATCCGGCGAAATTGGACGCCGCTTCACCCGTCAACTCGAGATCGGACGCCATCTGGCCCGCCTGGAACGGAAGCAGTCCGACTGCGGGGTCGACTTCAGCACGGAGGATTCTTTCCGGGCTCTCCTCGGCGACTTTCTCGATTTCGACACCACCTTCGGTGGACGCCATCACGATGTTGCGGCCGACAGCCCTGTCGAGGAGAACTGCCAGATAGAGCTCGCGGGCAATGTCAATCCCCTGTTCCAGATATAGACGGTTGACAGTTTTGCCCGCCTCTCCGGTCTGAATCGTGACCAGGGTTGAACCAAGCATCTTCGACGCCAGGTCGCTCACGGCACTTTCTGTCGCCTCTATCCCACCGTCGATACCGGCGGTGATCACATTGACCCCGTTGGTGCCAGGATGCTCGATAAAAGTCCCCTTGCCCCGGCCACCGGCATGAATCTGCGACTTGAGGACGACAACCGGGTTACCCGACGACTCGACCAGTGGGCGTACCGCCGCCACTACCTCGTCGACAGTTGTAGCCATGGCGCCTGCCGGCACCGGTATCCCCCGGGCTGCCATGAGTTGCTTCGCCTGATATTCGTGGATCTTCAATTGGTTCCTTCCTTACTGATCCCTCGAGGGAATATTCGCTTCCACCCACTCAGTGATCTCATCGAGTTGGGTACCGGGGGTGAAAATCATCGCAATGCCAGCACTCTCCAAGGCCTGATGGTCCGCATCCGGAATGACGCCTCCTCCGAAGACGAGAATGTTCCCGGCATCGCGCGCTCTGAGTTGTTCGACAACCTGTGGGAAGAGAGTTTTGTGGGCGCCGGACAGACTGGAGAGCCCGACGGCGTCGACATCTTCCTGTACCGCCGTCTCGGCGATTTGAGCGGGTGTCTGATGCAGTCCGGAGTAGACGACCTCGTGCCCCGCGTCACGGAGGACTCTTGCGATTACTTTCGCCCCACGATCGTGTCCGTCGAGACCGGGTTTTGCAATGAGAATTCTGCGAGGCATACCGGCGGCCAAGGCTAGTTCGCCCATCCGAGGTTGGGAGAATCGCCAGTTTTTCCTGGTTGACAGAAATCTGTCACGTCAATACACTAATCTGTATGCAGACCACACTTCGATTGAACGACAACCTGATGCGAGCCGTCAAAGCTGTGGCGGCGTCCGAAGGCCAGAGTCTGACTTCGTTCATCGAAGAGTCGTTGCGCATGCGGTTGACGGCCCGCGACAACGCTGAGCGATCCGACCGACCGACTATCCCGGTGTCCTCCGGGGCCGGTGGCCTGATGCCCGGCGTCGACCTCGACGACAGCGCATCCCTGCTCGATTTGATGGAGGGTCGTTGATCCTCCACGACGTAAACGTCCTCGTGTACGTCTACCGCGAGGACACCGACGATCATGACCGGTTCCGGGAGTCATTTGATGAGGTTGTGGGCTCGCCAACGGCATTCGGTTACTCGAATCTCATCCTGTCAGGATTCATCAGGGTGGTCACCAATCCACGGGTGTTTGCGGTCCCGACACATACACGGGACGCCCTGGAATTCACAGAGGCTGTTCGTGGGCAACCAAACGCAGTCGAAATAAGGCCAGGAAATCGACATTGGGAGATATTTGTGGCGTTGTGTGCGAACAACGGTATCAAGGGGAACCTGGTGGCCGACGCTTATCACGCGGCCCTCGCCATCGAAGCCGGCGCCGAGTTCCTCACGACCGATGGTGACTTTGCCCGCTTCCCGGGGCTGAAATGGCGTCACCCGCTCGCCCACAACTGAAGTGTGAGGCCAACCGGCATAGTGGCCTACGCTTAGGCCATGACGCATTCAAATCTTCATGGGCTCAGCGCAGCAGGGGTCAGTGTGTGGTCCGACCAGATCTCACGCGAGATGCTCGATTCGGGAGAGTTGCAACGTCGGATCGATGAAGACGCCGTTACCGGGGTCACATCCAACCCGAGCATCTTCGCCAAGGCCATCACCGAATCTGACACCTATGACGACCATATCGCCGATTTGAAGTCGGCAGGCACTCCGACGGAGGAGATCGTCAAATCCCTGATGGCCGCCGATCTGACACGGGCCTGTGACGCCCTTGCTGACGTCCATCAACGTACCCTCGGGACCGATGGCCATGTTTCGGTGGAGGTGTCCCCAACCCTCGCCTCCGATACGGAGGCCACGATCGCCGAAGCCCGCGATTGGGTGAAGCAGATCGACCGGCCCAACCTCCTGGTCAAAGTCCCGGCCACCCCAGAAGGGATCCCCGCCATCGAACAGCTAACCGCAGAAGGTGTCTCGATCAACATCACTCTCATCTTCTCGCTACCCCGCTACCGGGAGGTGATGAACGCCTACATCACTGGATTGGAGCGTTTCGCCGCCGACGGGGGCGATGTCTCCCAAGTCGCTTCCGTCGCCTCGTTTTTTGTGTCCCGATTCGATTCTGAAGTTGATGAGCGATTGGCGGAGTTGGAGACCGAAGAGGCAGACTCCCTTCTTGGAGTCACCGCAGTGGCTAATGCCCGCGTGGCTTACGGCGACTATCTCGAGTTGTTTTCCTCGGAGCGCTGGAAAAAGCTCGAAGCAATTGGTGCCCGCCCCCAAAAACCCCTTTGGGCATCGACTTCGACCAAGAATCCCGCGTATAGCGACTTGCTCTATGTCGAGGATCTGGTCGCGCCGGGCACAGTGAACACGATGCCACTGGAAACCATCGACGCCTACCAGGATCATGGCAACCCGATTCCACAAGCCTTCACCGAGCATGACATAGAGAGAGCCCGCCTCGACCTGGCCCGACTCCAGGACGTCGGGGTCGATTACGCCGACGTCGTTCAAACTCTCGAGGATGAAGGGGTGGAGAAGTTCACCCAGGCGTGGAACGAGTTACTCCAGGACGTCGAAAAAGCATAAACCGGACCGACCCTGAACGCGGCGGCTTACGGGTCAATCCGCCCCCGCACTATTCTCACCCGATGTCAGACACCGAAGCTCCAAAAACCTTTGCCATGTCCGAAAGGGTTGAGCTCGTCGCAACCATAATCATGGCCCTTGCCGCAATCTTCACCGCATGGGCGGCCTTTGAGAGTGCCAAATGGTCGGGAGTCCAGGCCACATCTTTTGCCAAGGCCGGGGCGGCTCGAACCGAATCATCCCGATTCGACACGGCAGCAGGCCAAAAATCCGGAATCGATGTGGCCACTTACACCAGCTGGTTGGCGGCGATAAACACGGACGTGAGAGACGGTCTGGTCGATATCAGTGAGGGGAGCACCTACGAGCCGACCCCGGGCACCCTCTCCGGATTCATCTACCAAAGGGTGAGGCCGGAATTCGCTCCTGCTTTCGACGCCTGGATCGACGCGTTCTTTGCCAATCGGTCCACCGCCCCGCCGACTCCATTCTCCATGGATGAGTACGTCGTCGAAGATCGGCTGACAGCACAAGAATTTCTTGTCGAGGCGGAAACCCAGGCCAAGAACGCCGCAACTGCAAACCAGAACTCGGACAACTATGTGCTAACCGTGGTTGCTTTTGCGCTGGTGTTGTTCTTCGGCGGTGTGGCCTCAAAGCTTGCCTCCGAGCGCAACCAGGCGATCACGATCGGAACCGCTACGGTGCTTTTCCTGGGGGCGACGGTGGTGCTGTTCAGCCTCCCCAAGATCTGGCCCTGGTAGGCAATACGGCAAGACGGAGGTCTGGCCGCTCCCCGCTCAGGCCTTTTCCAGCGGAGCCCAGGCCAGAAGGAGCCTCTTCTTTCCCTGGGTGTCGAACATGACCTCGGCTTCGGCACGGTCGCCTGAGCCAACGATCTCCCGCACCGTTCCCAGCCCCCACTTGTCATGACGGATCCGGTCCCCGGGGCCAACCAGCGCAGGGTCGATCTGGATCCTCGGACCCGATGAGGCGGCCCGATCGACCGGTGAACGGCGGACCCGCTTACCCGCTTTTTCCATGAGCTCGCCGGGGACCTCCTGGAGGAACCGGGACGGCGGGTTGTAGTTGGACCCGCCGAACAGCATTCGATTCCAGGCGGAGGTCAAGAAGAGCTGGTCCTGGGCCCGGGTGATCCCGACATAGGCGAGCCGACGTTCTTCCTCGAGTTCGTTCGGGTCGCCGAGTGAACGCATGTGGGGGAACACTCCGTCTTCCATCCCGATAACAAATACGACCGGAAATTCGAGGCCTTTCGCGGTATGGAGGGTCATGAGTGTCACCGCTCCGGCGCCTTCCTCGTATTCGTCGATGTCGGCGACCAACGAGGTGGTTTCGAGGAGGATCTCGAGGCGACGCAAATTGTCCATGCCGTCAAACTCCTCGTCACCGATGATCGCCCCCTCGTTGGAGTGCTCGAATTCGGCAGCCACTCCGACGAGTTCTCTGAGGTTCTCCACCCGGCCCATCGCCTCGATGGTCTTCTGTGCGTCGTAGGCGGCCACCATCCCTGTGTCATCGAGCACCGCCTGCACGGCGGCCTCTACGCCGCTCTCGATTGCCTTACCCCTGAGCATGTCGAGGAGAGCGGAGAATTCCGAGACAGCTTTCTGAGCCCGGTCGTTCAGTTGGGGTATCTCTGAAACTCTCGCCATTCCCTCTGCGAACGAGATCTGTCTGGCCTGGCTGAACCGGTCGATGTGGGCCAGTGTGGTAGCCCCGATCCCCCGCTTCGGCTCATTGATCACCCGCTTCAGAGAGACCTCGTCGGCGGGATTCACCAACGCCCTCAGGTAGGCAACTGCATCTTTGATCTCCTTGCGGTCGTAGAACTTGACCGAACCGACAACGTTGTAGGGCAAGCCGCGCCGGACGAAGACGTCTTCAACGACCCGGGACATGGCATTGGTCCGATAGAAAACTGCCATGTCGGAGAGATTGAAACCGTCGCCCTGGAGACGCTCTACTTGATCGACGACGAAGCCTGCCTCGTCATGCTCATCTTCGGCTTCGTAACGGATGATCGGCCCACCGCGTCCCCGATCCGACCACAGGTTCTTGGGTGACCGTTTCGTGTTGTTCGATATGACTGAGTTGGCGGCGTCGAGGATCGTCTCAGTCGACCGATAATTCTGGTCGAGGACCACAACCCGGGCGTCGGGATAGTCCTTTTCAAAGTCGACGATGTTACGAATGTCGGCGCCACGGAATCTGTAGATCGATTGATCGGAGTCCCCGACCACGCATACATTCCGGAACTTGCCTGAAAGCTGATTGACAAGCGTGTACTGGGCGCGGTTGGTGTCCTGGTACTCGTCGACCAAAACGTACCGGAATCGCTCCTGATAGTGACCGAGAACGTCCGGGAACGCCCCGAACAGCTCGACGGTGATCATCAGGAGGTCATCGAAGTCCATCGCCGACGCGGAAAGGAGACGTTGCTGGTACAGCCGGTAGATATCGGCGATCTGTTCCTGGTAGAACCCATCGGTCTGCTCGGCGAACGTTTCGAAGTCGATCAGCTCATTCTTGGCATTCGAGATGGCTGCTTTGACAGCCTTGGGAGGGAACCGTTTGGTGTCCAGGTCGAGATCCTTGATCACCAGTGAGATGAGCCGTACTGAGTCGGCCTCGTCATAAATCGAAAATCCCGACTTGTATCCGAGTCGGGAAGCCTCTCTCCGCAGGATACGAACACATGCCGAGTGGAACGTCGACACCCACATCGACCGGACCATCCCGCCAACCAGGAGACCGACCCGCTCCTTCATCTCGTCCGCGGCCTTATTCGTGAATGTGATGGCGAGTATCGACCCCGGCGGGACTTTCATGTCACGGATCAGATGCGCTATCCGATAGGTCAGCACACGGGTTTTCCCCGAACCTGCCCCGGCGACCACCAACAAGGGGCCCTCTGTTGCGGCGACGGCTTCCCTCTGTGTCGGGTTGAGGTCGGCGAAAAGAGGAGACTCTGCCGGGACATCGTCGAGAAACCATTCAGCTTGCATCAGGCCCGATAGTACCGGCGTCCACCGACTGAATCACAACCATGTGATCAAGTCGTCCCCATCCAGCGAAGTACGTTCAGAGTTGCCTGGCAGCGACCTCGTCGAGGTCGACCTCAGCTAGGTTGATCACTTCAGGCTCACCGGGCCGCCCGTCGCCACCGATCTGGCGACGCTTGAGCGGAAGCGAGTAACAGAATCGGGATCCGGTGGGAAAGCGGCGCTCATACCAGACTTCACCACCCATCGCCCTGGCCAGACGGCGGGCAATCGGGAGACCGAGCCCGATCCCGGTGCTCTCTCTCGCATCGCCCTTCGAGACCTGTTCAAAATTCTCGAAGACCTTTCGGGTTTCCTCATCGGGAACCCCGGCGCCGTTGTCCGCGATCACCACCAGATACTGGTCGCCCATCACGTAGCCCTCCACCATGATCTGATCACCGCCATACTTGCGGGCGTTCTCGAGGAGGTTGCGCAGTGTTTGGTGGACCCGTCGCCGGTCAGCAAGCACACGGACACCTTCGGGCAGGCTGACCTCCGCCGATTTCTTTCCTCCTGAGGGGAATACCATCCTCGAAACCTCAGAGATCAAATCGCCCAGATCGAACAGTTCGGGATGAAACCGAAGGCGATTTGCTTCGAGGCGGGGAATGACGAGTACGTCCTCAACGAGGTCTCCCAGGTAGACCGACTGCATGTTGATGATCGAAAGAAACTCGTCTACTTCTGAAGTGGGGAGATCCTGCCACGAATGAACGAGGGTGTCGGCGAAGCCGGCAATCGAGGTGAGCGGGGTCCTGAGCTCGTGACTCACCATTGCGACGAAGTCGTTCTTGATGGTGTGAGCTTCCTCGGAGAGACGGATTATCTCCTTCTCGCGCGCTCGCCCGGAGGCGGTTATCCGATAGGCGTAGAACACAGCAGCAAGACCCACGAGCGGAAGCAGGTAGGCAACCAGGTCGGGAAGACGCGGCACGTCGAGCATCACTTGAAACTATCGGCAATTTTCGGGGGGCAATTGAGTCATGCTTTCTCTCTGAGCCAAGGTTGCTCTCCCTCCATTCATGGAGGGAGTGGCATCGTCCCGAGTAGGGGCGATGACGAGGGTGGGGCTAAAGACAACACGCACCGATCGGCGTTGATCTCAGACCCCCACCCCCGTCTCGACCCTGCGGGTCGATCCACCCCCTCCGCTAACGGAGGGGGAGCCGGAAAGGAACAAGAACTGGATCGATCACGCCGTTTCGGCGGTGCCTACGAGCCGGCGCAGTGTGCTGGTGAGGACCCCCTGGCGGAGGTCGAATTTGTCGAGATAGGCATCGACTCCAGCGGTCCAGGCGTCCTGTTTTTCCTCGGTAGTCGCAACCCCCGAGACCATGACAATGGGAACATCGACGTCAGACCGGCGTAATGCGCGGACCAGCTCGGCCCCGTTCGAACGGGGCATGGAGTAGTCAACGACCAATGCGTCGAAGTTTTCTTCGGCCATCGCCATAACGGCCTCCCGGGCTCCGCCGGCAACGGTCACATCAAACCCATCTCCGTTGAGTGTGGCCGACAACAACTGCCGGACACCCGCAGAGTCGTCGACCACCAGCACTTTCGGCCGCAAATTCACGGGCCGCGGGGTTCGACCGGCGAACTTACCCAGGAAATTCGGATCGAGAACGACGAGGACCTGGCCAGCCCCGAGCAGCGCAGCTCCCGTCACGTGGCCCACTCCTTCGAGAATGGGACCCAGGTTCTTGACTGCGACACGACGACGGTCGACCATTTCGTCGACGGCGACCGCGACTGTGCCGACCCGGGTGTTCACGATGACTATCTCTCGCTCCTCGGAGGCACCCTCCGTCCCGACCGCCTCGGAGAGCGAGACAACAGGTACCCCGCCGGATTGGAAATGAAGGACCCGGCCGGACGGAGTTGTCCTGATTTCGGCCTTGGACAGAGGCATGGAAGCCTCGACTGAGGCTTCGGGCAATCCCCAAAATTGCTCACCGGAGACGACGACGACGACATTCTGCAACACCATCGACACGGGGAGTTTCAGCGTCACCCTCGTCCCGACGCCGGGTTGGGTTTCGAGGTGCAGAACACCTCTGACCTTTTCGACGGACTCCCGCACGGCGTCGAGACCCTCTCCGGACCCCGAGAACTCAGTGGGGGTCTCGACCGTAGTGAACCCGGGATGAAACAGAATCGGCGTCAGGTCAGGGGGTAGCGGGGTAAGCCCACGCTCGGAGGCCACCTCGGCCACCCGGTCCCAGTCGATACCCGACCCGTCGTCGGCTACCGAGATTTCGACCTTCCCATCGACCGTGTGGATTCCGACGGAAACGGTCCCGGTTGCCTGTTTGCCATTGGCCAGGCGGATAGCGGCGCCTTCGATGCCGTGGTCGATCGCGTTGACGAGCAGGTGCCTGATTGGTTCACGGAGAAGGTCAACTATCTGGCGATCCAGTTGCACTGGCTCCCCGACGAGGTCGAGCCGAACATCCTTGCCGATGCGGCGACCGAGGTAGCGGACGAACTGAGGAAACGTAGAGGTGACTTCGGCGAAGCTGACGTTGGCCAGAGCCACCGCCTGGTCCTGGATCTCGCCTATCGATGAGCTGAGACCGCCGAGCTGGCTGCGCCAGGCCTTGCGGAACAGTTCGGGATCGGCGCCCTCGATGGAAACCAGTGAAAGGTCAGCCAGCGCGTCAGCATCCAACGACACCTCGACCACCCGATTGATCAAGCGGTACAACTCACCCGTGTCCACCCTGGTGACACCACCCAACAACGACTGCGATACCGAAGAGAGAAGACCGCCGAGTGACCCCGACTCGGGTTGAGTCAGCGTAAGGACATCGTCAGAGTCTGTGCCGTCTTCGATCCCCTCGAGCAGCTTCTTGATCAGCGGGGCGATCTCACGCCCGTCGTCGTCGATCGATGACGGGAGGCGGCCGGCGACAGCCTCCATTGCCACAACGATGTCGGAACCCGGTGCCCGGCCGGTCGAGACGGTACGCCACAACTCCTCGAGACAGGTGGCCGCTTCCCGGATCCGATCGTATCCGAGCAAACCGGATGAACCCTTGATGGTGTGGGCGTCGCGGATCAGATCGGGGACGTCGTTCGCTGCCAGGGTGCGGTCGCGTAGTGCGCGAGCGCCCACCACTAACCGGTCCGACCTTTGCTGAAGCTCATCACGAAAGATTCTGGTGAGCTCAGGAGTGTTCATATCCAAATAATTTCCCTGGCCTTTTGGGCGTTATCGGCAAATCAGGGGTTGTCTTGAATGGTGCATTTCACACTGACGACGAGGAGCAATGACGAAGACCCGACAATGTCCCCTTGACACGTCATCCTGTTGCAGAAACGTTGCCGTTTGTGCCGGCTATTCCCACTCGATGGTGGCCGGCGGCTTGCTCGAAATGTCGTAAGCGACCCGGTTGATTCCGGGAACTTCATTGATGATCCGGGACGACATCTTCTCGAGCAGGTCATACGGAAGTCGGGCCCAATCTGCGGTCATCGCATCCTCCGAGGTGACTGCCCTGATTATCAGCGGGTAGGCATATGTCCGGCCGTCGCCTTGGACACCAACAGTCTTCACGGCCGGTAATACCCCGAACGCTTGCCAGATGTCCCTGGTCAGGCCGGCACGCTTGATCTCTTCGGCGACTATACGGTCGGCCGAACGAAGTAAATCGAGGCGCTCCGTGGTGATATCGCCGATGATCCGGACGGCGAGCCCCGGTCCGGGGAACGGCTGTCGCCACACGATGTCCTCGGGCAAGCCAAGTTCCTCGCCCACCGCCCTGACCTCGTCCTTGAACAAATCACGGAGCGGTTCGACGAGTTCAAATTCCATGTCGTCGGGCAGGCCCCCGACGTTGTGATGGGTCTTGATGGTCGCCGCCGTACCCGAACCCGACTCGATGACATCGGGATACAGTGTCCCTTGTACGAGGAATCTGGCATCGCCAACCGATTCGGCGGCCTCTTCGAAGACCCGGATGAACTCTCCCCCGATGATTTTCCTCTTCTCTTCCGGGTCGGTGACTCCGGCCAGCTTCTCCAGAAAACGATCTGCCGCTTTGACGTGTATCAGGTCGACGTCGAAGTTGGAGCGAAAGGTCTCCTCGACCTGCTCGGCTTCACCAAAGCGCATCAGACCGTGATCGACGAAGATACAGGTGAGCTGGTCACCTACCGCAGCGTGAACCAGGGCCGCTGCGACGGCGGAATCGACTCCGCCGGATAGGCCACAGACCACTTTGGCGGTGCCTACCTGACGCCGGATTGCATCAACCTGTTGCTCGATGATCGAGTGGCTGGTCCAATCCGGGGCGAGGTCGCACACGTCGTAGAGGAATCGTTTGAGGATTTCTCCGCCTCTCGGCGTGTGACCAACCTCAGGGTGAAATTGAACACCGAACAGGGCCCGATCCCGGTCCTCCATCGTGGCCACTGCCGCTCCGGGGGTCGTGGCCACCGCAGTAAAACCAGGTGGCGGCCGTGTGACCTGATCCTGATGGGACATCCAAACTGTCTGCTCGCGGGGTAGGTCGTGGAGCAGAAAACTATCCCCGGTTACTGTCAGGGCCGCTTTTCCATACTCGCCAGCACCCGTGTTGGTGACGTCACCGCCCGCGATGTCCGCCATCAACTGATGGCCGTAGCAAATTCCCAAAACCGGAATCCCCAGTTCGAGGATTGCGGGATCCATCCGATAAGCATCCTCGGCATAGACCGAGGCCGGTCCGCCCGAGAGAATCAGCCCGCCGGGGCGGCGCCGCCTGACCTCGGCGGCTGAGATATCGCGCGCCACGATTTCAGAGTGGACGTGGGCCTCACGGACCCGCCTCGCGATCAGTTGGGCATACTGGGCACCAAAGTCGAGGACCAGAACAGTCTCGTTCTCGACATTTCTCATCCCCGTGTCTCGTCAGTCGAGCCCGGCCTCATCCCATCCCGACGTTTTGGCTGCGTTGGAGAGATTTACCCTCGGTTTGTAGAGATGGGGCAATCATCACTTCGGCCTTCTGGAACTCCTTTACATCGGAATACCCGGTAGTCGCCATGGACATCTGGAGTCCGCCGAAGAGGTTGAGCTTTCCATCATTTTCATGTGCCGGGCCCACGAGGATCTCCTTGAGAGTCCCACGATTTCCTACCTTGACCCTGGCCCCCCGAGGCAGAGTGGGGTGGAAAGTAGCCATGCCCCAGTGAAACCCCGCGCCCGGTGCTTCGCTGGCCGATGCCAATGGTGAGCCGATCATCACTGCATCGGCACCGCAAGCTATTGCTTTGGACACGTCACCACCGGTGCGCATCCCGCCGTCGGCGATCACATGGACGTACCGACCCGTTTCGTCGAGGTACCTGATCCGCGCCCCGGCCGCGTCGGCGATGGCAGTGGCCTGTGGCACTCCTACACCGAGGACCCCCCGGGTTGTACAAGCGGCTCCAGGCCCGACACCAACGAGAACGCCAATCGCTCCTGTCCTCATCAGATGGAGCGCTGTCGAATAACTCGCACACCCACCGACGATGACAGGTATCGGGCAATTGGCGATGTATTCCTTCAAGTTGAGGGGCTCGGAACGCGTGGATACGTGCTCAGCGGACACCACCGTTCCCTGAATCACCAAAATGTCTAGACCGGCATCGAGGGCGTGCGATGCCCAGGATCGAATCCGCTGCGGCGTCAGCGATGCCGCAGTCACTATTCCTGCGGCCTTCATTTCTGTGATCCGTTGCCCGATGAGATCGGAATTGACCGGAGCAAGGTAGATCTCCTGCATCCGGAGAGTCGCCTTCTCGTTGTCGAGTTCGGAAATCTCCTCGAAATAGGGCATGGGGTCTTCGTATCTGGTCCACAGGCCCTCCAGATTGAGAACGCCGAGCCCGCCGAGTTCTCCGATCTTCACGGCTGTTTCCGGGCTGATCGCCGAATCCATGGCCGAACCCATCATGGGCAGTGAGAACTTGAAGGCGTCCAGCTGCCACGAGATATCTACGTCGTCGGGATCGCGGGTTCGCCGCGAAGGCACAATTGCGATGTCATCGAAGCCGAAGGCCTGACGCCCCGACTTGCCGATCCCGATCTCTATCTCCACAAACATCCTCCGCCGGTGAGTTCGGGCAAGGGTAACAGGGCAGATGCCGATGGATTCAGTACTCTGCGCCGTCGTGACATGACCGACCTACCCACCCCACCCCGAACCTGGTCGTACGTCGACTTCATACTCGTCATCCTCGGAGGGTTTCTCGGGGCGGGTGCCTTTGCTGCCTTGGGATTCTTCATTGAAAACGATGAGGCGTTCATCATTCTCGCCCTTGCCGGACAGTACGTCGGGCACCTCTTCGTGTTCTGGCTCATCAATCGTTCGAAACCTCCGAACTCTTTGGGACTCGAGGCTCACGGACGCGACACTGTCTATGTCGTTGCCGGCGTCGGACTCCAACTGGCCATTTCGATCCTCTTTCTTCCAGTGGTGCTGTTGCTCTTCCCTGATGGAGGGCCGGCACAGGAGATCGGGTCGGTCATGTCCGGTCTGAATTCGACTGCGGCGCGGATCGGGGCGCTATTCATCTCGGTTGTCCTGGCCCCTGTCACCGAGGAAATTGCCTTTCGAGGAGTTTTGATCAAGGCGCTTGGGGCCAGGTCCAATCTCAAAATAATTGTCATCAGTGCCGCGGTTTTCTCCCTTTTTCACGTGGCCGGACTGGCGACGGGTAACTTCGCTCAGGCGGCGGCCATCGTCCTTCCCCAGCTGTTCATCGTCGGGGTAGCCCTGGCATGGCTGACGCTACGTTCCGGCCGGTTGGGACCGGCCATCTTCCTCCACAGTGGGTTCAACTTGCTGGCGGCAATCGTGCTGTTGTTGCCGGCCGACCTGGTCGACGTTTAGGCGTCTAGCCGAGGCCAACCGCCCGCCGGACTGGTGCCATCTCCAACTCGGCCCGACCACGGGCGATTTCACCGTTCCCGGCCATCAGCGTGATGACGTCGTTTGTGTCCAGGGCACGGAAGGATTCCGAAATCGGGTGGAGACCCTGGGCAATCGCCTCTCCGACCGCAAGTTTGAACGCTCCGTATCCGGAGTCGGCGTACTCACCGGCGAGATCTTCCACCGACCGATCCGTGAAGAGGGCGAACAACTCGAGGAGATTGGAGATCCCGGGCTTTTTCTCCCAGTCGTAGCCGACTTCAGACCCGGTATCCGTGACCGCCGCTTTGACCTTCTTCATTATCTGGTCGGTGGTGTCGGTGAGCAGAATGCGGCTCTTCGGCGAAGGGTCCGACTTGGACATCTTCGAAGTCGGGTCGGTGAGCGACATCACCCGGGCCCCGATCTCCGGTGTGATTCTCTCCGGCACTGGGAAGATGTCGCCGAAACGGTCGTTGAACCGAACCGCCAGGTCGCGTGTCAATTCGAGGTGTTGCGTCTGGTCATCGCCTACTGGCACGGCTTGCACTTTGTGGATCAAGATGTCGGCGGCCATGAGGACGGGATAGGAAAGCAAACCCAGGTTCTGCCCGGCTCGATCGGCCTTCTCCTTGAACTGAGTCATCCGCTCTAGCTGTCCGATCCCGGTGAGAGTGCCGAGGATCCAGGTCAGTTCACTGTGTTGGGGAACGTCCGACTGGAAATAGAGCAACGACCTCCGGGGGTCGACACCAACCGCCAACACCATCTTCGCCGTCTCGACCCTCTGCCTCGACAGTGCAGCAGGCTCATAGGGCAACGTCATGGCATGGAGGTCGACAACGCAGTAGATGGTCTCATACTCATCCTGCATCGAGACCCAGTTCTTCAGCGCCCCTACATAATTGCCCAGATGCAGGTCACCCGTGGGTTGGATCCCGGAAAAGACTCTCTTGTTCTCAGTCATCACTCATACCTCAATCACTCACAAAAAAACCGTCGGGGTGACACCGCCGACGGTAAACGAGTACGTGCGCCGGTGCCTATGGGTTCAGACTCCAACGCCGGGTCGAAAAACTCACGATTGGGACACGTTAACGAGCGGTCTCCGAGATATCAACGCCCTGCCCTTGCAGGTAGGCCTCCTCTGATTCGAGAAGACCCCATGCTCCGTGGACCTTTAACCCTGTCACCAGGGCGTGGCCGCTCTCCGAAACGAATCTGGTAGCCGAGAGGGCCGTCGAACTGAGGTCGGCACCCGATAGATCGGCGGCGCCAAACCGGGTCCCTTCCAGATCGGACCCGGACAGATCGGCACCGCTGAGTTGTGCGCCGGTCAGGTCGCTGAGGGATAGGTTGGACTCTCTGAGGTCGGCGTCGGTCAGGTCGACCCCGCGAAGATCACAATTCTTCAGGTAGATCCTTCGCAGGTCCTTCGATTTGGGGGCCCACTGACGTAGGTCCAGGCCGAGAAGGACCCTGCCTCGATACTTGTCATATGAGTCGGCTGTGAGGAATCGGTCCACCTGGTCCGGGCGGATCGATCCCGATGTAAACCTCTCGGTGCCACTTGTTGGATCGGCATTCGGGTGATAGGAGGAGTTGACCTCCCACCAACCCGGGCGATCCTCTTCCAACACAACGATCTTTCTCAACCACTTGATCGATTTGTAGAAATATCGGCCGGGGGTGACCACACGAACCGGTCCCCCATGCTCGATGTCGAGCGGTTCGCCATCGAACGCATGCACTACCCATGAATGCTCGAGAGCCAGGTCGAGGGGTAAGGACGTATGGTGACCCCGATCACTGTACGCCTCGAAAGACACGAAGTTGGCCGCGCTTTCCACACCCGACGGGGAGAGGAGCTCCCGGAGTGGTATGCCGGTGAATCGGGAATCGAAACGAGTCCATGAGGTGACGCAATGGATGTCAAATACCAGATCCCTGGTAGCCAGATCGAGGAATCCCCGAAGATCGCATGTCATCGGGTTGGCGACGGCACCCTCGATCTCGAGGGCCCAACTTCCAGGGTTGGAAGCCAGGTCAGAAGATGGCGCTCGCTCCCCGACCACCGGAAACCGCCTGGTCTCGATTTGACCCGGCGGGAGCCGGTTCAACCCGATTCTCCCGGGCCCCTCTCCAACGTCGGGCCATCCAGGAAATCTGCAACGATCGAGGACGGGTCGACCACCGACTTGAGTACCGCCGCCCCGGACGGCGAGATGAAATCGGTGACCTGCAACTCCAGTTCGACGACACCCGACGTTCCGAGCCCCCGGATCGTCGTAGCGAGGCCCACGGCATCCATCAAGGTGAGGTCTTGATCGACGGTGACGAAAGGTGCGACCGCCTGGGCAACGCCAATGATGTCCTGCGGGTTGGAAAAGTCTCCGAGACGGCTCATCATGAAAATCATGAACTCTCTTTGCCTCTCGTTTCGGGTCAAGTCGGATACACCCACCACCGTCCTCCAGCCATCTTCGGATAGTTCCTGGGTGTGACGCGAGCGCAGCCACGCCAGGGTCTGGGCACCATCGGCGAGTGTGCATCCTTGCGGTAGAGAGAGCTGGGATCGTTCGTCTCGCACCGCGTACTCGACGCAGATCTCGTAACCGCCCACTGCATCTACAGCGCTCTGAAATCCTGCTAGATCGACCAATGCGAAGTGGTCGACAGGCACGCCAATCAGATTCTCTACTGTCTCGACGACGACGCTCGGGCCGTTCATCGTCTCGCATCCCTCGAGAGCCTCATTGATCCGATACTCCCCGTCACCGCAGACCCTGTCGACCCAGAGGTCCCTGGGAAGAGAGAGGATTCCCAGCTTGCCGTCGGCGGAACGGTCACGAATCAAAACGAGGACTACATCAGCACGCCCTCCGTCGAAGTCACCAAAACCCTCAGTGTCGTCCAGGTCGCTGCGTGAGTCCGAGCCGACCAGGACGCTGACATCCAGCCCATCGCCTGAAGGGGGCACGGTGATCTGGGCGGGGTCATCGACGGTGGAGACTGTCGGCTCGTCATCGGGGACCTCGTCCTCACCCGCGGCGGTGGGTTGGTTGATGGCGACCCGATTGACATCGCTCCAGGTGGTCGCGACCAAATAGAAGCCGCCGCCTACGACGAGGGCTAACAAGACGGCACCAGCAATCAGTACGCGTTTTCGGGTCAAGGGAGTTCCGCCACGAGATCCAATTCTATGCCGGGAAACGAGATTTGCGACTTGAGTGTTAAGCGAGCCCGACGAGAAGGCGCACCATTAGTGCAGTTGCCCCCCACAAAGTATCGGTTCCCAGGTCGAAATACCACACTTTCCATCCCTCCCAGGGGACGTAGGCCCACAGGTCAGGATTGGCAAGGTCAACGAGCCGGGGTGTGTAGATCCTGGCGACCTCGCGCTCAGACGGCACCAGGCCCAATGGGGTGGCTATCCGGGCGACCACCGGAACCACCATGAGCGAGAACTCCCTGGTGTCGATCGGCTCGAGAAATCCGAGAACCGTAACCTGGCCCTCCTCGATCCCGACTTCTTCGTGCGCCTCTCGCAACGCCGTGTCAACCGGGCCATCGTCCCCGGCGTCGGGGCGTCCCCCGGGAAACGCGATGTGGCCGGCGTGTGTGGGCATCGTGTCCGGGCGCTTGGTCAGGACCACCCTTATCTCGCCGTGCTCGTCTTCGAACAGCGGGACGAGGACCGCCGCCTGAAGCTTCTCACCTGGTGAAGGAAACGAATCCTGGAGATGAATCTGGTCCCACATTGCGAGATCAGGTTACGGTTTGAATAGGCTGTGTCGGTGGCTTCACCCACCCTGGAAACCGACCGCCTGCTGATCAGGAAATTCTCCCGACGGGACGCCGGGACCCTGAACGACGCAATCAGAGTGTCACTGCCGGATCTCAATCAGTGGCTGCCATGGGCGAGGACCGATTACGAATCCGGCGACGGGGTGGCATTTATCCGGGACTCGGTCCAGGCATGGAAGGAAAACCGGGCCTGGGACTACTCCATTCGATTCCAGGACGACCCGACACGCCACATCGGGAACATCTCGATGTGGACAGTGTCGAAAACCGGGAAAATCGCCGAGATCGGCTACTGGATTCGATCTGACGAGGTGTCTCGAGGGGTGTGCACGGAGGCCGCTGGCGCCGTTCTCGGAGAGGCCTTTGGCCGACTCGGGTTCCATAAAGTCGTGATGAGGATTGCGATTGGGAACGAAGCATCGCACCGGGTGGCCGAAAAGCTCGGGTTCACCAGAGAAGGTGTCCTGCGTGAAGAACTGCTGATCCGGGGCAATTGGGTCGACCATGCGCAGTGGTCGATGCTCGATCGCGAATTCTCGACTTTGCGTCGTATCAAGAGATCGACGGGGTCTACCTCAGAGACTTGAACACCTTCAACCGCCGGCTGCCAGGACCCGGGACGCCTCGCCTACGAAGGTGGCGATGGACGGGTAGATCCCGATGGCGATGGTGAGACCCGCAGTGATCACCAACGCCAGACGAAGAGCTCCAGATGACTCCGTCTCCTCGTCGGGGATTCGATCGGCGGCGGGGTCGTCGAGCCAAACCGCCTTGACCACCCGTGCGTAGTAGTAGAAGGCAACGACCGCGTTGATCGCAGCAATCACCGCGAGGATGATGGTCGCCGAGCCGCCCGCGATGATCACCGATCGGAACATCTCGAACTTGGCGAACCACCCGGCGAGAGGAGGTATCCCCGCCAGGCTGAAGAAGAAGATGGCCACCAGAACTCCCAACCTGGCATCGATCTTGCCCAGACCGGCCCAGGCGTTGATCTCGCCCGACCCGAGCTTGTTGCCGACAGCAATGACCACGGCGAAAGCGCCGAGATTCATGATCGAGAAGATCACCAGATAGATGATGGTCGCCGAAAACCCCTGTTCCAGGTTTGATCCGGCGACAGCGGCGGCCGCGAACGGAACCAGCATGAACCCGGCCTGAGCAATCGAACTGTATGCCAGGAGCCGCACGATGTTCGTCTGACGGAGTGCTGACAGGTTGCCCAGAATCATCGAGAGGGCGGCGATCACCCATAGCGCCGGTGCCCAGATCTCGCTCAGTTCGGGCAGTCCCAGATACATCACTAGAAGCATGGCGACGAAACCGGCGGCCTTGGAGTTGACCGACAGATAGGCCGTGACCGGTGTTGGCGCTCCCTCATAGGTATCCGGTACCCAGAAGTGGAAGGGGGCGGCAGCGATTTTGAAGCCAAACCCGAGAATGATGAAGAGGACGGCGAGGATCATCGCCGGCTCGGCCTCCTGGCCCACCGTCGCTGCAGAAAGCCCGCCAAAAGTCACTTCACCGGTCAACCCGTAGAGCATCGACATCCCCCACAGCAGGATCCCGGTGGAGAGAACACCCATGATGAAGAATTTGAGCGACGCCTCGTTCGATTTCAGGTCTCCCTTGCGCCACCCGGCGAGCAGGAAGAGGGGCCCGGTGGTGAGCTCGAGTCCGACGAAGAGAATGATCAGGTCGCGCGACGATGCCATCAACAACGTGCCCAGGACCGAGGCAAGGATAAGAAAGTAGTACTCGCCCTGGTAGAAGCGCTCCGACTCGATGTATTGATGCGAAAGCAGCAGGACCAGGTAGGCCGACACGATGAACAGGCCTTTGAGGACCAGGGCAAACTGGTCTACGACGTAACTGCCGTCGAACATCGACCGCACCTCGCCATCGACTGCGAGAAAGATCAGAGGCACTGCCGCCAATGCCGTTCCGGCCACCGCTGCCGTTGCCGTCCAGTATTTGTTGGGGCGGGTCAGGATGAGATCCAGCGCAAAGACGACGAGCATCGTCACCACGATCACCAACTCCGGCGCTAACGCCAGGTAGTCGATATCAAATGGCATGGTGCCAGCCGATCAGCGCCAGTGGATGCACGGTTAGCCACCACCCGGGAGCGAAGCAGTGATGTCGGCACCGAACACGGTCTCGACCAACGAAACCACAGTGTCGGTGGTCGACTCGAAAACGATCTTGGGATAGATTCCGATCACGACGATCAGGATGACAATCGGCACCCACGCCATCATCTCAAAACGGTCGACGTCGCGGAATTCGTGGCCCTCCCATTCAGTCGAAGGGTCGCCGAGGTTGACCTCCTGCAACATATAGAGCATGTACCCGGCGGTGAGAACGGTGCCGATGGCCCCGATCACCATCGCGGTCCGAAATAATCCGAGGGGCAGACCCGCCAGCGGGTTGTACGACCCGACGAGGGACATGAACTCACCCCAGAAACCAGCCAAGCCGGGTAGGCCGAGCGATGCCATCGCGGTGAAGGAGAGGATGCCACCCATGATCGGCATGAGTTTCATGTTCCCGCCGAGACGTGACATCTCGCGGGTGTGGTAGCGGTGATGGATCGACCCTGCCACAAAGAACAGCAAGCCGGTGATGAGGCCGTGGGCGACCATCCCGATTATCGAAGCATTGATCCCAATCTCGGTCAGGGTGGAAATGCCGAGCATCACGAATCCCATGTGGCCCACCGACGAAAACGCGATCAGCCGCTTCATGTCAGTCTGCGCCAGACAGGCGAGCGAGCCATAGATGATCCCGATAACGGAGAGGATGGCGATGAACGGAGCCCAGCTCCTTGCCTCCTCGGGAAGGATCGGCAATGAGATCCGGATAAAGGCGTACGACCCGAGTTTCAGCATGATTGCTGCCAGCAGCACCGAACCCACGGTGGGTGCGGCGGTATGGGCGTCGGGGAGCCAGGTGTGGAAAGGCCACATCGGCACCTTGACGGCGAACCCGAGGAACATCGCACCAAAGACAAGGAAGGCAAAGGTGCCGGTGAATGCTCCGGCGCCTCCAAGCTCGGTCAACTGCACCATGTCAAAGGTCCGCTCCCCGAACTCACCGGACTTGAAGTAGAGGGCAAGGAATCCAAGCAGCATGAAGGCAGAACCGAACAGAGTGAACAGGAAGAACTTGATCGACGCGTAGAGCCTCGTTTCCACCTCCCTGGCAAACCCGGGGATCTTCCGGAGCGTCCTGTCTCCCCATACCCCGATCATGAAATACATCGGGAGCAACACGATTTCAAAGAAGATGAAGAACAGCACGAGGTCGAGGGCTACGAAGGTCCCGTTCATCCCGGTGGCCAGTAGCAACATCAGCATCAGGAAGGCTTTGGGGTTGCGTGGCTCATCCCAATGGTTCCATGAGTAGATGACCGACAGGACCATGAGGAAAGTCGATAGAACCAGCAGCGGGAGACTTATCCCGTCGATACCCAGGTGGTAATTGGCGTTGATGGCACCAATCCAGGTCTTATCGACCTCGAACTGATAACTGTTGTAAGAACTCCCACCAAAGTCGAACTGGCCGATCATCACGATCGAAAGCAGAAACGCTACAACGGCAGAACCCAGCCCGAGGGCCTTGACGACGCCTTCTCTCTCCTTTGGCACCAAGCCGATCAGCAGAGCGCCGATCACTGGCACGAAGACGATGAGCGTCAGACCCCAGCTTTCGAACCATTCCATTTCTATGCCTTCCTAAATCGCGATCACAAATATGACAACTAAGAGGACAGCCCCACCAACCGCAAAGGCGGCGTACTGCTGGACCCGCCCGGTCTGGAGACGTCTCATTCCGCCACCGGCGCCGTCGGCAGCCGCCGACAATCCGTTGGCAAATCCGTCAACACCCCGTTGATCGAGGATGTTGTACACAAAACCGCCCAGGACCTTCATCGAGCCTGCCACTCCGTTGATGATCCCGTCGAGAACATAGGTGTTGAACCAGACCACCGCTCTCGCCGACGGCCCCATGATGAATGCAACGAGGCCGAGGGCGGCGTCGTCGATGTAGTACTTGCGCCGCAGAAGTGGATAGAGGACCGGCACATCGAGAGTGTCCCGCTCTTCTTGAGTTTCCCGGTCCTGGCCCCAAATTGCCAGACCGAGCCAGACTCCCAGGAGAGCAGCCGCCATGCCGAGTGCGGCCAACGCCAGATCGATCCCTTCGGCGTGATGGTCGCCCATCCCTACCACCCGGACACCCAGCCAGGTCGTGAAGTTTTGTATCCCGGGAAAACTCACACCAGGAATGTTGACGAGCCCGAACAATGCCGACGGAATCGCCAGACCGACCAATGGCCAGGTCATGATCCTCGGTGACTCGTGCGGATGGGCGTTGCCTTTGTACCTGCCAAAGAACGTGAGTGCCACGGTCCGGGTCATGTACAGAGCGGTGACAAAGGCACCGGCGATCGCGATCCACATCACGACGGTATAGCCCTCGTGTCCCAGGGTGGCGAGGATCTCATCCTTCGACCAGAACCCCGCCAACGGGAAGATTCCGGCCAGGGCCAGCGAACCAACCATGAATGTCCAGTACGTGGTGGGCATGAATTTTCGCAAGCCCCCCATATCGGTCATGTTGTTCGAGTGCACCGCATGGATCACCGATCCAGCACCGAGGAACAGGAGCGCCTTGAAAAAGGCATGGGTGAACAGGTGGAAAAGACCGGCCGTATACCCGCCGGCTGCGATGGCGGTCATCATGTAGCCGAGTTGGGACACGGTGGAATATGCGAGCACCTTCTTGATGTCGTTCTGGACCAGAGCGAGCAGACCGATCGCAAAGAGGGTGATACCTCCAATCGCCACCATCCACGGTCGGGCCTCCTGTGCCAGATTTTGGAACAATGGGAAGGTCCGTGCCATCAAATAGACGCCCGCCGTGACCATGGTTGCCGCGTGCATGAGCGCCGATACCGGCGTCGGCCCGGCCATGGCGTCGGGGAGCCAGATGTGCATCGGGAACTGGGCGCTCTTGCCCATCGCGCCGAAGAAGAGCAGTAAGCCTCCCGTCACTGCGACCGCGGCCAAGGCCTCGTCGTGGGCAAACGACGCGAGGTCCAATTCCGCGAACCCGAAGTCCCCGATCGAGACACCGACAAGGATCGTCCCCAGTATCAAGCCAACGTCGGCCGCCTTGTTGGTCAGGAACGCCTTGTTGCCGGCGCGTACGTTGTCGAGGTCTTCCCAGTAGTGCCCGATCAACAGGTAAGACGCCAGCCCGACTCCTTCCCACCCGATTATCAGTTGGATCAGGTTTGGCGCTGACACCAGGACCAGCATCGATCCGGCGAAAAGGGAAAAAGCGGCGAAGAAGTTATTGACCCTGACGTCGCCCTTCATATATCCGAGTGCATAGATAAAGACGAGAAGACCGACAAAGTTGACCAGGAAGTACATCATGATCGACAACCCGTCCACCACCCAACCGAGCTCGAAGACCAGATCGCCACCGATCCGTCCGATCTCAAAAGTCGTCTCGGTGAGCACTCCCCCGGTCATATTCATCACAAAGAGCACTGCGGCCCAGATCAGGTTGATGGCCAAAGCGGCCACCGCGATTTCACCACCCTGGTTCTTCATCTTCTTCCCGACAAAGAGAATCAGGATGAAAGCCAAAAAGGGGAGCACGAGCATGATTCCGGCAGTGTCAGCCCACCATCCCCCATCCCCGGCAATGATCTCGACATGCCCGGCCTCTTCCGTAGCCAGGACTGACAGGACGTTGGCGGCCCCAATCATGGTGCACCTCGGAAGTGGCGCTGTCTCTCCCCCCGAAGGCGAAGCCGCCCGAGGGGAGTACCCGAGCGAAGCGAGGGGGAGGGGGGACGTCTCTCCCCCCGAAGGCGAAGCCGCCCGGGGGGAGTACCCGAGCGAAGCGAGGGGGAGGGGGGACGGAGTGACTCAACGCTGCTCAGGCGCGCAGGTTCGAGCCGGAGGGGGACGGTGGAAGCACTCAAAGAGCTCAGAAGAATCACTTCACCACCTCATCAGGTTGAGGTCGTCGACGTCGGCGGACTTACGATTTCGGAAGATCATCAGGACGATCGCCAATCCGATGCCGACCTCTGCAGCGGCGATCGTGATTATGAAGATCGAAAACACCTGGCCGGTGGCATCGGCGGAGCGAATCATCGATTCGAACGCGATCAAGTTGATATTGACGGCATTGAGCATCAGCTCCACAGAGAGAAGGATCAGCACGATGTTTCTCCGGACCAACAGCCCGTAGGTGCCCAGGGCGAAGAGGGCGGCCGCGACTACTAGGAACTGGTTTACGAGCATGGCCGTCTCATACCGCGTCCCGTAGTTCTTCCTCGAGCGGAGTCAGGTCGCGTCTGGCGATGGTTATCCCACCGATCAGCGCGGCCAGAAGAACAAATGAAACCGCTTCGAAGGGGATCAAATACCGACCCAACAGGCTATCGCCGAGGAGGTTGGTCGACGTTGGTTCTCCGAGCTGGGCAACTTCCCTTGATCCGAAGGAGTAGAGCGAAGATCCAGCCAACAGGACGAAGAGTGCAATCGAAAGGACGGCCGGCATCATCTTCCTGTCGATGTCGAGCGTCTCATCCAAGCCCGTTGGGGCGCGAGTGATCATGATCCCGAACAGAAAGAGGACGATTACCGCCCCGATATAGACCAGGACGAGAACCCAGGCCACGAATTCGGCTGAAAGCATGAGAAACAACCCGGCAGTGCCGGCGAGTGCACCAACCAGAGCGAGCGCAGCGTGAACCACGTTCTTTGCGGTCACTACCTTGAATCCCGAGACCAGGACGATGATTCCGATCAGTAGAAAGACCCAGTTGACGGGTTCTGAAATCCAATCCGAAAAGCTCATGATGCCTCTGGCATTAGGAGCTTCGAACTCTCCCCCCAAAGGCGAAGCCGCCTGGGGGGAGTACCGCCGACCTTGTCGGCGGGGAGGGGGGGCCGAGAGACCACAACAAGACTTTTCATGGCTCCAACCCCGGAGCTTTAGGAACCGTATGCAGCCAATCCTGGAGACGATCCTTGTCGTGGAGCATGGCGCCCATCTTCTCTTCCGAGTACTCGTACTCGGGTGACCAGAACAAGGCATCGAAGGGACAAACCTCCACGCAAATGCCGCAGTACATACAAAGGGCATAATCGATGTCGAAGCGGTCGAGTGTTGCCCTCACTTTGATCCGTCCGCCCGGTGTCTCCGGTGCTTGCTCTTCCTTGTGGCCCTCGATGTAGATACACCAGACGGGGCATTGTCGGGCGCAGAGCATGCAGACCGTGCAGGCCTCCTGGTCGAGGGCGATGACGCCGCGTGCACGGGGCACCGGGGTCTCCTTGACCTTGGGGTAGTTGACCGTCCGGAGATGTTTCCCGGGGACGAAAATCGTCTTGAACATCGTGTCCAGAGTGACCCAGAGGCCCTTGAGCATTCCTCGCCCGGGGATTCCGCGTCGTTCGTCGGCCATCAGAGCAAAACCTTGAAGGTGGCGGTTACCAGGATGTTGAGCAGGGCCAACGGAATCAGCCATTTCCACGCAAGAGACTGCAGCTGGTCCTGGCGGAATCTGGGGAAGGTCCAGCGGAACCAAATCATGACGAAGACGAGCACAAACACCTTGGCCATCAGGACTATCGGGCCGAGATAGGCAAGCTGACTCTCCGCCAGACCCGGTAGCCAGTACCCGCCCAGGAACAGGGTGGCCGCGATAGCCGACATCGTGAACATGTTGGCGAACTCGGCGAGGAAGAAAAACAGGAAACGAAAACCGGAATACTCGGTGAGATAACCCATGACCAACTCGGATTCGGCAATCGGCATGTCGAAGGGAATTCGAGTCAATTCGGCGAGAGCGGCGATCATGAAGATGGCGAACCCGACAAACTGAAAGATCACATACGGGTAGCCGGACTCGATCTGAGCTTCGACGATTCCGGTCATGCTCATGGTCCCGGCCAGGATGACCGAGCCCACCACTGCCAGTATCAACGGCAATTCATAGGCAATCAACTGCCCCGCGGCGCGCAGACCACCCATCAGGGAATACTTGTTGGCCGATGACCATCCGGCCACCAGAACTCCGATAGTGGACAACGAGGAGATCGCAAGGGCGTAGAAGATGCCGACATCGAGATCGCGGAAGATGAGGCCCGGACCGAAAGGAATGACCACAAATAGGGCCACCGTGCCCACCAACACCCAGATCGGCGCGGTCTTGAACACCGGACGGTCGGCATCCGTCGGGATCAAGTCTTCCTTCTGGAAGAACTTCACTCCATCAGCTATCAGCTGGGCCCATCCCCAGCGACCGCCCGCAAAGTATGGGCCGACACGGTTTTGCATCTTCGCCGAGAGCTTCATCTCGGCGAACCCGATGACCATGCCGATTAGCGGGATCATCAGGGCGACGAGAAGTATTTTTCCCACCAGCGAAACCCAGAAGTTCGAAAACAAGTCAAGGACTATTTCGGGCATTATCTGTCCACGTCCCCGAGCACGAAGTCGAGGCTACCCATGATGGCGATGATGTCCGGCACCAGGACACCTTCGAGGATCCAGGGCAGGATCGAGAGGTTGGAGAAGCTCGCCGACCTGATTTTGAGTCGATAGGGGCCCTGGCCGCCATCAGACACCAGGTAATAGCCCATCTCACCCTTCGGGTTTTCAGCACGGACGTATGTCTCTCCGGCCGGGACCTTGATCACCTTGGGTACTTTGGCCTGGAGCGGGCCTGATGGAATACTTTCGATCGCCTGGCTGATAATCCTCGCCGACTGGCGCATTTCTTGGAGTCGGACCCACCAGCGGTCCCAGCAGTCGCCATTTGCCCCGGTGGGCACGTCAAAGTCAAAGCGGTCATAGGGCAGGTAGTCGTCGACCTTGCGGAGGTCAAAGGCTGCCCCGGATGCACGGAGATTGGGGCCGGAGACCCCGAACGCGGCGGCAACTTCCAGCGGGAGGATCCCGATACCTTTGGTGCGGGCAAGGATGATTTCGTTACCGGCCACCAGGTCTTCGAGTTGGTCGGCAGCGTGGAGAATCTGATCCATCGCTTCACGGGTTTCCATAAGAAATCCGGCGGGCAGGTCCTGCGGGGTCTTTTTCTGGGTCGGACCGGCACCGGCGATTGGCTTGACCCCACCGATGCGGTTGAAGTTGGGGTGGAATCGGCCCCCGGTCACGCTTTCGAGCAGATCGAGGACCCGTTCCCGTTCCCTGAGGGCAAAGAAAAGTGGTGTCGCCGCCCCCAACTCCAACGGGTACGAGGCCATGAACACCATATGCGAAGAGATACGCGCCATCTCGGTGAGGATCAACCTGATGTACTGGGCCCGTTCCGGCACTTCGATCTCCATCAGCTTCTCGGTCGCCACCATAAAGGGAATCTCGTTCGCATAGCCCGAAACCCAGTCGATTCGGTTGAGCAGGGCTGTGATCTGCGGATAAGAGCGGACCTCGGACAGTTTCTCGTAGCCGCGATGCATGTAGCCAATCACCGGACGCACATCGTGTACCCGTTCGCCATCGACCCGGGCCACGAGACGGAGCACTCCGTGGGTCGAGGGGTGCTGCGGCCCGATATTGAGGGTCATCTCGGCGGTCTCGAGTTCCACCGAGACCGAAGCCTCACTCATGTGACGGAGGGTGTCGTGATCGATGGTCACTCAGGCACCGGGGTTCTCGGTGGACGGTTTCTGGCTTGCAGCGCTCTCCGGCATCGCCTCGACATCGACCTTGCCCGGCCATGGTTTGACCTCACGGCTGAGGAGAGGGAAACCCTTGAGAAGGGGATGGCCCTCGAATGCATCGGGTAGGTAGAGGGCTCCCGGATCGGGGTGACCCACGAAGCTGATCCCGAACATCTCCGCCGCCTCCCGTTCATGCCAGTTGGCGCCTGCATAGACGGCGACCAGTGAAGGAGCGGACGGATCGAGGGTGGGCAGTTTGGTGCTGAAGGTCACCCGGCGTCCCTCATTCAGGTCGGAGACAGTGGTGATCAACTCGATACGCTCTTCGACATCTCCATCTGTCAGCGGATCACCCACTGCAACATCGTTGGTCCAGTGAATCGCAGAGAGAAAAGAGAAAAAAACCAGGTCGAGTTGATCTCGAGCAACAGTATGGGCTTCGACCCAACCCCCCGGATCGACCGTCACCTTCACCGTGTCGAAGACGACCTCGCCCGTTCCCCCCACGGCCTCCGCCACTGCGTCGGCGTAACCCTGAAGGGGGTGGGGGCCTCGAGTTTCGATGGATTCGGTATCGGTCGGGCTCGAAGTCACGCTATTTCCACCTCAGACGGGTTCCAGGTCGCGCTGATTCCACTTTTCCTTGATGTTTTCGCCCTGGATCTTTTGCTGGAGGAGAACGATTCCCTCCATCAGGGCCTCGGGGCGCGGAGGGCACCCGGGCACGTACACGTCGACCGGAATCACCTGGTCGACACCCTTCGTTACCGAATAGGAGTCCCAATACGGCCCGCCGCAATTAGCGCAGGAACCCATCGAAATGACATATTTCGGCTCAGGCATCTGGTCATAGAGGCGGCGGACCGATGGAGCCATCTTATCGGTGACGGTTCCGGCAACAACCATCAGATCAGCCTGACGCGGCGATGCGGGGAGAGGGATGATTCCGAAGCGCATGAAATCGAAGCGGGGGCCGGAAGCTGCCATCAATTCGATTGCACAACAGGCGAGCCCAAATTGGAAGAGCCAGAGCGAATACTTTCGTGACCAGTTGAGAAGCCAGGTGACCGGCTTGGGCATCCCGAATTGTTGGGCTACTCCCACCGGAGCACCCCCTTTCTGACCGCATAAACGAGGCCGAGCAAAAGAATGAGTATGAAAATCACCATCTCCACCAGGCCGAAGACACCCAGGCTCTCGAGTTGGATTGCCCATGGGAAGATGAAAACGGCTTCGACGTCGAAAATCACGAACATCAGGCCAAAAACGTAATAGCGGACGTACGACTGGCTCCACCCGGACCCGACCGGATCGACACCACACTCGTATGTGCGGTTCTTCATCTCCGACGGATTGCTGGGACGGAGCACCGAAGCGACACCCAGCATCCCCAGAACGAGTACCGCCCCGAGGGCGGCAAACGTTCCGACTGTCAAATAACTTTCAAAGTATGAGCTCATCCGTTGTTCATGCTCGACTGCGACCGGCGCCGAGTATACGCATGAGGTGACTTAGGTCGAAGTCAAGATTCTCTAACAAAGATAAGGAGAATCTAGCTCAGGTCTACTCTGTGCCTCGATGATGGTTCCACCTTCCTATGACGCGGTCGGTTTGGTCAATCTGATGTCGGAGATCGAATTTCGCCTCACCGGACAGACGGAGTCGGCCCGTCTCACCCCCGCTGTTGCCGATCTCCTGCCCGAAGGCAACTCCATTGTCCTGATTCTCTTTGACGGACTCGGAGTGTCTCAAACAGCTCACCCCTCTGCGGTCTCGTTCCAGAAGTCGATGAAGGGCACGCTCGAATCCGGGTTTCCATCCACCACGAGTACCTCGCTCGCAACCGTCGCGACCGGCCTCGCTCCCGGAGGCCACGGAATCGTGTCCCACCTCATGTGGATGCCGGAGCACAAGAGAATCGTCAATACCCTGAAATGGGTCGACCTGACCGGGGCACCGGTGGACCATGACTATGCGAGCTTGCTGCCCGAGCCCAACCTCTGGGAGCGCATCCGGGCCTCCGGTATCGAACCGATCACCGTGCAACCCGGAGACTTTGAAAACAGCCCCCTGACCCGAATGCTCTACCGTGGTGCCCGGTTCGAGGGGATCTGGGGCATCGAAGACCTGATCGAAGCCACGGTCTCGCTCGCCGCCGAGCCCGGTCGATTCATATTCACATACGTTCCCCATGTCGATTATGCCGGGCATGTCTTCGGACTCACGTCACCGGAATTCAGCGAGGCAATAGGTGTGGCCTCCCGGATCTGGGATGAGATTCATCGTCGGCTCCCTGCAGGGGTCGCCCTGCTCGGGACCGCCGACCACGGGTTGATCGACTATGCCGAAGACGACAAGGTGCTCATCCGCGACGCCCGATTCGACACGCTCCGGATGGGTGGGGACAGCCGTGGAGTCCAGGTGTGGTCGACGAGCGACACCGCCGGTTCCCTGGCTGCGACGACAGGTGGCGAACTGGTGGCACCGGAATCACTGATCGGCCCGAAAGTCAGCGCAAGGGCACTGGAGAGACTACCTCCCAACCTCTTGCTGGCGCCCGGGGGCAAGGTGCTCCTGCCCCGCGGTTTCGACAAGCGACTTCGTGCTTATCACGGAGGTCTGGCGCCCGGGGAATTGCTGATACCACTACTTATGCGTTGATGAGTCCGCCGGCCCCGACTGTCCGACGGCCCCCCGAAAATTTGTGGAGGGAAAATGCCCCAGATCACAATTTGCACTACAGCCGTAGTGCTAATAGATTCACCAAGTCGTTAGGTAGCTAACGACCAACTGACTCGACATGGGAGCACCCTTGAAACGCACCACCATCCTTGCCCTCGCCACTCTCACTTTGTTGTCGGCTTGTGGCAGCGGCGATACCGACTCCGACGCACCACTGGTCATCTACTCGGGACGCTCTGAAGAACTGGTCGAACCATTGATCGAAGAGTTCGAGGCTGAAACAGGAATCAGCGTCGAGGTTCGCTACAGCGGTTCGACGGAACTCGCCGCCACCTTGCTCGCCGAGGGAGAAGGGACCGACGCCGACGTGTTCTTCGCGCAAGACCCCGCCTCGATAGGAGCGGTGAGGCAACTGTTGTCGACGTTGCCCGATTCAACGCTCGATCGGGTCGACGCCAGGTTCAACGACAGCGACGGGAAGTGGGTGGGTGCTTCGGGACGGGTCCGGGTATTCGTGTACAACAAAGGCACAACCAGCGAACTGCCGGAGACAATTGACGATGTCGTCGAAAACCCGGAATGGGTTGCCCAGTTGGGTGTTGCCCCCACCAACGGCTCGTTCCTCGCCTTCGTGTCCGCAATGATCGTCGAGAGGGGTGAGGCCGCGACACTCGAGTGGTTGGAGAAGCTCGCCGCGGCCCAACCAACATCGTTCGAGGGCAACAGCCCCATCGTGACGGCCGTCAACGCCGGTGAGATAGAAGCAGGCCTGGTCAACCACTACTACCTCCTCCGTCTCCGGGCCGAGGGGTCGGGCGAGGACGCGGAGAACTGGTTCATTCCGGCTGGTGATGTGGGGACGCTGGTGATGCCGGCCGGCGTCGGGATACTTGCTGGCACCGATCGGCCGCAAGCTGCCCAGCAGTTCGTCGACTTTCTTCTCTCCGATTCCTCCCAGCAGTTCTTCGTGGACGACACTTTCGAGTATTCCCTTACCGGAGTCGCCGCTAACCCGCAGCTACCACCTCTCGACAAAATCAATTCGCCCGACATCGACCTGTCCGAACTTGCGGACAACCTCGACACGGCAACGCGTCTGGTGAGCGAAGCCGGCCTGGTGTGATGTGACCGCTGCCCCGCCGGTCATCCGGGAGCGTGGGCCGACGCGCTCCCTGTCGGCGGGATGGTGGATTGCAGCCGGCCTGGCTCTGATTCCGGCCCTGATTCCCCCGGTGAGCCTGCTCGTCCAGGTACTCGGCGGGAATTCGGATGTCGTGCTGCCCGCATCGCGGCTCTTGCAGCTATTCGTCAATACTCTGCTGCTGACAGTGGCGGTGACTGTCACCGCGGTTGGGATCGGTACCACCACGGCCTGGCTCACGATGAGGACGAATATCCCATTCCGACGTGGCTGGATGATCCTCGCCGCCATACCCCTGGTCATTCCCTCCTATGTTGCAGCCCTATCCATCATTGGTGCAACCGGGGCCGACGGGCTGATCCACGCCCTCACCGGTTGGACAGTTGCCACGCCCTACGGCTTCGTCGGGGCATGGCTGGCACTGGGTGTTTTCCTGGCTCCCATGGCCCACCTCATCATCGCCCCCGGGCTCAGTTTGATCGATCCGGCCACGGAAGAAGCAGCCATCGGGCTCGGCTCATCGAGGATTCGATCATTCTTCACCATCACCATCCCGCAACTTCGTCCGGCGATCGTCTCCGCGGGACTGATGGTCGGGCTGTACACCATTTCAGACTTCGGAGCCGTGTCACTTCTCAGGTACGACACCTTCACCCGGGCGATATTCACCCTATATCAAGGTCAGATCGATCGCGGTCCCGCCCAAACTCTTTCAGCCATTCTCATGGTCCTGGCACTAGCAATCCTTTTTGCGGAACGCCGCACCCGCGGCCGTGCCAAATATCACAGCACCAGGCCAAGAAGGCAACGAGCATTGGTTCGACTCTCGGGGCGGGCCAAGGGTGTGGTCCTGAGCTTCCTCTCGACATATGCGCTGGTGAGCCTGGTGCTTCCGGTGTCGGTGCTTCTCTTCTGGATGCTCCGGGGGATGGGTGCAGGTCAGGATCTACCCGGGATCTGGGCCGAAGCGACGAGGACACTCAGTGTCTCGGTGACCGCCGCGGCGATCGCTGCGATAGCAGCGATTCCCCTAGCCATGGTCACCGCACGCCAGTGGTCGAAACGCGCCAGCTTTGTCGAGTCTTCCGTCTGGGCTACATACTCGCTCCCCCACATAACGGTGGGAGTAGCGACTGTCGGATTTGCCCTCACCTGGGCCCGGCCTCTTTATCAAACGGTTGTCTTGTTGATGGCCACCTATGTCGCCATGTTCCTGGCCCAGGCGATGAGCAGCACCCAGGACTCAATCCGCCGTCTCAACCCGAATCTCGAGGATGCCTCCCGTGGAATGGGGAAGAGCCAACTCCAGACGTTGATCCGGGTGACGCTCCCGATGATCGGCCCGGGAATGCTGGCAGGGGCAGCCCTTGTGTTCATCGGGGTGGTCAAGGAGCTCCCCGCAACTTTGCTGCTGAGACCAAACGGATTCGAGACTCTCGCTGTCAGGATCTGGAGCGCCACCAGTGAGGGTTTCCTGACACGGGCAAGCTTTTCCAGCCTTATCCTCATCGCCATATCGATCATCCCCATCTTCCTGGTGACTACACGTGACCTCAGCAACTGACAGACTCGCCATTCGGGCGCGCGACTTGACCAGGACTTTTGACGGTGCCGTCGCACTCGACGGATTCAGTCTCGATGTCTGGGAAGGGACCGTCGTGACGTTGCTCGGGCCGTCCGGGTGTGGCAAAACCACCGCCCTTCGGGTCATCGCAGGCTTCGAGCGGGCCCACGGAACGGTGGAGGTGCACGGGCGGACAGTCCTGGATGCCTCAACGTTTGTGACACCGGACAAGAGGAAAGTGGGGATGGTGTTCCAGGACTCCGCACTCTTTCCCCACATGACCGTCCGGAAGAACATCTCGTACGGATTGGCCAAAGGTACCGAGCAACATCGAATCGACGAGGTCGTCGACCTAGTCGGGCTCCACGGGCTCGGCGATCGTATGCCGAACGAGCTATCCGGCGGGCAACAACAGAGGGTCGCCCTCGCCCGGGCTCTCGCCCCCAGGCCTGAAGTGATCCTGCTCGACGAGCCATTTTCCAATCTCGACGCGGCGTTGAGGGAACGGGTGCGGCGGGAACTCAGGGTCATTCTCGCCGAGGCCCGAACAACTGCGGTTTTCGTCACCCACGACCAGGAAGAAGCCCTTGCCGGCTCCGACATCGTCGCAGTGATGAGAGACGGGAAAGTGATCCAGGCCGACACACCGAGCCACCTTTACGCCCATCCCGTCGACGAATGGGTGGCCACTTTCCTCGGGGATGCCGATGTCGTCGAGGCAACGGCCACCAATGGGCATGCCGACACCGCTCTCGGCCGGTTCGAGACCGCCTTAACCGGATCCGTTGCCGTAATGATCCGCCCGGAGGATGTCCAACTCTCTGTCGGAGAGGCGCCTAACGCAACGGTCGCCCAAATCGAGTTCTTCGGCCATGACCAGTTGATCACCGTTGCCATGGAGGATGGTGCCCGGGTACGTTCGCGAATTGGGTCCCGGCCCGAATACAGGATCGGTCAGCGTTGTCGGGTCCGCGCGATAAGTGCTCTCGTCTATCCGCGTTGAAGGGAAGCGACCTGTGTTCGGTACCATCGCCGGCATCTGATGGAAGCAATTGTCTCGTTGATCGCTGCCCTGGCCGCCACCTTCTTCGCGATCGATCTATTTCGCGACTACTCGAGCAAACCCCGACCACACGTTGCGGCGTACGGGACCGGCATTTCGATGTTCGCCATCGCCACCTGGGCCTTGTTCTTCGGGCTCACTTTTGTTTGGAACGGACCGGTGTACCGGACTTTCTTCTTGCTGGGCGCCATCCTCAACATCCCTGTTCTGGCGATCGGTTCGATGTTTCTGGTGGTCGGTCGCAAGTCCGGCCATATCGCGACAATCGCCGTCGGCGCCCTCGCCGCGATTTCGACCACGCTGACCCTGACCGTCCCATTTGAGAACCCGCTACCGGGTCATGGGATACCGGTTGATATCTTCCCCCTCGGTTTCAGCCCGCGACTGTTCGCGATCATCGGTGGTGCCCTCGGGTCGACCGTCCTCATCACGCTGTCTCTGGTCAGTGTGATCCGGTTTTGGAACAAGAACCGGTCGATCGTGTGGGGCAATGCCCTCATTTTGCTCGGTGTGTTCGCCGCCGCCTGGCGTGGGACCGGTCTTGCCCTCGGGGATGGGGGTGGCTTCGCCTTCTCCCTGTTACTGGCGGTCAGCTTGATCTGGGCCGGATACAAGGTCGCTTCGGGAAAGAGACACGGCCCACCAGCACAGGACCCCGAAGCCGACAGCGAGAGTCGTGTGGACCAACTTGAACTGGATTGACCCTCCGTCCGTCCAATTGACCACCATCGACCGGGTCCAGATGACCAGCGACCATCCGACGAAGAGATAGAGCGCCGGCTTAGTGATTCGGCTCGATGCCGGAATCCAGAGCAATGCCGCAACGGCTACGCCGATCACGATCGAACCGACGATCCGGAACCAGTCAAACCAGTCGTCGCCGACCTCGAGGACTCTGACACGGCCGAGCCAGGCAACCAGGGTCCAACCGAGGATTGCTGCTGCCAGCCAGCGTTGTCCGGTCAGGTCATCCCCCGATGTAGCTCATCTCGACACGCTGTCCAATGGTGACGGTTTGCGATGACCGGATCTCGGAGTAGCGATCGGTGCGCTTGCGCCAGGTCGAGTCGATAATCGATCCGAGATCGGCATCGCTCGCCCCATCCCTGATCGGATGTTTCAGATCGGTCCCACCGGTTGCGAACAGACATGTGTAGATAGCTCCCTCTGCCGAAAGTCGGACCCTTGTGCAATCTCCGCAAAACGGAGAGGAGACCGAGGAAATGAACCCCACTTCTCCCTCACCGTCGCGGTAGCGATAACGCTTGGCAACCTCACCCCGATAGTTGGGATCAACCGGCTCGATCGGGAACTCAGCGTTGATTGCCGCGGCCATGTCGGCCGCAGCAACGACGTCGTCGAGACGCCAACCGTTGCTATTCCCGACGTCCATGAACTCGATAAAACGAACGATATGGCCTGTACCCCTGAAATAACGCGCCATGTCGACGACGGCATGGTCGTTGACACCTTTTTGGACAACGGCGTTGATCTTGATTGGCCCCAAACCGGCATCAGCGGCCGCCTGTATCCCATCCAACACAACTCCCACGGGGAATCCCGCATCGTTCATCTTCATGAATGTCGGATCGTCCACTGCGTCGAGACTCACCGTCACCCGGCTCAGCCCTGCAGCCTTGAGGTCGGCTGCCTTTCGTGCCAGAAGGGATGCGTTGGTGGTGAGGGTCAAATCGTCGATGCCGTCGATTTCGGCCAGCATGGCGACCAGTTTTTCGATCTCACGTCGCAACAACGGCTCTCCACCGGTGAGACGGACCTTGCTGACGCCCCGCTCGACGAAGAGCTTCGTCACGCGGGCGATCTCTTCATAGGTCAGCTTGTCGTCGCGGTTCAGGAACACATAGTCCGACCCAAAAACCTCGCGGGGCATGCAGTATGTGCACCTGAAATTGCAGCGGTCGGTCACCGATATACGCAGATCGCGAATCGGTCTCCCTCGGGTGTCAACTGGCTGCGCCATATCGCGAGACTACCGGTCTCCCCGGCCTCTCGAGCTGGCTCACGGGCGAGGACAGCTATTTAGCCAGGGAATTGGTGAGCGCCGCCCCCGGGCTCTCGATTTCATCACCCCGGAACGAGAGGATCCACGCACCCAGGCCCGCGGAGAGGGCGGCCAGGGCAACGAACCATCCGGCCACCGGCACGAGCCACAAAAGTGAAATAGTGACTGCCCCTAAACCTACCGCTCCCGCGATAGTCACGTTCTTTCTCAGAACGCTGCCGATCCATGCTGCTGATGGAATCGCAGCCATGAGGGCCAGTACAAATACCAGTCCGACGAGGGCAAGAATCAACGGGACCATCGCACCGATCAGCGGCACCGCGGCGGTCGTCGGCGCCAGGCTGAAAATCAGGACGGCCAGGCCCAATATCAGGAGCGGAGAGACAAAGATGGTGAAACCGAGCAACACAGAACGCAATGGGGACGTCCGCAGGCTATCGAGAGCGCGCTGGGTTCGTTTCGGCCATCCCCAAACAACAAGCAACGCCAGAGCTGACAGACAGATGGCGACGAGTATTCGGCCGACGAGCCCGAGAGCCCGCAGCCTGATATTCGCAGGTACGGGCTCCTGGCGAACGACGGCACCACCCACGGTCGCCTGGTCGAGTCCTGTGGCCTCATGGGGTGACCGATAGTCGAGATCTCCGCCCACCGTCAACGGGCCGACGACATCGAGCCGACGAACCGAAACCGACACCTCTCCCTCGATCGTGCCCGCCATATCGAGGTTCCGCTGGGCACCCTCGAGCCCACCACCGACTGTTCCCAAAAGGGAGGCGCTCCAGGCCCACAACACGACATCCCCGGCGACAGAACCCTCGGCTGTGACTTCCAGGCTGCCCGCAACCGCCACGAGATCTCTTCCAACAGACCCGGATACAACCACCGATGGCGAAGTCGTCCGAAGGGAGCCCCCGATAGACCCGGTCACGACGACTTCGGGACTGAGCGCCATCACCGAACCCGTCACCTCACCTTCGATACGGACATCCTGGCCGGCAATGGCAATGACGTCTCCGTCGACCTTGCCGCGAATGATGATCCGGTTCGCCACCGCGTACAGATCCTGTTCAATCACAGAGTCCTCGGTGATGATGACCAACTCGGAACTGTCGGTCTGCGCCGCCAGGGCCGGCAAGCCCGGTATGGCGACAAATAGCGCCACGGCGATCAGGAGGAAACCGAGATTTTTATAGAGGGAAGGCATCGGCGGCCAGGTCGAGCAGCGACGCCGGAAGTACTCCCCAGATGATCGTCGCCGCCACTGCAGCCCCCAAAACCCACTTGACCGTGTTTGGCACAGCAATCTTCTCAGAGTCGTCATCTTCCATGTACATGATGACGATGATCCGAACATAAAAGGCAAGGGCCATCACCGAGGTGAGGACCGCAATGACGACCAACCACTGATATCCATTCGCCCAGGCATCGGAGAAAACAGCGAATTTGGCGACAAATCCGGCTGTCACCGGAAGGCCGGCCATCCCCAACAACAAGACGGTGAGACTTCCCGATAGAAGCGGGCTGCGTCTCGACAGGCCCCGATAACTGGACAGTTCAGAACCTGAAGAACTCGGCCCGGAAACTACTGCAACGACGGCAAAAGCACCGACCAGTTGCACCGCATAGACAACGACATAGAAGAGCACGCCACTGGTGCTGCCACCGACCACGCCGGTCATTATGAATCCCGCATGGGCGACTCCGGAATAAGCAAGCATTCTCCGGATGTCGCCCTGAACCAGTGCCAGCGTGGAACCGAGCAGCATGGAAATGATGGCGATTCCAGCGATCACGGGTAGGAAAGAGTTGTCGAAGCTGGGAAACGCGGTGATCAGTATCCTGGCGAGAGCGGCGAACCCGGCGATTTTGGCGACTGCCGCCATGAAGCCGACCACTCCTGACGGTGCTCCCTGATACACGTCGGGCGCCCAAGAATGAAACGGTGCCGCTGACACCTTGAAACCGAGGCCAACAACCATCAGCCCGATACCAATCAGAATCACTGCCGGGCTGCTCACCACAAAATCGTCGAAGTACTCGCCCAACCCGAGAATTGTCAGCTGTCTCGTGCCTGCATAGGCGAGCGCCACGCCATAGACGAATATCGCTGAGGCGAAAGACCCCATGAGGAAGTACTTGATGGCCGCTTCGTCAGACTTCGAGCTCTCCCTCGAGAACCCGGCGAGAACATAGAACGAGATGGATCCGACCTCTAGGCCGAGGAACAACATGATCAGATTGTTCGATGCAACCATGATCGAGAATCCCGCTGCTGCGAGGAGTACCAGAGCCAGCGCCTCTGCCCCACGCCGGCCAAGCCCACGGAAGAATTGCCAACCGGCAGCGACACCGAGAATTGTGACAACTAGAAGGGCAGCACGACCGAAAATGGCAAACCCGTCCATCAGGATCATGTCGGAAAATGCACGCAACGCCGACACGTCACCCGACGCCAATGAGTCGGATGCTGACACCCATTGCCACACGGTGAGTCCCAGCGCTACGAACAGGGTCACTGCAACCACCCAACCGAGAACTCGAATGGCGGGCTTCCACTGCACTTCGACGAGCAAAACCACGGCAGCGCCCAGTGCTAAGACGAGTTCGGGGGCGATTGCCAACCACGAGATCTCCGGCGTTGTCATTCCCCCGCCTCCCCAACCACGAACACGTCTGAAAGTCGCCCGGGGGCCGGAGTGACATAACCGGTGGCGGCTTCTACATGGTCGAGGGTGGCTTCCGTGGATGGGGCGATTTTGTCGAGGAGTACATTGGGGTACAGACCGAGGATCAGAACCAGGATGGCCAGTGGCGCCAGCAGGCCGATCTCCTTGATCGACAAATCCTTGATAGCCCGATTCTCCTCCCGGTCCGGTTCTCCCGTGAAGACACGCTCATAGGCCCACAGGAAGTAAACCGCCGCCAGGAGGACGCCAAAGGCCGCCACGATCGCCAGGACCGGCACCGTCGCGTATGAGCCGATCAAGATCAGGAACTCGCCGACAAACCCGTTGAGACCGGGGAGTCCGATCGAGGCGAAGATCATGAACAAGAAGAATCCGGCGAAGATCGGGGTCACCTTCTGAAGACCACCGAAATCAGAGATCTTCTTGGTGTGACGACGGTCATAGAGAAGTCCTACCAGGAGGAAGAGGGCGCCGGTCGTCAACCCGTGATTCACATTCTGAATTACCGCTCCCTGAAGACTCCCGGAAGTAAGGGCAAAAGTTCCAAGGACGATGAAACCGAGATGCGACACCGAGGTGTATGCGACGAGTTTCTTCAGGTCTGGCTGCACGATTGCCACGACAGCCCCGTAGATGATTCCGATCACGGCAAGGATCCCGAGAACTTCAACGGCATCGACGGACGCCTGTGGGAAGAGCGAGAGGTTGAACCGCATCAGACCATAGGTACCGAGCTTCAACAAGACGCCGGCGAGGAGGATCGAACCCGCCGTGGGTGCTTCGACATGGGCGTCCGGCAACCATGTGTGGAGGGGGAAAAGCGGGACCTTGATTGCAAATGCAAGGGCAAAGGCGGCAAAGAACCACTTCTCCGTCCCACCGGACATGCTGACGTTTGTCAGATCGGCCAGAGCAAAGGAGGTAGTCCCGAATTCGGACGTGTGCATGGCTGCCAGGCCGATGATCGCCGCAAGTAACAGGGCAGACCCAAAGGCGGTGTAGATGAAGAACTTCATCGATGCATATATCCGCCGCTCGCCTCCCCAGATCCCGATGATGAAATACATCGGTACCAGGATCACTTCGAAAAACACGAAGAACAGAAATAGGTCACGAGCCATGAAGGCGCCGAACATGCCTGCCTCGAGTAGCAATGTGTAGACGATGAACTCTTTGGTGCGCACCGATATCGATCCGGATGCCCCCAAAGCGATCGGGACCAGGACGGCGGTCAAAACCACCATTGGCATCGAAATGCCATCGATACCGAGCGACCAACTGAGCCCCCATGGCTCATACCACGGGACATCGACTGCGAACTGGAATCCCGGTTCGGGCGCAAAGACCCAGAAGAGGTACCCGGCCATCGCCAACGGCATGGCGGCAAGGGCAATCCCGAGAGGTAGATGCACTTCCTTGCGATTGTTGGGTACCAGGGCAACAACCAACGCGCCGACGACAGGTACAAGAACAAGTGCGGTCAACACGAGGTGTCACCTTGATTTCGAACTCCTCCCCATGAGGAATCGAAGGGGGAGGTGGCCATTCCGGATAGAAATGGCCGGAGGGGGACGGAGACACCAACGCTGAGTATTTTCGACATCATGCACCCACCGCGAGCAGCCAGACGACGACAACGACAGTGCCGGCCAGAAGTAGCGCGCTGTAGTTGCGCACATACCCCGACTGCAGGGGACGCATTTTCTCGCCGACACCGGCGAAGAGCCTGGCCACGCCGTTCACAGCGCCATCGACGATGGGAAGGTCGAATCCAAAGGCTGCCCACTCAGAAAGTCGCTCTCCTGGCGCGACGATGGCTGCCCCATAGATGTCATCGACCCGATACGCCTCCTCCCACGTGCCCCAGAGCGGCTCGAATCCGTCCTCGAATTTCTCCCAGGACGCTTGGGGTCGGCGATAGCTCAGATAGGCGACTCCTCCCCCGGCAACGGCGGCAAGTACTGACAGACCGGCGAGAACCACAAACATCGTGAAACCCTCGGGCGGATGCTGGAGGCTCAGGCCCTCGAAGACCGGTTCGAGGAAGTGCTCAAAAGAAGTCATGAAGGGTGTATTGACCAGACCCCCAAGAAAGCTGAGGATCGCAAGCGCCACCAGGGGAATGGTCATCACGCCGGGCGACTCATGGGGCGATACGCCTTCGTCCCACCTCGGTTCGCCAAGGAAGACCAGCACCCACTGTCGCGCCATGTAGAACGCCGTCAACAAGGAGGTGATGAGAGCGATGACAAATAGGATCGAGAAAACACCACCACGTTCGAATACCGATCCAAGAATCTCATCCTTCGACCAAAAGCCGGCGAGGGGCGGTATACCGGCGATGGCCAGAGTGGCAATACCCATGGTGATCGCAGTAATCGGCATTTTCTTGAAGAGACCACCCATCTTGTGCATGTCCTGCTCGTCACTCATGGCGTGGATCACCGACCCCGCTCCCAGGAACAAGAGGGCTTTGAAGAACGCATGGGTCATCAAATGGAAAATTCCTGCGACATATGCGGTCGACCCGACTGCGAGGAACATGTAGCCCAACTGAGACACGGTCGAGTAGGCAAGAACCTTTTTGATGTCCCGTTGCGCGAGGGCAATGGTCGCCGCCCATATCGCCGTCGCGGTACCAATGATCGCGACGGTGAGAGATGCAACCGGGGCGAGTTCGAAGATGGCTGCCGACCGTGCGATCAAATAGACGCCAGCGGTAACCATGGTGGCGGCATGGATCAACGCCGAGACCGGCGTCGGGCCTTCCATTGCATCGGGCAGCCACACATAGAGGGGAATCTGGGCTGATTTGCCAACGGCACCGGCAAGCAGGAGGAGCCCGATTGCTGTGGCCATACCGGTGGTCAACACTTCTGGGGCCCGCTCGAAAATCCCACTGAACGAGAGAGTGCCGAAGCTGGTGAACACCAGCATCAGGCCGATGGTGAAGCCGACGTCGCCGATCCGGTTGACGACGAACGCCTTCTTCGCCGCCGCTGCGGCGGTCGGGCGGACAAACCAGAAGCCGACAAGAAGGTAGGAACAGAAACCCACCAACTCCCAACCAAGGAAGAGCATCGCATAGTTTCCGGCGAGCACGAGAGTGAGCATCGAAGCGATGAATAGGTTGAGATAGACGAAAAGCCGATGAAACCTCTCATCTCCATGCAGGTAGCCGATCGAAAAGACGTGGATGAGTGCCCCCACCCCGGTGACGACCAGGACCATCACCGCAGATAGTGGGTCCCATTGAATCTCGAGGTTGGCGCCGATTGCAGGCATCCAATCCCAGAGGTGGATGGTTTCGGCGGCAGCCTCGCCGGCGAAGAACGGCAAGGCGGCAAGCAGCCCGACAATGAAGGCAGCCCCGGTGGCCAGACTGGCCAACCACCCCGCCAATGGTTCCCCCAGGAAGCGGCCGAAGAAGTGAAGCAACACCGCAGTCCCCAGGGGAATGGCGATAACGAGCCAGATCACAGAAGTCACGAAAGACCTCCCCCGCTGATCCCAGCGAAATCGAGCAAAGGCTCAACCCGGCGGGGGTGCAGGGGGTAGTCCCCCGCACAAAAGAGCAGCGGAATGGCGATGACAAGCCAAATCAGGGAAGTCACGAAAGACCTCCCCTCGCTCCCTCCGACTCTCCCTCCGCTCGCGGAGGGAGTACCGGCGACGAAGGAGCCGGGGAGGGTGGGACGCAAGACAACGCGTTCAGATCGGAGATGATGCCAGAGCCCCACCCTCCCCCTCGCTGCGCTCGGGTACTCCCTCCGCAAGCGGAGGGAGAGAAATCACTCCGAATACGAGAACTCCTCCCCCGGAGGAATCGACGGGGGAGGTGGCCATTCCGGACAGGAATGGCCGGAGGGGGGCTGTAAACACCAACGCTGATCAGACCCATCATCCGCGGAGCTCATGCAGTTCGTCTACCGACGCCGTCGAGCGTCGTCGGAAAATGGCGACGATTATGGCGAGGCCGACCACAACCTCGGCGGCGGCCACAACCAGGATGAAGAACACGGCGACCTGTCCGTTGAGGTCGTTCAGGGCGCGGCCGGCGGAGATCAACGTGAGGTTGACCGCGTTCAACATCAGCTCGATGCACATGAACATCACCAGGGCGTTGCGTCTCACCAACATGCCGAGAGCCCCGATCAGGAACAAAACGGCGGCCAGCGACATGTACCAGCCAGGATCAACCATTAGCCGGCCCCCGTCGGTAATGAGCGAGCGCTATGGCGCCCGCCGCAGCAATCGTCAGAAGGAGGGCGGTGGCTTCGAACGCAATCACCCAATCGGTGAAGATCGATTCGGCCACGACCTCAATAGTCCCGTTGGTCGCTTCCGGGAATACCCCGTCTGCAGCGGCGGGTACCCATTCGAAGTTCCCGGAAACGGTTACCGCGACCACCAGAATGACAATGCCCGAGGCTATCGCCCCGACGATGACCCGTTGCATCGGGAGGGTCTCATCGCGACTCTCCTCCTTGTCGACGCCGATAAGCATGATCACAAACAGGAACAGCGTCATCACGGCTCCGGCATAAACGATCACTTGAACTGCCGCCACCAGATGCGCCAGCTGAAGGACGTAAAGAACGGCGACGGAGAACAGCGTCGCTAGCAGGCCGAGTGCCGAGCGAACTGGATTCCGGGCCAGAACCACCGTCAGCGCCCCTGCGATGGCGCTCAACCCCATGAGCACAAAGACCACGGCCTCAACCATCGAGGTCCCCCGGCGAGCGGGCGTCCAGTATTTCTTGGGAGGGCTCGGGGGCCCAGTCGGCAGGGCCGGGGGTTGCCTGCCATGCCTCGACGCCCTCGTAGGCTGCCATCCCTGACGACGCCGTCGCCCGAACCCAACCGTCGGCCACCAACAGCTCGTCGAGGTCGGCCAGCGGATCGTCGGGGAACATGTGCGGGACCGAGCCATCCCGATTCATGAGGAGTTCGTCCCTGGTGTAGATCGCGTCCTCGCGGTTGGTGGTCGACATCTCAAACAAGTGGGTCATGGTGATCGCCTCGGTCGGACAGGCCTCGACGCAGAGCGCACAGAAGATGCAGCGCAACATGTTGATCTCGTAGACGAATCCGAAGCGTTCCCCGGGACTCGTCGGGTGGGCAGGGTCGTTGTCCATGCCTCGAACGTGGATGCAGTTGGCGGGACACGCCCCTGCGCACAGCTGGCATCCGATGCACTTTTCCATCCCGTCCGGATACCGGTTGAGGACGTGTCGGCCGTGGAATCGCTGCGGCTTCTGACGCGTTTCCTTCGGGTACTGCGTCGTCACCAGTTCCGACCCTCCGAAAGGCCCGATGGCGATGGTCTTGAGCATCGTCGTCCCGGTTACTTTCATTCCCTTCCAGATCTCTGAAACAAGTCCCATGATCAGCTCCAGGGCATTCCAAATTGACGGAAGGCGATTACCAGTGTGGAAAGCACCAACCAGGCCAGAGCACCCGGAATCAGTCGTTTCCAACCGAGGGTCATGAGCTGGTCGTAACGGAGTCGGGGAAGAGTCGCCCGAAGCCAGAAGAAGATGAAAACGAGGAGATAGGTCTTGATCAGAAAGTAGACGGTGGGAAGGATCCCGGATATGAACCCGGGGAGGGCATCGTCGAAGGTGGGACCGTTCCAACCACCGAGGAATAGGGTGGCCGCGATGGCACACATCGAGAAGATGTTGACGTATTCGGCGAGGAAGAACATGGCAAACCTCATACCCGAGTACTCGGTGTGGAAGCCACCCACGAGCTCCTGTTCCGCTTCGACCAGGTCGAACGGGGCGCGATTGGTCTCGGCGATGATGGCGATGAAGAAGATGATGAATGCAACGATCTGGGGGAAGATGTTCCATCGGGGGACAAACTGCAGGATTGGCTCCAGAACAGGGATGATGTCACCCCAGGTTCCGGCCTGCCGATCCACGATCTCTGCAAGGGAAAGCGTCCCACCATCACCCTGGGTGGCCGAGAACATGACGACGGCGACCATCGCCAGCCCGAGGGCCGCTTCGTACGAAATCGCTTGCGCCGTGCCACGGACGGCACCGAGCAAGGGGTACTTGGAACCCGAAGACCAACCGGCCAGGACCACCGCATAGACCGCCATCGACGACATCGCCAGGATGAACAGCAGCCCGATGTTGAGATCGGCACCCTGCAACGCCACTTCCTGCTCGCCAATCATGAACGGACGGCCCCAGGGAACCATCATGAAGATGAGAAATGCCGGTACGACGGCCAGGAATGGGGCAAGGACATAGAGCCCCAATTCGACTTTGCGGGGAGTGATCGACTCTTTGAAGAAGAGCTTCAGCCCATCGGCGACGGTTTGCAAAATCCCCCACGGCCCGGCGCGCATTGGGCCCATACGGCTTTGCATACCGGCAACCACCTTGCGTTCGAGCCACACATTGATGATGGTGAGCACGAGGAGGAGACCGAAAGTCAGAACTACACGGAGGGCAATGACGCCAAACTCGGGCCAGGTCATCAGGTGACCACCTTGACCCTCACCACGGCGTCGCTCCCCAGCCGGGCAGCACCCGGCTGGTTCTGCGGGACAAAGACCACCCCGGCCGGTGTCCCAACATCCATTCTGGCCCGGAAACGTCCTTCGCCCTTGCTGGTGACGACATCGACCTCGTAGCCCTCTTGAGCCCCGAGACGACGGGCATCATCGGGATTGATATGAACCACTGCACCGGGTGCGAGCGGGTGCAACGAGGGGCAATTCCTCAACCGGACGCCGTCGTCATACATGACCCTGGCCACGTGAAGGGTGAGTTCGGCGCCCGGCGCAGACGACCCTTCCAACCGGACCGGAACGTGCCCGAGGGGGCTCTCCCCGACCAGAGGAACGACAACACCGTCGCGCGCTTCCCATTCCAGGTAGTCCCAGGTGATGTCGCGATATGCGGGCGCGACCTCAGCGATCTCCTTGGCCACCCCTTCAGCCGAGCTCAGTCCCATCGCTGTACCCATCCGGCTGGAGAGATCATCGAGGATCACCCAGTCGGGCCGGCTGAGTCCGGGAGGCGGAGTGATGGCGTTGACCTTCTGCACCCGACCTTCGAGGTTGGTGGTGGTGCCCTCCTTCTCGGAGAAAACTGTTGCGGGAAAAATGACGTCGGCGAGTCGATTCGAGTCGTTCATAAACGCATCGATCGACACCACGTACTCGGCCAGTTCGAGCGACTCGGCCACTCCCCCGGCGACGGAATCGCCGACAGGGTCGGCGCCCACGAGGAGGATCGACCGAATCGTTTCTTCGGCTAAACCTTTGAGGATTCCCGCGGAGTCCTTGCCCTCTCCCTCGGGGAGCCCACCCCAGGTCGACTCCATGGCTTCGGCTCGATACCCGACACGCCCGGGAAGGAGGTCGGGGGACACTCCCATATCGAGGGCTCCGTAAGTGTTGGCCTTGGTCGCCAGCGGGATGATTCTCGCACTGGTCGCCAGGTCCCGCACCACGGCGGCCACCGACTCCGGAAGCTGATCATCATCGGCGAGGGTTGCTTTCCCGACGATGGCGACGACATTGCCGCCGAGAAGATCTGCCAGATCGGGGTGGTCGCCACCAACCATCTCCTTGAGGAGTTGGGAGCCGCCGCCGGGCCGGTATCGGACCGTCTTCGTAGCCCGATCATCCAGACCGGTGGTCCGGGGGTGGACGACTACCAGTTTTACGCCGAGCTCCTGCGCGGCCCGTCGGACCCGCAGATACAGCGTCGGGTGGGTTTCCTTGAGGTCCGGGCCCCAGACCAGGATGGTGTCGGCGGTGTCGAGATCTGAGATCAAGCCCCGATCCACCGTGGCGGCCAGGAATCGGGCAGAGAGGCCGTCATCGATTCGGGAATCGATGTTGTTGGTCCCGAGGACGGTTCGGGCAAACTTGGAGAGGGCGTATGCGTCTTCGTTGGTCCCCTGGGCACCACCGATGACAGCGATCGCCTGTCCGCCTGACTCATCGAGGATCAGACCGAGTCGATTGGCGACCATGTCAAGCGCCTCCGACCATTCGACCGGTTCAAAGGTGTCACCTCTGCGCACCAGAGGGGTGGTGAGACGATTTTCGGACCTTACGTATTCAAACCCGAAGCGATCCTTGTCCGAGAGCCACCCGTGGTTGACCGGTTCGGAGTCGACCCCGACGAGGCGGAGTATCTCGTTCTCCGATACATGAATGGCGAGTCGGGGATGGGCGGTGTCGAAATTCGAAGAACTCTCCACCATGCGGAGGTCCCAGGGGCGTGCTCTGAAGCGGTACGCCTTGGCGGTCAACGCCCCCACCGGGCAGATTTGAACCGTGTTCCCGGAGAAGTAAGAGCTGAAAGGCAGATCGGGGAAGGTGTTGATCTCGGTGGTGTTGCCCCGGTCCATGAACTCGATCAGTGGGTCCCCACTGATCTCCTCAGAGAAACGGGTGCAGCGGGCACAGAGGATGCAGCGCTCCCGGTCGAGCAAGACCAGGTCGGAGATCGGGATCGGCTTCTCGTAGCTCCGCTTGATCTCGACGAACCGGCTCTCGCCAGGCCCGTAAGACATTGCCTGGTCCTGTAACGGGCACTCTCCGCCTTTGTCGCAGACCGGGCAGTCCAGGGGGTGGTTGGCGAGGAGGAACTCGAGTACCGCCTCCTGGGCCTTCTTCACCGTCTCGTTGCCGGTGTCGACCGCCATACCGTCCACGACCTCGTTGGTGCAGGCCGTCACCAGCATCGGGCCACGCCCGGTATCGACCTCCACGAGGCACATGCGACACATGCCCACCGGCTTCATCCGGTTGTGCCAGCAGAACCGCGGGATGTAGGTGCCGTTGTCTTCGGCTGCCTTGATCAGCAATTCGCCGGCGTTGGCCTCGAATTCCTGTCCGTCGATCTTGATGTTGACGGGGTCGCTCAAAACGGACACCCCCCGTTGGCGACATGGGCGTCGACTTCATCCCGGAAGTAGTCCTTGAGTGCCTTGATCGGTGACACGGCCGACGGCCCCAACGGACAAATCGTCGTCATTTTCGGCGGCCATGCCAGGTCGATACTGATCCCGTCCGAGACCCCGATGGCCAGGTCGAGATCGACGCTGCGTCCCTGACCGTCTTCGATCCGTCGCAGGATCATTTCGAGCCAGGTGGTGCCCTCACGACACGGGGTGCACTGTCCGCACGATTCGTGGGAGAAGAAGCGCACCACTCTCTCCGCTGCCCGGACCATGCAGGTTGTCTCGTCCATCACAATGACTGCGCCCGAGCCGAGCATCGAGCCTGCCGCAGCGGTCGCCTCCTTGGTGATCTCCAGGTCGAGGTGGTGTTCGGGGACAAACCACGGTGCCGACGCCCCGCCCGGGATCCAGGCCTTCAAGGCGCGGTCTTCGGTGATGCCCCCGCCGACTTCGAAAATCAACTCACGCCAGGTAATCCCGTGGGCCAACTCGAAATTGCCCGGCTTTTTCACATGTCCGGAAAGAGACATCATGAAAGTGCCGGTGTCTGCCTCATGAGCGAGGTGGGAGAACTCATCGGCCCCCATTTCGAGGATCCGGGGGATGTCGGAGACGGTCTCCACGTTGTTGACAATCGTCGGCATCATGTAGAGGCCCTTGGCCGCGGGGAAGTACGGCGGCTTGAGCCTGGGCTCGCCGCGACGACCTTCGAGGCTGTTGATTAGGGCCGTCTCCTCGCCACAGATGTAGGCGCCGCCGCCGAGATGGACGGTCAACTCGAGGTTGTAGTCAGTGCCGAAGATTCCTGTGCCCAGATATCCTCGTTCATAAGCCTCATCGACCGCCGTCTGGACCCGCCGGGCCGGCTTGGCGTATTCACCCCGGATGTAGACGAAGGCATGATGGACTTCGTTGGCAATCGCCGTGATGATGATGCCTTCGAGCATTTGATGGGGGTCGCGCTCGAGGAGCTGGCGGTCCTTGAAAGTCCCTGGTTCGGACTCGTCACCGTTGACAACGAGGTAGGCGGGCCGGGCGGGCGCCAGGAAACTCCACTTGAGACCGGCCGAGAATGCGGCACCGCCCCTTCCGAGCAAGCCCGAGCTCTTGACCAATTCGACTAGCTCGTCCCTGGTCATGTCCAAAGCCCTGCGCGCCTGCACGTATCCCCCGGTGGCTTCGTAACGCTCCATCGTATGCGAGTCAGCGGGATGCTCGGTCATCCGACGGGTCACCACCAGCGGGGCGCTCATTCCTCACCTGCCTGGCGGACTGTCCCCAGAGGTTGAAAACCGGGGTACGGGCCTACGGCGCCATGTTCTTCCCGAATCGCCCAGTCGAAGCTTCTCACCCCTCCGAAGAGCTCCTGCATCTCGTCGGTGTTCACACTCTCGGGACGCGCCGATTTGAGCCACTGCACCAACTGCCGCGCCTTGTCGGCGGTGACCCCCTCGATGAGCTCATAGTTCACCTGCAGAGCGACGGCACCGCCACAAGCTCCGATGCACTCGACGTGTTCGACGGACAACAAGCCCTCTTCGTCGGTCTCACCATGGGGCACTCCCGACTCATCTTCGAGGGCGTGGAGAACATCGTCACCACCCAGGAGCATGCACGAGATCGAGGTGCAGCAGGAAACGAGGTACTTGCCGGTCTTTTCCCGTTTATACATCGTGTAAAAGCTGGCCACCGATTGGACCTGGGCCGGGGTCAGGTCCACCCACTCTCCCACCTCGGCCATTCCGTCTTCGGTCAGGTACCCATCTTCGGCCATCGCCAGGTAGAGGAGTGGCATGACCGCCGAGCGCTTCTCCGGGTATCGGCCGATGATCTCCTTCGCACGATTCTGAGTTTCCTGGGACCATCCACTCATCTGTCGACGTCTCCCATGACGGGATCCATCGATGCGATGGTGGCCACCGTGTCAGCCATCAAGGAGTCGGCCATTGCGATCGGCAATGCCTGGAGGTTGGCAAACGAAGGGGCGCGGGTGTGCATCCGATAGGGCCTCGCCTCGCCATCAGACACCAGGTAACAGCCGAGTTCGCCACGCGGTGATTCCACCGCAACATAGGTCTCACCAGCAGGGACCTTGAAGCCCTCAGTGAACAACTTGAAATGATGGATCAGAGCTTCCATCGACTCGTCGATCCGCGCGCGCGGAGGTGGGGTCACCTTGCGATCGTCGATCCGATAGTCCCCCTTGGGCATGGTGTCCATGACCTGCTCGACGATTTTCAGCGACTCGTGGATTTCTTCGACCCGAACCCGGTATCGGTCGTATACGTCGCCGGCGACTCCCACCGGCACTTCGAACTCGTAGCGCTCGATGCCGCTGTAGGGGAAGGCCTTGCGCAGGTCCCAGTTGACGCCAGCGGCCCGGAGGGCGGGGCCGGTGATCCCGTAACCGACCGCCTCTTCGGCAGTTATCACACCGACACCACGTGTGCGCGATTCCCAAATCGGGTTGAACTGGAGGAGATCGTCGTACTGCTTGATCCGCATCGGCAGGTCGGTGAGGAGCGCAGCCACGTCGTCTTTCCAGCCGGGGGGTAGGTCGGCGGCCACCCCGCCAGGGCGGATGAAGTTGTGGTTCATCCTGAGCCCGGTTGTCTTTTCGAAGAATGCCAGGATGCTCTCACGCTCGCGGAAGCCATAGATCATCATCGATAGCGCTCCGATGTCCATACCGTTGGTCGCGAGGGCGACCAGATGCGAAGAAACCCGATTGAGCTCGGTGAGCAGAACACGAATCGCCGCTGCCCTGGCCGGCACCTCAATCCCGAGTAGCTTCTCGACTGCTAGGGAGTAGGCGAGTTCTCCGTGGAGCGGCGCCAGATAATCCATGCGGGTGACGTTGGTCGGGCCCTGTCCGAAGGTGAGTTGCTCCGCAGTCTTTTCCATACCGGTGTGGAGGTATCCAATGATCGGCTTGGTCCGGCGCACGACTTCGCCCTCGAGTTCGATCTGCAGGCGTAGGACTCCATGTGTCGACGGATGCTGTGGCCCCATGTTGACCACAGTCCTTTGGTCCTCGTCGACCTCGTCATCAAAGACGTAGTCGTCGGAGACCACGCGTCCGAATTGTTCGTCGAGGCGTGCATCCGACTCGTCTGCCCGGATTTCTTGGGCGCCCTCGTCCGTGGTGCTGTACTCGGCCGATTGGAACTGAGGCTCTTCGGTGCCTGCTACCCAAATGTCGACGTTTTCAGTGTTTTTGGCTTGGTCAGACATCTCAGTTCACCTGGTGGCTCGCCTTGAATTGAACAGGTACTCCACCGACACCGAAGTCCTTTCGCAGTGGGAAACCCTCCCAGTCGTCAGGCATCAGAATCCTGGTCAGGTCGGGGTGGTTCTCGAATTCGATGCCGAACATGTCGTAGACCTCCCGTTCGGCAAAATTCGCGCCCGGCCACACTGGCACCAACGATGCAACGCTCGGCTCTTCTCTGGACGCGGTGGTGATCATCCTCAATCGAAGCCGGTGTTGCATCGAGAGCAGATTGGCGACGACCTCGAATCGGTGGGGACGCGCCCGCATCCAATCGACAGCGGTCACGTCGATACAAACTTCGAAACCGGCTTCCTTCGCTGCCTCGGCGAAGGGGTACCAGTCAGATGGATCGAGGAGGACGACGATCTGACCGGAAGATTCCTCGACCCGGGCCGATTCGAATGGACCGGCGAGGTCGGCGACGATCTGGTTGGTCTCGCTCAATTGCGGATCTCCCCGGACATGATTTTGTCGTGAAGTGTGAGAATGGCGTGCATCAGACTTTGCGGCCCCGGTGGGCAACCGGGCACGTAGATGTCGACGGGAACAATCTGGTCGACCCCCTGCACCAGGGCGTAATTGTTGAACATCCCCCCGGAGCTGGCACAGGCGCCCATCGAAACCACCCATTTCGGGTCGGGCATCTGGTCGTAGACCTGGCGGAGGACGGGCGCCATTTTCTGGCTGACCCGCCCGGCGACAATCATCAGGTCGGCCTGGCGTGGCGACGCCCTAAAGACCTCCATCCCGAAGCGGGCGAGGTCGTAATGAGCTGCACCCGTGGCCATCATTTCGATGGCACAACAGGCGAGACCGAAGGTGGCGGGGAACATCGATCGGGTCCGGGCCCAGTTGGCAGCTCTCTCCACGGTCGTCATCAGGAGGTTGCCCGGAGGTGCGACTGCCATCAGGCTGCCTCGGACAGGTCGGACGGGAGGTACCGGGCGCGACGTTTCGCATTCCAGTCGAGCGCGCCCCGTTTCCACACGTACGCCAGCGTCTCGGCCACGAAGAAGGTGAAGATCCCGACTGCGCCGACGCCATACCAGCCCAGTTCTACCCAGATGGTCGCCCAGGCGAAGAGGAAGATGATTTCGACATCGAAGATCACAAAGAGCATGGCCACCAGGTAGAACTTCACCGGAAACCGTTGCGCCGGCTCCACTTCGGGGATGATCCCGCATTCATATGGTTCCAGTTTTTCCGGCGTCGGCCGGTTGGGGCGGAAGATTCGTGACGCCAGCAGAGAAACACCCACGAAGGCGGCGGCCAGGAGAAGCATCAAGGCGACCGGCAAGTAATCGACGAGAGTCACGGGTCGGAGCTGAGAACGGCCCCCGCTTGTGAACTAAATCGCAAGATCTTCCCGACCACCGTTCTGTGAAGGGTTTTGGTGGCGTGGAGACAAATTCGGTTCACAGAAGCATCCCGAGATACGATCTGGACATGGCGACAAGTGGCGGAACCAGGGCAATAGTTGCGGCGATGCTGGCGAACGCAGGTATCGCCGTTGCCAAATTCGTGGCGTACGTAGTCACCGGGTCGGCATCGATGCTGGCAGAGGCGATTCACTCGGTGGCTGATACCTCCAACCAGGGCCTTCTGCTTCTGGGGAGCAAGCGGGCGCGGAAGGTGGCGGACGACCAGCACCAGTTTGGTTACGGGCGCGAGCGTTACTTCTGGGCGTTCGTCGTGGCGATGGTCCTGTTCGCCCTCGGTGGCATCTACTCGATCTATGAGGGCATCGAAAAGATCAGGCATCCTCACGAGTTGGAGTCGCTCGGATGGGCGATCGGGGTGTTGTTGGCGAGCATCGTGCTGGAAGCCCTCAGCTTTCGCACCGCGGTGGTGGAAGCCCGGAAGGTCAAAGGCCACCAGGGCTGGTGGCAGTTCATCCGCAGGTCACGCTCCCCGGAGCTCCCGGTTGTTCTTCTCGAGGACACCGGGGCCCTGGTGGGGCTGGTCCTTGCCCTGACCGGAGTCTCCCTCGCCAGTGTCACCGGCGATCCTACCTGGGACGGCATCGGCACCTTGAGCATCGGAATCCTCTTGCTCGTCATCGCCGTAGTCCTCACCGTCGAAATGAAGTCCCTACTGATCGGGGAGTCAGCAACGACGGAGGATGTCGAGGCAATCCTGGCCGCAGTGAAAAACACCGACGCCGTCACCAGGATCATCGATCTCCGAACCCAGCACATCGGCGGCGAAGAACTCCTGGTTGCCGGGAAGCTGGAATTCAAGACGTCGCTCACCAACCCGCAATTGAGCGACGCAATCGACGAAGTCGAATCGGCGATCCGCGCTGCGGTCCCCTTGACGATGCAGATCTATCTCGAACCAGACCTCTTCGACCCCAACCACGAGAGGGCTACAGAGTCAGAGTCATGAAGGTGCTGTTGGGGCTGTGGCCGTACCCTTCGAAAGGTTCGCAAACCTCGAATCCCAATTCTTCGTAGAGGCGGCGGGACGGTGCAAATGCATCCATCGAGCCCGTCTCCAGGCTGAGCCGCGAGTACCCGCTCCCTGTCGCCAGGACTACTAGATGCCGGACCATCGCCCGCCCCACCCCGCGGCCCCGGGCCAACTCGGCCGTGTGGATCGATTTCAGCTCGGCGTGGGCGTCGTCGATCCGCTTGATGGCGCCGACCCCGAGCAGGGCGCCGTCCGATCGAATACTGAAGAACGAGATCTCGGGGCCGAGCAGGCCGGACACATCCAATGCGTGGACGTCCTCGCGCGGACTGTGCTCGTTGGCGAAGTCGAGATGCCTTGCAAGGAGCTTTTGGACGTCGGCGGCATCCGGTGAGTCGGGTTCTACAACAAATACTTCTTCAAATCCCACTGCCGTCTCCGGAACGCCTACTTGACCGGAAGTCCTCGAACCACGGTGGCAAGGGCGTCGTAAGTGCGCTCCCCCATGTGCTTGTCGTCCTCATCCAACAGGTTGGCCATGACCTTCAGGGTCCACTCCATCAAGGTCTTGTTGCGGAGTCCGGTATGGGCGAGCGTCCTCATCACCGGCGGATTCCCGATCAACTTCACGAAGATCCTGGCCATCTTGTAGTACAGCCCGTATTCATCCTGGAGATATTGCGGGTAGCGGCGAAGGATCCCGTGGTCGCCCTCGTTGATCGATTGGGCCACGAAATCGGCGGCAATCCGACCGGTCTCATAGGCATAGGAAATTCCTTCTCCGTTCCACGGGTTGATCGCTCCGGCGGCGTCGCCAATGGCGATCCAGTTGTTCCCGACCAACGGGCTCTTGGAGAACGACATGGTGAGCTTGCCGCCTTCGGGCTTGGTCAGTTGGGAATCCGCCGAAATCTCCCAATGGGCAGGAGCAGTGTCGGCGTAGTCGTTCATCATGTGAGTCGTGTTGACGTGCTTCCAGCGTTTGAAGGTGGAGAGGAGGCCGACGCCGACATTGATCGTCCCATCGCCGAGAGGAAATACCCATCCGTAGCCCGGCATCGTTGCTCCTGAAGAATCACGAAGATCGAGTTGACTCTCGAGAAATGGATCCTTCGACATCGGCGAGGAGTAATAGCCGCGAGCGGCGAGGCCCATGGGATAGTCGCGACGGCGGCTCGAGCCCAGGTCACGGCCGAATCGATTCATCGATCCGTCGGCAATGATCGTCACCTCTGGTTTGACGACTTCGGTTTCGCCGCCCGAGATCAGCTCGGCGCCGACCAGTTGACCGTTTTCGATCACCGGGTTGGCGGTGGTCTTCTCCCTGATGTGAACACCCTGATCGCCGGCGAGAGTGGCCATCTGTTGATCGAGATCACGTCGACGGATGACCCCGCCCCAATTGGGAAATTTCGAGTGTTCCGGCCATTCCATCTCGAGCATTAGGTCATCGCCCGCGTAGCTACGCAGACCGGTGATGCGATGAAATTCGGGGACGTCGAAGTCGAAGCCCATGTCCTGCATCTGTTTGATCGCCCGTGGGGTGAGGCCGTCGCCACACGTTTTGTTGCGGGGGAACTCTTTCTTCTCCACCAGCGTGACCTGATGCCCGGCGACGGCCAGCCAGTAGGCCGCAGCCGAACCGGCCGGCCCACCACCCACGATGAGAATGGAAGGAGAACTCATGCGAGCCGAGGTTAGGGGCGTGTGGCGGTTGCGAGTAGTCGGAGCCGCGACGAATGTCAGAAAGGCCCGTATCGACGGGTAATGTTGCCCCCCGATGAGCGGACTACCCAGGGCAACAGTTGTACGACTCCCCCGCTATCTCCGCCTACTCGAAGACATCGGCGCATCGCGGGATACGGTCAGCTCTGACGAGCTCGCGATCGCCGCCGGCGCCAACGCGGCAAACGTGAGGCGTGACCTCTCTCACCTCGATTTTCACGGCGTGCGCGGCCTCGGCTACTCAGTGGTCGATCTGAAGAATCGGATTAGGCAGGAACTCGGGATCGACAAACGACGCCGGGTCGCCATCATTGGCGCCGGAAACCTGGGACGCGCCCTCGCCAACTATGGCGGGTTGAGCAAGCGCGGTTTCGACGTCGTCGCCGCCTACGACAGCGCCGAATCGCGAATCGGGAAGTCGATCGGGGGCGTTGAGGTGAGATCGATCGATGATCTCGAGTCGGACACCAAGAAAAAGGGATTCGAAATGGCGATCCTGGCAGTACCGGCGAGCGCCGCGCAACAGGTAGCCGACCTTCTCATCAAATCGAACATCAACCTGATCCTCAACTTCGCCCCGATACGGGTCAGAGTTCCCGAGTCGGTCCAGGTCCGCCAGGTCGACCTGTCAACCGAACTTCAGATCCTCAGCTATTACGGCCACTAAGCGGGGTGCGGGGGTCGCCCCCCGCAAAATAAGACAGTTCTTGATACCCGGACGAAGACGAGATCGAATCATGTATCCCAGCCCAAACAAGGAACGCACCCAACCAGGCGGGGGTGCGGGGGTCGCCCCCCGCAAAAATTCAGGCTGCTCTCTCCTGGGATTCTTCGTATTGGTGGAGAGCCACCAGAAAGGCAACGAAGATCACTGCCGAAACCAGCATGAACGTGATCGGGATGATCCGGATTTCCAGGGCGTTGAGACCTTCGATGTCATCGGGCTTCGGCCCGCGGGGGGCGTAGATCACAAACAGCATCGAAGTGATAGTCATCCAGCCGAACACGGCCGCACCGGTGACCAGGAGTCCGAGCCGCTTGCCGAGGTTGGTGTAATTGAACAGATATATCGAGCCGTAGAACAGGAGGAAAGACGCCGCCGTCAACAGGATCCCGGTAACAAAGAGATTGGCTGACAGGAGTTCTCTGAAAAGCTCTCTCATTGGCTACTCCTTCCCATTCAAACTGCCGCCGCGGAGATAGGTGGCCAGGAGCTGGATGTCTTCTGCCGACAGGATCGCACCAAACCCGGGCATCCGTCCCGACCCGAACCCGTTTAGCCCGTACGGAGTCTCCTCTTCCGATCCGCGGACCAGGAATTGGAGAAGCAGGTCGTCTTCGGGCAATTCGGTGGCATCACCAAATTGGACTATTGGCCGGCCGTCCCAGAGCGCCGGGCCGAAACCTCCGGAGCCGATTTCTTGTGAGAAGGGAAGCCCTGCGCTGAATCCCGCAGTATGACACCGGGCACAGTTGGCCTGGAAAATTCCCACCGCCCGCATCGCATCTTCGACCGAACTACCCATACCGGCGGCGACCCCATCGAAGTCGATGTCCCAGAGCATGGTCTCCTGAGCTTCGAGAAGGAACTCCAGGCCGCCCGTTTCGTTTTCGAGGAGCTTGTCCTGATTCTCGCTGGTCACCCGCAGATTGACCTGAAGCGAACCAAGGTTGCCGACGAAGGCCCCCGCCGTCCTGAGATCGGGTTCACCCCCGACCGACGCCGGATTGGCAGGATCGAGCGTTATCACGGAGGCGACCTGCGGAGGGATCGTCTTTGTGGCCGCATCGGCCATTTGGGAGGTCACCGATGCCTCGGCCCCCGACGAGATTTCATCGCCGTCAGGGTCTGACCCGTCGTCGACAGCGCTCTGGGCTTCACCCGCCAGAGTGGCCAGCCCGGGGTCGGCTCCTTCTACCGCTGACGCTTCCAGAAGGTCGGCAACCATCTCAGTTGCTGAGTCCAAATCAGTCACTTCGGGCAACGAGGTGGCCCCGAGCTCGCTCGCCGAGTCTGCGATCTCGTTGAGTGAGTCCGCAGCTGCGTCCGTCAGCCCGACTGACGGGTCTACTGCGCCTTCGGCAAGTGCCAACTCGACCACGGCCAGGTTGGTCTCGAGAATGGGGTCTCTGGTGACCGCTGCTTCGAGCTGGCTAATGGCGTCGTCGGCGATCTCTGCATCGGCGACGGCAGGATCCATAGCAAGAGCGTCGACCACCTTGAAAATGTCGAATGCCTGCTGGCTGATGGCGGACAGTTCGACCTCAGCATTGTCGGAGACACCGTCGGCGTCGGTGTCAATTCCCTCACCTGCCTCTTCGAAAACCAGATCTGCCCGTACGACTAACGGGTCGAACTCTGCAAACTGCTCCGGAGCCGATTCGATATCTGCGATTGTCTGCTGTTGGTCCAGGATCGCGGCAGCCACGCTCTCTTCGGCAGCGGCGAGGTCACCGAGTTGCGAATCGATGGCAGGATCGAGTTCTTCCAGTGCGGCAGCTTGGGAGATTTGGATCGTCCGCAAATAGTTGACCACATCGACTACCTGGGCGTCATTCAGGGGGCCACCTCCGGGGAGTCCCCACGCAGGCATTGGTGTGTTCCCCCTGCCGAAGGTGACCCAGAAGTTGATCTCAGACTCGTCGTAGCGAAAGAAGACGTCATCGATGGACGGTGCCACCCACTGGACCGTCACCCCCGAGCGTTTCTCGACATACTGGGCGACACCGCCCGAACCGCCAGGACCGTGACAACTGAAGCATGCGAATTCTTCGACGATGTGTTCTCCGCGGGCCACCGACTCGGCGGCGAACTCATCGACAAATGCGTCTTGCCGGTCTTGCTCACCGAGGAAATACAACGGCAGGGAAATGGCGAGAAAGGCGGAAAAGGCGATGGCGGCCTTCTGCCCCGTTTCCAGCCGACGGGTCTCCAGTTCGGCATTGGTGATCCCGGGTGACAGGTTGGGTGCGATCTCCTCGGATCGACGGTTTCGCACGGCCTGAACACCCAGCACGGCGAGCCAGGCTATCCCGGCAACGACCGCGATGACGGCGATGACGCTTGCTGTCACGCTTCTTCCTCAGTAGCGGTGACTCCGATGCAGCTCGGACCCTGCGGGAAGGCGACCGAGAGGACCGGGGCACGCGGCGTCTGGATGATCGACCCGGTTTTGATGATGAAATTGTTCCCGTCAATCAGGACCTCGAACCGATCGAGATTACGTGGTGCGGGCCCGGCAAAGTACTCCCCGATGGCGTTGTATTTTGATCCGTGGCAGGGACACTCGAACCCCTGGGAGGGGCCGCACCACGGAACCCGGCAGCCAAGGTGAACGCAACGTTGGAAAAGGGCCATCATTCCCCCGGCGTCGACATTCTTGCCTTCGAATTCCTCACTGAGACTGGCTGGCGCCGGAACGATGTAGGCGCGCGCCTCGGGCACGAACAACGGGAGAATCCCACCGTCCGACGTCGTCAACTGTGATTGCAGGTCGGTTACCGGGCCGACGTTGATGTCGGCGCCGAAGCCACCGGTCAACTTGGGCCAGAGAAAGGCCAGTGAATACAGGCCGAAGAAACCGAGAAAAGCGCCGAACGTACCGGTGATCGCCCGGTTGAAGAATTGACGACGGGTGACTCCGGCCTCTTCGACAGATACTTCGACGACGCGCGTCTCATGGACTACCGAGACCGCCGTAGGCTCTTCGACGGGTTCTTCCACCTCGATCTCGACCGCTTCCGCCTCATCGGCTTCAACATCCAATTGCGAGGCAGTTTCAAAGGGTTCGACCCTGACCCCAGCCATGGAGCGATCGGCGGTCCTGGTCTCCTTTGACATCCCCTCGAGCGGATCTGGCTCGGGTTGGGAACGTTTGAAGGCCACTGCGAACGCACCGATTGCACCGAGTACGGCGATCAATGCCACACCGATGAGTATCAGGTTCTCAGCGGTCATTCGAAGTGGATCCAGTCCTTGAGGTCATCGAAGAAGATTCCGTCCTGCCACGGATATGTGAAGTTGAACCCCTGTCCCCTGAACAGAACCCCGATGATCGTCAGCGTCGCCGCACCGGCCATGAAAATCGAATAGAGAGCGATGGCGAACTTGCGGTCAGAGGGTCGGGTGGAAGGATTCTTATCCAGGAACGGAATGGCCAGGAAGAAGGCAAAGCCAGTGAAAGTTGGAATCATCACTCCGGCGATCTGGGGGTCGAAATATGACAACAATTCCTGGAGACCGAGGAAGTACCACGGTGCCTTCGAAGGATTGGGAGTCGCATTGAAGTTGGCCGGGTCGAGAAGGGGCGAATGGATCACAATGGACATGATCACCAATAGGCCTGTAATCGCCAGCAGTGCCCCGAATTCCATGAGCATCAGATGCGGCCATGTGTTCACCTTGTCCGTGGGCTCCGCCTTGACGTTCTGAATCGCGCGGGCCTTGACCACGGTGAGCAGACGCTGGGTCCGAACACCGTCGGGCGTCCCGGCGGGTGGCACCGTTGGCCGGGGGCTGACTATGGATGCAACTTTTCCATTCCCTGACCCGTTGGCGGAACCATTCGACTCCGGCGCCGGATCGGGGCGATCGACAACCGCTACCGCGGTTTGGGCAGGTTCCGACTCCGGTGCTGCTCCATCGGTGACGGGTTCAGCCTGAGGCTCCGGGACAGGATCCGGGTCCGGGTCGTCGGCGTACTCGGCCTCTTTGGGCTCCTCCGGCAGGATGTCCTGGTCGGTATCAGCCTCTACTTCGGGAGTTGGCGCGTCCCCCGCGTCTGGCGCGGGAACCTCCTCGACCCCTTCCGATGGGATATCCGCCTCGACCGATTCGGTCGCGGAATCGCTGGTCATCGCCGACTCCGTCTTTTGGGGGACCACCACCGGTGGGCCTTCACCGGTCATCTCGGCGAGCACCTGGTCGACAGGAACACCGAGGGCCTTTGCCCTCGCCTCTGCCGATCTCCTCAAAAGACTCTCTGGTATCTCAGCCACAGCTTCTCCTTAAAGGGGTCCGGATATGCCGCCGTCCTTGCGGACGCGCCAGAAGTGGACAGCCATGAATATGACGATGATGAACGGGAAGAACAGCACGTGGAGCACGTAGAAACGAAGCAAGGTGGCCGCTGTGACTTCGACGCCGGCGAGCAAACCGAACTTCACCTGCGCCCCGATCACCGGAACGAAAGACGCCATGTTGCTGCCCACGGTCACGGCCCACAGGGCCAATTGGTCCCAGGGGAGCAGATAACCCGAGAAGGACAGCAGCAGGGTCAGGAGAAGAAGGACAACGCCGACGATCCAGTTGAACTCTCGCGGGGGCTTGTACGCACCGTGATAGAACACCCGGCTCATGTGGAGAAACACCGACAAAACCATCAGGTGCGCACCCCAGCGATGCATGTTTCGCACCAGCGAACCGAAGGCGATGTTCGTCGAGAGCGCCTGGACATCGGTGTAAGCGGCCTCGGCGCTCGGGGTGTAATAGAACATCAGAAAAATACCCGTGATGGTGAGCAGGATGAAAAGGAAGAAACTGAGCCCGCCCAGGCACAGGGTGTAAGAGAGCTTGACGCCGTGGCGCTTCACCTTCACCGGGTGAAGGTGATAGAGAACGTTGTTCATCACCACGTAGGACCGGTTACGGGGGCTGTCGGAATAGCCCTTCTTGAACGGCGAACCGGGCCGGAGTATCGCCTCCATGACCTGGCTACCCCACAGTTTGTCCTTGGCCTCGGTGGCCTTTTCTTTGAGACCTGGTTTTTCCTCAGCCATGCCGCCTCCTACCAACGCATCCCATATGAGTATCCATTCTTCGAGTCGCGTTGGCCTGTGTCAAAATCCCACGGACGTCGGTCGAGGCCGAGTTCCACAGCCTGATCGGCGAGAGAACCTTCGAATTTGCCCAAGGAAATAACACCCGTCGGGCATCGGTCGATGCACAGCTGGCATCTCGTGCATTCATCCTCGTCGACGACGAAGAATCCGTAGTTCTGGTCGTCATCGGCCGGGTTGTCGACATTGATGGCCTCGTCGATCGCCTCGAAGGACAGGTAGAAGATGCATTTCCACGGACAGATATCAACGCATCCCTCGCACAGAATGCACTCAGACTGGTCGATGTGGAGAAACTGTTTCGGCCGCAACTTGTCGGTGAAGTAGTCGCCATCGACCAGAGCCAACTGGTAGTCGTCCCGAAACGGCGGGGTCTCATCGACCACCCCTTTGGGCATCAGACATCCCCTTTGACCAGCGGGCGCCCGTAGGGAGACCGCTTCTCCGGCTTCTCCGCTGCTGGAGGTCGGCCCTTATACATCTTCTGGACTTCGAGAGCGAAAATTGCAACAGCCGGGATCATCACCAGATGCCAGACGGTGGAAATCGTATCTTTGAAAACGGCCCAGCTGATATCTAGCTGATTTCCCAGGACCAGCGCGGGCGGGACCGTGAACGCGATGCGTTGGGTCGACCAATCGAGGTCGGTTTGGGCCAGGTTGAGCCACTCGGAGGGGACGATGCCGAACAGGACGACCAACTCAATCCAGGCGATAAAAGCCCCGAACAAGGCCCGGGACCAGGTGAGCCTCTGATTGAGCATGAAGACGAAAACAGCACCGGCCAGCATCATCTGACTGGCGGCGAATGCGGCGAGATAGCCCAGGCCCTTCCAGAACCAACCGCGAGGAACCCAGTCGAAAGCACTGAGCACAACGGGCTGCTCCACACCGTCGACCACCTCGGTCATCGGAAAGCTGGAGAAGTGAATCCACCAGACGGCCAAAGCCAGGAGAATCGTCCCGAATCCGAGCAGCGCCCATCCAATGCCCTTGCGACGGCCATCCTCGAGTTCTGCTAGTCGATACATGTTTTATGTGTTCCGGGCGCGTTCATCCGTTGTTCAATTGTTTCTACCACACCACGGCTCCCGAGATGGAACTGAGCGTTGCCATTTTGCGAATGTGGCTGACAAATGCTGAACGCCCACCGGAACTAGGTATGCTCCCGCCCGACCGTTTTTATTGACGAGGACTGAGAGTGGCGACGAGCCGATCATCCGACATCCGAGCACTTCTCGGCGGCGGCGCCGAAGAAGATCAAGTTGCAGTGTCCCATTTCCTCATTGGCGCAGGGTATCTGGTGTTGGGCGGGATCCTCGCCCTCTTCGCACTTTTGTCTCTCCGATTCCCCGACCAATCACCGGTTTCCTTTGGACGGATCGAGTTGATGTCCAACACGGCCCTCATTCTGGGGTTTGCCGTCACCACGCTCACGGGAGGCATCTATTACGCACTACCCCGACTGACCGGTGCCCGTCTGGCACGAGTGGGCCTTGCCAGGCTGGGGCTCTTAGGCCTCACCGGACTCACAGGTCTCGGGATGCTTTCCGTCGCATTCGGCTACGGGGATGGCTTCCAACCCTTCGGGATTCCGTGGTGGATCGACATTCCTATTGCGCTGACGGTATCTGTTCCTGCGTTGGTTGTCTTTGCAACACTGGCGAATCGGGTGGAACAACGAAGCTACGTCACCATCTGGTTCGTAATTGGTGGCGTCGTCTGGCTCCCGCTCCTCTACGTCACCTCGACATTGGCTTCGCTTCCATTCGCCAACTCGCTCTTCGATGCCTTTGGCGGGGGATTTCTCACCGCGGGAATAGCCAATTTGTGGATCCTGACGGTGGGAATGGGCCTCTTCTACTACAGCCTGGTCAAGGAAGTGGGGGTTCCCTTGGCCAGCCGCCAGCTGGCGGCCGCCGGATTCTGGTCTCTGGGGTTTGCCGCCGCCTGGTGGGGTGCGGCACAGTTCACATTCGGGCCCGGCCCGGATTGGGTCGATGGCGTCGCCGCCGCTTTCGGGCTCGCATTGCCCATCGGGGCGCTGGCAAACGCCGCCAACTACTCACTCACCCTGGAGAATTCGTGGGAGAAGGTCTCCGAATACCCGGGGGTCACGTCCGGGGTGATCGGAAGCTATTTTGCGGTCGTCGTTGGGAGCCTCGCAGCCTTTGGCTCGTTCCCGTCCATCGCCTCGGCGGTATCTCTCACCAGCTTCTGGGAAGGTATCGAATATGCGGCCCTCCTCGGATTGGCCCCGATGCTGGCAGCCGGCACCGTCTTTTCAGCCGTTGGACGCCTGGTGGGAAGAGAGATCCCCGACCACCAGCGTAGGGTCCGGAGATTCAACGCCATGACGGTGGTCGGTGCGGGCGGAGTCTTGATCTCACTCGTCGCGGCCGGTCTGTACTCGGGATATTCGTGGATCGGCGGGTCCAATAGCGCCGCCTACACCGACGTCGGCGAAGGGTGGGCCCAGGCGTCCGGCACAACTGTAGGCACCCTTATCTTGATCGCCGTCGGATTCGGTGTTGTGTCCCTTCTCGGCCAGTTTGCCTACGCCGGCGTTGTCTTTGGGACAGTCACCACCGGCAAATCGGTACCACAGGAAGTCCTGGTCAGTCGGGTCGGCGACGATGAGTGACGTCAACTCAGTAGCCGAAAAAATGGGGATACCCGCCGACCTGGTATCGAGGTCGGCGGATGCGAGGGCGGCCGCGGCGGGCACCACGTCGGCCGACGTCCTCAGCGCCTGGGGAGGGAGTGGGGCCGTTACGACTGCACCACCAGCAGTGGAATCCACCGAGGCGCCGCCTGAGGAAGCGGATGCACCCACCGGCTCACCGCCCGAGCAACCGGCCGAAACAGTGGATGCGCCATCAGACCCGGCTCCGATGCCGGCACCGATATTGGCGCCGGTCGGTGAACCCTTAGTTCCGACAACAGGAGAGCCGCCGGTGCTGGTCGGTGTCCACGACAACCCCTGGTCGATCGTCACTGGAGTGATCGGCCTCTTCGTCGCGGTGTTACTCCTCGGCTTGATCGGACCGTCGATCCCGGTAGACGAACCCGGGGCGAGAACGAGCGCAGTCGAACTGACAGAAGCAGGACTGGCAGGTCGTGACCTGTATGGCAACCTGGGTTGCGCGGGATGCCACACTCAAATGGTCCGTCCGATTATCGCTGACGTTGGTATCGGCCCGGTGACATTGAGCGACACAAACCAGGTCTTGGGGGTTCGTCGCTTCGGACCCGACCTCTCCAACATCGGCAATCGGATGTCGGGAGCGCAAATGGAATCGACGATCAGCGGAGGGGCGGGACATCCGGCCTCAACTCTGTCGGAAGGCTCGATGGACCAACTCGTCACCTACCTCCTCGAGTCGGTGCCCTCTGGCGGTGGGTCGTGAGTGATCTAGCAGCGGCCGCCGCCGCACTCGGAATCCCGGAAACACTCGCCCAACGGTCGGCCGAGGCGCGCGCTCAGGAGACGGGCGCGACGGTTGAAGAAGTCCTGGCAGCCTGGGCCGGTGGCGGAGCGGCACCCGGTGCGGCGGCAGCGCCAACGGCGGTCGAATCTGCAGACGATCCCGACCCGACCGGCGAGCCCACTCCAGGTGTCGAAGCTCAAGAAGTCACAATCGAGATTCCTGCAGCGAAAGTCGCTGTGCCAGCACCCGCGTCCGCCGGCCCTGTCACCAGGAGCGCCGTCCCCACGGAAGTGACGATGGCCGAGGCGGCGAATATTCCGGTTGTGGTGACCGTTCCCACCACGGGGATCATGGAGCGGACAAGTTTTGCTGTCCCCAGGTGGCTCGCGTTCTTGTTCTTCCTCATGCCCGCGGTGGCCCTCTTTGCTCTGGGTGGGGCTGCCACCGGCGACTGTGGATCGGCCACCGAGTTGCAGACCGATGTTGTCACCGGAGCCATCGTCAACTGCGACGGGACTCCTTTCGAAGGTTCTAGCGTTGGCGGAGGCTCAACTGACTTCATAGCTCTGGGACAGTCGATTTATGACGGCCAGGCACTCCCGGCAGTGAACTGCGCCAGTTGTCACGGCGCCGGCGGCGGGGGCGGGGTAGGTCCGGCGTTGAACGGTGTCATTACCACATTCGGGTCATGTGCCGACCAGGAGGAGTGGGTCGCTCTGGGGAGTGCTGGATTCAAAGCCGCCGGAATGAACACCTACGGGGATTCCGGGAAACCCGTCACTCAGGGAATGCCCGGGTTCAGCGCTTCGCTATCGGCCGAGCAAATCGCGGCTGTCACCTCCTTCGAGCGGGTCCGATTCGGTGGAGGAGAGCCGGAGGCCGTTCTCACCGACTGCGGTTTGGTCGAAGCTCCAACCGAAGAAGGCGAAGGGACCGAAGGAGGCATCCCCGGTGAGGGGGGGGCCCCTGTAGAGGGCGAAACCGAAACCGAAACCGAACCCGGTACCGAAACCACCACTACCACTGCGCCGTAGATAGACCGCTCCAAACTCCGACTGGGTTTGAATCTGACACCACTCGGGTAACAGCTATCTCCCTGAATCTAAGGAGAACATATGAGAAACGGCGGAATCGGAGGAAGTTTGTTCCTGGTCGCATTGGGAGCAATCCTCTATTGGGCTGTGAGTGTTGAGGCCGAGGGCTTCAACATCAACACCATCGGATTGATCCTGATGGTCGTGGGAATCGTCGGCGTCGTGCTGACCCTGGTTATGACGGCAGACACCAACAAAGCTGAACGAGGCAGCGACGTCACCATCATCGAAAAGTAGATCTGAGTTTCCTTATCTGACGACGGAGGTGACGTGGACCGAATTCACCCTCGGCCACGACGCTTCCGTCCGGAGCGAGAACGATCGGGATTCGCAGTCCGTAGTCCCGGATCAGGGAGTCATTCGTTTCGATGTCGACCTCGATCACCGCAACGCCGGTGCGTCGGGCGGCCTCGTTGACGACTTCCCGGGCTTCATCGCAAAGATGGCATCCGGGACGGGTCAGGAATTGGACGGCAAATTCGCTCAAGATCTCACTCTGCGTGGTCGATATCCACAAGGCATGTAAAGGAGGGTGGTCGTTCCCCTCATGCCAAGGGCACGTTCGTCCTAGGTGTGATTGGATAGCCTCCCAGCCCGCCCCAACGGTACGACCCTCTCCTCATGTAGTTGGAGCCCTCGACTTGTCGGGGGCTCCAACAAGTTTGAGACATGTTTTCTTCGGGCGGTATCCTCGGCCGGGTAAAGATCTGGAGCATTTCTGCGACCCGCAACTGCAATCGTCATCGTCATCCTGCTCGTGATAATTGCCGTTGCCGGGATCATCCAGCTGTTTGCGATTCTCCAAGCCTGAGACCCGGTTCAGCCTGACGCAAAGCTCACGGCGACCCCATCATGGAGACGAAATTTCTCGGCCGCCGAGCCACCATTCACCGCCAACGCCACCAATCCTGCCGAGTCGACATGAATCAGGGCCTCTCCCTCTGCGACGTCACTATACGAAGTGGCCCATGCGATCTGATGCGAGGTCGCCCCGATTTGTACCGTGACCTCTGTGCCCGGGACCGCTCCCACCGCGACCAGGTCGTCCGGGCCGACATTGGTCTCGACATTGCCGAATCTGTCAATCCACCAGCACTTGCCACTGACCACGCCGTCCTTGGTCTCGGATAGTGGAAGCAAAAGAGGAGTCAGGTCATCACCGCCCACTTCCGGGCCTAGTTGGTCCAGCGTTGCCTGACCCGAAGCGAGGAGCGCCGCAACTGGTGCGAACACATCGCGACCGTGAAAGGTCGCCCCTGGGGACGGGATCATTACTTCAGGGTTCTCGATTGTGACGATCCGGGTGGCTCCGCCGACCAGCGCCACCGCCGGCGACATCAGCCCGTTGTCAGGCCCTACAAAGAATCCCCAGGATGTCTCGAGGGCCAGTGCCTTGCGTTCAGAGCCAACGCCGGGGTCGACCACCATCAGCGCGACGCCATCGGGCAGATATTGAATGGCTCTCGTCATCGCCAGTGCCCCGGCCAACACGTCTCCCCGACCGATCTCATGGGTGACATCGATGACATTCGATTCCGGGGCCAGTTTTGCCACAACGCCGTGGACGACGCCGACAAACTCGTCCTGGCGCCCGAAATCGGACAAGAAGCTGATAGGCGAAGACATTCCCGCGACGGTAACAACCATCGGATGGTCCGTCTCCCAATCCCTCTATATTGCGTGCATGGCCGACCAAACATATGAGGGATTGGCTCGCGAGGTATCCCGTTGCGATGTCGCCATGTTGATGGGCGGTGTCGACACCGGGAAGACAACGCTGGGTCTCCTTTCGGCTCGGATGGCGATCGCCGCAGGAAGGACCGTTGCGTTTGTCGACGCCGATGTCGGCAACACCACAGTTGGCCCGCCGGCATGCGTGGGCCTCAAGATCCTGAAGACTCTCGATGATTTCGACCACATCGAGTCGCCCGACTATCTCCACTTTGTGGGAACGATCACTCCCTCACGCCTCGTGCTCCAGCAAGTTGTTGCCACAGCGGCCATGGTTGACCTCGCTAAGAACCTCGCCGACCTCGTAATCGTGGATACGACAGCCGTCGCTTCTGGTGTGGCTGGAGAAAGCCTCAAGTATCACAAGACGGAATTGTGCCGACCGGACAAAGTCGTCGTCTTGCAACGCGGAGGCGAGATGGAGCCGATCGTCGGGATGCTCCGACGGTTCCTGGGAGTTGACGTGATGGTCGCCCCCAGCGACCCCAACGTGATGCCGGTGTCTCCCGACACAAGGGCCGAGCGACGTCAGGAGGCATTCCGGCGGGCCCTTACCCCTCCCCTCGACCGATGGAAGGTCAGGCCGACGGTGTTCGCTCCGACACTGCCCGTCGGCCTCAACCTGGACAGGCTCCACAACGTTTTGGTCGGTGTACAGAACGAGAAAGGCAGTTGCCTCGGAATTGGCGTCCTCGATTTTGACAGGGAAGACCTGAGGGTGGCCACTGCCGTAGGTGAAGATATGAAAGGGCTCAGACTTGGCTCGATGCGGCTCGATCCAGGCTCGATGGAGATCCAGTTGCTGTCGCTGCGCGATGTCATGTTTGGCTTTTAGGTCGACGGCCAAATAGGGCTTACGACCCGCCTGCCAACTAAAGATCCCCAGCGGATTTGCCGATATCCGCATGATGCGAATCAACAAGCGTTGGCTGGCGCTTCTCATGACGGCAGCGCTGGCACTGATGGGGCTGGGGATTTCGGCGAGCGCCGATGCTGGTATGGAGGCTGAGTTTCTCTCCAAGATCAACGCGTCGCGGTCGGCCGCAGGGCTCGGTTCTCTAAAATCGTCCGGCAGTCTGTCCTCCTACGCTCGGGGCCACAGCGGGGATATGGCCGACGCAGGTGCGATCTTCCATTCCACCAGCGGCCAGCTGAGCAGCGCGGCCGGGTCGGGGTGGACCAAAGTCGGGGAGAACGTCGGCAAGGGGCCATCGGTCGATTCTCTCCACAACGCATTCATGAATTCCGCCGGTCACAAGGCCAACATCCTCGGTGCCTACGACACAGCCGGAGTCGGGGTCGCTCTCAAGGACGGCTACATCTACGTCACGGTCGTTTTTGTCAACTACGGCACCGGCGGCGGGAGCTCAGGTAGCGGAGGGTCGAGCGGCGGATCGACCGCTACCACCAAGCCGGTCGTGACCACAACAACGCTTCCACCGACCACGACCACGACTCTTATCGTCGGCCCGGACAAAGAGGTAACGCCAGGTGTCGATTGCATCCAAGCAAATCGCTTCTGGCAAATGTGCCACGACTGATCCTCCCCTTCTAGGGGAGGTGGCCCGAACGAAGTGAGGGTCGGTGGGGTTGTCCGACATCTCCGAAACCTTGAACACGGCTTCGCTACTGGTCTAGGACCCCCTTCCCCCTCGCATTCGCTCGGGTACTTCCCCCGTCCCGGGGGAAGAATCAAGTGGAAAGACAAACGCCCGAGTGACCTTCAGATTGATTTCCGCACTTCCCCGAACGGATCTGTCACTGAAAAGCCTCTCGGGCGTTATCTCCCGAATCTAGGGGCAACTCCAATCGTCTTCAAGAACCCTGTTTGCGACGTTGTCTAACGTTAAATCTCGCTGACGCTCGTCACGGGGGATTGTTTTGCTACGAATCCCGGGTTACCCACAGAAACGGCGGTTTTCCACAGGGTTTGTCCACACGGGTGTGTTCACAAGTTTCTAAATCGATTTTTCGCGTTCCGGGAAGGAAACCCGGAGCAACGGACGGAAAGAGACCTCGACCATGTCGTAGATCTCGCCAAGGACCAAATCCAGTTCTAGCCGGGTCACCTGTGCCTCTGGGAGACGCCCCCTGAGCAACAGACCCCCTTCGTTGTCGAGTGCGAAAAACACCCGCCACATCCCTTCGTTCCTCCTCAGGGCCTGGAAGTAGGCAGCGCCAGATTGTTTCGGCAGCGGCATGATGTACGCCTCATAGCGCAGGCTGCGCTCCCCGACCTCGAACCAGACTGTCGTCGCGTCTCGTGTCTCCTGGCGCATCCGAACGGCCCAACGGCCTTCCAACTCTTCGGCGTACTCAACCGATGACTCGTCGTCGGACAGCCATTGTTCGATGCACGACTCGAGAATTTGCCTCATGACACCCCGTCATATATTTCGACGATCCGCTCAACTGCCGACTCCCAGGAGAATCTCTCGGCCTCACGCGGACCGGCGTCCTGAAGCATTTTCGACATGGTGGAATCAGTGAGTACTTTATAGAGAGCCTGCGACCACACCTCTCCGTTCCAGCCATCGACGAGGACGCCTCCCGATGTCGCGGGCAACACCGACGGCAGCCCTCCGACATTGGCAGCGATCACAGGGATCCCGGCAGCTTGTGCCTCGGCCGCTACCAGCCCGAAGGATTCCGACCTCGATGGGACCAGCACAACATCGGACCCTCGATAGACATCAGGCATCTCACGATGAGGGACCGGGTCGGCAAAAGTCACTCGATCACCGAGATCCGCTTCCTTGGCGCGTCGCTGTAGGTTCTCCCACACAGATTCTCCATCGTCACCGGCTGCAGCCCCGACGATGACCAGCCTTGCGTCACCGATCCGCGAGGCGATTCCCTGGAAAGCCTCCAGTGCCACATCGGGGCCTTTCAACGACTGGATCCGTCCAACGAAGAGCACGGTGGGGACGTCGGGCCAGCCAAGCCGGATACGGGCGGCGGATCGGACTCCCGGAGCGAACAGATCGTGATTTACGCCCGGAACGGCGACACAGATGTCTACCGGATTGGCGCCGTACAGGTCGACCAGGTCGAGCTTTTCGCGTTCGGTCGACACAATTATCCGATCGGAAGCATCGATCACTTCCTGTTCCGTCGACAGCCGATAACGACTGGACAAACCCGCCCCGTCGCCGCCGGACCGATCCTTGACCCTTCCCAGGGTGTGAAAGCTGTTGATCGCAGGCAACCCGGTCGCTTGTTTGATCCGCATTCCGGCCCAGCCTGACAACCAATAGTGCGAGTGGATCAAGGAAACATCCTTGATGTCCTCCAACCGGTCGAGCACGCCGTCGGTGAACACACCGAGGAACCTCATGGTGCGTTCCGGCGAAATCTCCAGGAGAGGGCCGGCGTTGATGTGGTGGAGTAAGAACCCTTTCTCTACCACCACGGTTTCGGGCTCACTGCGCCCATGCTGGCGTGTGAAGACATCGACCCGAATGCCCTCGCGGGCCAGGGCACGGGCGAGTTCGTCGATATAGACGTTCATTCCTCCCGCCCACCCCCGGCCCGGCTGAAGCAGAGGGCATGTGTGAAGGGACAGGAAGGCAACCCGGCGCATCAATCGATTCGAACCGTAAACAAGGGCCGTGCCACGGCACCCATCCGGAACTTGTAGGTCTCGTCGCCCTTGAGAAGGTCGATGCGACGAGAGCCTGACCGCACGAGATGTTCGATGAGCAGGTACAACCCAACGATCCCCGGCGAAACTTCCCTCAATTTTGGATTAAATGCCGAGTTGTACAGGTAATAGTCATCCGAGCCCCGATATCCGAAGAACGTGGCGGCAACTTCGTCCTCCGTTCTCAGTTCGGCGAACTCCCAACCGGGCGAGTTCGAGAGGTCGGCGAAGAACTTCTCCCGGTGGGTGTCGAGGAAGTCGCCCTTGTCGCCACCTGACATCCTGTGCAACCCGACAAACCTCGCCAGCGGATCGGAACCCGTGGACACCACCAATTCGGAATCGCCGAAAGCCTCCATGAACCGCCGGTGTTTACGCCGGATTTCATGACGTTGTTTCCCGGAGAGGCCGTCGAGATAATCGGACTCGACCTCCATCACGGCCGTGCCGGGATCTTCTAGCACACATCCGACAACGGCCCCCAACCGGCGTATGGCGTCGGTCAGCCCCTCAGCCGAGCTCTGTGGCAGCGAGTCCAGGACCACCGACTTGTTGGCATCTCGCAGTTCGATCAGCGACCGAGCGATGAGATCGAAGTCGTCTCCGCGGACGCTGTGGTAATCGGTGACGTCGCCCCTCCCCGCGAAGCTGACTTCACCTCCCTCGGCGACCAATGGAATGAAAGAACTGGAGTCGCCTGCAACCATTGGATCGCCTTCGCCGAGATTCCTCCACCAGGCCTGGAGAAACGCGCTCCGAGGGAAAGGGCCGACGTAGGAGTCGACCGGTTGGGCGCTCCCTTCGAGCTCGGGCCACGGATTGGTCATGAAAGGGTGAGCTCGAGCCGCGACTCATAGCTTCCGACCGTCTCGCCACCCCCGAGGACCTCGATATCGGTCGCTCCACGCAACGACCCCGACATCGTCTCCGATAGATGCGAAATATCCTCGAGTCCGCTGGCGGCCGCAAAGGCAGCGACCCGGTCGTTACCGTCAAATGACTTGACTGCGACACCGAACTGGTTGGCCCAGGCGACACCAATGCAACCCACGGCGCCGCGCTTGGCGGCGCCGTCGAGCGCGGTCGCGATAACTGCATCACCATTTCCGACTCCTGAGACCATGGCTGGATAGCGATGCATCGCCGTCAGTACGTCCCGAAACCGGTCGTCGGTGGCGAGTACGGCATACATCCGCGCCATCGCCCGCACGGTTGTGCGGGGCACGGGTGCACCGCATCCATCGATACCGGACGGGTCGACATCGTGGTCTCCGACTTCACTGATCAGTTGCCGTACTCTGACCTGTATCGGATGCTCAGGTGCGGGATAGCTCTCCGTGGGCAGGCCCGATGCGACACAGGCACGAAGCCAGCCGGCGTGCTTGCCGGAACAGTTGTGCCAGACCCGGCGTGGGACCTTGTGCCCTTGGCCAACGAGAAGATCTCGGGCATGGTCGGAAATCGGCCACATTGGCGGGCATTGCAAGTGGTCCTGGCCCAATCCAGCCCGTTGCAACATCGCATCGACAATGGCGACGTGGGCTGGTAGCCCATCGTGGGATGCCGAGGCAACGGCTAGTTCGAGGGGAGACAACCCGGCGCCGAACTCCTGGGAGACAAAAGCCTGAAAGGGTTTGGCCGACGATCTCAGAAAAAATGTGGCGTCGATGTCTCCGGAATGGGCCACCAGCTTGAGTCCGGCATCAAATGCGGCGAAGGCTCCATAGTGGGTGGCCTCGACCAGACCCGAGCGGACTTGGACTGCGAGCAATTCTGTCTAGCTCGCCGGAGCTGGCGAACCGTGCTCGGTCCGATACCGGCCGACGATCTCTTCTTGAAGGCGGTCGATGACGATGTGGAGCTGCTTTCGCTGGGCCGATAACTGCCGCTCGAAGTCCCGGAGATCGATCAGTGCCTCGGTGATCTCCTGCTCACTCAAGTCAGGGAGGCTCGCCAGGATCCCGTCGTCCATGATCTTGTCGATGAGGCGCTTGCCCGCCGACTCCGGCATTGGAGGCATCACTTCGATATACCGCAGCGTTGGCTCGTTGCCGAGGATCATCCCTTTGGCGAGGATCTCGGGCAGGGCTTCGAGAAGTGT
>JBGTFH010000058.1:0-16113 GCA_041747375.1 Acidimicrobiia bacterium
CTCAATGGCGGGCGGGGGAATATCCCACCAGGTGCTGACGAGTTGTGTCTGCGCCCTTGCCATGTCCAATCCGTATTGGACTTTGCAACCTTTGGCAAGGGCGGCCGCCAGCCATGGGGTGACGCGAGGGTCTGTCACTACCTCGCCGACCATCGAGTGGGCGCTCATGGTTTCGACAGGAAATGGAACGTTGTCGTCGCCGGCCATCCCAACCGAAGTACCGTTGATCACCAGGTCGAACCCGTCGAGAGTGTCGAGGTCGAACGATAGGCTCGGGGCGTTGGGAACCGATTCGACGATGGCACGAAGGGCCTCGTGCCGCTCACGTCTTCTGACACTCATAACAAGCTCGGCAACCTTTTGCTCGGCGCAGGCATGGGCAATCGCGCTCGCCGCTGAACCGCCACCGATGAGTGCGACCCTCTTACCGGAGGGCTCAAGGCCCCGCCCGCGGGTGGCATCGAGGAAGGCGGGACCGTCGGTCATGTCGCCTATCAGCCTGCCGTTGTCATTTTTCACCACACTCACGGCGTGGAGCGCTTCTGCTCTTGGGGTCAATTCGTCCATGCAATCGGCGGCAGACCGTTTGTGGGGAACAGTCACGAATCCTCCGCGTAGGTTCTTCGTTCCGCGCATCAGACGGAAATACTCCGGGACCAACTTGGGCTCGACATCGAGGGCTATGAATACTGCATCAAAACTGATATCGGCGAAATGGCTGTTGTAGAGGGAGGGAGATTGGACCTGGGTTACGGGATGGCCGATGATGGCAAACACATCGGACCTTCCCGAGGGGAGCCATCCCTTCATGTCCGACTCGCCTCCTTCGATGGTTCCTGCCGTCATGCAACCCAATATAAGACGGTGGGACGAATCCGCAGGCCGTCTTTCTCATGGGCGACGTCCTCGGGGGCTAACAATTCCTAGTTGAGAACCACATTCTGGAGAATCCAGCAGAAAATCAAGGCCAAAAGTCGGGTTTCTCGAGGCAGCGTCGGGTGGGTCGTGGGTAACCTCGGCTCGCCAAGACGTGTCGAACCCCAAGACACGACCGTTCGGGAGGAATCATGACAGATACGGCCAAGCGTTCGTCGAGCGGAAATTCGGGTCTCGACTCGTACTTCCATCTCAGTGAGCGTGGTACATCGGTCGGCACGGAGGTCCGCGCCGGCGCTACGACATTCCTGGTGATGGCCTACATCATCTTCGTCAACCCCAGCATTCTCGGAGCAGCTGGCCTCGACCCCGGCGCCGTCGCCGCGGGTACCGCCCTGGTTGCCGGGTTGCTGTCGATTCTGATGGGAGTTGTCGCCAACTACCCGATTGCAATGGCTGCCGGACTCGGTATCAATGCCGCCGTTGCGTTCGGACTGGTGCTGGGTGACGGCCTCACCCCTGAGGGTGCAATGGGTGTAATCGTCCTCGAAGGTCTGATCGTCGCGGTGTTGGTCCTCGTCGGCTTGCGCGAAGCGATCATGACGGCCGTACCCCTCAGTCTGAAACGGGCCATCGGCGTCGGAATCGGGCTCTTCATCCTGTTTATTGGCTTTGTCAATGGCGGCTTGATCGGGATCCCCGAAGGTGGCGCGGTGCCGGTGGAGTTCATCTTCCCCAATACTGACGGTGCCTGGCTCACACTTATCGGGTTGGTGATCACGGTTTTGCTCTACGCGAGGAAAGTCCCCGGAGCGTTAATCATCAGCATTGCTCTGACCACGGTCGTCGGTTTGATAATGGGAGTGGCCACATGGCCCGAGACTTTGACGGCGACCCCGAACTTCGACACGCTGGGAGCATTCGACCTCGGTGACGTCTTCACCAAGCTCGGATTTGTGGCGGCAGCGCTGACCATTTTCAGCTTCATGCTCACCGACTTCTTCGACACCATGGGCACAGCCACAGCTATTGTCGAACAGGCCGACCTCGCTGAGGAAGATGGATCGGTCCCGGATATCGGCAAGTTGCTGTTCATCGACTCCTTGGGCGCCGCCGCCGGTGGTGCTGCAGGTGTCAGCTCGAACACCAGCTATATAGAAAGCTCTGCGGGTGTCGCCGAAGGAGGTCGAACAGGTCTCACTTCGGTTGTCGTGGGCGTTCTCTTCCTGGCGGCGATTTTTCTCGGACCGCTGGCAACGGTTGTGCCAACCCAAGCGACAGCCCCGGTGCTCATCCTGATTGGTTTCCTGATGGCCGGTCTTATCAAGGGAATCGACTTCGACGATTTCGAAGAGGGATTCCCGGCGCTTTTGACGATCGTTCTGATGCCGTTGACCTTCAGCATCACAGTCGGGATAGGCGCCGGCTTCATCATGTACACACTGATCAAAGTGGTAAAGGGGCAGGCCGCCGAAGTGCATCTTTTGATGTGGATCGTGACCCTCGCCTTCCTGGTCTACTTCGGCCAGGCCGTAATCGGATCAGCAATCAGCGCCTGATAGGGGTCATCGACCGAAGGTGTCTGTCACAGGCTCCTTCGCCGCGTCGGGGGCTCGTTTGGAAGCCCTGGATGCCTGCGCCCGAACCGCTAGCGGGCCGGCGATTGCCATCAAAAGCACATATGCCGCCGCCAGTGCGGGCAATTGTTGTCCACCAGCCACACTGGCACCAAGCCCTGCGATGATGATCGAGAACTCACCTCTCGGTATAAGCAACAGGCCCGCCCTCTGCTGGCCCCGGGCGCCGATGCCTGCTCGTCGTGCGCTCCATCGCCCCACCCACACCTTGGTTGCTGCGGTCAAGAAACCGAGCGCCACCGCCACGAAGAGAACGTCCGGTATCTTCCCCGGGTCGGTAGAGAGGCCGAAAAAGAGGAAGAAAACTGCAGCGAACAGATCGCGCAGCGGCGCGAGAAGCACTCTGGCCCTCTCCGCGGACAGGCCTGAAACGCTGATCCCGACGAGGAACGCCCCGACCGCCGCTGACACACCGATCCGTTCGGCGATGCCGGCGACCAGAAGGGTAAGCCCGAAAATCGTCAGCAGGCTTACCTCGTCAGAAGTGTGAAAGATGAACGTTCCCATGCGGTCGCCCTGCCGGTGGGCGAAAGCGATGGAGACGACTACCGCAGTCAACGCTATAAGGGCCGCGAGGACCGCCCCGATTGCAGTTCCCCCTAGGGCGAGCACGCCAAGGATCGGAAGAAACAATGCCATCACGAGATCTTCGAAAACCAGCAGCGAGAGCACAATTGGCGTCTCCCGGTTTCCTGTCCATCCCATATCGCCGAGCATCTTCGCGATAACGCCGCTCGAGGAGATGTAGGTCACCCCACCGAGGAATAGTGCCGGGACGACCGTCCACCCGAGCAAGAGGCCCGCAACAAAGCCAGGGATGAAGTTCGAAAGCAGGTCTACGATTCCTGAGAAGGCGACGCTCTTCATCCCATCTACCAACTCGTCTGCTGAGTACTCGAGGCCAAGCATCAGGAGTAGGAATATGACTCCTATTTCTGCTCCGACCTCGATGAATTCCTCGGAGGTCACGATTGGGAGTATTCCTCCCTCGCCCAGAATCAGCCCGGCGATCAGGAATAGGGGTATCGGGGACATGGAGAGACGGGCCGCCAACCGGGCAACCAAGCCGAGCCCGAGGATGACAGCCCCCAGTTCGACCAGGAGGCTGGCAACCTCGTTCATCTCTTACCCTCCACTGAGGAGGTCTTCGACCTTTGCGATCCCTTCGGGCGTGCCAACGACGACGAGAGTGTCGCCGGCCTGAACCTCAAAATCGGGTTCGGGCGCCGGAAACGGTAAGTCGTCCCGGATTACCGCGACCACGGAAACGCCAGTGCGGGTACGGGTTCTGGTGTCTCCGATTGAACGTCCGACATATGGTGTTCCCTCTTCCACGTGGAGCCAGTCGATGGCCAATCCCTCGACCTGCTGGCGGAGGTGGGTGAGGTTTTCGACAATCTCCGATCCTCCGAGGGCGTCAGAGAGGGCATGGCTGTCTTCGTCCGAGAGCGAAAGATTCAGGGTCGCAGCGTCGGGATCTGAAGCCTCACAAACAAACAGCTCCCTTTTCCCGGTCCGGTGATGTACGACACCGACCCGTCGGCCATCGTCGGTGACGAACTCATGTTTGACGCCCACTCCGGGCAAGGATGTCTTGGTGATTTTTGTCATGTCGCCCTCGGGAACGGTCTCATCCTATTGGCTATTCCGGCGATGGACCTAGTCCTTCGGGTAATCGTGTCTTCCCGAGAGCCCCCCGGACGTGCCAGACGAGAATCCTCAGACGATAATGCGTAGTTAGGATCGCGGGAAAGACGAAAAGGAGACGAATTGAGGATGCCGGAAGAGCTCGAGGCGGCTTTCAACGACCAGATAACGATGGAGTTGGGATCAGCCAACGCCTATCTGCAGTTGGCTGCCTATCTGAACCACGAGAATCTCAATGGGATGAGCAGTTGGATGCGCGCCCAGGCGGCTGAGGAAAGAGCCCATGCCGATAGGTTCCTCGACTTCGTACTCGACCGGGGAGGCAAGGCAACGATTGGACGTGTTGCCGCACCCAAGTCCGATTTTTCGGGGGCGCTGGAGGCGTTTGAGACTGCCCTCGCCCAGGAGGAGTCGGTGACTGCTGCGATCCACGACCTCTACCGGCTGGCCGACAAACTCGGTGACCTTTCGAGCTTCCCGTTCCTTCAGGACTTCATCTCGGAGCAGAACGAAGAGGAGGCCACGGTGGGAACGATTGTCGACCGTCTGCGTCTGGCTGACGGGCAATCCAGCGCTCTCTTCCAACTCGACTCCGAACTCGGATCCCGTTCGGTTTAGAGCGCCCGCATCCGGTTTCCGCGGGAATTGTGTTCCACTTCGGCCAGACCCAGAGCCTCGAGGACCGGTGGGACATAGTTGCCGACCCGGCCACGTAGTCCCTTCTTCAAGCCGTACCAGCCACCGACAGGGTTGTCGCCGGAGCGCGCCCACGCTTCGACTGAACCATCGGGCGCAGGTTTCTGCTCATCGGCGTTACCCAACGGCACCCAATCACCCTGTTCTTTGAGCCAGGTGTGCAGGTCGTCAATGATGCGCAGGTCGTAGTGGAGAACTGTTTTTCCAACCGTGCATACGAGAAGCGGTGGATCGTGCTCTTCGTCTCGATGCATCAGGATCTCCGAACCGAGGCTGGGGGTCTTGAGCACCCATGGGTCGCCGGCGGTACCGGAACCGCTGAATGGGGCAGCCGTCATTGCATCTCCTAACTCGGTAACAATTTGGTTACACTAGCAGCGACATCGGAAAGGATGTGTTGTGACAACCTATAGCGTCACCAGGAACATTGCGGCCCCTGCTCAGACAATCTGGAGCTTGCTCACAGACGCGAATACGTATCCGGATTGGAATCGGTCCGTGCTGAACATCGAGGGGCAGATCGTTGAGGGTGAGAGAATCAAACTGACCTCGATCGTCAACCCGGACCGCCAATTCAAACTCAACGTCTCCGACGTTGATGCCCCGAACTCGATGGTGTGGTGGGATGGGATGCCGCTCGGTCTTTTCAAAGGCGTCCGCACGTTCCAGCTCACACCCAAGGATGGAGGGGTCGAGTTCTCGATGGAAGAGGTCTATTCGGGACTGATGGCGCCCATGATCACCAAGTCGATACCGGACATGACAGAGTCGTTCGAATTGTTCGCCGATGGGCTCAAGGCCTAAGCGGAGAAGCGTGCCGGCTGAGCGATTAGACCACGACCCATTCGACGCCCTGGGCGACCCGAATCGTCGGGCGATAATTGAGGTGCTCGCGGGAGGGGAGCGGGCGGTGAGCGATATTGCTCAGGCCCTTCCAATCAGCAGGCCTGCGGTCTCCCGACACCTCCGGCTCCTCAAGGAAGCCGGGCTCGTCAGCGATTCAGCTGAGGGGACCCGCCGCATGTACAGCCTCGACGTCAAGGGGATCGAGACGATCCAGGACTACATGAGAAGCGTATGGGGTGAGGCGGCGGTCCGTTTCAGACTCGCCGCAGAAAATACGCGAGAATCCGGCTGATGGAGCCAATCGTTGTCGAGTTCGAAGTCGCCTGTTCTCCCGAACACGCCTTCGAGATGTGGACGGAACGGGCCGCAATGTGGTGGCCACGTTCCCACTCGATGAGTCAAGACGGAGCGATGGAAGTCTTTTTCGAGCGCCATGTTGGCGGGCGGATCTTCGAGCGGGCAACCGATGGAACCGAATTTGAATGGGGCGAAGTAACAGTGTGGGAACCGCCGGACCGCATCGGATACCTGTGGCATCTCTTCTTTGACAGGTCGCAGGCCACCGAAATCCAGGTGACGTTCAGCCACACCGGCACGGGTACCACGGTTCGGCTCCGGCAGGCCGGCTTCGAGCGACTCCCCTCCGATGTCGGTTTGACCCGGCGCAACCGCACCGAGGCCGCCTGGGCCGAGGTCACCAAGCACTATCGCGAAGTGATCGCTGTGACCGAATGAGCCCCTCTCGTCACGACTGGCAATCCGCGACCGAACATCGGTCGTTACCTCGATTTCTTCGCATCACCTATGGAGCCGGTGTTGGCGTGGCTTCAACGGTTTGGGGGACCTCGGCAGGCACCGGCGTCTCAGTCAGCACGGAGTCGTCGAACTCTTCGACCTCAATGATTCTCAACTCTTTTCCCATGTCCATATGTCGTTTTCCTCCTTCCATTCGATTAGATATTGGTCCGGGTCTTTGATACCGGCCGCCTCAAATTGGCCCGCTCCGCCAACCGGGTTGGCAAACACGGCCTCGATTTCGGCGGGTCCGTCGAGGGCGAAACGGTGTTCTCCGATCCTTCCGGCGATGGCTACGACGGTGCTCGTCGCAGCTCGATAACCGAGTTCGTGCTCGATCACTTTTCCCGTCATCGCGACCACTCCGAAAATCGACCTCGAAGTCGTCCCCAGCTCACTATGGAGAACGTCGAGGTCTTTGACGGCATAAACACCGCACGGCGGAGGCCCGCATCGCCCTGTTGAGTGGGGCAGGTCTTCACCGGGTATGTGATGGAGGCATTCCGCGGTCATCTCGGGTCGCTGCCACATCAACTTGGCCCCGTAGAGCATTCCGTTGTGGAAATGCCACGCCCTGAATCCGAAAACCGGAGTGGGTGACCAACCTTCTCCCTTTTCTCGACGTACCCGGTCTATGACATCGTTCATTAACAATGCCCCGGCTTGCCGGGCGCCCCGAATCTCCGAGTTGACTGCACTGAGTTGTGACTCGGCTTCGGCAACCTGGCGGGCGAGGTCGCCGAGTCGCCGGTTGAGTGCGGCACGGCGTTGTCGTCGTCGGTCTATCGATTTCTTCAGACTGACCAGTCCGGGTATCTCGGCGTCGAGGTTGTAGCGCTCGCGATACTTCTCCAGTACGGACCAGCCATCGTGCGGTGATGTCTCTGTTGCTCTGGCCATGGGGCACCCTAACCTGTCGAACACATGTTCGCTAGTGGGTTGTGCCCCCAGCTTTTCGCGACCTTTTGGTCAAAAAAAAAAACGCCCCCTCGGGGAGGGGGCGTCTCAGTTTTTAGAAGATCCAGATAAGTAGGGCGACGATGAGCAGAATACCCACGATCGTCCAGATAAGCCCTTGGCGTGGCATTGCCTCTCCTTTCATAGAGTTTGATGGTCCACAGATTGATTACCCGTCCCCGGGCTGACTCAAACAAATGCAGTAGGACCGATTTAGCGGGGTCCGGAGTCAGTCGGAAGCTCTAGCCCGGTCGAAGCCATGGCGAGGCGGGGTAGATAGTGGCTCCATCCCATTTGCTGGGCGGGAGCCTCGTCGTCGGGGATCGAAATGTGGGTCAGTGTCAGCAGGGTTCCATCGCCGTCGGCGGCAAGGGCGATTTCAACTGTTGTAGATCCGGGTGGAATTCCGGGATGGCCCACCCATCCCCAGGTGAACACAACTCTCGTGTCGGGCTCGAGTTCAACGAAGTGCCCGCGAGCATTCATACCGTTGCCCATGACCATGGAGAAGACCCCTCCGGGGGTTGGATCGAGTTCGGCGTCCCTTCCCTGCCAAAGCTTCCACTTGTTGGCTTCGGTCAGGTAGCGATACACGGTTGCCGGGGGAGCAGCGATGCGTTGTTGCAATTGAATCTCTGTCACTGGTCCTCCGAAACCTCGATTGTGATCGCGAGACTTTGCAATGTCGTCCGCCACATATCTTCCAGAATGGCGGCCAACGGGCCGAGCGCGGCTATGTCTGTCCGGTACAGCCGCTTGTTGCCATGGCGTCTCACCTTCACGAAATCAGCCTCGCGCAGAATCGCGAGGTGCTGGGAGACCGCTCCAAAAGTCACGTCGAAGTTGGACGCAATCTCACTCGCCGCGAGCTCCCTGTCCCAAACAAGACGAAGGATCATGCGGCGATTCGGTTCGGCGATCAGTTGCAGGGCATCCATAAAGATCTATTTTAGTTCAAATTGAAATACAATCCAGGATTGAGTACTGTTCGACTGTCACTTCCGCTCGAAAGGAGCGCATCACGATGGCGAAATACATGTTGATCTATAAGGGCGAGGCCACCGACATGTCGGACATGACCCCGGAGCAAGGTGCCGAGATCATGGCGAAATGGGGGGCATGGATGGACAAAGTGGGGTCGTCGCTGGCCGATATCGGTACCCCGTTTGGCCCTGGAGTCTCCGTCATCGATGACGGATCGACAGGCGATACGGTTTCATTGACCGGTTACTCGATCGTCGAGGCGTCGGACCTCGAAGGAGCTCAGGCCCTTGCCGACGGCCACCCATACCTCAGTGAAGGCAATGGCAACTTCGCGATTGATATCTTCGAGCTGATGCCGGTGCCATTCGAAGCCTAGGTCCTTTCGTCTGGTAGCGGCGGGAGAGCGCGCCCTCACCTGGCTAGCGTCCTAGCGATGTCAACTCCAGCCATATTGTCACTTGAGAAGTCGGGGATCGATTTCCAAGTGCACAACTATGAGGTCAGTGAGTCTGTTGGCGAGGGCTACGGCGAGGCGGTTGCCGCGGCAATCGGGGTAGATCCAGCCCGGGTGTTTAAGACCTTGCTCGCGACTGTCGACGCCGATTATGTGGTGGCCATCGTCCCGGTCACCAAGCGTGTCTCGATGAAGAAGCTGGCATCTGCAGCCGGTGGGCGCAAGGCAGACATGGCCGCGACCGGAGATGCCGAGCGGCTCACGGGATATGTGTCCGGCGGTATCAGTCCGTTGGGCCAACGCCGTCGACTGCGCACCTTTCTCGATAAATCCGCCGACAACTATAAGCAAATATGCGTGAGCGCCGGTAAACGAGGCCTGCAGGTGGAGTTGCCCGTGATGGCCCTGGTCGAACTCGTAGGTGGGGAAATGGCGGACCTCGTCGAGATGTCTTCTGTGCTACCTACTCAAACCACTCCATAATGCTGTCAGTGCGCCGGCTGATGATTTCTCTTGTCCTCGTGGGTGTGGCTTGCGCGCCGACACCCTCTGTTTGGGCCTTCTGTGAGGAGGCGGTCCCTGTCCTCTCTCGTGAGGATCTCGGAGGCGATCCTGCGGCTATGCGACAGCAGATGGACGACCTGTCCGAGGCTGCGGACCTGCTTCCGGACGATCAGTCAATCGATCTCCAGGCTCAGTTGGATGCGTTGAACGCAGAGTTGGCACTCGCGCTTCAAGGCCAAGCCGAGAATGGCTGGTCGAGTGTTGAGGTAGTCGAGACCGTCGGCTCGCTGTGCGGTGATGATGATCTCATTGGCTACATCGTTCAGCCGTAGAAAGCGCCGACCAACGATCCCTGGACTCAACTTATGTCGGATATAGGGCTTTCGGCTAGCGCGCCACCCGGTAGCGGAGGTAGACGACCCGCGAGCTGAAGGTACGGGTCTCCACGAGTTCCAGATCCACCCGACGTTCGCTCTGGGGAAAGAATGGAGTGCCTCCGCCAACCAGCACTGGGTAGACCATGGCCCGGTACTCGTCGATCAGACCCAACTCGGCCGCGTCGGAGGCGAGAGTCGCGCCGCCAATAGCGATTTCGCCCACGCCAGGTTCGGCTCGTGACCGCTCGACCTCCTCCGCCAGGCCGCCGGAGGCCAGGCGGGCGTTGCCCTCCACCGCTGACAGCGTGGAAGAGAACACCACCTTGGGAAGCGGATTCCAGAGCGCCGCCCACTCGAGCTCGTCGTCGTCAAGCGATCCTTCCTGGTCGGCCGTCTCCCAATACAGCATCGTCTCGTACAGCCGTCGTCCCAAAAAGTGGACCCCGACCTCTCGTATCTCGTCGATCCAGAAGCGGAAGACCTCCTTGTCTGGCGGCGCAAAGTCGAAACCGCCGTCTGGCCCTACGATGTATCCGTCAAGTGAGACGCCCATTGAATAGGTCACGCTGCGCATCAAATCCTCCTCGGAAGCGGATTCACAATAACTCACATGTATCGGCACATATCGCTTGGGTCAGACGTCAAAGACACGTGCCCACGAGGCCGGCTATCGCGCAGGTGGCGACGGAACTGTCCTCGGTCCGATAGCGTCAAATCGGAATGAGAAGGGGATTGACAATTCTGATTGCCGCAGCAGCTGTCCTGTCAGCTTGCTCGGCTGACCCTTCGGGGCCTGGTGAGTCACTCGTCGAGACGACTACCCCACAGACTGGAACCTCATTCGTATCTCCGCAACCCCCGACCGAATTCGCCAGCGGCCTGACCATCGGCTTCATCCCCGATGGGTACACCTGGGTTTGGAATGAAGGGCATGAAACGGCGATCTTCCACGTCTTTCAGACCGACGACGGGTCTGGACAGGTGTCCGTTGGCGTTCAGGTGTCACCACAGTCAGGCGGAGTGGGCGAGGAGGTGAACTCGGATGGCCGCGAGTTTGTCGTGTATGCGGAGAGTTCAAAGACCAGAGTCACTGAGGATGTCGGGAACGAAACCCGAGTTGACGTCTTGAGCGGCTCTCTCGACCAAGACACGCTCTTGCTAATCGCAAAGAGCACCACCTTCGAACCAGCCGACCAGTAGCACTGACATATTGCTGGGGTCGGACGTCAAATGCACGTACGCAGGCGCACCAAATTGTGGGCGGCATGTCACCGATCTGAAGCACTCGATAATGCCGATTATGGGCGGGTGTGGTGCGCGGTGATTTCGTGTCTTTCGGGGTGGTCGTTCGGTTCAACGTGGATGGTGGCGACGATGGGCGTGTCGAAGGCGTGATGCAGTTCGTGTTCGGCGGAGTGAGCGATGTCGTGGCCCTGTTTCACGGTCAGGGTGGATCGAACGGATATCGAGGCTGCGACCCGTAGTTGGTGACCGTGCCATCTGACTCGGAGGTCGTCGACGGATTCGACGCCGCTCACATTGGCGATGGTCGACGCTGCCTTCTCGACCAGTTCGGGTTCGATGCCGTCGATGAGCCTGAGGAAGATCCGCCGTGTTGACCGAGCCAGCAGCCAGAGGATCGGGATGGAGACGGCGAGACCGGCGACGGGATCGACCCATGCGAGCCCGAATCTAGCGCCGACACCCGCTATCACCACTGCAAGCGAGGTCAAAGCATCGGTACGGGCGTGGCGCCCGTCCGTGACCAAGGCCTCCGATCCGATCGACCCACCAACCCGAATCCGGTATCTGGCCACAAACTCGTTACCGAGCGCACCGACGATGCCAGCGGCGATCACCCATGGAATCTGGTCAATGAGTCGCGGGTCGACTAGTCGTTGGGCTGACTCCCAGATCACCAAAGCAGCGGACACCGCGATTGCGACGACGATCAGAAGTCCAGCCCAATCCTCGGCCCGGTTGAAACCGTACGTGTAGCGCTGGGTCGGAGGCTTACGACCGACAGCGAATGCGATCCACAAAGGAATGGCCGTGAGAGCGTCGGTGAGATTGTGGAGAGTGTCTGAAAGCAGAGCTACTGAACCGCTGATCACAACAATCGCCCCCTGGATTAGCGCCGTAACGCCGAGAGCTACCAATGAAACCTTGGTGACACGGATACCAGCCGCTCCGGTGTCGAGGATGTCCGTCCCGGGGTTCTGGTTGTGATCGTGTGCTATTACGTGACCGACGCGGTGACGAACACGGCGCAACCATCGGTCGTGGGGTTCGTGCCCGTGGTCATTGTCGCTCATCGCGAGAAGGCTATGACACCCTGCAAATGCAAGCGAGTCGCCAACCATTTGCAGTTACGAACCACAAGCATCTTCTCACCAAGACCAAGAGCAACCCCAATGGTCTTCTGCAGGGCCTCGATTGGTGGTTGAGCGTAGGTTTGCTCCGTGACCGATTTTCCCACGCCCGACATGGCTCTCACCCACATCCTGGTGGTTGCCGACGTCGGGCGCTCCAAACATTGGTATGTTGATGTCCTGGGCGCCGACCTGTATCGGGAATACGGAGAGTCAGCGGTTTTAACTTTCAACGGGAGCTGGTTGCTCCTGGTGAAGGGTGGAGGCCCGACGGACGATAAACCGGGCGTGACAATGATGACACCCGATCCGTCGAAGGTAAGCCACTCATTCACGATTCGGGTCGAAGACTGTCAGACGAGTTATCAGGTCCTATTGGATCGCGGCGCTCGCTTTCTCACTCCGCCCTACGACTGGGGCGCCGAGATACGATGTTTCTTCCCCGACCTCGACGGTCATCTCTGGGAAATCAGCGAAGCGCGGCCCTGATTCCGCCCCGGCGAGGACCAGAGACCCGGCCATCGTCTGAACTTCTCACGTTGCTCGTGCATACGGTCCCGGAAAACGGGACCGTATGCATTACGAACGGATTGGAGCCGGCCATCGTCTGAACTTCCCACGTTGCTCGTGCATACGGTCCCGGAAAACGGGACCGTATGCATTACGAACGGATTGAGAGCGGCTAGCTACAGCCGGTGGTGTCTCCGCAGGTGAGGCAGACGTAACAGCTTCCGTTGCGGACTGTCATGTGACCGCAATTGGAACACGCCGGTGCGTCACCCATGTTCTCCGAAAGGGCCATGTTGACCATGTCGGCAGATCCGGCTGCGGCGACGGCGACCTTCTCCACGAGCTTCACATCTGCTGACGACATGTCAGGCGAGTCGATGTACTCCATTGACCGCTGCACCAGGTCGACATCGTCCTCGGCGACGGCGTCAGTGAGGTCGAGTTGGACCCCGGCCTCCACCGCCAGACCTTGAGGCGGACTGGCGAGTTCGCCATCTCGATTTGGAGGTACCTGAGCGAGCTCGTCGCGTTCTAGGTATTCCACGCCGAGAGACCGGAACACGTAGTCCACGATCGAGTTGGCCATCTTGATGTTGGGATGACCCTCGACCATGCCCCTCGGTTCGAAGGTCTGGAACGTGAACGTGTCGACGAACTCCTCGAGCGGGACTCCATATTGGAGACCCTTGGACACTGCAATGGCGAAACAGCTCAAGATCCCTTTGAGAGTCGCTCCCTCCTTGGCCAGGTCGATGAAGATCTCCCCAAGAGTCCCATCGTCGTACTCGCCGGTACGGAGGAACACCTTGTGACCGCCGACCCGCGCCTCCTGGTTGAAGCCATGACGACGGCCGGGCAGCATGAACCGCGGCGGTTTCATCCCCTGGGCGTACGCCTGCGTCGGGCTGATCCCGACCGGTACCGCACCCCAATGGATTGCCTTCTCAGTTTCAAGAGCTGCGGTTATTGCGGCGTCTTCGTCCTCGTTGTTGTCGCCCTCGTCATCGGAAACCGAATTCAGTGGCTGAACAGCCTTGGAACCATCGCGGTAGAGCGCCATCGCCTTGAGACCGAGTTCCCAGGAGAGCTGATATGCCTCTTCGATGTCGGCGGTGGTCACTTCCTGAGGCATGTTGATCGTCTTGGAGATCGCTCCCGAGATGAACGGTTGCGCCGCGGCCATCATCTTGATGTGGCCGACATGATGAATGAACCTCTCCCCGTACTTGCCGTTCTTGTTGGCAGTATCGAAGACACTCAGATGCTCGTCCCTCAGAAGAGGTGCACCCTCGATGGTCTGTCGCCCGCAGATGTGGTCGTTGGCTTCGGTGATCTGCCTGGAAGTGAAACCAAGCTCCCGAAGCAGGTCGAAGTCGAACGAAGCGTAACGGTCGGCGTCGAAGCCGATTCGCTGCAGGGTTTCCTCGCCAAATGTGAACACGTTGAAGGCATGCTTCAGCTCGAACACGGAGGGGAGTGCTGAGGCGAGCTTGGCCAGATCGTCATCGTTGAAGCCTTTCTCCTTCAGCGACTCCTCGTTGATGTGGGGTGCTCCGACAATCGAGCTGGTACCGCCGATGAACTCGACCATGGCTTGGACTTCTTCAGGCCGGTAGCCGAGGCGTGTCAGGGCCGGAGACACCGATTGATTGACGATCTTGAAATAGCCTCCACCGGCCAACTTCTTGAACTTGATCAGCGAAAAGTCGGGCTCGACACCGGTGGTGTCACAATCCATCAAGAGGCCGATGGTGCCTGTTGGCGCCAGAACGGTGGCCTGGGCATTGCGGTAACCGTCTTTCTCGCCAAGCTCGAGGGCGAGGTCCCAAGAAGCGCGGGCGGCCTCGAGCAGATCGACCGGTGTGTAGTCAGGATCGATGGTCATCACGCTGGAGCTGACGCCCTCGAAGTCGGTCTGGTTATGGGCGGCCCGACGGTGGTTGCGGATTACCCGCAACATCGAGTCCCGGTTCTCCGCAAAGCGGGGGAACGGCCCGGTGACCCCGGCAATCTCAGCCGACGTGGCGTACGAGTATCCGGTGAGAACCGCGGTGAGCGCCCCGGCGATCGCCCGGCCTTCCTCAGAGTCGTAGGCAATGCCCTGGCGCATAAGCAACGACCCGAGATTGGCGTAGCCGAGACCGAGAGTCCGGTAGTCGTAGGAGCCCTGCGCAATCTCTCTCGATGGGAAGTGGGCCATTGCCACCGATACCTCGAGGACGATGGTCCAGAGTCGGATGGCGTGTTGGTAGCCCTCTACGTCGAAGACCTGTGACTCGTCGTCGTAGAACTTCACCAGGTTGAGCGATGCCAGGTTGCATGCCGTGTCGTCGAGGAACATGTATTCCGAACACGGGTTAGAAGCCCGAATACGTCCTCCGGCCGGACTGGTGTGCCACTCGTTGATGGTCGTGTCGAATTGAAGACCGGGGTCGGCGCACGCCCAGGCCGCATCAGCGATGCGTGACCAGAGGTCACGGGCTTTGATGGTGCGGCGGACGGTGCCGTCGGTCCGGTTGATCAATTCCCAATCGGCGTCTTCTTCGACCGCATTTACGAATTCGTTGGTGATCCTGACCGAGTTGTTCGAGTTCTGCCCGGACACCGTGGCGTATGCCTCGCCATTGAAGTCGGCAGGGTATCCACCAGCGCCAATCAGAAGGCGGGCCTTGTCTTCCTCGACCTTCTTCCAGTCGACGAATGTTTCGATGTCGGGGTGGTCGACGTCGAGGATGACCATCTTGGCGGCACGCCTGGTTGTTCCTCCCGACTTGATGGCGCCGGCAGCACGGTCACCGATTTTGAGGAAAGACATGACTCCCGACGACTTGCCACCACCGGACAGATTCTCTTCGGCCGAGCGGATCGCCGAGAAGTTGGAACCGGCACCAGACCCGAATTTGAAGATCCGAGCCTCACGGACCCAGAGATCCATGATCCCGCCCGGATTGACCAGGTCGTCACTGACCGAGAGTATGAAACAGGCATGGGGAGCGGGACGGCTGTACGAATCCGGGCTGGCCTTCATCTCTCTGTCTTTGCCATCGACATACCAGAAGCCCTGAGCGGGCCCGGTCAGACCGTAAGCGTGGTTGAGACCGGTGTTGAACCACTGCGGCGAGTTGGGCGCTGCAATCTGAGTGGCAAGCATGTAGCGGAGTTCGTCTTCGAAGGCGTCGGCATCCTCGGTGGAAGCGAAGTAGCCGCCTTTCTCACCCCAGTGGCGCCACGTGCCGGCGAGACGGTTGAAGACTTGCTTCGCTGTCCGCTCCGGCCCGGTGACCGGCTGGCCAGACTCATCAAAAATCTGTTCCCCACTCTCATCGAATTGGGGGACGCCGGCTTTGCGGAAGTACTTCGACACCATGATGTCGGCTGCGACTTGAGACCAACCGGCCGGAATCTCGGCGTCGGTCATCTCGAATACGGTTGACCCGTCAGGGTTGGTGATACGTGAA
>JBGTFH010000059.1:0-15046 GCA_041747375.1 Acidimicrobiia bacterium
CAGGCCCAGGCCCTGCCGTCGGAATAGCAACAAGGCGAAGACGCGGAATTGGGGGCCTGTTGAAGGCCCCAATTCCTGGAACGACCGACGGTCTAGCTCCGCGCCAATTGATAGAAGTCGTTGTACTGGATTTCGAATTCACCGGTGTCAGCGATGATCTCCAGCTTCTCCCTGAGTTCCTCCGACGGGTAAATCGTTTCATCCGTCAGGATCTCCTCGAGGATGAACTCCTCGGCGGCAGCATTGGGGCTGGCGTAGTAGTTGTAGTTTGACAACGCCGCCCCGTTTTCAGCATCCAAAAGGAAGTTGATGAATGCATGCGCTGTGCACGGGTGCTCCGAGACAGTAGGCACGGCCATATTGTCGATCCAGATCGTCCCACCCTCTTCAGGAATGACGTAGGCCCAGTTGTCGGGATCATCGGTGTCGGCGAAAGCCGTGAAGAAGTTACCGGAGTAACCGTGGCCGACAGCCGTTTCACCGTTCACCAGGTTCTCGTCGTATTGGTCGGAGTCGAATGCAGTCACATTGACTTTGGCCGCTGCAATCACATCGGCAGCTTCCTGCAACTCGGCCTCACTCGTCGAGTTCAACGAGTACCCGAGGTATTTCAGTGCGGCACCCATCGTCTCGCGCGGGTCATTGAGCAGTGACACGCCGCCCGCGTATCCAGAGGTCAGGTCCGGATCAAAGACAAGCGACCAGCTGGGCTCAAAGTCCTCCCCGACAACGGAGAGGTTCACTCCGAGGCCGGTGGTCCCCCACTGGTAGGCGACTGAGTATTCGCCTGTTGGGTCATAAGGTGGATCGACGAACTGCTCATCGAGATTGCCCCAGTTGGGCAAGGCATCTGCCTGGAGGGCGGAGAGCAGACCCTCTTGGATCATGATCCCCACCATGTAGTCGGAAGGCACGATGAGGTCGTACACGGCACCTGCCTGGAGTTGGGCCAGCATTGCCTCATTGGAGTCGTAGAAGTCTTCGACGACATCTACGCCGTACTCGGTCTCGAACGCCGAGATCAGTTCAGGGTCTATGTACTCCGACCAGTTATAGAAGTTGAGGTCTCCATCAACGGTATCCGGGGCACAGGCCTCCCCTCCATCGGCCGGTGGCGGCGCCCCGCCGGCGACCGTCGTCGGATTATCCGAACCCGAGTCCCCACAGGCTGCCAGCACCATCGCCATGGCGGCAAAAACGGCGCCGAATTTGAGTAGTTGTTTCATTCTTTTTTCCTCCTCGGTTGCCTATCGGGCAACACAGCGACCCACCAACAGTAACGACGTTACTGGCGAACAGTGGCTCCGGAGCTGGCGAGAACGTCTTCCTCGAGATCATCTCCCCCGCTGCTACGCGTCCTCTGTAAACCGAGAGAAATACCTACCAACACCATCGAGGCCACCAGCATCACCGTGCTGACCGCGTTGATCAGCGGCGTGACTCCCCGTCTGACCAAACCGAAAACGTAAACAGGCAGCGTGGTGGACCCCGGCCCGGACACGAATTGGGTGACGACGACATCGTCCAGGGAAAGCGTCAGAGCCAGGAGCGCACCACCAGCCACTCCTGGAGCGATGAGCGGAAGGGTGATCTGGCGGAATGTCTGCCATCTGCTCGCGTAGAGATCGGCTGCGGCCTCCTCGAGCGAGCTGTCGAATTGCGCCAACCGGGCCCTCACCACAATGGCGACAAATGAGATGTTGAAAGCAATGTGGGCAAGCGTGATAGTGCCCAGACCGGTATCGAATCCGATCCCGAACCAGCTCTCCATTAGCCCGATCGCCTGGAAGAAGAAGATCAGGAGCATGACGCCCATGGTGACGTCGGGAATTATGACCGGCATGTACGCGATTCCGTCGAGTGTGCCCCGGCCCCGGAATCGATATCGTTCCAGCGCCAATGCCAGCATCGTCCCCAACACCGTGGCAACGATGGTCGAGACAAAAGCCACAATCAGTGAATTGCGTAGCGCGCCGAGGATCCGATCGTCTTGGAGCATCGCCTCGTACCACCTAAAGGAAAACCCAGTCCAGATCGACACGTTCTCGTTCTCGTTGAAACTGAAAACGATCAACAGGCCGATCGGCAGGTAGAAAAACAGATAGACCAGCCATGCGTTTGCCGCGAGCAATCGATCGATCGGTCCTCGTGGAGCCCGGTTTTCGCTCATACGTTTCTCGCCCCGGAACGGAAGTAGATCAGGGTCGCACCCAACATCAACACCATGATCGAGATCGAAAGCGCCGATCCGAAGGGCCAATTTCGAGCCGTGAGGAACTGGCTGACTATGTAGTCGCCGATCAGGGTGGTGGTTGCCCCTCCGAGGATCGCAGGGGTGACGTAGGCGCCGATCGACGGGATGAACACCAGGATCGAGCCCGCGACGACGCCCGGCATCGATAGCGGGAACGTCACTTTACGAAAGGCAGTCCATCCGTTGGCATAGAGGTCGCGAGCCGCATCGACGAGGCTCCAATCCATGCGCTCCAATGCGGCGTACAGGGGTAGAACCATGAACGGCATGAACCCGTAGACCATTCCGATGAGAACTGCTGTGTTTGTAAACAGGAGCCTGACCTCCCCGCCCCCGAAAAACTGGCTGACCTGGCTGACCAGGCCGTCGGACCCGAGGATGAACTTCCACGAATATGTGCGGACCAGGAAATTCGACCAGAAGGGGATCATCACCAGGACGAGGAGGACGTTGCGGAACGAGACGCCCCTCGTCGCGATGTAGTAGGCAAACGGATAGCACACGACGAGGCAAATCACTGTCGTGGTCAGTGCCAGGAACAGCGACCGCAACAGAATTTGACCGACGATGGGGGTAAAGAGCCGCTTGTAGGAATCGAGATTCCAACCTTCGAGCACGGTCAAACCGGTGGACGATCGGCTGGCGAAGGAATAGACGAACACGAGTAGCAGCGGGATCACGAAAAATATGATGAGATAAACGTAAGCCGGCAGAGAGATCCGAAAACCGCGACGGCTGTTCGCCCGTTCGGCAGCGGCCTCTAGTTCGGCTGTCGCCACGGTGTCGGCCTGCGCCTCCTTTTTGGCCATCACTCGACTACCAGGCTGGCTGCGTCGGGATGCCACGCCAGATAGGCCTCCTCATCCAGTTCGTACAACTCAACTGACGGGCGGTTCTCCTCTTTGACCTCTACCAGCTCACCTGTGCCGCCTTCGACGCCGTAGTAATAGACATCGCCGTAGTAGACCCGCCGGCTGATTCGGACCTTGAGGCGGTTGTATCCGTCCGGGATTGGCTCGTCGAGATCGTAGAGCGAGAGACGCTCGGGTCTGAGTGTGAGAGTTGCATCCCCGCTCGACAGCGCGCCCGTCGCGACCGGGAATTCCTGGCCCCCGGCCAATTTCACCCGGTCTTGTGCAACGACGGAAACCGGTATCAGGTTGATGTCGCCGATGAAATCGGCGACAAAGCGTGAGTTGGGGTGCTCATAGATGTCTTGTGACTTCCCGATCTGGAGCAGCTTCCCGTCGCTCATGACACCGATCCGATCGGACATCGTGAGGGCTTCTTCCTGGTCGTGGGTGACGTAGACGAAGGTGATGCCTACACGATTCTGTAGCTCCTTCAACTCGACCTGCATCGTCTGTCGAAGTTTGAGATCGAGTGCGCCGAGGGGTTCGTCGAGTAAAAGCACTTGAGGTTCGTTGACCAATGCACGGGCAAGCGCGACTCGTTGCTGCATGCCGCCGGAGAGCTGTTTTGGTTTGGCATCGGCGCGCTTGCTCAATTGCACCTGGTCGAGGACCCGTTTGACCCTTTCGCCGATCTCGTTCTTGTCGACCTTCTGCATCTGCAGCCCGAAGGCAATGTTCTCCGACACGGTCATATGGGGAAAAAGGGCATATGACTGGAAGACGGTGTTAACAGGTCGTTCATTGGGCGGTTTGAGACCCATCTCCTTGCCATGGATCTTCAGTGATCCCGAGGTTGGGTATTCAAACCCGGCGATCATTCGCAAAGTTGTCGTCTTCCCGCAACCCGACGGACCGAGCAGGGAGAAGAACTCACCATCCTCGATTACGAGGTCAAGCCCGTCGACTGCGGTGAAATCGTCACCAAACTTCTTGGTTACGCCAGCAAGCTCCACGGCGTGTTCAGCCAATGCTCCTCCTCCAAAATCTCAAACGACGTCAGCCATAGGCGACGAGCCCCTGGCCGGCGAATAGAGCGCGGAGCTTAACGTTGCAGCTTCGACGCCTGTCGCCCACAACCAGACTTATCCGGACGCTACGATCCAACCATGTCTGCTTACTGGCACCCTTTCGCGGAAATGTCCAAGGTCAAAGATGCACCCTTCATCATCGATCGCGGAGAGGGCATCTATGCCTTCGACGAGGACGGAAACAAGTACCTCGATGCCGCAGCTTCCCTCTGGTACATGAACGTCGGATACGGGAGGGACGAAATCATCGATGCGATGGACGCCCAGGCCCGAAGGTTGCCGGCATTCCATTCCTTCATCGACTATGCAACCCGGCCACCAATCGACCTGGCCGACAAGATCGCCGCAGTATCGCCAGACCCGGATTCCAAGGTGTTCTTTGGATCGGGCGGTTCGGACGCAATCGATACCGCCGCCAAAATGGCCCGTCGCTATTTCTCCGCGATCGGTGAGCCCGACCGAACAGTCTTCATCGCCAGGGAGTGGGCCTATCACGGGATGCACACGTACGGAACTGCACTCGGGGGAATGGAACCCAACCGCCTCGGATATGGGGGCGACCTCGTCACCGAAGTCGTCTTCGTGCCCCATGACGACTCGGAGGCGGTCGAAAAGGCAATTGACCACGTTGGGGCGGACCGGGTGGCAGGGATATTCGTCGAAGCTGTGATCGGCGCCGGCGGAATCCGACCGGTCGCAGCTGAATATCTCCAGAAAGTCCAGGATCTGATTCACACGGCCGGGGGCCTGTATATTTCGGACGAGGTGATTACCGGATTCGGTCGTGTCGGCGACTGGTTCGCGGCCAATCGCTTCGGGCTCCAGCCCGACTTGATGACATTCGCCAAAGGCGTCACCTGTGGCTACGCACCTCTCGGAGGTGTGGTCGCCAGTTCGAAGATCGCGGAACCTTTCTTTACAGAGCCGGGTCTGATGTTCCGTCACGGATACACGTACTCCGGTCACTCAACAGCATGCGTGGCCGGGATCAAAGTGATGGAGATCATCGAACGGGAGGGTTTGCTGGCTCGGGCCACCGCCCTCGAGGATGAGATTTATGACGCCCTCATCCACCTCGAGGAATTGGACGTCGTCGACCATATCCGCCGTGGTGTCGGTGCCCTGGCAGCTGTCCAGTTGAAGGTCGGCGACGACGAGACTCTTCCTGCTCGCGCCGCTGCATCCTGTCGTGAGGCGGGTGTGCTGACCAGGGCCGTTGGTGGCGGCGGACTGCAGGTATCACCACCCCTCACCATGACCCCCGAGCAGGTCGATGAAATGGCCGGGCTCTTCAAGAAGGGCCTCACCTCGCTGTGATCGAGGCACCGTTTTGGGTTGAGGACTTTCCCCGACCCCCGGGCCTCGGTACCGACAAACCACCCGCTGAATCCGACTTTGTCATCATCGGATCGGGACTGACAGGGCTCAGCGCCGCGTTGAGGCTCGTCGAATCGGGCAAGTCCGTTGTAGTCCTCGATGGTGGCGAGATCTCCGGTGGGGCCTCCTCGATCAATGGAGGCATGGTTTCTCCTGACGTCAAAGCGGGGATCCGGGCCGTCGAGGCCACATATGGGCCTGAAATCGCCAACGAAATCTGGCATGCCTCGGTCCGATCCGTGGAGATCGTCCTCGATCTCTGCGACCGTCTCGGCATCGATGCGATGGCCAACCGCAACGGTTTGGCTGCGCTCGGTCTGGGCGGTAGCGACATCGACAAATTCAGGAAGACAGCCACGTTCTACCGCCAGCGTTATGGCGTGGAGTGGGAAGTCTTCGGACCCGACCGGGTTGGTGAGATCGCAGGATCGGAGTCTTTCTCCAGCGCCTTATACGAACCCGAGGGATTCGGGATCCATCCGGCTCGCTTCAGCTTTGGCCTCGCGGCCGCAGTCAGGGCCAAAGGAGGTTTGCTTGTGGGCAACACAACGGCCAAGTCTGTTGTCAAGGCCGGCTCAGGCTTTGAAGTCTCCACACCCTCAGGAAATCTCCACACCGGAAACGTCATCGTGGCGACCAATGGATACACCACCCCCGAACCCCTCCCCGATTTGAGCAAAAAGGTGGTCTCGATCGGTTCGTACATCATCGCCACCGAACCGCTGCCGGAAACCGAGGCAGCTGCGGTATTTCCCAAGAATGCGATGACCTACACCAAACGACGCCTCCTCCATTACATGAGGAGGACACCCGATGATCGGATCCTCATCGGAGGGCGCCGCAACCTCAAGACCGGGCTGCCCCTTTCCGAGAGTGCCTCTGACCTCCGCGCTGCTTTGATCCGGTACTTCCCGCAACTCGGCGGAAAAGCGATCACCCACGTTTGGGGTGGGAAGCTTGGCGTGCCTTTTGATCTAACCCCGCACATGGGTCAGATCGGTGGCGTCTGGTACGCGATGGGGTACGCGGGCCATGGCGTTGGGCTATCCACCCAACTCGGACATGACCTCGCGGGGATGCTCCTCGGTGAAGACCCGATCAGCCCATTCGCCCGGATTCCGCACAAGGGTCGCTTCTACTATCAGGGGAGTCCGTGGTTTCTCACTCCGGCATCGCTGCTCTACCGGACACTCGACCGGTTCGCTATCTAGACTCGCCGGATGAGTTTTCCTACCGCAGCCGCGTACCCCGAACAGAGCCAAGCAACCACCATCCTGGTCCTCGGAATTCTCGGACTTGTCTGTTGCGCCCCACTCGGAATCGCTGCCTGGGTCATGGGCAACAGAGAGCTTCAGGCAATCGACGCCGGGATGCGTAATCCAGAGAATCGCGGAACCGCCAATGCGGGGCGGATCATCGGGATTATCGCAACGGTCCTGCTGATTCTCTTCGTGGTTCTCGGGCTCGTCTCGCTTGTGCTCGGGGTATCGTTCACGACGTTAAGCACCAGCTAGTGAGCACCATTTGGAGGATCAGAGCCCTCTATGCGGCACCTTTCATGGTGGCCCTGTTCCTGATGATATGGGCCCCAAGCGAAGACGGACCGACCGTATGCCCCTTTGCCATCGCCACCGGAACTGCATGTCCCGGTTGTGGAATGACCAGGGCAATGGGATTCCTGGCCCGGGGCGATTTCAGTTCAGCGTTGACGTTGCATCCGCTGGTCATGCTGGTGGCGATTCAGGGCGTTGCCGGCTGGGCCTGGCTGATGTTACGAAAATCGGACCGGTTCAAACCGATGCCGACCAGGCTAGTCAATGCGATCCTGATCGGGACCGCCTTCAGCCTTCTTGCGGTTTGGGTGCTCCGCGCCGTTGCCGGGACCCTGCCACCTGTTTAGCTGGCAGCGGAGTCACCGACGCCCTCACCATCCAAACCAACACTGCAGCGATTGCTCCGGCGACACCCACCATCGCCGGGATCACCCATTTGGAATCGGCGAGCAACGATAGAGTCTCCGAGATCGGTGCCCGACCACCATTCGGGTCGAGGACCCAACTTCCCAGTTTTAACAGGACCGCGAACGACATTCCGGTGAGAGCGAAACGTGTCAGCAGAGTCTTCATTCGTTGCAGACGGTCGGTCCCCGCAAAAACGTAGAGGCTCCCGAATACGATTTGGGCGACGATCGCAACCAGAACTGCGGTTCCCAGCCGGCCGGCCAGGCGGGAACTGCCTCCGACGATGGCCGCCTCATCTGGCTCCCTGATCACCAACGGGTCGAGGTCGGCCACAACCGCGGCCACCTGCGGCTCTGACACGGGAATCCCGGACGACTGCAGCGATTCTGTGAGTGCCGGCACGGCCGGCGCCAGGGCGGCTGCCATATCGACCGATCCCCCGTGGGCACCGTCAGTGGCGGCGGCATCCACGACGTCGACAACCAGGTCTTCCAATGCTGCCGAAACTGCCGTGGTTGCCAGAGCGGCCTGGGTCGCATCCTCCGCTTCGCCCTGGGGAACACCGGATTCGACCAACTCGCTGGTCATCCATTCGCTGAAGGCATTCGCAACTTCGCCACTTTCACTCAGTGGTGAGAGACTCTCGCCCAGCTCATCCGTATCGATCACCACCGCGCGCCCCCATAACGCCCCGAAGAGGACTGAGGTCGCGATGCCAAATATCCACGCGGCGGTTGAGGCTATGGCGCCGGTCGATTTCTGTTTCAACTGTTGATCACCAGTGCCGGGTTGGTGCGGATCCGCGGGCGCTTCTCGATTACTGCCAGGGCGAGGGTCTCAAAGGCGGCGGCAGCCTCAGAGCCGGGTGCTGCGATTGCGACGGGAAGGCCCTGGTCCGCCCCCCGACCCATTTCGGGGAGCAGCGGTATCCGCGCCATCAGGTCGACCTCCAACTCGTCGGCCAGGTCCTTACCGCCACCTGCTCCAAAAAGCTCGTACTTCTTGTCATCTTCGCCCGTGAACCATGACATGTTTTCGACAACTCCGATCACCTGCTGATCGACCTCGGCCGCCATCAGAGCGGCCCGCCGGGCTACCCGCTGGGCGGTGGGTTGAGGGGTGGTCACGATGATGACCTGGGCGCGTGGTAGGAACTGTGACATCGATATGGCAATGTCCCCTGTGCCCGGAGGCATGTCGACGATTAGAAAATCGAGGTTGTCCCAGAAGACATCTTTGAGAAATTGCTCGATCGCCTTGTGCAACATGGGGCCACGCCATATCACCGCCTTGTCGTCGCCGACGAAATAATCCATCGACATCACTTTCACTCCATTGGCGACCGGGGGAACGATTGCGTCGCCCATCATCAACGGCGGCTCTTCGATCCCCATCATCCGGGGGATGGAGAATCCCCAGATGTCCCCGTCGACGATTCCCACCGACTTGCCGGTTCGGGCAAGAGCGACTGCAAGGTTGGACGACACCGACGACTTACCGACACCACCCTTGCCAGACGAGATGGCCACCACTCTCGTGGCCGACCCGGGCTCGCCGATCCCGGGTCCCAGATCGTGGCGCAGCCGGCCCATCCATTCAATGGCCGACTCTTCCGTCATCAGTTCCACGTCGATGTCGGCACCACGCCCGTGCGGCTCCAGGGCGGCCTTCAACCTCTCGTCGAGAGCGCGGTCGGGCACCGGAAGCAGTAGCTCGACGTTGATTTTCCCGGTCAGCGACTTGTCCACCGATTTGACCAAACCGAGTTCACCCAGGGTCCGGCCGAGGAGGAGAGGCGACTCGACGGCGGCAACAGCGTCGAAGATCGCACCACGGCCGTTGGATTTGTTGTCGGAGTCCATTTGCTTCCTGGTCAGAGGGATTTAAGAAGGGAGATGACCGTTCCGTTGCAGGATGGTCAGGTTACGGGCAAGGCAGAATTATAGGACCGGGGCTTTTCGTAACAGGACCACCCCAGGACGCGATGCCGGTCAATCCGAAGGGAGCGGCTCTATCGAGGAGAGAGCACCATCCGGACTAGAATCACTCGCTCACACCCGAATATGGACACTAAAACCTTAGAAAATCGAATTTCCGATCTGACATCGTCCCTCGGCGATCCCACCAGACGCGCCATCTATATCACCGTTCGGGAGTCATCCGAACCACTTACGACGTCGATCATCGCCAGTCTCTTCGATCTCCATCCCAACGTGGCCCGCCATCACCTCGACCGTCTCACCGACGACGGCTACCTCCGGGTCGTTTCGACCCGTCCGGGGAAGACCGGTCCGGGCGCCGGGCGCCCCGCCAAGTCATACGAGGCCACGGAAAAGGAAGTATCGGTTCATTTCGCCCCACAACGATTTGAGATGCTCGTCGAACTGCTGATGCGAGTTCTCGACCAGATCTCCGCCGAGGACCTCGCCACAGTTGCCGAGGAGATCGGTCGTGAGTACGGACGCGAGATCGCAACGGAAATCGGAGCACAGGGCGATACCGGATACGACGAAGCCGTGACCTCAGTCGCCAGGGCAATGACCGGCCTCGGATTCGCGGTCGACCCTGACGTTTCCGGACAACGCCTTTTGACCTCGCACTGTCCGTTTGGTGAAGCGGCAACAAACCATCCCGAAGTCATCTGCTCTCTGGACCGTGGAATCGTGTCCGGGCTGTTCGGGGCGCTTTCGGTGCCTTGTGAGCCAGTATTGATCCCCCATGCCCGGCTTCAGGACGACTGCATCACCAAGGTGCCTGTCACACTGTCTTCCCTCTGAGTTCCATTTTCAACAAGAAGACAGGTTCTTATCCCGTGCGGCCTAAAAGTTTGGCTCCCCTGTTCCGGTAACCTCGGTCAAGAGATTTATCGGAAACTGAAAGGTCCGACATGGCTAATGATGCATTCGGGTCCCGGCAAATCCTGGATACGGCCCTGGGAACCCGTGAGATAGCTCGCCTCGACTCGATCGAAGGCACTGAGAATCTCCCCTACTCGATAAAGGTCCTACTGGAATCGGCGCTGCGCAATCTCGACGGGCTCCTGGTCACTGAGGACGATGTCCGGCGAATAGCGGCATATGACGCCTCCAACGTCGGGGAACAAGAGATCCCATTCATACCCGGAAGGGTTGTCCTCCAGGATTTCACCGGGGTTCCAGCAGTTGTCGACCTCGCCGCGATGCGATCGGCAATCGTTCGTATGACCGGTGATGAAACGGCCGCACAGAAGGTGAACCCGCTGATACCCGCCGACCTGGTGGTCGACCATTCCGTCCAGGTCGACGCATTCGCGTCTCCCAATGCCCTCACCATCAACTCGAACCGGGAGTTCGAGCGAAACCAGGAGAGGTACGAGTTTCTCAAGTGGGGCCAGTCGGCCTTCGCCAATTTCCGCGTAGTCCCTCCGGCAACGGGAATCGTCCACCAGGTCAATCTCGAATACCTGGCCAAGGTGGTGTGGGACAACGGCGACCAACTGTATCCCGACAGCCTTGTGGGAACCGACAGTCACACGACGATGATCAACGGCCTTGGCGTCGTCGGTTGGGGAGTCGGAGGGATCGAGGCCGAAGCGGCGATGGTGGGACAACCCATTTATATGCTGCTACCTGAGGTCGTCGGCTTCCGCCTCATCAATCGCCTACCCGAAGGGGCAACTGCGACCGACCTTGTGCTCCGGGTCACGGAAATGCTCCGCGCCCACGGAGTCGTTGGGAAATTCGTTGAATTCTACGGGCCAGGCCTCGCGGAGATGCCACTCGCCAACAGGGCAACAATTGCCAACATGGCTCCCGAATATGGCGCGACCATCGGCTTTTTCCCGGTCGATGACCAGACGACCAGATACCTGCGTCTCACCGGACGCGACGACAAGCTGATCGACACCATCGAGCAGTACTGCCGGGAGCAGGGAATGTGGCGTGACGAAGCCCATGAGATCACTTACACCTCGACCCTGGAGTTGGACCTGGCTTCGGTGCTCCCGGCCCTTGCGGGGCCGAAACGGCCCCAGGACCGGATCGACCTCTCCGGGATGAAATCCCAATGGGAGTCGGACCTTTCGAATACGTTCGGGAAGGTGAGCGCGGCGCAAGCAGGCACCACCTCGGAGTGGGTCGACGAGGGCGGCACGCCCAACAACGACCTCGAATCTGCGGCGAACGTTCGAGTGGAATACGACGGACACACGTTCACCTTGAAGGACGGTGACGTCGTCATCGCCGCCATCACCTCATGCACCAACACATCGAACCCTGACGTCATGGTGGGCGCCGGCCTCGTGGCCCGCAAAGCGAGGGAACGGGGCCTCGACCGCAAGCCGTGGGTCAAGACATCTCTGGCGCCCGGGTCGAAGGTCGTCACCGAATATTTGACGAAATCCGGTCTCCTCACCGATCTCGAGGGCCTCGGATTCCATGTCGTTGGTTACGGCTGCACCACGTGCATCGGCAACTCCGGCCCGTTGCCGGAGCCGATCTCAGAAGCGATCAACGCCCACGATCTCATCGGCGCTTCCGTTCTCTCCGGGAATCGGAACTTCGAAGGGAGGATTTCCCCGGATGTCAGGGCGAATTATCTGGCGTCACCCCCGCTGGTCGTCGCCTATGCCCTCGCCGGCACGGTCGACTGGGATCCGATCAACGAACCCCTTGGGACCGACCGCGAAGGCAACGACGTCATGCTGGCCGATATATGGCCGACCCAGGACGAAATCGCCCGGATCGTCGGCGAAAACGTCCTCGAGTCACAATTCATCGACAAGTACGCCGATGTTTTCACCGGGTCCGACGAGTGGCGTTCTATCGCGACCGTGGAGTCTGACCTATACCGATGGAATCCGGAGAGCACCTATGTCCAGGAGCCGCCTTTCTTCCAAAACCTGACGCCGGGGGTTACTCCCATCGCACCGATCGTTGGGGCCAGAGTCCTGGCCAAATTAGGCGATTCGGTGACGACCGATCACATCAGCCCTGCCGGTTCCATCGCGGTCGATTCCCCTGCCGGGCACTACCTGGTCGAGCAGGGCGTACAACCGGCCCAATTCAATTCGTACGGGTCGAGGCGAGGCAATGACCGGGTAATGACACGTGGCACGTTTGCCAACATCAGGGTCAAGAATCAGCTCGCCCCCGACACCGAAGGCGGGTGGACCACCGACTTCAACGACGACCAGGTGAAGTCGATATTCGACGCCTCAATGAGCTACCAGGCAAACGGGACGCCTCTGATCGTTCTCGGTGGCTCCGATTACGGCATGGGCTCTTCCAGGGACTGGGCTGCCAAGGGGACCTTCCTTCTCGGCGTCAAGGCAGTGATCACCATCTCGTTCGAGAGGATCCATCGATCCAACCTCGTGATGATGGGAGTTTTGCCGCTCGTGTTCAGGGACGGGCAGAGCGCCGCCTCGCTGGGCCTCGACGGCTCCGAGTCGTTCAATATCGACGTCGATGACACCCTGCAACCCCGGCAGGCACTCCGGGTGACCGCTACCCATGAGAACGGGACGTCAACCGAGTTTGAGACCATCGCCCGGGTGGACACTCCGATCGAAGTCGACTATCTCCGCAATGGTGGGATCCTTCACTATGTCCTCAGACAAATGGCAGGAGCCTGAGACCACCGAGGGACCCTTGCCCAATCGGTACTTGCGGCTCAGCTTGATCTTCGTTTCTGTCGTTGCCGTCGGGCTCCTGGCCGCGTGGGTGTTCGGGGATGACTCGGCACCTCCTGTCGCGACGATCGGCGAAACTGCACCGGCATTCGAAGTACGCAATGTCGAAGGTGATGAGCCGCTGGCATTGGCAGATCTCATCAATGACGACGACCAGCCGATCGTGATCAATCTGATGGCGTCGTGGTGCGGGCCGTGTCGTGCTGAGATCCCAGAAATCTCGGCCTTTGCCGATGCCAACCCTGGAGTGGTCGTCGTCGGCGTTGCCGTTGAAGACAACTACGACGACTTCATGGAGTTCGTCAGCGAAGTCGGCCCCACGTACACCGTCGGATTCGATGACGGAGAGATGAGGGCGGCGTATCAAACCCTCGGTCTGCCGGCGACGTTCTTCCTCGATTCATCGGGCATTGTGGTGAGTGTGTACAACGGGATTCTCGATCAAGACGTTCTCGAACAACAAGTGTCCGGGATCAACTGAGTTCGGAGACCCTGCCCTCGAGCAATCTCACATATCCCACGTTGGGGCCGTCGACGAGCTCGGCTGTAACGATGAGACGCTCACGAGCCGAGAACTTGGGGTTGCAAGTGGTCAGCGTCAACCAACCCCCCAACTTGTCATCTGTCACCCAGACGTCGGTGGGTTCCACGACAAATGATGGGTCCATCATCTTGTATGTATGGACCCCGATCGCCGTCTCCACCTCGATGACATCGCCCGGTTTCAGCAAGTCGAAGTCGAAGAACGGCCGCCCGTAAGTGGTGCGGTGGCCGGAGACGACCGAGTTGCCGGGTTGGCCGGGTATCGGGGTACCGGGCATGTGGCCCGGACCTTTCTTGAGAACATCGGTGGTGACGCCCTCGAACATCACGACTTCCAGCCCGAGTCTGGGGACACGGAGAATGGCGAATTCGGCGCCAAACTCAGGCGTGTCCTCGGGGTGGAATGCGACGACCTCCGGACCATCGGTGACGCCGGTTTCCACCTGTTCGACCTCGGGGAGGCTGTCCCTCGACGTGTCGAGTGTCTCCACAACCTCCTCGGAGGCGACCTCTTGGGTTCGAGCGTTGATCAGATCGGTTACGAACAGCTCAAAGCCAACGTATCCCAGGATGAATGTCCCCGACCAAATCAGCGTCCAGCCAAGGATTTGGATCTGTCTCCGCACCAGGAAAGGCTAAACGCCGCAAGTTCCTACCACGAGGGTCTCCGGACCTACTCCCCCTCCAGAGACGGAGGCCCTTCCTACTCCCCCTCCTACTCCCCCTCCAGAGACGAAGTCGAATGGAGGGGGTGGCCGGGAAACCTCCGGTTTCCTTGGGAGTTTGCTCCGCAAACTCCGTCTTCTGGCGCAACGGCCGGGGGTGGACGGGAAAACCACGCGGTTTGATGATTGTGGGTGTCAGAGCCCCACCCTCCCCGCCGACCCCGTCGGCGGTACTCCCTCCTGAAGGAGGGAGTAGAAAAACCCTTACGCTCGAGTACTCCCTACCGCGTTCTGGCTCCCCCTCCAGAGACGAAGTCGAATGGAGGGGGGTGGACGGGAATCCTTCGGATTCCTTGGGAGTTTGCTCCGCAAACTCCATGGCGGTCGCGCGCGTTTGATCTGAGTGTTGATGTCTTAGTGTCCACCCTCCCCGCCGACCCTGTCGGCGGTGCTCCCTCCAAACTGGAGGGAGAGTAAATCCCCGGGCGTTACCCCCAGTTGGGGGGGCGTTTTTCTTGGAATGCGGAAATTCCCTCTTTGACGTCTTCGGTCATTGATATTTCGGTTAGTCCCGTCTGGAGCCGGTCGAGAGCCACATCAAAGGGGAGATCGGCCATCGCTGCGAACGCATCC
>JBGTFH010000060.1:0-7599 GCA_041747375.1 Acidimicrobiia bacterium
ATCGACTTACTCTGGCAGGGGCGGAGGGGATCGAACCCCCAACCTCCGGTTTTGGAGACCGGCGCTCTACCAGTTCGAGCTACACCCCTAAAAAGTGGTTTCCGCGGGATGTCTAAGTATAAGGGTATCCCATCGGTGTGGAAACCTCAGAATGAGAACAGAGAAATAGGGAACAAAACCGGAAACGGAGTTCTGGTGTCATTTCGCGGGAACTTCACTGGACTGATACGAGTTCAATGAGGGAATGAGACGGCTCGGGTTTGCCCTAATCCTGCTGGGTCTGGTCCTCGGAGCGTGCACGGCAGCGACTACTCAGACTACGACATCGGTTTTACTCCCTTTACCTAGTCCGGTGGCGACGGTTGCCACTTCCCAGCCTGCCACCACCGCCACAATTGCTGAAATCGGAATCGAGGGTCGTGTCGGGTTGTATCCAATGAATCCACTGTCACTGGAACCGCTGGGATCGTTACCGATTACGACCGGAGATTGGCTACGAGGTTCCGCTTCCCCCAACGCAGAATGGCTTGCCTTGTCTGTTTGGATCGACACCGAACCAGATACCGACTTGATCCGAATCGTCAATGTTGTCGACGGGAAGGAGGTCGCTGAGGCGAAGGTGCTTGTCCCCACAAACCCGATCGTCTCCGATCGTGGCATCGCCTATTGGACCCAGGGCAGCAGCGCGCCAATTCTACGTTTATACAGCCTCACACCGGGCGACGACTCGTCAGAGCTAGCGTTCGACGACTTCCCCGATCGGTTCGAAACGTGGATGGAGCCAACCATTCTTGATAGCGACCGGCTCGGATGGTTGGGACGGTTTGCCCTACCGACCGGGGAGAGCGTTCCTGGATTGGTCGTACTCGACCTGGCTTCAGCGACCACCACCAGCTTTCTGCTTTCCGACGTGCGGCTTAGCGGCGACGAGGTGGTCGTCGATGACACCTCTTTGTTCGAGTGGTATGAACCTGAGGTGGTATGGGATTCCGAGCGAAACGTCGCCTATGTGGTCCATGCCGATCAGGATGTTTTCACCAGCGTGGACCTCAACACGGGGGAGACGAGCACACGGACTTGGGCACAGGAATCCTCGTGGCTCGGACGTCTGTTTGCCTGGCTGATTACGCCCGCGCAAGCGAAGGGCCTGTCTCTCGGTACTAGGAGAAGTGTCGCTCTCAGCCCCGACGGATCGACCCTTTTCGTCGGTACGTTCGCGAGCCAAATGGAGACCGCTGAGGACTCCAACCTGAGTGTTCTGTGGCAACCGGAAGGTGTCGTGGCGCTGGACACTGGCACGGGTGCGGTAACGCAATCGTGGTCAATCCCCGCGTCTGACGTCTACCTTGCGCCAAGTGGGGATTATCTTGTAGCGATCGGTTGGACGGTACGGGAGAGTCTCTTGTCCGGTTCCACCACAGGTGAAGGAGCCTTCATAATCCATGTACGGTCCGGTGAGGTGATCCGCCATCTACCGGAGACCGATGACAACGGAGGTGTGGTTCAGTTCTCGGCTGACGGTGAAATCGCTTACCTGACCGACTACGAAGGGAAGGTCGAAATCATCGACCTAGCCACGGGCGACCTGATCACGGAAAACTTCGGCCCCCAAGAGCTAACCGTTTTTGGTCGAGCTGGGCTTATTGCGACACGCCGGTGAGGGGCGGAAATAGCTCTTTTGGTGCTCTTTACAACTCACTTTGGAGCGGTATTGACTGATCGAGGAATGATCGAAGAGTGATTGAACCTGCTGAATCCGATCTGGGTTCGCGAACTGGGGTCAAGTTTGCCTTCGCGGCGGTCGCGGGTTTCGTGGTTCTCGTACTACTCCTGCCGTGGTCGGGCATCGACACCGACCCTCCCATTTGCTACTCGATGTTCAATTACAGCGTCCCGTGTGGGTCCGGACTCGCTTTGGCAGCCGGTGTGACAACAGGCTTGGTCGTTCTGGGTTTTCTACTTATGAACCATCGTCGAAGCATCCGCAACATAACTCCCGATTCGCTGTCATAGGCGACCAACCGGCCGCCTAGGCGGTGAAGTCGTATCGAGATCCAACGAATGCTCCGAAACCCCTCGTGGTCGCGTGCAACGCTAAGGGGGTCTCCGGCGTTTTACGGGTGGTGGCAGTTTGAGTGATAGGGAAATCTATGAAGAAGTACGTGGCCCGTTGATCCGATTCGCGACGTCGCTGGTCGGCCGTGAGAACGCGTCGGATCTGGTGTCCGAGGTCATGGTTGCGACCCTTCAACAGAAGACGTTGGTTTCGTTGGAGAACCCGAAGGCGTACCTGATGCAGGCGGTCCTCAACCGTGCTCGTTCCTCGGGGCGGCGCCTGGCACGAGAGCGGCGGGCGTACGAACGACTCCCAAACCAAACCGGCGGGACCGACGAGCCCGTCGACTTGCTGCTCAACGCCGACATCGTCGCCGCCGTCGTCGCTCTTCCGGTACAGCAGCGTGCCGCTATCTACCTGGTCTACTGGGAGGACGTCGATCCGTCCGCCGCCGCCGAACTCCTCGGTATCCGCCCAGCGACTCTAAGGAGATATCTCTTCCTAGCCCGAAACAAGTTGAGGAAGTGGATTGATGAGTGACACCGACTTTCGCCGGACGGTCCGGGTCGGGCTCGCCCCGATGATGGAAGACATCCCCGAGGGCCCGGAGTGGCATGAGTTGAACCACGATGGCAGCCTTGCTCCGGTTAGGTCTACGCGGTTTGCCTGGCTGGCCGGTTTGGCTTCGGCAGTGGTAGTCATGGTTGTTGTGGGTGTGGCTGCCTTCCTCGGGGGTGGCGAGGACGTTCCGCCACCCGGCACCGGCGACACCCCATCCGCTGAATGGGTCGCTATCGATTACCCCGAGGGGTCCTCCACAATCAACGACCTGATGATTTGGGCCGATGACAGAATCATCCTGTGGGGTGGCCAGACGGCAGGCGTCGACGAGTCCCCGACGGGTGAGCCGGGATGGTCGTACAACCTCAACACCGCAGCGTGGAGTCCGCTCCCTCCCAGCCCGAAGGACCCTGCCATCGGTACCGCCGGTGTCTGGACGGGTAAGGAAGTGATCATCTGTTGCGGCACCGGCGAGCAATTCGCCGACTTCGCAACAACGGTTGCTTACAACCCGGAGACCGAGGAGTGGCGTCGTCTCGCCGACGCGCCGATCTCAGGGAGTTTCAGCGAAGCGGTGTGGACCGGCGATGAGATGCTCGTCGTGACAATTGGCGGCGTGGCCGGATACGACCCGGCGTCGGATCGCTGGACCACCTACCCTGCCCCCCCGGAAGCTGCGCGCCTCAACGAGATCGCATGGACCGGCGAAGAGTTGATCACATGGTCCCGCGTCGTCGAGCGGGCCGTCCACCCCGGGTACGCTCTGACGCTCTCTACTGGCGAGTGGAGTCAACTCCCCGATCCACCGGCGTGGCCGGCTGCGCCGGACATCGTTTGGACCGGAGACCGGCTGGTCGTCTGGGGTGGTCTTCCAGCCAGAAGCGGTGGGTCGGAGCGTGCTGTTGGGTCTGTTTACGACCCCGCAACCAATTCCTGGACCCCTATGTCCGAAGCTTTGCCGGAGCCCGATGGATGTGAGTGCAACTTGGGTAGTCAATCGATGGTCTGGACCGGAGACAGGGTCCTCGTCTCCACTGGAGCGTTAGGAACGGGAGTCGACCCTTTAAGTTCCCTCCTCCTCGCCTACGACCCTTCGTCCGATACCTGGGAATTGGTCGACCAGACGCTGCTACCAGCAATCTGGCCAGCCAACGTAGTGCTCGTAGGCGACCCCATCGTGGTCTTCTCTGATCGGGTCTACATCAGCCCTTACGGTTGGATTCCACAAGGAAAGCCTGTGACGGCGAACTCGTGGACAAACACCACCACGACGCTCGCAGCGACCACAACCACACAACCACTGCCACCCTACATGTTTGTACCGACACCACAGATTTCACAAGGGGATCAAGCAACCCTCCCTATTGCATTCCTCGATGGCACAACGGCCTCGATGACCTGGCCGACCTCTCTCGATCTTCTCTCCAACGGCGTGGGTACATCGGGGTGGGGGGCCGTGAACGATCTAGGTTCAAATTCGGCAAGAGATATCATTGCGATTCCCGAGCCCCGAGAAATGGTCATAGACCGTTTTGGGACTGGAGAGGTCCTGGCTACCTATGCCGATGGCCGAGGCGGATTGGTTCAGTTCAGACGTTTCCCGGTTGATACAACGGTCGACTACCTCGTGTTCGACTTTGGAGCGTGGACCGTATTGGTCTATGACTACCAGAAGAACTCCGAGGGTCGTATGACCGAGGCAAGTCGCGAAATCTGGTCATCCCACCTCTCATCGTCAATCACAGCTGACGGGTTCCTTGTTCTGGTCGCCGACGCTCCCCTGATCCTCGCAGGAGCAGGAGAATCGCCACCGGTCGCGCTCGGCTTCAATCCTCCCGGAGGTTCGATCTCGATGACTCTCACACCTTGTGTGCCCAACCAGACGGTCGAAGATGAACCAAACAGTCTTTCCTGGTGCAACGGCTCCGGCGAGGTAAGCATCACCGTCCACAGCATCACCGAGGAATTCAGGAACTCCGTAAGGGCCTCCCTTGTCGTTTCGGATATCGAGAGGCCGTAAACGGCGATGTGGCGGCGTGCGACAATTCGAGCAATCCGGCCGTCCGATGAACGAGCACGCATCGACATAAGTCCCCAGTGGTTTCCAAGTCTATCAAGCACTGCCCAGGGCGGTCCGAAATGTGGTGAGAAGGCGTCGACGACCCCGTTCGGCCGACTCATGACCGAGCACGCCGGCAAGGGCGCCGTTCGGGAGCACCTCGATCGGTCTCACGCCGCGTTTGCGGCCGGCGACGCCGAGCTGGGTGACTACTTCGACGAGAAAGGGCATCTGCTCCTCCTGCATAGCGAGGCACTCGAGGGACGTGTCGCCATCCTCGACGCCTGGCGCACCTTCTTCGCCCGACATGACACTTCGGCATGGGAGCTGTCACCGAGCTCGTCGAGATGCACGGCGACCATGCCTACGCCTACTCGACTTACACGGAACGCCTCCAAAATCGGCAGGACGGTTCTCGCCGCCTCGTCCGAGGGCGCCTAATCCACTTCCTCCGCGCCGACCCTGATGGGACCTGGCGCATCTGGATGCTCATGAACTCACACAGTCACCCCGTCGAGCCGTTGCCGTGACCGACGTCTCACCCCGCGAGGTGCCCGCGCGTTCCTCGCGTTCGGCCGACCAGCTGAGGCGACTTCAGGCTTTCCGACACAGATAGGTGCCATACGCGGAGCGGCGTGAGGACTGTTCCAGGATCTCGAAGCCGCAGCGTTGCAGCATCGACTCAAAGATCCAGGTAAACGTGCTGAACTCCTTGCGGACGTGTTCTGCGAGCTCTTCGGCAGTAAAGCCTTTCGCCGGGTCGTCAGTCGCTCCGGCCATCCAGTCTGCGATCCCTTCCTCGACGTCGTCGGGCTCGAGGTCGAACACCAGATCACGGATGAGGAGGTGCCCGCCGGTTCGGATCAGGGCGGCGATCCGGTTGAGGGCGACCACCTTCCAGAAGTCGGGCAACTGGTGGAGGGCATTGCGGGTGTAGACGAAGTCCGCCGGTGGCAGCGCATGGTCGTAGGAGAGGAAGCCGGCACGTACCACCGTGATGTTGTCCAGGTCGGACTGCTCCGCTCGTTCTCGGATCGAGTCGACCATCGCCGGGGAGACATCCACGGCGACCACCGCCGCGCCGGTTTCGGCTGCGGCGAGGGAGAACACACCCGTGCCGGAACCGAGATCGACCAGAACCGAAGACTCCCCCAGCCCTAGCGACACCAGCTTCTCGATATCCTCGCCTGGGTCGACCTGGGACTTGGCGTCGTATCCGGCGACGTAATCCTCGTCGAGGTGCTCCTCCCCGGCGTATGCCTCTTCCTCGAGCCACCAGACCGGCTTCATGATCTACCCGCATCGACGATCACATACATGAGGCTCAGTTAAGCAAAAACAGAATCGGAACCGTTCCTGTGCCGGAAACGTCCAAAGCCAAGTCCGTCTAGTGAGGAGTTGCGTTGAGCAAGAAGTTCGGCCGATTTGTGCTCGTGACCTGTCTTTCGATCGTTGTCGCCGCCTGCGGCACAGGACCCGAATCCACCGGTTCCACGGTGCCTCCGGAGACGACAACCACCATCTCGAACCTCGGCGGCGATCGTCTGCCGGTGCAAATTCCCGAAGAGGACTACGGACATTTTGCCGGATCCCTCGACGGCACCCTTCACTTGCAGACCAATGGGTGCTGGACGGTCGACCTCGGTGATGGCGACAGATTGGTCGTGTTCCCTGCGGACTACACCCGGGCAGCCGATGGCGCGGCAATGGTAGGCCCGGGCGGTGCCAGTTTCAGCGAAGGCGTTGAAGTCGACGCTATCGGTGGAATCGTGCCCGCCGAAGGTTTCCCTGGCGTCCCCGACGGCTTCTGGGGTAACTACTTCGAATTCTGCGCCTCCGACGCAACTGAGGTCGTAGTGGTCGACGGGATGACACCAGCCTTCGACGTCGCGGACCTCCCCACCGACGAACTTGTGGCACTGCTGGACGAAGCTGACCTCAGCACGTCCTGGGGTTGCGGCCTTGGATTCACTGTCTCCACCCCGGATCAGCGGGTGGCGCTGTGGCTCTTCCCGACCGATCAGGCAGCGGTGCCCAACCCGTCAGTTAGCTTGAGCGACGGAGCCTGGCAGGCCTCGGTAGCGGTCGGAAAGAATCTGCTGGTCAACCACTGCGACGACGTCATCGAGGGGTGGGAGCCGGAGGCAGTCTTCGCCGCCGAATGGCCGGTGATCTCGGGAACCCTCGACTTCGAGCCACCGGAGGAGCCATCGTGCGGCGCGACCGGGCCCGTCGAGGCCAGCCTCACCGGGATCGTCGTGGAGACACCGGAAGGGCCGATCGACCTGGGTGACCTGACTGTGGTCAACGAGTTCTACGGGTGCTTCGCCGGATGACGGGCTGAGTCAGCCGGCACACTCGAGGAGTGCTGCGACCGCACCGTCGACGTCGGCTTCGTCGGTGGCCCAGTCGGACACTGAGATCCGCATCATCCGCATCCCGCGAGCAGTCGTGCCGCTGAAGAACGCCTTCCCGCTCGACTGGACACAATGCATGATCCTGTCGTTGAACGCGTCGTGGTCGCCGTCCGGTGCAAGCCAGCGAACCAGCACCTGGTTGAAGACGACGTCGTTCTTGATCTCGACCCGGCCGCTCTCCCCGAGCTTTCGGGCGAAACGTTGAGCCAGCGAGTGGGTACGGCGGACGAGGTCGTCGACTCCGTGGCCCCTTCCGACATCTGCAAGCATTATTCCCGAGTCGTAGCCAACGTTGAGCAGTTTGTGGGCGTCAGTAGACCACGATTCGAGGCGCTCCACCCCCTTCATCACCTCCTGGTGGCCCAACGACGCCCGCGCCCACAAACCGATCGCCCCGTCGACGTGGACCCAGGTCGGGTTTCCCCGCTCGCGGTGCCGCTCTGCAATTTCGGCCACTTCATCGAAGGGGTCGAAGGATCCGGTGTTGATGTTGGCTGCCTCGACAC
>JBGTFH010000061.1:0-5263 GCA_041747375.1 Acidimicrobiia bacterium
GCTTCTCGCCGAGCCACCACGTCGGCGTGGGGCGCAGGCGGCAACTCCGCTCAAGGAATTGGGAGACGATCCCGTTTCCAAGAAGCCGGTCACCGTCCGCAACGGCCGTTATGGGCCGTATGTCACCGACGGCGATGTCAACGCATCCTTGCGCCAGGGTGACTCTCCAGAGGCAATGACCCTCGAACGCGCCGCAGATCTCCTCGCGGCTCGCAGGGAAAGAATCGCCGACAAATAGCCGGCCGTTTGACGTCGGCCGATGCCAATCAGAGGATCGTTGCTGCCATTTCGGCCAGGGGGGACCGCACCGAGCGCTCGAGGGTCACATGACTGAAGAGGTGGGAACCTTTGAACTTTTCGATCAGGGCCGCCATTCCTCCAAAGGGCGAGATATAGGGGTTGTCTACCTGGGACAGATCACCACAGAAGACGACTTTCGAGTCGCGAGACATCCGTGTCAGGATGACCTTGAGCGTCGACAGTTCGAGATTCTGCGCCTCATCGATTATCACGAATTCACCTGTGATCGACCGTCCCCGCAGATAGGTGACGGCGGCCATCTCCAACTCGTTGCGATCGATCAGTTCTTCGATTGCGTGACGGGCGCCGTCAGTGCCCGCATCGGAAAACAGGGCAAAGAGGTTGTCGTGAACGGCTGCCATCCACGGTGCCAGCTTTTCATTGAGATCGCCCGGCAGGAAACCTACCTCCTGCCGGCCGACTGCCACGAGCGGGCGGTAGACGGAAACTTTTCGATATCTCCCCTGTTCCAAAACTTGCTCGAGGGCCGCCGCGAGGGCGAGGAACGTCTTCCCGGTTCCCGCCATACCCATCATCGAAACGGCCGGGATGTCAGGGTCGAGCAGCTGATGCAACGCAACAGTCTGGCGTAGATTCTTCGGTTCGACACCGAAGGCTTTGACGTGGGTTGGCACCCGTTCGATTACGAGGGTCGGTTCCGATTGAATGACCCTGGCGAGGGCCGACCGCGATGCGCCTTCTCTGAGAAGCACAAACTGGTTGACGAGTGCCTCGACACCGAACAGCTCGATTTTGCCTTCCTCGAACAATCGATCGATCGTCGAACCGTCGGTCACGTGCTCGACGACCCCGGAATGCAGCTGTTCAACGGGAACGGTGTCGGCCCGGTAGTCCTGGACCGGCACACCGAGTTGGGCACCTTTGATCCTCAGGGCGGCATCCTTGGTGACCAATACAGGATGCAAATCGTCGGGTAGGTTGAGGCACGTGGCAAGGATCCTGTGATCAGGAGTGCTGGGATCGAGCACCGCGGGGAGACGGTCGGATGTGATCCCATTCAGTTCGATCCGGATGCGACCTCCCCCGGGCAACGCCGCCGGGTCGCGAAGGCCGCCATCACGGCTGGCCCCAAGCTCTTCAAAGAGTCGAATCGCTGCCCTGGCGTTGGCACCGACCTCATCGAGACGGGTCTTCTTTCGATCCAACTCCTCGACGACCACAAGTGGGATGACTACATCGTGTTCATCGAATCGAAGTGGTGAGCGGGGATCAGCGAGCAGGACACATGTGTCGAGGACGAAGGTGTTGGCCACCTGGTTGGTCTCCTTTGATGTCGCCAAGGGCTACAGCTTCCCCGTTTTCGACGCGAATTACAAGCATCGTATTTACTTCGGCTCCGAGCACGGCCGGGACTGTTCAGGTGATGATTTTGAAGACGGGGTGCGCCGAAGCGTCGGAATCGAAATCGGCCCTGGTGGGTTTTGCCGGGACGTCGAAGTATGGGCGGGTGATCTTCTGATCGGTCCAGTATCGGAAAAGGAGATCTCCACGTCGTGCCGCGGGAACCTCGAGAAGGGTGACATCACGGGAATTCCTGCCCTGGCGTAGATTCACTTTGGAGTTGGCACGAACGTTGCGGACCCAATCGACCTCACCGTATGGGCCTACCAGGTATCCAACACCTTTGATATCGAGGGGCGAGACGGGAATCCGGTGAGGGCTGCCCGATATTCTCCCGGTCGTCGTCAGAACGACTTGCTGGCCCCAGCCCCGTCGGGCCAACCACATGGTGACCTTGTTTACCCTCCGACGGGCCTTGGTCATTTTGAACTTACTGACCATGGCTGAAACCTAATCTCCCCTCCGCCTCGTCAGCCAGATGGCGAATTCGTCGGCCGTCCGGGTGTTCACGACCCTATCCCCGGTTACCCAGCCGCGGCGGGCGTTCTCGACGCCGAAATCCATCCGGTGCAGATCGCGGGGGTGGTGTGAGTCGGTGTCGATGACGAATCCGACGTCCGAACCCATGGCGAGGCGGGCCACCTCGCTGGTGGCGTCGAGACGGTCGATGGCGCCGTTCAACTCGAGGGCGACACCGGTCACCGAAAGTGCCTCGAGGACGACATCGACGTCGATTTCGACTCCGGGCCGGCGTCCGACCTTGCGTCCGGTCAGATGGCCAATGGCATCGATGGACCGGTCCTGGAGAGCGATGAGAATCCGGGAGGTCTGTTGGTCCCGGGGGAGATCGAAATGTGAGTGGATGCTGGCTACGGAATAGTCGAATTCCTTGCGGAACTCTTCGTCGTAGTCGAGCTGGCCCGCCGGCCCGATGTTGAGCTCGCAACCGAAGAAGAGACGTATGTCCGGATACCTGTCCTGGAGGTCCCGGATCCGGTCGCGATGGGCCAGCATCTCCTCCCGGGTCGAGCCATTGATCGCGAGATCTTCGCCATGGTCGGTGAAGGCGACGTACTGATAACCCGCGCTGATCCCGGCCTCGATCATCTCTTCGAGAGTTGCCCGGCCGTCTCCGGACCGATCGGAGTGATAATGCAGATCCCCCCTGATGTCTTCTCGAGTCACCAGGTTTGGCAAAGCATCGTGGGCGGCGAGGTCGATTTCGCCGCTGCCCTCGCGAATACTGGGTGGCACCCATTGCATCTCTAGGCGGGCATATATCTCTTCCTCGGTTTCGGACGCCAATACGACCTCGTCTTCGAACAACCCGTACTCGCTGAGCAACCACCCACGATCGATAGCCCGTTGGCGTAAAGCGATGTTGTGAGCCTTGGATCCGGTGAAATAGAGGAGTGCGGAGCCGAACTGTCCCGGATCGACAGTTCGGATGTCTACCTGAAGGCCCTCCCGGGTGAGGATCGAAGTCTTCGTCTCTCCCGACCCAACTACCTCGGCCACCTCCGACCATTCCACCACCGCGGTGTGGACGGAGCCAGGCTGAGTGGTCGCTATGACGAGGTCGACATCGCCAATAGTGTCAGAGAACCGTCTGATCGAACCGGCAGGGACCACCACTTCGACACCGTCGATCCCGGCAATCCGCTCTGCGAACATCCTGGCGAGTGGCAATGCTTCGCCAATCGGGGTCCGACGGTCCTTTCCATGCAAGCCCAATCGCTCGATGGCCCGCGCAATTTTCTCCTCGGTGGTCTTTCCCAGGCCCGGAAGCTCCCGCAGTTTTTCGTCGGCGATCGCTTCCTGGAGGTCTTCCAGATTCTCCACGCCGAGTTCACGTCTGATCGTCTTCAGGGTCTTCGGGCCGAGTCCCGGTATCTTGGTGAGCTCCACGAAGGAGGGCGGATACTTCTCCCTGAGTCCCTCCAGTTTGGCAACGGAGCCCGTAGCGCCGAGTTCGAGGATCTTGTCGGCTGTGGAACCACCGACGCCCTTGATGGCGAGCAACTCTTTCTTGTCAGCCGACGCCAGGTCGCCGGTGTACGAATCGATGCCCTGGATGGCCGCCTCATAAGCGCGCACTTTGAAAGATTGCGGGCTTCCTTCGTCGAGAGAAGTCAGTTTCGCAAGTTCGACGAGCATGCGCATGATTTCGGACCGTGTCGCCATCGCCAGGCATGATATCCGGCTAGGGGTAGCGCCCGAGCCAGGCTTGCGGATCGAACTCGGCCCGCGCCCCCGCCCGCACCGGGACGACGCCAAAAAAGGGAACCTTGGTCTTCAGCTCGACGATTACGGTGACGACTCGCGCCCTCATGGTGGAGTCGACGGGGCACTGACAGGATTGCAACGTCGCCGCGTTGAGCCTCGCATAGCGACGGGCCTCGACCAGCGGGGTTTCGGCGCCCGCCGGCGGGTATGTTGCCACCGCCGCTGCCAGCGCGGCAGCGTCGGCAGCCGTGCTGGCATGGTTGCGCGCCGCGTAGAGAGCAGCCAGCGACCCAACACCGATCATTCCCATCGCTGCCGTCGCGACGAGGAAGAGAGCCACCACAGTCGCCGACCCCCGATCCCGGCTCAATTCTCGGTTCTCATCGCCGCCCTCGCCGCCAGATCGAAGGATATGTCCGGCAACAGAATGAGACGGACTGTATGACGCACGATGACCATCACCGAAGCCGGTTGGCCGGGCACGGCGGGGCGGGTTACCGAGATCCGCGCCTTCGCGGCGACGTCAGGATCGAGTGAGGACACTACGGCAGCTACGGCACGGGCGGGGTCCGGAGTGGTGGCTGCCACCCGGACCCCTTCACGTGCGGCACCCTGGAGTTCAACCCGCAGTTGAGCGGCTGCCACCACCTGGATGCCGGCAAGAAGCACAAAGATCACCAACGGCAAAATCAGGAAGAACTCCACGGTTATCGAACCCCGCTCTGTCAGAATTTCCCGACGACCCAGGAAATCACCTTTCCGAACAGGCCCCCGAGCAGCCCGCTTCCGGACCCTGACTGCAGCCAATTCAGCCCGATAATCGCCAGGGCGGTTGCCGCCAGGATTACCAGGAAGTACTCCACTGTCCCCTGACCTCGATCTCCCATAGCCAGGGCTAGAACCCTTGTCCACAAACGCATATTGCGCTCCTCTCCTCTCCGGCAACCGGCCGGTCACGGGGGGAAGCGCGGAACTATCCAAGAGGCACCGCCAGATCGTCGATCAGGGCGACCAGGGTTGGGCCGTACGACACCAACACCACCCCAGGCAACAAGAAGAGGGTCAGCGGCACCATCATCTGGACCGGCAAGGACCGGGCCCGGGCCAACCGGGTGGCCTTTTCCCGGGCGAGGTCAGAATCGAGCATGCGACGGATGGCATCAGCACCCGATCCCCCGCCGGATAGCGACCGTGCCAGGTGGGTAAGCATCATTTTGATCTCTCCATCCGCGGTAGCCACGGCCCGGTCGATCCCGGAAACAGTCGCCACCCGAACCGAGGCGGCAAGAGCGCGGTGGTCGGGGAAACGACGGGACACCGATTGCAAACTGGCCAGGACCGACATGCCCGAGCGCAGATCGACCAGCAGCATCAT
>JBGTFH010000062.1:0-12024 GCA_041747375.1 Acidimicrobiia bacterium
CTCTCATCGAATTGGGGGACGCCGGCTTTGCGGAAGTACTTCGACACCATGATGTCGGCTGCGACTTGAGACCAACCGGCCGGAATCTCGGCGTCGGTCATCTCGAATACGGTTGACCCGTCAGGGTTGGTGATACGTGAATCGCGGCGGGTCCATTCGACCTTGTCGTATGGGCTTTGTCCGGCCGATGTGAAGCGACGGGTGATCCGCAGGCCTTTACTCATTTATAGTGCCTCCTCTGCACTTTTTCCCGTCCCGCCGGTTTGGCGTGTCCCGGGAAATATCCAAATCTTACTCTCTAACCACAACATGTAGTGGTCAGCGGGGAAGCAACCACGATATGTAGTGTGAGCTTCAATACTGTAATTACAAACATGTCGTTGGTCAAGTACCACTTGCATATGGGCAGCAAATGGGCAAAAACCGGGTGCGAACCACGGTCTGGTGGGGAAATGGGCGTCAGATTTGCGACGCTCCGGGGAGTGTTGGCGACTGTATCCGGGTGCGGAGCCGTCAGCTAGTTTCGATCATTTCAATTTTTCGCGAGGCCTGCACCCACCCTGAAGGCTCACAGTGATTCGACACCGACGGGTGGTCAACGGGCTTTAACGGATGCGGGATGGGACGGCTCCAGTGGCCAGATCCGGAAGGAGAACTGGACGATCGGCCCGATGAAGAGGGCAAACGCAATAGTGCCGACTCCGAAGGTTCCTCCCAGCATCCAGCCGATGGCGAGCACGACGATCTCGATGATGGTCCGGGTGAGTCTCACCGAGTATCCGTATTTGGCGATTCCGGTCATCAAACCGTCGCGGGGCCCGGGACCGAGTTTGGCTCCGATGTACAAACCTGAAGCAAACCCGATGATCACGATGCCTGTGACCAACAAAACGATGCGCCAAGCCATCGCCTCCGGAATGGGGACGATGAGGGCAAAACCATCGATGGCGAGGCCGATGATCAACGCGTTGAGCAGGGTGCCGATTCCGTACGGCTCCCTTATCGGGATCCACAGAACGAGGACAAACACAGAGACAATGATCGACCAGATGCCGACAGTAAGCCCGAATCGCTCCGCAAGGCCCTGGTGGAGGACGTCCCACGGAGGAACGCCGAGACCGGACTGGAGCATGAGGGCGATCCCGAATCCGAAAACAACGAGCCCGAACACCAACTGGACGAGTCGGCGAGGGAGCGGTGGTCCCGCAATCGGAATGAAGAATTGTCGACTTGATCGCATGGTGGTCCCGTAAGGGTCTATCTGGCGAACACCACTTTCACAGGTTTTCGATCGACTGGCAAATCTGGTAGGCCTCGGACTAGACCAATTCACCATCCCTGGCCACAACCCGCCCGCCCCGGATCACGAATGACCGCACCGCCCGGTCCATGACCGCGGCGGTAACGGTGTCGCCGGGGACGACGACGAGATCGGCAACACTCCCAACCTCCAGGCCGACATTATCGATACCCATGATCTTTGCCCCACCGGCGGTGGCCACTTCGAGGCAGTGTTCGATGTCGGCGTCTTTTCGGAAGCCGTTAGTGAAAGCAAGTTGCCATGTTCGGTCGAGCATGTCCCCGTTGCCATATGGAGACCAGTAGTCGCGGGTCCCGTCCTGGCCAAGGCCGATGGTGACACCAGCCTCCTCGAGGCGGCGGAGTGGCATCGGGGGAGTGGTTCCCGGAGCAACAGTGGTCACCGTGACCCCTGAAACGGCGAGAGTCTCGACGAGGCGCTTTGTGGTGTCGTCGTCCGAAGTGGCGAGCCCGAAACAATGACTTATGTTCACAGGACCGTCAAGAGTCCGCGCCCGACGGCAGATGTTCTCGATCGTGGCCACACCGACCTCACCCCGGTCGTGGAGGTGGATGTCGACACCCGATTGATGCTTCGCCGCGACAGCGAACACGACATCGAGGTGGCCGTCGGCATTGCCGTCGTAGCCTTCGGGGTCGAGCCCGCCCACGAGGTCGGCGCCCATCACCATCGCTTCGTCCAGGAGCTCTGGAGTACCCGGCTCGCGGAGTATCCCGGCCTGCGGGAAGGCGACGATCTCGACGATGGCCCGATCTCGATGAGCTTCCCGTGCCGCGAGGACACCTTCGAGGCGCTCCAGGCCACTCTGCGGATCGACCTGGGCATGGCTGCGGACCCGTGTCGCTCCAGCAGCGATGGTCCTGCCCAGTGTGTAGGTGGCCCGCTCGGTGACCGACTTCTCGGCGCTGCGCCAATTGGACCGATCGTTCTCAATGAGACTCTCCAGAGTGCGATCGGCCGTGTGTGGACGGAACGGGAGTCCGAGCCTCGTGGAATCGAGGTGGGCGTGAGCATCGGAAAACGCGGGGATGAGGATCTCGCCATTCCCGTCGATAACCTCGTCGTGTGGTTCGCTGATCCCGGTGCCCACCAGAGCAATCAATCCGTCGCGACAGAGCACGTCGACCGTCGTCGTGTCGGGCCAGGTTGGCGCGAGGCGGACATTCCTGATTAGCAATGTGTGCATCGGCAAACCCTAGGCGTTGCTTCACATCTCACGACCTCGTGTGGCCGCCTTCTATGCCGGTTGTACCGGAAGAACACGCAACTGGTCACGTAACGTAGAGGTATGCCCGCTGAGACCATTCAACTGATGCCGACATGTCTGGTTGATCGGATGACACCTGAGGTGGGGAAGGCAACCGTCCGCCTGTTGGAGGATGTTGGATTCGAAGTCGACGTTCCGGCGGGTCTGACTTGTTGCGGGCAGCCGGCATACAACGTTGGCCTGAATTCGGACGCCCGTGAAATGGCAATCCACACGTTGGGGGTTCTCGATACCAGTGAGGGGCCGATTGTCCTCCCGTCCGGTTCTTGCGCGGCGATGATCGCTGTCCACTATCCCGAGCTTCTGGAGGGCACCCCGAACCACGACGCTGCGGTGAGAGTGGCCGGGCGGACCAGGGAATTGTCCCGGTTTCTGGCCGACGAGGTAGCTGACGAACAACTCACCAGAGATTGTGAGGAATGCACGGTCACAGTCCATCGCTCATGTCACGGGCTGAGGACCCTCGGGCTCGGCGACACAATTGAGACTCTGCTTGCCAATCTGACCGGGGCCAATCTGGTTGCACTCGACGGAGCCGAAGAATGTTGCGGGTTTGGTGGCCTGTTCTCGGTCGAGATGCCGGAAGTCTCCGCCGCGATAATGGACACCAAGCTCGATCGTGTCGAAGCCACTGGAGCCGACGTCCTCGTCGGTGGCGACGTTTCCTGCCTCATGCACCTCGAGGGAGGATTGAGACGTCGAAATTCCTCCATCGCCGTTCGACATTTTGTCGAGCTATTAGGAGGACACGATGCAACTTAAAGGACTACGCACCGCTCAGTTTCGCCCGGCTGACATTGGCGCCACACGTGATTGGTATGCCCGACTTTTCGGGGTCGAGCCCTATTTCGACGAATCCTTCTATGTCGGATTTGAGATCGCGGGCTATGAATTCGGGTTGTTCCCGGACGATTCGGGACGTGATGATCCGTTGTTTCTGTGGGCGAGTGATGATCCTGCCGCCGACCTGGCCCGCGCCATTGCCCTGGGAGCAACCACGGGAATGGACCCGGTCGATACCGGCGATGGGATCGTTGTCGCTTCTTTCGTAGACCCTTTTGGCAATGAGTTCGGGTTGATCCGCAACCCGCATTTCGCCCCGCAACTGGTGGAGGCGGCGGCTGACGATCTCTCGAATCGCACCATCACGAAGACCGCTGATGTCCCGGTGCCGGCACAAGAGGCATATCAGCTGTGGGCCACCTCCGATGGCTTGGCGGAGTGGTGGACCGAAAACAATGTTGTTGATCTTCGTCCTGGAGGAAAGTACGAGATTCATTTCATGCCCGACGCAACCCCGGGCGACCGGGGCGGCGACTGGTGTCGTGTGCTCTCATTCCTCCCCGGCAGGATGCTCTCGTTCACCTGGAATGCGCCGCCCGAGCTCAAGACCCGGCCACTCCACACGTGGGTGGTCTTGTTGTTTACCGGGACCGGGGATGGGACAAGGGTCGAACTGAACCACTTCGGTTGGCCGGCTTCGGGAATGGCCGATCCTGATTCCGATTGGCCGCAGACATTCGAATATTTCGAGAATGCGTGGTCCCATGTGATCGGATTATTCGCTGCTCACTTCGGAGACCAATGACCTCCACTCCGGTCACATTCCTTGGCCGGGCGCGAGACCTCGTAGGCACCGCCGAGGCTGATGCCGTCGAAAAGGGCATGCGTTTTATGACAGCCGCTCGGGTCGACGCGATGTCCGAGTTCCAAATCTCTGAGGAACTCCGGGATCGGGTGCGCGCCATCCGCCTTGACACCCTCCGCAACCTCGACCGTCTCCTTGCCTCGTTCGCCGACCATGTAGAACTCAACGGTGGCGTGGTCCACTTTGCGGCCGACGCCAATGAGGCCAACGAGATCGTGGCCAAGATCCTCCACGAAACGGGATCCCGCGATGTCGTCAAGGCGAAATCGATGGTCTCGGAAGAAATCGAACTGAACACTTTTCTCGAGGGCCGTGGCCACCGCGTTACGGAAACGGATCTGGGTGAGTTCATCGCCCAACTGGCTGGCGACACACCGAGCCACATCATCGCCCCGGTACTCCACCTGACCCGCCATGATGTCGGCCGACTATTCGCTGACAAGCTGGGTACAGAGGAGTCTTCAGATCCAAGGGTGCTGAATCAGTTGGCCCGCGAGCATCTGCGGGGGATTTTCCTCGAGGCCGACGCCGGGATCAGCGGGGTGAACCTGGGCGTGGCGGAAACGGGTTCGATCGTGACTGTGACCAACGAAGGCAACGGTCGGCTCTGTACGACGGTGCCCCGGGTCCATATCGCGCTGATGGGGATGGAACGAATCGTGCCCCGATGGGAGGACGCTGCCGCAACCCTGGAAGTGCTGGCGCGTTCGGCCACGGGCCAGCGACTCTCCGTCTACACCAATGTCGTTTCTGGGCCAAAAAGGCCCGGGGACCACGATGGGCCGGAGCAGGTCCACGTTGTGATTATCGACAACGGCCGCTCTGACATCCTGGGCAGTGATACCGCCGAGATTCTGGCCTGTATCAGATGTGGTGCCTGCCTGAATGTTTGTCCTGTTTTTCGCGAGGTTGGCGGACACGCATACGGAACGGTCTATTCCGGACCGGTTGGCTCAGTCGTGACTCCGGGGTTGCATGGAATGGACCCGTGGTGGGACCTCCCTTATGCGTCGACCCTGTGCGGTGCGTGCGAGGATGTGTGTCCGGTTCGCATCCAGATCCCGTCGATGCTCCTCAAATTGCGGGAGCGCGCAGCTGCGGAAGGTCGGCTACCGGGTTGGCTCGAGAAGGGCATGGCCCGGTATACGTTGGCAGCGACAACTCCTGAGAAGTGGTCGCGTTGGGGAAAACTGGCGAGAAGACTTTCCGCTCCGTTTTCCTCCGGTGGCTGGATTCGGAGGATCCCTGGCCCGGCCCGGGGATGGACCCAATTTCGTGATCTACGGCGTCCGGCTCCGCAGAGCTTAACCGAGTGGTTTCGGAGTCGCGATGAAACGTGATGCCTTTCTGGCACGGGTGTCCGCAGGGATCATGAAGAACGAGTTGCCGTCCGGCCCTGCCGCAGGTGCCGATCTTCCCGGCGCTCCGCCATCCGACCTGCTGGGACTGTTTCGCACGCGGGCTCAGGCTGCAAACACTGTTGTCCACGGCCCGGTCACTCGGCACAGTGTGCCCCGGACCATCGCCGCTATTGCAGCGGGCCACTCGGTGGTTTCGTATGTCGCCTGGCCCGATCTTCCCGTACCGGGGATCAACTCGAGCCTGGCAGCCGACGGGTTTCTACTGATCGGCCAGCACGACGGGTCGAGCGAACCGTCACTCGTTGCGACCGCCGACCTGGGGATTTCCGGGTCGCTCTTTGCGCTCGCTGAGTCGGGTTCAGTCGTGCTCTCTCACGGGCCGGGGCGCAGTCGGCTGGTCAGCCTGCTCCCACCGGTTCACATCGCTTTGGTCGAGGTCGAATCGATTCGTTGGACGCTCGTTCATTGGGCGCGCGATCACCCCGAAGCCGTAGAAAATACGGCCAATCTGGTTATCGTCACAGGACCTAGCCGAACAGGCGATATTGAACTTCAGCTCAACCTGGGCGTTCACGGGCCGAAACATGTACACGTGGTGTTGATCAAATGAGTGGACTGCGACCGCCCCCGAAAGAAGACACGCCGAGCCGCGCGGTTGGGCGCATTGTCTTTCTGGTGTTCCTCCTGGTTCTTCTCGGCGCTGTGATCTGGGCTGCCGTAGTCCAGCAGCGGATTCCGTTGGTTGAAATTCAGTCGCTCGACCAGGTTGAAGGCCGTGTTGTGGTGACGGTCGACGATCTCGATCTGAATATCGTCGAGCAGGGCTCCGGTGCAACGACCGTCGTCTTGCTCCACGACGCCGAAATCACCGGTTCACCGGTGTTCACCGACATCGTCGCTGCCCTTGGCCCCGAAGTAGCGACGCTCGGGATCGACTTACCTGGATTCGGCCTGTCCACCCGTCTTCCCGGTGCGGATCCAAGACACACCGTCGCCGACATGGCCCGGACGATGACAACGGTGATCGAAGGACGCGCCGGGGCGCCGGTGATTTTGGTCGGCGTCGGACTCGGGGGCGAGGTGGCCGCCGAAGTGGCCGTCACCCGTCCGGACCTGGTAGCCGGTCTGGTAATGGTGGATGTCGATTTTTACGAGAGGTCGACATGGGTGCAGAGGTTGGAACGGATTCCTTGGTTCGGAACGGCAATAACCCATGCCTTCGAGGCGTCAGGTTCATTCAGCGATTCGACCTTCGCTCCCTATTGTGACGTCGGTGGTTGGTGTCCCGATGCCACAATCCTTTCCCAACGCGGCCTGACAACTTCGATCGTCGCAACCACCGACTCGCTGAACGGCTTCACTGTGACCGACCCCGCTTCTGATGTGCCGTCGAGGCTTGGTGTCATCACCGCTTCGACCGTCTATGTTTGGTCCCAGAATGGAGCAGTGCCGGAAAACTCGGTCGATCGGGTGATAGCTGCGGTCCCGGGAATCACACTGGAGCGAATCGACGCCTATCAGGCCCACCTCGATCAACCCGCTGTCGTGGCGGGGTTAATCCAGGCGATGATTCCCTAGCCGACCTCGAACCTGACGGCGTGGACGCCGTTGTTGGCATAGCCATTGCGATTCCATCGCGGCACCAGGGGTTGAGAATTGCCACCATTGTCGTGGGCGCGGGCGACGACCTCATGCCGCCCGGTAGAAAGGTCAACGGTGAGAGCCCAGGGTACGGCTGAGTACACGCCTCCCCTTGGCGCGATGTTCGCCTCGACCCACGGCTTGCCGTCAACCGAAACTTCGACCGCGGAGATAGCTGCTGCACCAGACCATGCCGAGCCCCGGATCTCGTAGCTTCCTCCGGGGACTTTCTCTCCGTCCCGGGGTCGGGAAACAAGCGACCGGACCGCGATGGCCCCGACACCAGTTCCTTCCGGTTCGAAGGTGTCTCCAAAGTATCGGTATTTGTTCACAAAGTGCCCGGTGAACGGTTTGGTTGTCGCAGCGATCCGGGTCAGCCATTTGACCGACTTCATGGCGTATTGACCCGGGACGATCAACCGCACCGGGCCGCCGTGGCTCGAGGTGAGCGGCTTGCGGTCGAGATGCGTAGCCAGGATCGCCCGGCCCCAGAGATCTCTCCCTACCGAGAATTGATATTGGATCGTCCCCTCCTGGTCGACGTGGCCACTATCGGCACCTGTGAAGATCAATTCCACGGCCTCGGCCGGCACGGGACCGATCACATCGAGAAGTCTGGGACCGGAGAAGATGACCGGGGACGCACCTCCATAGTCCCATGGTGTGCCATCAGGAGTTGGATCCATAAAAATTCGGCCATTGCCGGCGCACTCCAGGACCATGTCATATTCGACCTGTGGTATTGCGGCGAGGCGCGACGGTGACACGACGACGATTTCACCGTCAATCTCAACCTCGAAGCTGTCCGGAGCGGTGTCCGGCGGTTGGAAGTTGTTGCGCAGATAGACGTCCCCCACGTCCAGTGGATTGCCACCGAGGCGGTCGAGCCGCGTTCCTGCGTTGGGCGGACTCTCTGTGATCACAACGAGATTGTTGGCGGGCATCTATCGCTCGACGGTCCATCCCCGCAAGCGAAGCTCATCAGCCAGGAGCGTGTCGGGGATTGGGGACAGATCGAATCTGGGATGCTCGACACCGAGAAGCCTTTCAACGGGATCGCGCAATGTTCGCGCCCAGGCTTTCCCTTTCGATTCACCATTCAAACTGAGCGTCCCATCGGGGTTGACCAGATAGACCCTTGCCGCAATTTGGGGGTTCGCCCTCGAACCTCTCTCTCCGTAGACCAACAGCACGCCCCCTGCCGGCAAGTCCTGGATTCCCCCTGCTGCAACAAATGGGCCTTCGAACGCCCAGCCGGACGCCTTGTCGGTGTCGACGGACTCGACCACCTTCGCCCAATTCTTGTGTCGCTCATCCCCAACGAGGGGTACTTCTACTGCGACGAAAATTCGCTCTTCCATGACCCGAGGCTAGGCAATAATTGGCGAGAGGCACATGTGCAACTTCCAATTCCTTTACGATTGAATCATGGCCAAGCTCAGACTGTTCGCCAACCTAAGGGAAATCGCTGGAACTTCTCGTGTTGAAATCGACTCCGACACGGTCGGAGGTGTGATCGACACTGCCATTGATCGCTATGGCTCCGACTTCGCCCGTGGAGTTGAATCTGCCCGCGTTTGGATAAACGGGGAGAACGCGACGCTTGAAACAAAAGTCGGATCGAGCGACGCGCTGGTGCTGATTCCACCCGTTTCCGGGGGTAGCCAACCGGTAGCAGCCTCTTTCGCCATGTCTGACTTTGTCGGATTCATCCCGGTAGGCATCGCTTTGGTCGCAGTGTTTGCCAACCTCCAGGGCCAGGCCGTATGGGGGGCTTTTCTGGTGGCGGTTGCGGCGATATGGGCCACCGATCTGAGTTCCGTGTTTGAGCGTCGGGGGAGGACCTTTGCCTCTCTCCCCGTCGTAGTCACCACGGCTGGCTCGGTTTTGGCGGCTTATACGGTCGGATCTTCTGGATACGGCCTGACGGTGGCAATAGCTGTCGCCGTTGCTCTCGGCTGGGCGGTGGCTTTCTCGGAATATCGCGAGGTGGACACGTTCAGCCCCACGCTTCTCGCAGCTCTGATCGGTGGACTCGCTGCGGCCTCCATGGTGCTTTCCAGGTCGGGTTTCTCCCCTGACGAACGAGCTGTCGACGTTTTTCTCGTATCCGTGATCGCTGGTTGCGTCCTCGGTGCGATCGCCCTCAGATTCCAGTCGATTCCCCTACTCGATCCGTTCTCGATGACTGCCCTTGGGGCGGTTATCGGTGCAACGGCCGCTGCTGCGCTTTGGGACCTCGATGTAGTCGGCTACCTCCTGGTCGGGTTGGGAATCGCAGTGGCGATGGTGGCCGGCAAGGGGCTGAGCTCGATGTTGCGACTGGGAGTTGTGAGCCTCACCGATATCCCCCCCGGCACCGTGGTGTCACTCGACAGTGTGATCCTCGCTGCCGCCATCTTTTACCCGCTGATCCGAATCGTCCTGTAGGCCGTAGCTCGATCACTGTTGTCCGGGTGGGGCGTTGTGGTGCTGTCGGATCGGTTGCCCGGCGTTTGCTCGCCCGGGGCATCAACGATCGGTTTCACCCCGAAGTACGTCCTGGTCGCGCGAGTGACTACCCGAAGCGACACGATCTGGTTACCATTTCGAATGCATGGCAGTTGAGAAACCAATCCTGCGAGCCTTGCTGGTCCTCCTGGCCGTTTTCGTAATCGCTGGCCTCTTCCCACAGACCACGCAAGCTGTCACCAAGAAACAGGTTGAACAAGCCTGTGCAGATTCGCGCGCCCAGCTCGACGAATACCGGGAAGCCCAGAAGCAGTTCGAGGCTTCCGCCCTGGAGTATGAGGCCGCACTGAACGACGTGGCCCTTATTGAGGCAAAACAGGCCAGAGTCCAGGGTTCCGTCGACGCTCAGGCCGAAGATCTCGGCAACATCCAGAGCCAGCTGGAAGATCAGGCCGTCGAACTCTATATGCGTGGAGGGTTCTCCAACCCGGGGATCATTCTTTCCGCTTCATCCGTCGACGAGTTCATGACCACTTCGGAGTTCTTGACCTCGGCGGCGATCGGTGGGCAAACATCCATCAACAACCTGCTCGCACTGAAGGGTGAACTGGCGACTTTCCAGGAAGAGCTCGACGCCACCAGGACCGAGTTAAAAGACGCTGAAGCCGTCGCCCTTGAGGTTCGTGGAGATCAAGAGGCTTCCGCAGCGAGGGAGCAGGCGGCCTATGCGAAGTTGTCGGGCGATTGCAAGGCGCTCCAAAGCAAGTACGACAAAGAGCAGGCCGAGATCGCAGCCCGGGCGAAACAGCGGGCATCAGGCTCGGTCCAGGTCGGGTCGTTCATTTGCCCGATGACCCCGGGAAGGACATCGTTCATCGACTCGTGGGGAGCACCGCGATCGGGCGGCCGTGCCCACCAGGGGACTGACATGTTCGCAGCTTATGGAGAACCGATTTACGCGGTGGCGGCCGGAACTGTGCGAATTTCCAACAGCGGGCTTGGTGGAAAAACCATCTGGCTCACGGCAAGCAATGGCCACGCCTACTACTACGCCCATCTCTCCGACTGGAATGTCTCAGGAGGGTCGGTGAGTCAGGGTCAAACCATCGGGTTCAACGGCGACTCCGGCAATGCCCAGGGCACCAGCCCCCACCTCCATTTCGAGATCCATCCCAACGGTGGCGGTGCGGTGAACCCGTATCCAACGCTCGCCGGAGCTTGCAAGTAACCTACGACTCGTGAGTGACAGCCGCCGCAGAATCGACCGGGCCCTCGATCCCGATTTCGTCACCGATCTCGACTCGATAGAGCTGACCGAGTTGCGGGAGCGCCGTGACACCGCCGAGGACGTGGAGAGCATGGTCTCGTATTACCGACGTCTGATCCACGGTCGGATGGACCTCCTCGATTTCGAGCTCACCCGACGTTCTGGTGAAGAGCAGCGAACACTTCTTGAAGCCCTTCCTGAGATTCTTGCCCGGGGGATGGTTCTCGGTAATGAACCCAATCTCAAGTACATCGAAGTCACCCCGCCAATGCCAGAATCGACGGGGAGACGCCTCATCGACAAGATCATGGATGACGGGGTCCTGGCCAGTCTTCCCGACTTGAGCGAGAGCGAGATCACCGAGGCACTCATTGATCTCCGTGATTTTGAGCGGCAATTGTCGGCCCAGCGAAAGCAACTCCACATCGTCATCGATCGCCTTCAGGAAGAGATCGTTGGCCGGTATCGCACCGAGCACGGTTCGCCAGCCCCGGCGAGCTAGACAAAATTGCTCGCAGTCCAAGTCCGCTCGGGTCTGGTAGAAGCCACCCATCAAGGGGCCTTCGCGGCGTTTGACGCCAGCCTCAATTTGGTGGCCTTCTCCGGAGATATTGACACTCCCTTTTTCCTCAGATCGTCTTCCAAGCCTTTCCAGGCCTTCGTCTCTCAGGAGTTCGGCGCCGAACTATCTCCGATCGAACTGGCCATGGCTTCGTCATCCCACGACGGATTTCCTGTGCATATCGCCGTTGTCGACGCAATGTTGCGAGGTGCGGGATTGAGTCATGACCACTTGCAGTGCCCGCCGCTGTGGCCGCTGGCTCTCCCGGCACGGGACATTCTGGTGAGTCAAGGGCACAAGGTTCCACGACCGATCTGGCACGACTGTTCCGGTAAGCACGCCGCCTGGCTTCGTGCCTGCGTCGCCTCGAACCTGCCCACAGAGACCTACCTGGCGCCCGACCATCCGATCCAGGTCAGAGTGCGGAAACTGATTGGTGAAGTGGGAGATCACGATGTCGACCCGGTGGGTATCGATGGATGCGGGGCGCCGGTGCACCGCACCAC
>JBGTFH010000063.1:0-3626 GCA_041747375.1 Acidimicrobiia bacterium
TTCATCACCAAGACCCCTCCCGTTGCCGGTCTGCTCCGACAGGCAGCACGCGTCGAGAAGGGATCGGGCGAGCCCAACAAGCAGAAGGTGGGCAAAGTCAACCGCGCCCAGGTGAAAGAGATTGCCGAGCTGAAGATGCCCGACCTCAACGCGGTCGACATGGAAGGCGCAATGAAAATCGTCGAAGGCACTGCCCGCTCGATGGGAATCATTGTCGACGGCTGATGAGATCAGCTTCTGGAATGATGACATCATTCCAGGGGTGACGAAATCGTTCGAGAGCTAGTAGTGGGAGGCCTTCGGGCCGTTTGGACCACAAGGAGAGACAAATGCAGCATGGAAAGAAATACCGCGAGGCATCCAAGCGGTATGACAAGCAGACTCCCTACGCGGCTTCTGAGGCCGTAGGACTGGTCAAGACCCTGGCATCGGCGAAGTTCGACGAGACCGTCGAAGTCGTCTACAACCTGGGAATCGACCCCAAGAAGGCGGACCAGCTGGTCCGTGGGACCGTATCCCTCCCCCACGGAACCGGGAAAGACGTCCGGGTCGCAGTCTTCACCTCAGGTGACAAAGAGGACGAAGCCAAACAGGCCGGTGCCGATGTCGTCGGCGGCAAGGAACTCGTCGAGAAACTTCAGGCTGGAGGCGAACTCAACTTCGACGTTGCTATCTCAACCCCCGACATGATGGCCGAGGTCGGAAAGCTCGGAAAGGTGCTCGGCCCCCGCGGGCTCATGCCCAACCCCAAGGCCGGCACCGTCACCGAAGAAGTGGGAAAAGCTGTCGGTGAGTTCAAGGCGGGTCGCCTCGAATACCGCAACGATCGCTACGGCAACGTCCACATCCCCGTCGGCAAGGTCTCTTTCCCTGCCGAGGACCTGGTCGCCAATCTCGCTGCTGTTTCCAGTGAGATCATCCGCTCCCGACCCGCTTCCTCGAAGGGGCGGTTCCTACGGGGCATGACCGTATCGTCGACAATGGGCCCTGGAGTCAAAGTCGACGTCAACAGCGTCGAGGGGATCGCCGCCAAGTCCTAGTCATCTGGCATCGATCATTATCACGGGAACTGTGATCACGTTCGCCGGCTCCCCGTCCTCGGCAGAGAACTCGAGGACCTGGATCGTGGAGTCGGCGTCGACCAGGGTTTCGTCGATGGTGAACTCGAAGTCTCCCCAGCACCCGGTTCCGCAGGTGGCGGAGGTGAATGCCTCATGGACGACCTCTCCGGAACCGTTGCGCACTATCAGGTTCACGGTGGCTTCGAATGTGTTGGCGATCCCGACGATCTGCATGGTGCCGTCACCGTCGGCCACGACCGGCTCGGTGAGGTAGATCAGCGCCAGGTTTCCTTCCTGGAACGTCTGCCGGTTGAGCGACGACTCGAGACTCACTCCCTCCGACCCGAAAGCGACGATCGGCTCGTTGTTGACGATGAAGTGGACTTCTTCGATGCCTTCGAGAGCCGTGGCGGTGTAGATCAACTGGTTGAGCATCGTGAAGTCGGCGAGCAACCCACCTGCTCCGTCGAGGAAGGCCTCGTTCATCTCGATGATGAGGGCGTTGTCGGTGCCGTCGGCCCGGCGAACTTCGAGCGCTTCAACTCCTGCGGGGACCGCGTTCATCCAGACGGCCGGCATCGTCAGATCCGGGTCGCCAAGGGTGTTGATCGCAGCCTTGATTGCGTCCGTGTCGTCGGCATCTCCGGGCAGCTCTACAGGGAGCAGAACGGGGACAAGCGCCGGGTTGCCCAGGAAGCTGTTCTCGGGCGACTGGTACAGGAACACAGGCACACCCACCCCAGTGGTCGGCACCAGGACTGCCTCCGTCGTCGTGGTCGTGAGGCCCGAGGTCGTTGTCGTCTCCACCGGGGCAGTTGTGGTTGTGGTTGTGGTGTCGGGTCCAGCTACCGGGGGCTCGCCCCCGTTCATCAGGAGGAAAGGGATCCCGAATCCGAGGAGCACGACCACCGCGGCGGCGGCGAACACGGTCAACGGCTTCATAGATGTCTTGCGAGCTGGTGTGGTCATTGTGACCTCCTCGGGAAACGGGGGTGGCTCGGGCGACATCGCCACCATGCGGTCGGTTAGATCTTTCATGCGCTGGTCGTCACTCTTTTTCATGACAGCCACTCCTTGAGGTGCTTGCGGGCCCGGGCGAGATGACGCTTGACCGCGCCTGTTGACACTCCCATCCTCTCGGCGACCCCGTCGACCGGAAGGTCCGCCCAATAGGTGAGGAGTACAGCTGCCCTCTGCTGCATCGAGAGGCGATTGACCACCTGAAGCACATCGATGTCGATGTCAGGGCTGTGCACCGCCTCGGGGGTTGCCGACTTCATCTCGCGAAGCCGGCGGGCCAGGGTGCTGCGATGGTGATCAGTCGCCACCGACAGCACAGTTCGGTATAAGTACGCCCGGTGGTTCGCCACCTCCGGCCAGCTCGTCGAATTAAATGCCTTGAGGCAGGCATCGGTCACCACATCCGCAGCGTCGAACGGACCCACCAGACCTGTCGCATATCTGGTGAGCTCCGCGGAATAAGACCGATAGACCTCTTCGTCATTCATACTCGTAATGGTGAGCATGCCTTTGTGACGGAGCCATCCGCGGTTTTGGGTGACACAGATCTCGAAACGCCGTCAAGGTGGGGGTGAGAATAGGGGGTTCCTGGAGCCGGAATCCGTAGCTTCGAGGGCAATCGGTTGCCAGGTCCACCGTCCGCACGGGGCCTTATCTCATCTGCTGCGGACCGGGGTAGGTGTCCGGTCCACGGCCTCGTGGCCCTCATTCTGGGTCCGGCTTTGCGGGGCGGGGGCGGTCAGGAAACCCGCCCGGCGCTGCAGGAACCCCCCTGTTCTCAAGGTTGGAGTGTCGCGCTGATCCAAGCTGGTGTCCAGGGAAAATATGGAAAGTCCCAGCTCGTCAGCCAATAGTTTTCAGAAAACCGGATTGCCGGTCCCCCGGCTACCACGTTTATACTTCGCACCTGCAACTCCAATACCTCGGCCAAAGACCGCCGGTAGTCGTCAGACTCAAAGGGAAGAAAACCCCGCCTGCGTAGGTCTCCTCTGTGAGCCCCTGGTCGTTATGTCGAGGGGTTTTTGTTTGCACATAATTCGGAGGAGCGAAAATGCCAAGACCAGAAAAGGTCCAGGCTGTTGCCGACATCAAAAAGAGCATGGAGAACGCCCGAGCGGTGTTCTTCACCGAATACCGGGGCCTGACCGTCAAAGCGGTCCAGCAGCTCCGGAACGACCTGCGCAACAGCGGGGCCGAGTACAAGGTCGTGAAGATGACCCTGGCGAAGCTCGCTGCTGCTGAGGCCGGATTCGAAGGAATCGACGAGTATCTCGTCGGGCCCACCGCTCTCGCCTTCGCCAATTCTGACGCTGTGGCCACGGCCAAAGCGCTCAAGGAGTTCGGCAAGGCAAACGAAGTGTTCGTGCTCAAGGCAGGCTTGCTTGCAGGAGATATCCTCGCACCCGAGGCAATCTCCGACCTTGCAGAGATCGAGCCCCGTGAAGTGTTGCTGGCCAAGATCGCCGGAGCCGGTAGGGCTCCGATGTATGCCGCTGCAGGGATGTTCGCATCCTTCACCCGCAACGCCGCAACGATGTTCGGGCA
>JBGTFH010000064.1:0-2165 GCA_041747375.1 Acidimicrobiia bacterium
CCACGCTACCCATGACGGCCCGGATAAGAACCAGCCGGCGGCGCCCGCGCCGAGAACCGCTAGTTCGATGAATAGCCGCTTAGGGCCGGTGGTCGGATACGGGGCTTCTCCGCTTGCGGTGCGGTCCCCCGGCACCCGAAAAGTCGCCCACAGCACCATCCCCGTGATCGTGAAGAGGAATCCGAGTATCCAACCAACCGCTTCCGTTCCCGTTGTCAGTCCGAGTCGGAACAACCCCACAAGCGAAATGATCTCGAGAACGAACCGGAATGCGAGGTTCGCCGGATGAAAACCCATCGACTGGATTGTTGCAGCTATCGGTGTTCATCGGCTGGCCTCGTCGTCTCGGATGCCGCATGGATCTCAGTAGTCGCGGCCGTCATCTCCTCCGGTTAGAACGGTGCCGCTGTCGTTACTGGACTCGGCATTGCCGATCATGGTTCCCGTGGAGTCGACCACAAACCAGACGCCGTTGAAGTTCTGCCCATTGGCATCTCCAGGATTCACGTCAGGTGTGTACAGATACAACGGTTGGCCATTCACCGTGAGCTGCTCGGTTCCGTCGGTGCGGGTGATTGATCCAAAAATTGATGAATCCAGATCGGAGCCGATCGGAGTATCGGCAGCTACCGGGGGCCACAGCTCAGCGCAGGCGTCATAACACGCACTCTCTCCGTTGGAGTCTGCTGTGAACACATAAAGAGTGAATCCGTCTGGATCGACCAGAATCGAACCGAGACCGGTCTCCGTTTCGTGGACACCATCTCCGCCAGACGGGGCGGCAGTAGTAGTGGAACCGGCAGAGTCGACGGTGGTTGTGGAACCGGACCCACTATCCGAGCCACAGGCTGTGATGATCAGCAACCCGGCACCTAAAAGCAATGCGGACGGTCTTGGCCTCATACGTATCTCCTTGTTCACCTATAGATACGTTTCTGCTCGTTCAGCAGTTCACCGGTGGCACAATGGCACCGTGGACTCTGAGACGCTGCGGCGATTCAGTGCCGGCGAAGAAGCTGCGATCAAGGCGGTTTACGATGTGTATTCCGGGCCTGTATACGCGGCTTCACTGCGGATTCTCCGGAACCCGAACCACGCCGCCGATGCCACCCAGCAGACCTTTCTGAAGGCGTGGAAAGCAGCGGCGACATACGACACACAACGACCCTTCGGACCATGGATATTCTCGATCGCCCGCAGGACAGCAATCGATATCTACCGGAAGGAGTCGCGCCGCACATCATCGGAGAATCTCGAAGTTGCCCAACCCGGACCGTCCCTCGAAGTCATATGGGAGGTCTTTGAAGTCCGTGCCGCCGTCGAGCAACTGGCTGATGACGAGCGAGAGGTCATACGCATGAGCCACTTCGAGGAGTTGACGCACACCGAGATAGCCGAACGACTCGACATCCCGGTGGGCACAGTCAAGTCCCGCACGCATCGGGCCCACCAGAACTTGGTCCAGTTGCTAGCCCACACCCGAGAGACCTGATGTCGAACCAACAGCCCATCCCGGCACGTATCACCTAATGACCATGAGCACCGACGACCCGAAACCTGAGCGACAGGGCGACGTTGAACTTGCCCGGGTTCAACGCGTCCTCAGCGACAGGTCTACGTGGGCGACTCCTCCGCAATCTGGCGCTGAAGATCTGCTGGCCAACATCCGGGCCGAACGTGAGGGGTCCCGACACAAACGGACCACATGGCTGGGTCGCTTTTGGCCCCGGGTTGCATTCGGCCTCGCGGCTGTGGTACTGGTGGGGCGGGTGGCGGCCGTTCTTCTTGCACCCGAGGGCATCACGGATCAGATCCTCCTCAGCGGCACCGAGCTCGAGCCAACAGCGACCGGGACTGCTGCCTTGATCGCGACCGGATCGGGTTGGTCGATTCGACTCGATCTTTCGGACCTTCCGCCCGCCGGACCTGGCTACTACTACGAGGGTTGGGTATGGAACGAGGCGGGAGAGGGTGTCAGCATCGGCACCTTCCATCTACGCGGCGGGCCCGAGCCGATCCAGCTCTGGGCAGGGGTCGACGTCGATGCCTACCCGTGGATATGGATCACTTTGCAAGAAGAGGGGGCGGGGCCAGTCGTCTCAGACGAGATCGTCATGCGTGGCATGCGGGAGTCGACCGACTGACCTCAGGCAGCTGGTCACTGA
>JBGTFH010000065.1:0-5498 GCA_041747375.1 Acidimicrobiia bacterium
AGTCAAATTCGGGTCGCCGAGGTAAGACCGTTGCACAATGTCAGCAATCTCTCCTCCATACCTGTCTCTAAACCCGTCAACGACCCGATCCAAGTCGAATCTCGCCATCGTGGACTGCAGTATCAGACCTCCGGGGTGGCCGGGATGGCGCGATCCGTAGCTCATAGCGACCGGCCCTCCGAACGAGTGACCGAACACCACCGGCCGGACTATTTCTAGGGATTCACAGAAGGCGTGGACCAGATCACCAGCCCACTCGAAGGTCCAGGCCTCGGCTGGACCCCAGTCGGATCTGCCATGGCCCGGCAGATCCAGATAAACGACCTGAGCAAATTCTGTCAGACGGCTGAAATCGGGCTTGAAGTACGAGTGGTCGAACCCTCCTGGTCCTCCGTGCAAAAGTAGAACTGTCGGCCTAGTTCGCATGGTCCGTTGCTCAGGAACCAACCCGAGACCGTCGATATCGAACCAGAGGCGGGTGCCTTCTATCTCGACCCTCATGACCAAATCGTACAAGGCCTCTGTGCAGTCGCACCAGATCACTCACCACGCCGAGTGATCTCGCGCAGCTACCTGCAGAATCGGCGTTCCACAACAGTCTGGATTCGCCTCCGGACGGGCCGGAAGGCCCCGGAAGACTTCGGCGGCCATGGTGGAGGCGGCGACTGCCGCGTCCGAGTTGCCGACCAGGGGTCCAGCAGCCAGCCCAACAGGATTACCGAGACCATGTAGAGAATCCCCAATAGACCAGTCAGCAGTCCGTAGACCAACGTCCGGTTGATGATCAGGTCGATGTCGAAGAGGTGGTAGTGCGAGCTGACTTGGCTCAGAGAGAAGTTTCTGACTTCTCCACCGCACGCGAAAGAAGTGCTGCCGGGGCAGTTGGCATGACGACGGCGCAGGCAGCAGTCCGAGGTTGTCGGAGTTAGACGAGCGTGTCACCCTGAGCAAATGGAATTCTCAGACGGCCTAAATCAACTCGAGTCCCTGTTCCGAACCTGGGAACGTGACCGGGAGTTATCAGGCGGGGTTTTGGTAACCCAGGCGGGTTCGACTCTGTTCGAAGGCTGCTTTGGCTTCGCCGATCGCTCAACTCGTTCTCCTGTGACGCCCCAAACCCGGTTTGGGCTGGCGTCGGTCACCAAAATGTTGACCGCGGTTGCGGTCTGTGACCTTGTGGCCGGTGGCGGGTTGGGGTTCGACACTGCCATCGTGGATGTTCTGCCGCCCGCCCGGCGGCCCGCGACGTTGAATCCCGGAGTCACAGTGCACCACTTGCTCACCCACACTTCGGGGATTGCGGACTATGCCGAGGAGACCGAAGGGTCCCCCGGCTACTTAGCCGACTACGGGGGGCTGTGGGTCGATCAGCCGAGCTACCGAATGGAGCGCCCGGGTGATTTCTTGCCGCTCTTTTCGGACCGGGTGCCTTACCGTCTGCCAGGCCAGCAATGGCAGTACTCCAATGCCGGCTTCATCATGCTCGGGCTCGTGATCGAGGAGGTCACGGGCCGGCACTACACCGAGTTTGTGCAAGAGCGAGTCTTCGACCGGGCCGGGATGGAGGCCAGTGGTTTCTTCCGGCTCGATGAGGCCAGAGCCGACGTTGCCATCGGCTACCTGCCGGACCGGTCAACCGACGGCCTGTGGCGGTCGAACATATACAAGATCCCGGTCATCGGGGGTGCAGATGGCGGAGCGTTCAGCACGACTCACGATCTCGACCTCTTCCTACGATGTTACGCCGACGGAACCTTGCTGGGGCCCGTTCAGACCTTCGCCCTCGCCAGGCATGCCGACGCCGGGAACGGCTATCACAGCGGATACGGCGTCCTCCACTATCCGGATGGCAGTTATGGCCACGGCGGCGGCGACCCAGGGGTTGAAGTCCTTGTCCGTAGGTTCCCGGATAAGGATGCACACGTAATCGTGCTCTGCAACGGCGAGGGATTAGCTGGCGAAGTGCGCGACGCTGTCCTCGAGGCGTGGCAAGTCTGAGACGTGAGCCGCTGGCACCGGGGCCTGACTTTTCGGTGGGATCGGCGTCCGGCCTCTAACAGTCTCCTTGACTCGTCGTGCTAGCAATTACCAGTGGACGGTCGAAAAACGTGAATCGCCCGCTAAGAATTCTTGACGAGGGGAAGGATAAAAGTCCTGTTCAGAGTGGTTGCGTGCCCCCGGCAGTGTCTGGTTTCAGGACATAGGAAAGTGATGTCGCGCGACATCGGAACCCTTTGGCTGGTCGGATTGGGCCATGTCGAAGGCTCGTTTGATCATCACTGCTGTCATTGTCGAGGGACGTTCCCAAGCTGAAGTTGCCCGGGACTACGGAGTCTCGGAGGGCTGGGTGTCGAAGCTGATCGCCCGCTACAACACTGAGGGAGAGGCAGCCTTCGAACCTCGCTCACGACGTCCGCTGAACTCTCCCAATCGTGTTCCTCCCGAAGTTGTCGACCTGATCGTCGACCTCCGCAATGAGCTTGCCGGGGACGGTTTGGATGCCGGCCCCGAAACGATCAGCTGGCATCTCGAAACTCACTATCACATCCGGGTGTCCGCAGCAACCGTATGGAGGTATCTCAAAACTGCGGGTCTGATCGAAGCTCAACCAGCGAAACGGCCCAAGAGTTCTTATGTCCGGTTCGAAGCAGGAATGCCCAACGAAATGTGGCAGGCCGACTTCACCCACTGGCCTCTAGCTGACGGCACCGACACCGAGATCCTCCTTTCTCGATGACCGCTCCCGGTTTGCCATCTCCGTGACCGCCCACTCCCGGGTCAACGGAGTCGACGTCCTCAACGCTTTCCGTGCTGCAGTCAGCGTTTATGGGCCTCCCGCGTCGACCCTCACCGACAACGGGATGGTCTTCACCGCACGCTACGCCACCGGCAAAGGAGGCCGCAACGCGTTCGAAAACGAACTCGCCCACCTCGGCATCACCCAGAAGAACAGCCGACCCAACCATCCCACCACCCTCGGAAAAGCCGAACGATTCCAACAAACCCTAAAACGATGGCTACGAGCCCAACCACCAGCCACCGGCATCAACCAACTACAAAAACAGCTCGACACCTTCGTCACCACCTACAACCACCAGCGGCCACACCGAGCCCTCGACCGGAGAACACCCGCCACCATCTACAACCAGCTACCCAAAGCCACCCCCAACACCAAACCCAACACCCACTACCGGATCCGATACGACATCGTCGACAAAACCGGAGCCGTCACCCCCGACACTCAGGCCGCCTCCACACATCGGAATCGGCAGAGCCCACACCGGAACCCCCAACACCATCATCGCCGCCGACCTCGACATCAGAATCATCACCACCAACACCGGCGAACTCCTCCGCCACCTAACCCTCAACCCCAGCCGCGACTACCAACCCCAAAACAAACAAAACCCCTGAACCAGCAGGTTCAGAGGTTTCCGATGTCTCGCGACATCACATTGTGCCCCCGGCAGGATTCGAACCTGCGCACCCGGCTCCGGAGGCCGGTGCTCTATCCCCTGAGCTACGGGGGCAGGGGATTTGCAGTTTAGGGGTCAGTTTCGGGTACGCCCGGCCGGAGGAGGAGGCCGGTGCTAGGCGATGAGCGGAGCGAAGAGCCATTGTTGCAGCCCCTGAGCTACGGGGGCTCAGAGTCGGAATTGTAGAGGTAACCATGTTCGTAGCCATTCGGCGACCCGGGGCCAGAACAATCGTGGAATGCCCGAATTGAAAGATCCCCTGGCTCTTACCAGGGGATCTTCGTTCCGCCGATTGATCGGAGGAATCGCATCGACAGCAATTCTATCACCGGACGTTTCGGAGCGCCCCCGGTGGGATTCGAACCCACACGACGTGGATGCGATTCCTCATTCCGATCCAATTCGGCGGGGGCGCTTGGATCGAACGTACCGACGGTGGAGGACAGTTGGAACCCCCCATGGATTTCGCCGACGCGGTGACGGTGATTCGGCTGATCCAGGCATGACCTAACCTGCGGTGATGGCCTCCGGCGACCTCAACTACATATCTACGAGGGGCTTCGCCGAAAAGCGCTCTTTCAAGGATGTTGTTCTCGAAGGTGCGGCACCCGACGGTGGTTTGTATGTACCCGAAGCAATACCGCAATATCGCAATCCGGATGGCGAGCATGGCCATGCCGAATTCGTCGTTTCCGCCCTCGAGGCGTTTGGTGCATCCGATGTCGAAGACCTCGTTCAGTCAGCCTTGTCGTCTTTCAACCATCCAGACATTGCCCCGATCCGGGAGGTAGGCCCATTTGTGGTGATGGAGATGTTCTGGGGGCCGACCCTGTCGTTCAAGGATCATGCTCTCCAAATCCTCGGACGGCTGATCGACCGCTACCTGACGGAAGTGGGGGAGCAGCGCACCGTTTTGGTAGCCACCTCCGGCGACACCGGTTCGGCGGCGATCGAAGCGTTTCGCGGGCTCGAATCCGTGAGGATTGTCGTCCTGTTTCCCGATGGCTTGGTCAGCGATTTCCAGCGCAGGCAAATGACGACGGTATCGGAGGCCAATGTCACGGTGGTAGCGGTGCGGGGAGACTTTGACGAATGCCAGCGGTTGGTGAAGGAGGCGTTCCGTTTTCCCGGACTGGCGTCAGCGAATTCGATCAACTGGGGGAGGATCGCCTCTCAGGTGGGTTACTACATGTCGGCGTCGGCCCGAATCGGACAGCCGTTCGACGTCGTCGTTCCAACGGGCAACTTCGGCAATGCCTACTCGGCGTTTCTCAGCCGAAGCATGGGTTCACAGATCCATCAGATCACCGTCGCTACCAACGCCAACAGGGTGCTCGCCGACCTCCACGACACCGGGAACGTGACGACTGCTGCCACGGTGCCCACTTTGGCGCCTGCCATGGACATCCAGATACCGTCGAACTTGGAGCGGTACCTATACGACCACGCCGCGTCGGACTTTTCCAGCGACTTCGGCGCCGGATGGGTATCAGATCCGGATATCCATGCGACGATCACCCGGGTTTTTGAAAGCCATGGCTATCTGATTGATCCTCACACTGCTGTGGCATGGGCGGTGGCGGAAGACTTAGGACAGCCGAACGCCCCGCGGTTGATCGTTTCGACCGCGCATCCCGCCAAGTTCGCAACCACCATCGAGCAATCGGTTGGGTTGGTACCCGAGGTTCCGACTTGGGCCCGAATCGACCCGGAAGCACCGGAGCAGTTCGTGAAGATCGGCCCGAACGCCGAGGAGCTGCTGGCGTTGATCGATTGAGTTGTCTTCTCTCCCTCCGCTTGCGGAGGGAGTACCCGGCGACGGAGGAGCCGGGGGAGAATGGGCGCCAAAACACCAACTCAGATCAAAACGCGCGATTTCCACCGTCCACCCCCGGCCGTTGCTATTCGCAACGGCCACCCCCTCCATTCGCCTTCGTCTCTGGAGGGGGAGTCGGATTCGATTTTTACCGTCCACCCCGGGCCGTTGCTATTCGCAACGGCCACCCCCTCCATTCGACTTCG
>JBGTFH010000066.1:0-9558 GCA_041747375.1 Acidimicrobiia bacterium
CGAATTGGCCAGCAAACCACGAGCCGTAACCGCTCCTTCGTATCTGGTGGCGGGGTCATAGAGATTCCCGATGACCAGGACAGGGTTGGACGTCGAAGTCGCGAACGGACCTTTGTAGACGTCCTCGTCGAAGCTCGACCACACGGCGCACGGAGACGACGCCCAGGTCCACAACTCGCCGAAGATCCCGAATTCGGCTGTTGCCTGCTTGCCGGCCTCAAACCACACGTTGTGGCCCCTCGGGTTGGTGGTGTCTTCACAGGCCACCGCGGGGAACCCCTCGACAAAGTTCGGGTATCTCCGTTCCTCGCGTCTCTGCGAGAGGCCCGTCGCCTCCTCCATTACCTCGCGCGCCGCACCCAACGCCGCAGGGTTTGCCTGAGACTCGAGGAATACGAGGAACTCAGCGGCCGCGGCGTAGCCGAACGGGTTGTACAGGGCTCCCAACGTATCAGCGACCAGGAAGGAATACAGGTAGGGGAATGTTTCGCCGGTTTCTGGATCAGTGATCAGAACCGGCCCTTGCCGGAGGCGCTCGAGAAGTTGGTCGTATCGGTTTGCGCTGTCGGGCGCAAATGCGCAGTTGCCTGGCCCGGCGGATTCGCATTGTCTGAAGAACTCTTCAAGGGTCGTCTGCGCACCAGCATCGGATCGAAGCACGGTCGAGAAGGGCAAATCACCATCGAGGTTGGCCCACGCTTCCGGATCGAGCACTCCATCGATCACCACGGCACCCACTTTGTCGGGGAACAACTTGGCGTAGGTCTGCCCCAGATAGGAGCCGTACGAGAGGCCGACGAAGTTGAGGCTGCTGTCACCGACGGCCTGGCGGAGGTAGTCGAGGTCACGGGCGACGTTAGCGGTGGACATGTGGTCCCGAACGATCGTGCCGTTCCGGCGACACGATTTGTCGAGCAACTTATCGCCTTCGACGAACAGTGAAACCTCTTCCTTGACCACGGGGAACGGGATCGGGGCGAAAACCTCCAACGCCTCGTCGAGAGACCCGAAGCAGAGCAGGGGACTGGATCGGGCGATGCCTCTGGGATCGAAGCCGACTATGTCGTAGCGATTGGCGACCGGTCCCCAGACGGACGGGGCGAACGGCCCGAAGAACAGGGCGAACTCAACACCGGAGCCACCTGGCCCGCCGGGATTGAGAAACAAAGACCCGATCCGGTTGGCCTGGTCGGATGCGGGTATCCGGACCAGGGCCAGGGAAATCTTGGTCCCCTTTGGCTCGTCGTAGTCGAGTGGCACCTTGACATTGGCGCACTCGTACTCGACCCCGAATTGGGTGCCGAGTTGTTGGAAACAGTCCGTCCAATTGGGCGGTTTCACTTCGTTGGTTGCCGCTTCGGCTGCGCCGGAGCCACTGCCCACCAGTGTCAGGGCCAACGTCATCACCATGGCAATCGCCACCAACCGGTTCCGTCGTGCCGTGGTCGTCATAATGCCTCCTCGTTGACACGGGCCTCGGCTACGACCGGAAGACCCACGTCTCTCTTCAGCAAGTCACCGTCAGCGACACTATCAGACGCCACCATCCGGTGTGAGACAGATCTTGAATCGCCAAAGCCTGGAGCCGGGAGACCCGGTCAAACTCATCGTCCTCTCATCATGTGGTGACATCATGTGTTTGTGAAACCCAGAGTTCTCGTCGTCGAAGACGACGAAAGGATCGCGGCGACGGTCCGGCGCGCCCTCGTCTACGAGGGCTACGACGTCGACGTCGCCACCGACGGCGCGATCGCCCTGAGCGAGGCCCGGAGGCTATCCCCCGATCTGATCGTGCTCGACTTGATGCTCCCTGAGATCGACGGGATAGAGGTATGCCGGCGAATCCGCAAGCACAGCGACGTGCCGATACTCATGCTCACGGCCCGCGACGGGGTGGCCGACAGGGTGGAAGGCCTCGACTCGGGGGCCGACGACTATCTGGTCAAGCCGTTCGCCCACGAGGAGTTGTTGGCCAGAGTGCGGAGCCTGCTCCGCCGTCGCCATCCCCAGGGTCGGGAAGTATTGGTGGTCGGTCCGCTGAGTGCCGACGTCGATGCGATGGAGGTGAGCTTCGACGGCGACGTGGTGGCGACCACCGCTCTCGAGTTCAAGCTCCTCGAATACTTCATGCGCAACCGTCGCGTCGTGCTCTCCCGTTCCAGGATCCTCGAGGAAGTCTGGGGACTCGACACCGACACCACCTCGAATGTGGTCGACGTGTACGTGCGATACCTTCGTCAGAAACTGGAGGTCGACGAACACCCGCGAATGATCCACACGGTCCGTGGCGCCGGCTACATGCTGAAGGAGCCGGAGCCCCGATGAGAATTCGTTGGAGGATGACGCTGTTCGGGGCAGCCGTAACCGCCGCGGCGTTGATCGTCTTTTCGATCCTTCTCAGCTCGATTGTCGCCGCCGGGACCGTCTCCGATCAGGACGAGTTGCTCACAGAGGTGGCGGCCAACGCCGTCGAGTCAATCGAGGGCGCCCCGGCCTCTGTCCTGTCAAACCCGGCAACCCCGGTCATCATCGACCCGGAAACCTCAGACCAGGCTTTCGTCATCGTGGTAGACGCCACAGGCGACGTCGTCTTTTCGTCGGCACCGCCCGAGGTTCGGCTCCCGGCCGCGGTCGTGGTCGAGGCCCAGGAGACCGGCGCGTCGAGTGCGACATCTGATGAAATCAGATATCAGGCCCTTTCCTTCGATCATCCCGAAATCGGGCAGGGCGTGGTCGCGGCGGGCCAGTCGATACGCGTCACCGAGCAGGCGTTGGCCGGTTTTCGAGCGTTCATGTTCATTTTCGGGATCATCACCGTCCTCGCCTCGGCCGTCGTTTCCTGGCTGGTCACGCGACGGGCCCTCCGACCGCTCGAGACGCTGGCGGCCACATCCGATGAAATCGCAGGGACCGGCGATGTGACAAGGCGCCTCCCTGACGTGAAAACAAATGACGAAGTCGGTGCGCTCACCCGCTCCTTCAACGGGATGCTGTCACGACTCGAACAGGCCCGGGAGGATCTGGAGCGAACCCTGGAAAGCCAGAAACGTTTCGTGGCCGACGCTTCACATGAGCTGCGCAGCCCGCTGACGACGATACGGTCCAACGCCGGGTTTCTCCGCGACCGACCCGATGCGGCCGCCGAGGACCGTGACGCTGCTCTGGCCGACATCGAGACCGAGGCTGAGCGGATGAGTCGTCTGGTCAACGATCTCCTGGTCCTCGCCCGTTCCGACGCAGGTGACGAAATCGTGCGGGTGCCAGTTGAGGTCGGTTCGGTGATCGAAGACGTCGTGAGGAAGGGAAGACACCTCGAAGACGTGCTCGAGGTGTCCGTGGGTGAGCGTCTCCTGGTCTCGGCCAACCGAGATTCGTTGGAGCAGTTGATCTGGATCTTGATCGACAATGCTTCGACACACGGAGATGGCATCATCTCGATACGCCTGGCACGCGACGGCGACCGCGCAGTGCTGACCGTCGAGGACGACGGGCCTGGAATACCGGAGGGACAGGAAGAGTCGATCTTCGACAGATTCCATCAAGGAGAACCCAGTCGCGACTCTGCCGGGACCGGTCTCGGTCTGGCCATAGCCCGGTCGATCGTCCAACTCCACGACGGTTCTATCACGGCCAGCAACGTCGGGAACGGCGGAGCCTTGCTGACGGTGCAATTGCCCCTCATCTAGAAACTCATCGACAACTCATCGAGGCCCAATGTTGTCCCAATCAACGGGGACGACGATGCGGGCATGAGAAAACACGACAAGGCCGATCCCGGAGCTCTCGACGTTGTCTGGGCCATTGTTCTGATCCAGGGTGCGATCACCATTCTCACCGGGGTCGAGGCAGTGATTGGATCGCTGGCTATGGGTGTGATCGTCCCGGCTGCTCCAATTATTCTCCTGTCGTTCGGTGGCGGCGCCCTTGCACTGGCGTCGGCACGGGGAATCCGCCGCGGTCGGAGTTGGGCACGACGGGTGACCAGGATCGCCGAATACCTGGTCCTCGCCTCCGGAATCCTCACAGTGCTGGGCTCGGTCCTGCTGGACCGCCGTCTGCCCGGGGTGACCAGCCTGAGTGTCTCGGTGATAGCCCCTCTCACGGTGATCGTGCTGCTGCGGCGGAACATCGCTTCATTTACCTCCGCCCCCGCTGAGTTGGTGGCGTCATGATCTTCTTCCACCCTGACGACCACGTTGTGGTCGAGATCGCCGACGAGACGACCGGTCATAGCCATTTCGAAGGTTTCCAGGTCGGGGATCAGATAAGCAACCCTCTGTACTCGGTGGTGGAGGAACACACCGCGGCATTGGGCCTCTTGATTCTCATGCCGTTGTTGGGAATTCTCCTGGTCCGGTTGATGAGGTGGCGGGCGGCCAGGGGTAGTGAGCGATTCCAACAACTCCTCACCGGCTATGCCGGACAGTCGACAGCCCGGCGATGGGCGACGTGGGCCATCCTCACGTCGGCGTTGGTGCATCTCGTCCTGGCTTTCGGTCACGAGGCATCGATCTACACCGTTCTCTATCTGGTAGGGGCGGCGGCGCTGTTCGCCGCGGCCCGCTGGTTAGCCCTCGGTGTCGTCACCAGGTGGACGACACTGATCTTGCTCGGTTCGATCGTCGCCTACTGGTTCCTCGGGGCGCCACCCGACCAGCTCGGTGTTGTGACCAAGGTCGTCGAGATGTTCGCCCTCGCCCTCCTGGTGGTCCCGTCAGAGCAGTCGAAGGGCCGATTCGCGACAGCCGGTGTCGTCGTGCTGGTGGTCCTCGGCGGGTTGGCGACCTGGGCCGGCGCCTTTGCGTCGGCCGGGGCCGATGGTGGCCACCACGGAGGCGGCTATCCCGAACCCGGGACTGTGGTTCCCTACCTCGGGGTGGTGGCCGCGACTGATGCCGAACACGACGCCGCCGACGAGATGTACGCGAGGGTCGTTGAATCGCTCGCCAAATTCGAGGATCCAGTGGTGGCCGAACAGTATGGCTACAGCGTGCTGCCCATTTCCGGCAGCAGCCACCACGCCGACAACCCCGAATTTCTCCACGACGGCAAGGTTCTCGACCCGGAACGACCCGAGACCCTGGTCTACGCAGAAGGTGCCGATGGGCCGGTCCTGCTGGGTGCGATGTTTCAGATGGAGGGGCTCGGAACGCCGGGTCCCCGGGTGGGAGGCCCGCTGACGGTGTGGCACAGCCACGAGAACGTCTGTATCTCGCTGGTCCCCTTCGCTCTGGTCAGCCTGCTCTCGCCATACGGTGTCTGCCCGGTAGGTGCAGTGAACCTCCCCGCTACGAACGAGATGATCCACGCTTGGGTTTTGCCAGGCGTCGAAGATGGCTGGGGCCATCTCGACGATGAGTGGCTTGCCGACTATCTCAGACGGTGATCAATCCAGCGCCCGCCCGTCATCCTCGCGGTTAGTTCAGTAACAGAGAACCCGATCTGCAGCGAAAGTCAGTTCGACCAGCTGATTGGGTGTGGCGAAGGTCGCTCCTTTGTTGGCCAGGTCTGAGTCGACAACTCCTCGGGTTTTTGACGAGCCACCGGATACGTAGATCGGGATCCCGGCGGCGACCACGGCGGGCAGCGTGTCGGACAGCGCCCCGGTGCCAATCCCCTTGGTGTGCTCCACAACGGCGTCCTTCATGAGATACGCGGCATCTCCGGCACAGAAAATCGTCACGTCGTGCCCGTCATCTGCAGCCGATTTGGCGACCAGGAAGCCGAGGGCCGCACGGGTGGGAGCATCGGGACCATGTGTGATGTGGACGAGTAGCGAGCCCAAGGGCATCTCCTTCGGTGGGGTTGCCCGAGATTAGCCCTCCCGGATGATTCGACCGGCTTGTGCGGGCGACGATGACGGCCGTGTGAACCGGCGCACTTCTCCAGTCAGGGACTTGTGAATGAAGCAGATTCGAATCGGCACGTTTTGGGTACCCACCTAGACCCGACCTTGGGGAACCGATGGGGTGGTTGCATAAGCATCCGCCCCTCGGATTCGAATTCAACGGCACCCGGCTTACGCCGCGGGAAGCCGCATGAGCGCCAACGTAGACTTCGCCCGATGACGGAGAGGTCCAACCAGTCGTTGGAGCAGGCCCGACTTGCCGCGGGGTCTCGTCGGTGGGCGGAGGCGTTCAAGCATTTCGGCGAGGCGGACGCGTCCGACTCACTAAACGTCGATGACCTTGACAGATTCGCAACCGCCGCCTACCTACTCGGTCATACCAACACCGCTGTAGATGCCCTCACCCGTCGCCAGGGAATCCTCCTCGCCTCCGGAGAGGTTCAACCAGCCGTCCGCTGCGGAATCTGGATAATCCTGATGCTCCTCAACAGTGGGGGACTCGCCGAAGCCGGTGGGTGGATCGGCCGGACCGGCCACCTCCTCGACTCACTCCCCACCGACAGTGCCGAACGCGGATACATGCTCGCACTACACGCATTTCGATCCGTCGCCGTCGAGCGTCAGTTCCGGGAGGGCCACGCAATGGCCGAGGCCTCCGTAGAGATCGGCCACCGTCACGATGAGGAGGATCTGGTCGCCCTCAGCCTCAACGTCAGCGGACGCGCGCTGATATGGGACGGTCAGCCAGAGCGGGGACTGGAACGACTCGACGAGGCAATGGTCGCGGTCGTCAGCGGAGCACTGTCTCCGATAGTCGCGGGCATTGTGTACTGCTCGCTGATCGAGGCTTGCGAAGAGATCTCGGATTATCGGCGATCCAGCGAATGGACTGAAGCCTTGACACGGTGGTGTGACGGACAACAGGGCCTGGTCACCTTCACCGGTCAGTGCCTCACCCATCGGGCGCATCTGCTCCGGCGGCAGGGCCGTCTCGCGGCCGCTGAACAAGAAGCGAGGGACGCCTGCCAGCGATTCGTCGGAGCCGGAGATGAAGCAGCTACCGGCTCGGCCCTCTATGAACTGGCCGAGATATGTCGGGTACGGGGCGACTTCGGTGCCGCTGAAGACGCATTCCGAAGGGCCGGGGGGTGGGGAAAGGATCCACAACCCGGCCTCGCCCTCTTGCGTCTGGCACAGGGAGACACCGCCGCCGCCGCGAGCGCGATGCGACGTTCGATTGGCGAGACGGCGAGAAAGGTGAAGCGTCTCAAGCTCCTGCCGGCGTATGTGGAGGTGATGCTCGCCGTGGGCGATGAGGCCGCCGCAGAGGAAGCAGCGCGTGAACTGTCCGATCTAGCCGACCTCTACAACACCGAGGCGGTCCGGGCCGAAGCCGCTCTCGCCCGTGGGGCGGTGGCCCTCCGCGCTGGCGACGCATCAGATGCCCTTTCGGCACTGCGGAACGCCGAGAAGCGATGGCGACTCCTTGGAGCCCCGTATGAGACGGCCCGAGCCAAGCTGCTGATCGGGCGCGCCTGCGAGCGGTTGGGAGACATCGACTCGGCCAAAATGGAGGGAGACGCCGCCCGTCAGATATTTGCCGACCTCGGCGCCACCGTCGGTGTCGATTACCCCGTGGTCGAGGACGGACTGGAATCACATGGGCTGACCGATCGAGAACTGGAAGTGCTCCGTCTCGTAGCCACCGGAACCACGAATCAAGCCATAGCGGAGAAGCTCCACCTTTCGACGAAGACAATCGACCGTCATGTGGGAAACATCCTCACCAAACTGGGGGTTACTTCTCGAACGGCAGCCACCGCTTTCGCCTACCAGCACCAGATGCTGTGAATGGTTGATATTCCCCATCCGAAGCGTTCCAAAGTCGAGGAGTTTCCCCGAAGACAACGTGGTCACTTGTCCGTACGTTGAATCCCATGCAGCTCTACACAGACAGGATCGAGACAGTCGTGATCGGGGGAGCCCAGGCAGGACTGGCGACCAGCTACCACTTGAAGGCCCGAGGACTCCCACACATCGTTGTCGACGCGGGTGACCGTGTTGGTGATGTCTGGCGGCAGAGATGGGACTCACTCCGACTGTTCACCCAGGGTCGCATCAGCAGTCTCCCCGGGATGGCCTTTCCGGGTTCCGGTGCCTCATACCCGACCAAGGAGGAGGTCGCCGACTATCTGGAGACCTACGCGGCACGCTTCGACCTCCCCGTGATGAATGGTGTCAACGTGAACCGGGTCTCCGTAGCGGATGACGGGTTCATGGTGGAGCACAACGAGGGGCGACTCCAGGCAGCAAACGTGGTTGTGGCCACCGGTAGCTTTCACCACCCGAGGATCCCCGACACCGCCGACGACCTGGATGACGGGATTTTCCAAATCCACTCCAGCTCATACCTGAGACCCTCTCAGTTCCATGCGGGAGATGTCCTAGTGGTTGGGGCGGGAAATTCCGGGGCCGAGATCGCCCTGGAATTGTCAGATGGTCATCGTGTGTGGTTGTCGGGCCGGGATCCCGGTCAAGAGCCAACCAGAGCAGGGAGTGTCCCCGATCGCCTGCTCACACCGGTCTATTGGTTCTTCGGGCACCACGTCATCACGATGTCGACGCCCATGGGTAGGAAGGTCCGGGACCATTTCCTAAACCCGCCTCGCGGCATCCCACTGGGTCGGGCGAGACGCAAGGACGTAGTCGCCGCCGGCATCGAGAGGGTTCCCAGAACCATCGGGGCCAGAGACGGTCGTCCGTTGCTTGAGGACGGTCGTGTGCTCGACGTGGCCAATGTGGTCTGGTGCACCGGTTATGCCGCCGACTACAGCTGGATCGAAATACCTGTATTTGGCGAGTACGGCTATCCGACACACGAAAGGGGAGTCGTGGAATCGGCTCCTGGCCTCTATTTCATGGGATTGATGTTCCAGTACTCGATGACCTCACCGCTCATCGCCGGCGTGGGACGGGACGCCGACCACATCGTGCAACACATTGCGTCGCGTACGACCCGATCCATGGAAGGAAGCGGTCGTACCAGGGAAGCGCGGCGTTGACCGCGGCCCGGGATGGCCGCGGAGATCGACACCGACGAAATGAGCAATTGCGACTGGAATGTCGACCTGTTCGAACGGTGGATACTGGGCGGGACCCGACATCGGGCATGGGCATGTCGGCGAGCAATCGGTCAAACACTGGAGGTGGCTATCGGCAGCGGTCTGAACCTGTTGCACTATCCGGCTGGGATAGCCCTCACCGGCCTGGACATTGATCCCCAGGCTCTTGCGCAGGCCGCAGAAAGGGCCGAGGCGATCAGTCGGGAGGTCGACTTGATGGTGGGCGATGCCGGGGACCTCCCGTTTCCGGATGAGACGTTCGACACCGTGGTGTGTACCTACGCACTCTGCAGCGTCGGCGATGAACGAGAGGCCCTTGCCGAAATGAAACGGGTCCTCAAACCGGAGGGCAGCCTCATCCTGGTCGACCATGTAAGGAGCTCAATCCCCCCGCTGTTCTGGCTGAAATGGCTATACGAGTTCATTCCGAGCCGGACCAAAGGACAATGGATGACCCGTCGGCCCGCTGCTCACCTACCCGGACTCGGATTCCGAATCGTCACCAGCAATCGGCTACGGGCAGGAATCCTGGAACGTATTGTTGCAGCCAAGGAATGACACATCCTCGGTAGCGAAAACAGCGTTGCG
>JBGTFH010000067.1:0-44600 GCA_041747375.1 Acidimicrobiia bacterium
CCCAGGGCCGCCATACCCCTCTGAGTGTGGGTTTTCACAGAGTTTGGTGATATTCCCAGAGTGTCGGCGATCTCCCGCTCCGACAGTTCCATGAAGTAGCGGAGCACCAGACAATCACGTTGGCGAGGGGAGAGTTCGCCAAGTGATTCGATGACCTTCGCCTGGCTTTCATTTCGAAAGATCTGTTCGTCGGGCGCTTCCGACGGTGGAAGGTACTCCGACTGCTGGTGTCGCAGCGAGAGCAGTCCCCGCCGATTGTGGTCGCGTGCCAGATTGAGGACGATCGAGCGCAAGTATGCGGGCAGCTTCGAATCGTCACTCACCCGGTGGGCCGAGCGGTAAAGGCGGATGAACGCTTCCTGGACGATGTCTTCAGCAGCGTTGCGGTCATCGGTGAAAATCCTGGCGAGACGGACCAGGGAGGCGCCCTCCTGGTTGAACATCGTGACCAGCAACTTCTTCCGGTCGGCGTCGTCGCCGGCCAGGGTCGCGGCGATGACCTCGACCATGAAGGTCAGTGTCAGGTTCACGGATTGGCTGAGATGTCGTCTTCGAACTGACGACTGAGGCCGAGGAGTCGGCCGATCAGCGGCAAACTCAAGACGTTGAGACCGTGGAGGATGCCCATGAGAAGCAACATGGTCCCGACACGGACCATCTCGTCCTCGAGTTGTTTTCCCACGTCCCTCCATTGGAAGGGCTCCTGAAATGTGATGGTGAAGAGAATGAGAGAGACAAAGATGAGGTAATACGCGACATCCATGAGAACCAGGTAGCTCTTTCCCGTGCGGGGATTGGCCCGGAATACATCGCCGGCATAGCTCCGTCCAAATCGCTTGATCAGCGGTCCCAAAATCACCACAATGGCGATCAGGACGACGTTGGTGATCAGCTCAATCACCCACCAGCTCATGGTTCCCTTCCAGTCGTCCGGTCCATCATGCCACTGCCTCGATCGCCGGCGTGCCGTGCACCGATGTTTTACTCAGGTGGTCGTACAGGCTCAGCGAGACCCATCCATGGGCAAAACCGATGAAACCGAACATCGGAACGTTGACCCAGCCCCCAAATCCGAGATGGATGATCTCACTTCGCAGGTCGGGGTTCGCCATTATGAATCCGAGCAGGGCAAGCGCTACCACTCCCGATGCTGCCGTCTTGCCGATCGAAAATCCCTCTCGGGCAAACACAGCTACAACCGAGTAGATCGATCCGAGGATTCCTCCGATGAGGACAATGATTGCGATGGTGCCACCAAGGGTGAATTCAGGAGTTGTGTTGGGGTCGGCAATGGCCACCGTTCGCATCGCCAACCTCAAACCCGGACCCAACACGAGCACTCCCGAGATCACCCCGGCTAGGAGGCTCCGCCCCGCGATTCCCCAGAAACCAGGAATCATTTTCCAAGCTGCCACCAGGAGAAGGACCGTGACCAGCAGGCCAGCAAAGCCAAGCAAGACGATCGGAATCGCTCCCAACGCGAGCAACAAAGCGAAAACAGCCGATGCTCGTCGCTCTTTGACATTGAACTTCGTCATGCCGCGACCCTTTCGGCGTCCTTGATCACCTCGGGTTCGGCGCGATCAAAAATCCACTGACTGGCATAGCCGTACCCGAGTGCGATCAAGCCGAACATAGGGATGTTCAGCCAACCGCCGATCCCCAACTCAAATAGCTCCCCTCTGGTCTCGCTGTCTATCAGGATGAGACCCATAACCAAACCAGCGGCAACCAGAGTTCCTCCGATGCGCCCAACACCAAAGCCCCGTCGGGCGAAGGAGGCAACGATTCCTAAGATTCCGCCAAATATTCCCCCGATCATGATCACGATGAACAGTGTTCCTTCGATGGTGAACTCAGGCACTCGGGATGGTTCGAGAAGTGCTACCACCCGCATTGCGATCCGAAACCCGCCGCCGATGATGGTCGCACCGGCGACCGCACCGGCAAACCCGGCCGCCACCAGCGTGAGGAAGAATCTCGGAACCAGTCTCCAGCCGAGGACGACACCGAGTGCGATAACCGCCAGAGCTGCGATCGGGCCAACGGCTTCTCCGGCTACGAGAGCGCCGGGAATCGCCAGAGCGACAACGAGGGCTCCCGGATTTCGTTCTTGACTCATACCCAACAGACGAACGCCATTGCGGATCGGGTGACAAGGTGCCGAGTAGACCCGTTTCATCCTTCTGTGTCGATTTTACGCGGTATGGACTCCTCAAATCGACACAGAACGGGTTGGAATGGGGCAATTGACGATTCGTGCTAAAACCCGCTGATGGTTTCAACCTCGGAGAGCCAATCGCGGCGGTCGGCAGCATTCGGGATGCTGGTCGTCTCATCAGGGCTTGTCCTGGTGGCGTTGCCGATTTTCATGGTCGGCGGTCTTGCTGTCCAAATCCGGGACGACCTCGGGTTTTCTGAGTCGGCCCTGGGGGCGGCGGTGACGATCGGCTTTTCCGCCGGTGCGATGGCTGCGCTGTTCGGGGGGCGGCTGGCCGATCGACTTGGTCCCCGCCACTCGATCCAGATTGGTGCGGCGTTGGCCACCGTTTCCATGCTCGGACTCGGACTTGTCGCCGACTCGTGGGTGTCGCTGACCGCCTTTTTGTGTATCGCAGGGTTGGGGGTTGCCATCACCGACCCCGGTCTTGCGGTCCTCGTTGACCGTGTGATCCCGCCCGGAAAACAGGGCCTGGCATTCGGTGTCAAGGAAGCTTCCATCCCCGCAGCAACCCTCCTCGCCGGCCTCGCCGTGCCAACCATCGCTCTGACCGCCGGCTGGCGGTGGGCATTTGCCCTGGGCGCTATCCCGTTGGTCATCGTGATCGTGCTCCTTCCACGGGTGTCCCCGGCAGAGGCTGAACCCGAGGACAACGACCTCGAGCCGGTGCTCGGCCTGGAGGAGGTGGGTGCGTCGCCCCATCGAAAGGCGATTGTCTACGCCGCTATCGGGGGAGCCTTGGGGACAGCGGCGGCGAGTGGGGTCGGAGTGTTCTTGACGGAGTCTGCCGTAGCTATGGGGATGAGTGCTTCCGGAGCCGGTTTCCTTCTCGCCGCGGGAAGCGTCGCCGGGATCATTGCCCGTATCACCGCCGGGGTGGCCGCCGACCGAATTGGCGGAATCCAGTTCCGCCTCATTTCGATGATGCTTGCGGTCGGGGCGATCACAATCACCCTGGGAGGAACGGGGACAACCGCCTTCCTCGTCGTGGGAACCATCGGTGCGTTCACCGGCGGTTGGGCGTGGACCGGAATCTTCTTCCTCTCGCTGATCAAGACCAATCCAACTACACCCGGTGCTGCAGCCGGGGTCGGAACCTTCAGTCTCGGATTGGGAAATGCTTCGGGGCCGCTTCTCTTTGGATTGGTCGCTCAGTCATTTTCATTCGAGGCGGCGTGGGTGTTCGCCGGTTTGGTGGCCGGCGCAGGCGCCCTCGCGATGTGGCTCGGGTATCGCCGCCTTTGAATCGAGGCTCGACTTTTCTGTATCAGACAGATCGTCTTTCCCTCCTCAGGGGCAAGGGAGCAACTCTTTGAACTTGAAAGGAGAGGAAGATGATTCCTTATGAACAGCAGAAGGCTCAGCTTGACCAGAGAATCGATCGTTACACGGCCGAAGCTCGGCGCTATCGGTCGGTACGCGAACTTCGAGACCCTGGCCCGGGCCTGGCCAATCGTTTGCTGGCAATCGGTCGAACAGGATTGACCCGGACCGGTGCCTCCCGGGTTGGAAGTGTTCTCTTTGGTCGAGAGACCGGACCGATCCAGCCGGCCATCTGATCCTCCCAGGGTCGCCTAGAAACGACCTGGAGCGACAATGAAATCCCCGACCCCGGCCGGGGATTTCATTTGTCATCACTTATGCATGAGACCTTTGACGTCGTGATAGTCCATTGCCCGACTTCGCCACCAGACGAGGTCATTTTGAGCCTGCATGGGTCGCCGACCTGCGAAACACGCGGCTGCTACGGCGGAAGCGAACGAGGATCCGCTCCATTGGACCCAGGGGTCGCTGGCGACTCCACTCGGCCCGATGATGTCCACTCCGGGGGCAACGTCGGTGATCCATGGACGACGCTGGATGTCGACCGGTTGTCGTGGAGGTGAAGTTCGAAGATCCCATGCAACGAGGGCGCCACCGGGTCGGGCTGCGGCGACGGCCCGCACGTGATTGAATGCGGCTGGGAAAATTGCGGCCGTCTCGGGGGTGTTTCCTCCCGAAGCAAAGATGACAGATCGGGGGAAATGCTGGCGCCAGTAGTCGATGGCCAGGGAAAGAACCACAAGTGTTGGATCCTTGTCCCCACATGCCATCCCTCCCAGGGAGAGATTGAGCACATCGACCCCATCACCGGTGTGGCGATCAACCAAACGGATGATTGCGTACAAAACATCCAGCTCGGTCGTCAGTGTGGGCAAACCCTCTTCAGGCTTGTCCAGCGGTGGGAAGAAGCCGGCTATCGGGTTCGGCCTGGCCCGGGCCATCGAGACAACATGATTTGGCGCGATCATCCTGATCACGCCGGCGACAAATGTTCCATGGCTGGCACTTCCCGATCCCGGTGTCGGCTCGAGGTCCTCGGGATCGAATCGGAGGCCCTCAGCCAGCCAGTCCGGAATCTCACTGGTAACACCCGAATCGACCACCGCGATCACTCCATACGGATCGGGAAAATGCCATGGCTTTTCCCGATCCACCTGAACCGACATTGGTTCGTTGCCCGGCATTGCCGACACGTGGTTCAGGGGGCCAAGACCGTGTACCGGCGACGCTTCGACCCCCGAGTCCCGGAGTATGCCCGCGACCTCGTGCGTTTCCATCCCATCGACGCGGAGGGGTGCCACAATCGTCAGCATGGTCTGCAGAAGTGTTGGCTGTGCCTCTCCGCCCAGGAGCTCGAACAGGCTGCTCTGGTCCAAGAATCCGAATTCGATCCCGTCGACTCCGTTGAGAATTTCCCCGGCCTGGGCCGCTTGTTCCGGGGATACAGCGATCAGATTTGGCAGGTAATGACACAACAACTCGCTCATCTTCATCTCCTAGCAGTAAGCGGTGGGGAGCGCCCGCCCCGTGCAATCGACTATACGTATGTGTGGACCGGCCGTGACGGGAGGATGATCTAATTGCCGATTGACGAGCGAGCCAGACAACTCCTCGACGCGGCGCCACGCGAACCGGTTGCAGTGCTCTCCGACGCGAATCAGCTCCTGGTGGACCTGACTGATGGCGACTCGATTTCCGTAACGTATCGAGCAATGTGTATTGCCGCCCGGAATGCGGCGAGCATGGAGGAGTCGGTTGAGTACGGGCGTCTGGCTGCAGAAGCAGCGCACGACCCGGTTCTCCGGCGGGAAGGAACACTGTCGATGGCAGGCTCGATGGCGTACGTCGGGCGCGGTCCGGAGGCCATCGATCTCCTCGACCAGGCATCTGTCGGAGCTTCGGGTCTCATTGCCGCCCAGCTCCTATTCCAAAAGGGTGTTGTCGCCCAGTTGTCCGGAGAATATGAGAAGGCAATCGAAGCGTACAACCGGTCAAATCTGGTTTTCACCGCCGAGAACAGGCGCGATTATGTCGCTCAGGTGCTCCACAATCTGGGATGGATCTATACCCAGACCGGTCGTCTGAAAGCAGCGCAGGAAGCTCTTCTCGAGGCCCGAAAAATCGAGGCAGCTCTGGGGCGTCACATGGAGGTGTCCGGAACCGACAACAACCTAGGTCTTCTGGCGTCATATCGGGGTGACATTCCCGAAGCGTTGCGTTGGATGGCCTCCAGCGAATCGATATACATGGAGAACACCGAATCCACCACCCCCCAGCATGTGGGCAGGAGTGAAGTGCTCATTTCGGTCGGGCTCTTTGCAGAAGCTGCGGAGCTGGCGAGACAGGTGGCTGCGGGCGCCCACTCGGCCCGGCGTACCGCCGATGAGGCCGAGGCCCTACTGGTAGCCGCCAGGGCGGCATTCTATGCGGACGATCCAGAGCTTTCCGATCGATTTGCGTCACGGTCGGCCACTCTTTTTCGCAATCAGAATCGTGAAGTCTGGGCACTCCGGGCCGATTCGGTCTCCGTCGAGGCGGCCTACCTCAAGGAAGGCGCGTCAGCCGAACTCCTCGCCCGAGCCCAGGAGCTCGCCAGCGACTTGGAAGCGGCCGGCCTGGTCTACGCATCGGCTTCGGCCGCGGTCCTGGTCGGGCGAATGGGCATCGATCTCGGAAACATCGAGGCGGCAGGATCTGCACTGCAGCGCCTCACCGCGGTGCGCACCGGCCCGGTGGAGCTCCGCATCCAGAAGTGGTTGGCTGCTGCCATGTTGCGTATGGCAGATGGCGATCATCAGGGTGCCGACTCTGCTGCACGCGCCGGGCTCGACTTGCTCGATGATTACCAGTCCGGACTCGGGGCCACCGACTTGCGGGCCGGCATTGAACGGCTCGGCGACCAGATGGGAACCATCGGCCTCAATCTGGCGGTTGCCTCTGGGAGACCGCGAAGGGTTCTTCAATGGATGGAGCGAACCAGGGGGAGGGCACTCCGGTACCCGCCGGTAGTCCCCGATAGTGACGACGCCGAATCCGACTTACTCGCCGAACTTCGGCGAGTGACGGCTGAGCTCCGACAACCTGACAACGTCGACGACCATCGATTGATCAGACGGCAACGTCTCCTCCAGGAGGAAATCCGCGCCGTCAATCGGATCCGCACCTCGAGTGACACCGCAACGAGAAAGATGCGACTTGGCGACCTTCTCGAAACGCTCGGCGGTAGGACCCTGATCGAACTGGGTGCTCTGGGCGACGACCTGTTCGCCGTTGTGGTCCGCGACGGTCGATTTCGGCTGGTCGAGTTGGCGTCTGGCTTTGACGCCGGGACTGCCTTGAGTCGGCTCCGATTCGATCTACGAAGGGCAGCGAGACTGGACCGTGATCCAGGTGATGTCCGGGCGGCGGTGGCGGATTTCAGCAGGTTGGTCTTTGCTCCTCTGAAAGGACTGAGCGACGACGTCGTCCTGATTCCGCCCGGGCCATTGATGGCGGCTCCCTGGGCTGTGATGCCGGATCTGGCAGACGCCACGGTCACCATTGCCCCTTCGGCCGAAACCTGGTGGCGATCTGAGAGACTCGATGGCACGGGCGCGGGGGTAGTTCTGGCTTCGGGGCCCGATCTCGAGAACGCGGAGGCCGAAGTCGGCTCACTTCGCGCGCTCTATCGGGAGGCCCGGGTCTTTGGTCCGACAGATCCGGGTCTAATCGTGGGTGAGGCTTTTCGCGGTTCGGCAATCGCACACGTCGCCTGCCATGCCAGCTTCGAGGCATCCAACCCGATGTTCTCCGCTCTCCGGCTTGGCGACGGAGACTTCAATGTGTATGACCTGGAGAGGATCGGTCGGCCCCCTGACGTCATGGTCCTTTCGGCATGTGACTCCGGGTACACAGACATACGGCCGGGCGCCGAATTGACCGGTCTGACTTCGGCGTTGTTGGGCCTGGGAACTAAATCAGTTATCGCCAGTATCGGACTGGTACCCGATTCCCGGGCCACCGCGAACCTGATGCTCGAATTCCACCGGGGCCTCGTCGATGGACTGGCCCCATCCCGCGCCCTCGATGCTGCTCAGCGGCAGGCAATGACCGAACCGGACAGTTATATCGCTGCTAGTTCTTTCGTCTGTGTCGGCGGTTGCTGAGGCCAGATCGACCAACCTGGTCGTTGCCGCCAACGCGAGTCGGCGGGAGGTTCTTGAATCGCGTATCAGGCGGCCGGTGAGTTGCTCTCTCGGGTTGTGAGTTTCAAAACAAGCTCATCATCGCAACCAACGACTGGAATCGGAACGCGCGGAGGATCCATGCCACAGCGCTCTGTAACACCAATTTTCTCGGCCCGCAGCCCCGCGGAAAGCTACGCTCGCGCCATCGAAATCGTATCCCATGGCGAATTGCTGCAGCGCGCCGCAGGGGGGGAGCGGGAGGCCTGGGACGCGCTCGTCGACAGGTTCGGCCAGATGGTTTGGTCAATTGCCCGTGGGTATCGTCTCGATGACTCCGCAGCTCGTGACGTCGCCCAAACGGTCTGGCTTCGGCTCATCGAGAATATCGGCCGGATCCAGGATCCGGAGCGCCTTCCGGGATGGCTGGCCACCACCTGTCGCCGTGAAGCGCTCAGTGTGCTCAAGAAGGCCGAGAGGCAAATTCCTTCCGAGTTCGAGTACGACATCGAAGATCCATCGCCATCACTCGAATCCATGATCATCGACGATGAGGAGAGCCGCGAAGTGATGGCCGCCTTTGCTGATTTGGATGACGAATGCCAGCAACTCCTCCGGCTACTCACTGTCGAGCCGGCTTTGAGCTACGAGGAGATATCGCAGGCGACGGGCCGGCCGGTCGGGAGTTTGGGGCCAACCAGAGGACGATGTCTCGATCGCCTCAAGGCGGGCATTTCTCGTATCAGACGCGAAACCGACGGCTCTTCATAGCCGAGGAGGAAGAAATCAAGATGAGCGAATTGACCAACAACTATGAGGAAATCATCGCAAAACTTCGCGATGGGCTGAGTCAGAGCGATCCAATACCAGCCGACGTAGCCGAATTCGCCAAAGTTCTCTTCACCTGGCGTGATATCGACGCCCACCTGGCAGAAATTTCATATGACTCGGCCACGGATGATGCACTTACTGGAGTCCGGTCTACTGCCGTGGCGAGAATGATGTCGTTCCAGGCGGGTAGGTGGCTCGCAGACCTCGAGTACGACGAGGCTTCTGCCCAGTTAATTGGAAGGCTCTCACCCGACACGACATTCAGCGTCGAGCTGCACAGCCGGAGGGCTCACTTTTCCGTCCGGTCCGATGATGCCGGTCGTTTCAGCCTCGATGGCGTCCTCCCAGGCCCGGTAAGCCTCATCTTTCGCCTCGATGAGGGTTCTGTGATCAAGACTTCCTGGGTCATCCTCTAAGAGTTCCGCTTCTTTGTATCAACCCGTTGATCTAGCCCTCTCTTCTTTGTAAGACCGCCGGTCGGCGGTGCAGCACTCAAGGAGCATCAGATGCTTTACGGAACAAATTCAAGTAGCTCCCGCCGAGCGAAATGGGTGAAATGGGCCCCGCTTCAGGCACCACCAGTTGACAACCCTGTCCGACGGTATCTCAAGAGCCGCCGACCCTACGAGACTTCGAGGTTCGCGGTATTTACTGGAAACCCGGGGCGTGGGTTGCGTCCCGTCTTCTAGGGGTCAGATTCCCGGACCGGAGGTAAGGGGTAGGGCGGACACGGAGGAGGGAAACGGGGATAGAGAAAGGGCCGTCTGGTAAACAGACGGCCCCTTCTTGTCGGATCTCCGTCACCACCGGAAAACCCCGGCACCACATGGAAAACCCCGGAGCGGAGGAAGTGCTCCGGGGTTTTTCGCCCCCATGGACCCAGGCATGTTCTGAGACTCCGGGCCGGTGTTACTCGGGAGAGAGCACCCGGCGCCGGTCCTGATACAAGGAACTCGGCACGTCGTCATGGTCGGGGTGTGCCGTGGGCGGATCCGTTCAGCCAACAGGGTTGATGACCGGGCCTGGTCGGCAGGGGAGGGCAGATGCGAACCCGACATCTGCAAATCGACGGGAGGTCCCCTCGAGTCGGATCACTACGGTTTGATTGATTGCCCGAGCCATTTGACATCAACAAAAAAGAGGGGCCGGTGAGGCCCCTCCTTCTTGGGTCCAGTCTGTCGGATGGTTATCGGGGGAACAGACCCCCGCTGTTGGAACCCGACGCCCCACCCGATGTGCCGGCGTCGCCTTGCGGATAGTCCGGGATCCTGGCGGAGATTGGATCTCCCACAGTCGACCATTCCGACACCGAGGCCGGTGTCGCGCCGTTTCGACCCTTGTGAGTCTGGCTCGGATGACCGGCGAGGAACGGCCCACTCGTCGATGCGACGGTTTCGCCGTTCAGCGCTTGGTTTGCCAGGGCTGATTGCGACAATCCGTAGGCACCCACCGCAGCGGTTCCAATTGCCCCGTTGAGGGCTTGGTTGGCCTGAGCGGACTTGGCGAGCCCTTGGGTGGCTCCGACCGCAGCGGTCCCCACTGCCCCGTTGAGGGCTTGGTTGACTTGAGCGGACTTGGCGAGCCCTTGGGCGGCTCCTATCGATGCTGGCGCCACGGTTTCGGTGTCGTTGATATTGCTCATTGCAAAAGCGAATCCGAACCCGATCGCTGCCACTAGTGCCACAGATCCGACGATCTTTCCCAGCTTCGCTGAGTCGACACCCATCGCTTCTTTTCTTTGCAGGACAGTCATGGTTTCTCTCCCTCTCGATTGTCCAAGATGTCGCCGCGTCTCGACGACGACCTATAGAGAGGCCGGGGGCGTCCCAAATACGAGATTTTTGGAGCCGCGAGTCAAGCTCTCGATCTGAGACGGATCGGTCTGGAAAACCACACGCAATTGGGCTTGTGGAACCATGGCGACCGGTCATTCTCTGGTCGACAATGCCTTCAAGAGCCGTCTCGTGATGTGGGGATTACGCCGGCGGCTCGGTCAAGACGATGACCGCCTAGATGCGGTCTGGTTCTGGACGGGGGTGGTTCGAGCCTGTCGGGGGAGTTGGCTCTGAACCACGAGGGGGATCAGGAAGGAACAGAGGCGTTCCCAATATGGAAACGCCTCTCTCCTTCCGATGACGACTGTGCCCGATCGCCTTTCTGCTATTCGTTGGCGGCCATGAGTCTTCGTTCGGACACCGGGAGTTCTCGAACGGCCTCGTCTATGGGCAGAATTTCGGCGTCTATGGGCTCGCCCCGCATCTCGCCAATTCGGGATAGTTGGGGAGCAACACTCGATGTCCACGACCCGATGGCGCCATTGAATGCTGCAACGGTGCTGTCAAGTGTCTTGCCAACCCGCTCGAGGTGTCCGACAAAAGTGGTCATTCGACCCTGGAGATCTTTGGCCTGAGCGAGAATTTCGTCGGCCTGTTCGATGGCTCGATGTTCTTTCATGAGCGATCCGATGTTCATCAACACGGCGAATAGGGCGCTCGGGCCGGCGACCATCACCCCGACGCTCATGAGGCGGTCCAGAACCTCCGGGTGAGCGACTACCGCAGCTTCGTAGACGGCCTGGGATGGAAGGTACATGACAACGTAACTTCCGCTCGCCAACTCCGCGTAATGCTTCTTGACGAGTTCCCTGGCCACCGACTCCAATTCCTTGCCCTGCAGTTTGAGGTATTGGCGGCGTTGCTCGGGGTCTTCGGTATCGAGTGCGTCGAGATAGCGCGCGACTGGGAACTTGGAGTCGATGACGACCTCGCACCCGCCGGGAATGTGGACGATCGCGTCAGGTGTCCGTCCCTTGATCGTTATCTGGGTGTCGTAGTCGAGCCCCTCGATCATCCCGGCCCTCTCAAAGATGCGCACCATGCTGATCTCTCCCCAGCTCCCTCTCGTCCGGTCATTGGTAAACAGCCCGGCGATCGATTTCATCTGCGAGCCCATTTCGGCCACCTGGGTGTTGAGTGCGCTCTCCCGGCTGGTAAGAGACTGTTGTAGGTCGGCGAGCTTTGAGTCCAGCTGGGCGACCTTTTCGGACATGACACCGTCACGGTTGGCGAGGAGGGTCATCAGTTCGGCTGTGGGGTCGACCATGGACGTCGACGCCGGTCCGCGTCGGGATCGGGCGAATTGACCGGCTAGGAGGAGGCCGAGCACGAGCACACCACAAATTGTCAGCAACGCAATCATTTCGACTGTCATATTTCAAGCTCCACTCTTCACACCCGGTCAGTATGAACAAAGGGTGTGACACTTTTGCCTTATTCGCGTAAAACGGTGGGTGGAGGGAACGGGCCTCCTGGCTTGGACCGCCCGAGGGGGCCTATTCGGAAGCGGGGCTTATCACCCGAATCGTCAGTTGGCGGTCACTTACCGTGACTCTCCAGGTGTTGCCATCGGATGTCCAGGTTGTCTCGCTTCCGGTCTCCGCGAGTTCTGCCAGCGTCTTGCCGGCCAGTCCGATCGAGGTGTAGTTGTCGATGCAGTCCGGCGAGAATGGGCTGACGATGTGACAGACATGGAGATACAGGGTGGAAATCGCCTCGTGGTCGAGCCGGGCCGTCACCAGCAGCCCAACCAGGTAGTCGTCGCTGTCGCGATATGCGCCAAGAATCTCGGCCTTCGGATCGAGACCGTAGAAGAAGCTGTCGAACTCGCCACTCTCCGGGGTGCGTCGTAACGGAGATGAAATCAACGGAGGTTGTTCGACCGTATTCCACAACTCCCTGACCTCTTCGAAACGAATCCCGAGTGTGTCCGGTGGGACCACTTCGACCTGGCCCTGGGGTAGTAGAAAGGAGTTGGTCTCACCCTGGTCTCGGGAATCGCTGCTCCCGTTCGCCAGGAACATGATGAGGAAGAAGACTGCCACGATCCACGAGCCGGCGGCCGTCAGTTTCTTCCAGGTTGGAATCGGGGTCCTGGTGTCTGCCGGATCCTCGGATTCGGAGAGAGGAAGCGGATCTTCGGCGATGAGTCCTACGCCGGAGTCCCCGTCGTCGTCAGCGCCGGGATCGGTCTTTTCACCAGCTCTTTCTTGGACTTTCTCGGCTTCGGAGGCACCCTCGACGTCGTCGCCTGTTACCCCGGTAACATTTGTCGCCGGGTCCAGATCGGTGTCGGGCATTTCACCTCCTCAAATCGAGTTGACCATCTATCGGCAAAATCTCAACCTCACCAAAGGGATCGACCGGATTTTGTCCGAAGACCCCCGCTGGTGGAACACCCGGAACGTCGCAACGAGTCTTGGGCGAAGGGGTGAGCTTCGATACGACTAGTCGGTGATGAGATTGCCCAGAGCGGGATGTTTCGCTCCGAGGATCTTCGGGTGGAACGACGCTCCGCAGGCAAAGCACTCCACATACTCGCCGACTATGGCCCCCGGGACGACAGGCACCGAGAGCACGTGGAACCAGTTCCGAACTCGATGACTCCAGTAGGCCCGCTCCATGCCCTCCTCAGGACAGACGAAGAGGCCACTCGCCGTGGTGCGGTCCCGATGACGGGCGCCCCACAGCACCAGGGCCGGAGTGTCAGACTCGGCCGCCGCGACAAGATACGATCTGGATTCGTTCAGTCGGTCTGTCATCGAGTGATCCTTTTGTGGTTGCCTTTGTATCGACCGTGTGGGCATTCCCATAGAGAGGTTTTGACCGGTTCTAAAGACCTATTTTCGACCAATCGGGCCCGGGTATGGCCTGTAGGGTTTGGCGATGATTCGAATCGGATCGATCGTGGTCAGAGTGGACGACCTGGTGGCCCAGACCAGGTTCTGGCGGGAAGCGCTCGGGTATGAAGTCCTTCGCGAGGACAGGGATTTTGTCTTGCTTGGCCCACCAGACGGGGATGGCCCCAACCTCTCTTTGGATCGGGTTGACTCCGAGGTGCAGGTGCCGCCTCGAATCCATCTGGATCTGTACGTCTCTGACCGGTCAGCGTCGGTCGAAAGCCTGATTTCTCTCGGCGCCACTGAGGTCCATTGGGACAAGCTCCCTGCCGACGCCGACTACGTCATCCTTGCCGACCCTGAAGGGAACCGGTTTTGCGTGGTGGACGGCTAGCCGGCCGGTCCCACGGTTTCAGATCAGATCCTGGTACTCGGGCAGCAACTCGTTGAATCGGTTCGACCAATCGATTTTCCCATCGCCGGTGACAATCGACTCGAGTTGGTCGATATGGGCGTGCCAGCCAGCTCCGTAGCCCACTGCCTGTTCCGGGGGGAGCAACCGGTGGTCGAGTCGAAGCCTGGTAACCGCGGGCGCGACTTCTTCGAGTTCGAACCTGATCACCGAGTCAGGCTCGCCGGTGAACCGCCAGTGATACACCAGGGAGCGACCGTCTTCGAGATCGATGATCTCTCCGCCCACGACCCCGCCATCTCCGAAATCGATATCCATCGTGCCGCCGATGCTCAGTTCCACCGACGCTGGGGCCAGCCACCTTTCCAGACCTTCTTCGGTGGTGAGCAACGCCCATACCCTGTCGATGGCCGCATCGAGAACTCGTTCAAACGAAACCCTGGGCAGCCCGTCATCAGTTCGTATCACTCCGTAGTCGGTACTCATTTCATGTCCTCCAGTGCGTTTTCCAGGGCGTCGAGCTTTTCGCTCCAAACAGATCGATAGCGATGGAGCCAGGTTTCGACTTCGCGCAGTCCTTCATTGTGGAGCGAATAGACCCGGCGCTGAGCGTCGCGTCGCACGTGAACGATCCCACCATCTCGAAGATGGGCCAGATGTCGCGATATCGCTGGCTTCGAAATGGGAAAGTGTCCGGCAATCGTTCCCGCGTCTAGCTCACCTGAAGAAAGCAATTCGACGATCCGTCGTCGAGTCGGGTCTGCCAGCGCTGCGAACCTGTCCATTCAGGTACTTTAACATATCAGTTAATTAAACCAAGTGCTAAATAGTAACCGCGGGAAAACCAGATTTCACCGGGCAGCGGTCCACGCCGTGGTGCCCGGGTTCCGAAGCGCAATGACTACTACTTCACGGCTACCCAGACGGCCATGGGCGAGACAGCGCTCCTTAAACTCTGGTGTTATCGAGCCAGTCCGGAGTACCCGAATCAGGGCATCGTGGCCACATCGATGCTCGACATTTCCCCACATCGGCACATAGTCACACGTCGGATTCTCCACGGTTCACCTCTCGTTTCGTGGATCCGATCGTGTCGGATCCGCTCATCCCCGTGCTTTTGCACCGGGCCGGTCTTCTCCCGGGAGCACCGTGCGCGGACTGCGCGGTTGCTGCGACAACGTGCCGGGAGGCTTGTAGTTGTCGGCTCTTGACCTCGAGAAGAAGATAACCGACCACGACGACACAATCTATAGAACGGCGCTGTTTTCAACGTATCGGCGTCTTGACACGGCTCGGGGACACATATAAAAAGTCGCCGGAAGGTAGTAGATATGTCATTTCAGGCTTACCTGGACAACATCGAAGAGAAGACCGGGCTCACTCCAAGGCAGTTTGTAGAACTAGCGAAGCAAAAGGGTTACGACACGCCCGAGACCAAAGCCGGAGAGATCGTGGACTGGCTTGCCGCAGACTTCGGTCTTGGACGCGGCCATGCAATGGCCCTCGTTCACGTCATCAAGAAGGGCGACCGAATCGATGCCAAACATGTCGGCTCAGACGGGAGTCACGCCGACGAGTCGGACCGACTGTGGTTGGACGGGAAGGCCAATAGACCCGCCTGACTTTGGAGCAGCGTTCCCACCGTCACCCGCCTAGTTCGATGTGGCGAGGCGCGCCGCCGTCGTAAACACGCGATGGTCGGGGTAATCGCCGCAGTAGTTGTAGAGGTAGGGGACGCGGATGAGTCCGTCGGTGTCGATAACGAACTCTCCTGACTGCATCCATGGATCGTCCACAAGAGGTCGCCCCTGTTGGCGCCGGTCTTCCTGGAACTGCTCTCCGATCTCTGGAGAGAGCGAGCAGAATTCATCGGGAGCGTCGTACAAGACCTGCTCCCGCGACCAGTGGGAGAGGCCGAATGCCTTGTGGGTTCGATAGTCGGGGTCGGCGAGTATCGGTGCGGGAAGCTCGTAGCGCTCCTTGTAGGCGATCACCCTCTCGATCTCTCCTGGTGCAACGACGACAACGGTGAGTCCTGCCTCGAGGTAGGTCTGGTATTCCTCCTGCAATCGCTCGATGCGCTCCAGCCCACATCCACAGCCGAGGTGACGCCACAGCATGGCGAGAAGCGGCTTGCCTTGCCAGTATCTGCTCAACATGACTTGAGTTCCGTCCTCGGCGGTGAGCTCGAGGTCGGGTGCCGCCTGGCCTCGTCTGGCGGGTTCTCCTTCAATTGAGGGTCCTGCGATCCAGTTGTCCAACCAGCGACGTTCCGCGGTCATAACCAGTGCCATTACATCTCGATCGCTCATACCTCTCGCTTTCCGTCCGCCAGCGTACTCAAATACCCAAGACCACTCTTGCCGCCACCAGGTCGTGTTCTTCGAACCCTTCAGTGAAACGTCCGTATAGGTGGGCGAGATCTTCACTGCCGTCGGGTGTCTTGTTCATCTCCCGGCGCACCGTCACCAAGCGCGTCATCGCCTGCAGTTCGGTGGTGCTGTAGCCACCTTGATGTGACTTCTGTGCTGCCGAAGCGTAAATGGCCTCGCGCAATCGTGGGTCTGTCCCCGGGACCATCCCCAGCATATCGCCGCGAGTGTTCTGAAACATCGGGGCAAATGAGTCGTCGGGGTCAACGATTTCCAGGGCCTGCTCGATCAACTCGATTCCGCGCTCGGGCTGCCCGGCAATCGCGGTAACCAGGGCGCGCATACTCAGGACCAGTGGCCAGAAGATCGGCGGCGTGGTCAACCCCTCATAGAGCTCCACAGCCTTTTCGGTCATGGGAAGCCCGACCGCGAGATCGCCACGAGCCGTCGTGGCCACTCCTTCCAGCACCGTTGCCAGGATTCCCCAAAGCACGTAATCGTTCTCTTCGGAAACGAGGGCCAATTCTTCTGCAAAACGGAGCGCATCCTCAAACCGACTCCGGCCGAGGGAAAGAAATCCGTTGTGGTAGAGCGCCCAGGCGATGCTGAAAGGGTGATCGATCGTCCTGGCGAGTTGTAACGCCTCGGCTACTTGCTCCGGCCCGGTGACAACCAGGCCGCACTGCCATCGCAATATGCCCGAGGCCACCCTCGCCGCGACCCCGACGTTGGTCCCCAACCGGTATCGAGAAGAGCCCTGTAGCTTCGGGTCGTACAATTCGATTGCTTTGTCGAGTTGGGCCAGACCTGTTTCGAGGTGTCCGGAAAACGCCCGGGAGGCCCCCGATATATAGAGGGCATCGACTGTTATCGAGTCGTCATGTTCGCTCATCTCCAGGATCTCCTCAGCGATTTCGAGGGACCGCTCGATATCGGCGCTGTTCATGTAATACATCCAGAGAGCCCGCAGTATTGGATATCTCTGCGCAGTTGTAGCAGAGCTTTCGGACATCTCCAGAACGCTCTTGTATGCCTCCTCCACCTCGACTCCGTAGCCACGAACCGCCATCAGTGCTCTCGCCAGACTCGTCCTGATGACCAATTCTTCGGCTGCCAGTTCCGGCGTCGAAGGCATCGTCGCCAACACTTCGAGAGTGTCCGAAGCCAGCTCGATCGCTGCGTGGTACCACCCACGAGCTTCGTGGATCGCCCACAGCCCACCAATGAGATTGAAGAGCTGCTCTACCTCCGCCTGGTCGACCCAATAGCGCCAAGCCGTTCGCAGATTGCCGATCTCGGAAGCCAGATCATCCAGCGTGGCTTCGCGTTCTGGCCCGGCCAGACGGTCCTCGAGTTGGTGGGCAAACTCAGAGAAATGGAGGGCATGCGCTCGCCGCACTTTGCGGTCGGTCTCGACGTCGGTTGCTAGTCGCTCTTCGGCAAATTCCTTGATCATCAACAGCATCGAGAAGCGCTTCGAACCATCACTGTCGTCGGACTGAACCAGGTTCTTGTCGACCAGTGAGGCGAGCGAGTCGACGTCGAACTCACCCAGAGCATCCCTGGCTACCGACTCGATGGCGTCCATCAGGGTCGTCGAGAACACTGCCATGAGGTCGAACAGATGGCGCTCATGGTCGTTGAGCAACTCGTAGCTCCAGGCGATCGCACCCCATAAGGTACGTTGCCGATCGGGGACATCACGGCCACCGGCCCCGAGGACGTCGAGCCGCTCCCGGAGCCGGAGAAGCAGGTCGAAGGGCGTGAACACATTCAATCGGGCAGCGGCGAGTTCGATGGCGAGGGGAAGCCCGTCGAGCCGGAGGCAGATCTCGGCGACCGTGCTGGCGTTTTCAGCGTCTAGGTAGAAGTCGGGGCGGACGGTCCGGGCACGTTCGACAAACAGTTGCGTCGCTTCGGATTCCCCGATGATTGTGAACGGGTCGTTCGGGTTGGGAAGCGATAGTGGGGGAACCGGGAATACGTACTCAGCCCGGATTCGCAATGTTTCCCGGCTGGTGACCATCATCTTCAAACCCGGGGCGTGCTGGAGGAGATCTCCGACCCCGGTTGCCGCTGAGGTCACTTGTTCAAAGTTGTCGAGAACGAGGAGCATGTGTTTGTCGCGGAGCCTGGTCTTGAGCACCTCCAGGGCGGATCCACCGGAGGACGGCAGGTTGAGAGACCGGACGATCGCCTCGAAGGCGGCGTCCGGGTCTCGTTCCATCGACAGGTCGGTGAAGAACACTCCATCGTTGAATCTGTCGAACTGTTCGGCGGCCGCCTGGAGCCCGAGTCGTGTCTTTCCTGCCCCACCGGGGCCGGCGATCGTAAGGAGCCTGATGTTGGGGGCCTCCAGCATCACCGAGATGGCGGCGAGCTCGCTGGACCGTCCCAGGAACTCGGTCGACTGCAGCGGGAGATTGTGAGGCCGGGAGTCGAGCGTGAGCGGCGCTGGGAAGTCGGACTGCAGGTCGGGATGGATCAGCTGGTGGAGGTGCTCAGGAACAGTGAGGTCTTTGAGGCGGTGCGTCCCCAGATCCCGGAGCGTGGTGCCGGGTGGCATCGAGTCGGAGGCCGACTGGCTGCTGATACCCGACATGAGTATCTGTCCGCCGTGTCCGGCGGCCATGATTCGCGCAGCGCGGTTCACCGCCGTTCCGTAGTAGTCGCCGTCTCGTGCCTCGGAATCTCCGGAATGGATCCCCATTCGCACCCGGATCGGCCCTGTAGGTCCCCAATCTTCATGCGCCAGGGCAGTCTGGGTCGCAACTGCGGCGGCAACCGCATCCCCGACGTTCTCAAACACGGCGAGTCCACCGTCGCCGGTCGACTTCACCAGCTTTCCCTGCGAGTGCTCGATCGCCTCCGAGAAGATCGAGTCGTGTCGCGCCAGCGCCGTCGTCATTTCGTCGGGATGGTCTTCCCAGAGGAGGGTGCTCGACTCGATATCGGCGAACAGGTAAGTGAGCACCGGCGCATAATAGGTAACGGTTGGCTGAGCTGCTCATGTGGTCTCATGGCGTCGCCCCGGAGGAAACCACCCCCTGTTAATCGCCCAAACTGTCTGGCATCCTGGAGTCATGCCCGATGCAGACCCAGCCCGTCACGCGCTGTATTCTCGTCTGGAGAGTCTTCTTGGACAAGAGAACGCGGACACCTTGATGACCTATTTGCCGTCGGGCCGAAACGAGGAAGTTGCCACCAAGGACGACATCGCCACCTTGGAGACGCGCTTCGACCGGCTCGAATCCCGGTTCGACCGGCTCGAATCCCGGTTCGACCGGCTCGAGTCCCGGTTTGACCGTCTTGAGTCGCGCTTCGACGGTGTCGACGGGCGACTTGCTGGGATGTACGAGACGATTATCGAACAGCAGAAATTCTATGCCCGGACGACCGTTTGGTCGATGGTGGGGCTCACCGCCATCTTCTCTCTGGTGGTAACCCTCTTCGGCTGACCTGTCCAGCCTTTCTCAGAGTGCCGAATCAATTTGCATACCTGTCGGTCATTCGATAATGTACAACCATATGGTTGTAGGATTAGAGAATGAGAAGACGACAGATCTCCTGTTCCATGCTCTTTCCGATTCCACGCGGCGTGACATCATCGTCAGGGCCATGGTCGATGACTATTCGGTCTCCGGCCTGGCCGACTTCTACGCAATGAGTTTTGCCGCTGTCCAAAAGCATGTGGCGGTTCTGGAAAGGGCTGGCCTCATCACCAAGCACCGGAGGGGGCGGGAGCAACTCGTCCGTTCCAACAAAGACACGATTCGCACGGCCTACGGCCTCCTCGAAGATATGGAGAAGTTGTGGCGGGAACGAATCGACCGTATGGGCGAGATCCTCGCCGAACCCGAGCAAGGAGAAGACAAATGACCGTGAAGAGCGTCCAGAAGGACACCGAGCAGATGATCCTGACCCTCACCGCCGAATTCGATGCCACAGCAAACCGGGTCTGGCAGTTGTGGTCAGACCCCCGGCAGCTGGAGCGCTGGTGGGGCCCACCGGGATACCCGGCCACGTTTGTCGACCACGACTTCACGTCCGGCGGCAATGTCACCTATTACATGACTTCGCCCGAGGGCGAGAAGTATCACGGTTGGTGGCGGATTTCTGATGTCAACCCTCCTGGCCAACTCGAGTTCGTCGACGGATTCGGGGACGGCGATGGGAACCCCAATCCCGACATGCCCACCACCGCGACCAGCGTATCCATCGAGGAGATCGATGGTGCCACCCGAATGACATTGAGAACCAAGTTCCCGTCAGAGGAAGCGATGCAACAGCTGGTCAAAATGGGGATGGAAGAGGGTCTGACCCTGGCGGTTGGCCAGATCGAAGAGATTCTTTCGGAGGATGTGAGCTCTGGAATCGGGGCATGAGGCTGATCGCAAGTGACTTCATCAGCCTCGACGGGGTAGTCCAGGCGCCGGGCGGACCGGATGAAGACCGCGATGGCGGGTTCGCCCACGGCGGATGGTCACACCCCTACTTCGATGTGGCGGCGATGGGAGCGGCGTTTGACGCCACCACCAAAACGACCGAAGCCCTCCTGTTCGGGCGTCGCACGTGGCAGAAGATGGCGGCTGCGTGGCCCGGGCAGGCTGGAGACCCCTTTGCCGACCATATGAACTCTGTGCTCAAGTATGTGGTCTCGAAGAGTCTCGCCGCGGACGATCTGGAATGGAACAACTCGCATCTGCTGACAGGTGACGACGTCGCTGCCTCGGTGGCGGCACTCAAAACCAAGTTCGAAGGGGACATCCACATCCTCGGGAGCTCACAACTGGTGCGCTATCTGGTGAGTCACGACCTAATCGATGAGTTCAACTTGATGATCGAGCCGATTCTCCTCGGTGGAGGCAAAAGCATCTTCCCCGATGACGGAGTGGCCCGCGGGCTCGAGTTGAAGGACCTGACGAGGGCATCGACCGGTGTGCTGATCGCTCGGTACGGGAGGTTGTGAAGCCGACAGCTAGTAGATGATGTCGAGCGCGTAGCGGAGCGCCTGGTCGAGTTCAGCCCGACCGCCCGCGTCGAGCCGGCCGATCGGTTTTGGGTCCAGCGCCGCAACCGGGATGGTCATCAGATTGTCACAATTGATAACCGCACGCTCCGGGAGGCCCTGAGCGGGTCCGACACCGACTTCGGAGGCGATGCCGCATTCTCCCTCCGCTCGCGGAGGGAGTACGGCGACGGAGGAGCCGGGAGGGTGGAGGCTGCAGAAACAATTCAGTTCCGCCCGCCTTCTGCATTCGTACAGGTTTGCCTCTCGACTTCGTCGGTCAGTTCGTCGCCCGGCTGGGGACTTCCTGGAGCATGAAAGTGTTGCCGTCGGGGTCGGAGAAGTGGGCCACCGAACCGAAGTCTTTTCGCTCCGGGTCGACACCGGGGACCGGCCCGTCCGCAGTGAAGTGGATGATGTCGTCGACCACCGCGCCACGAGCGACCAGTTCGGACCGAGCGGCTTCGATATCCGAAACCACCAGGTATGTCTCGCGGTAGGCCCCCGGAGTAGCGTCCGTCAGGTTGGTTCCGAACACGATCGAGCACGAAGACCCGGGTGGAGTCACCTGGACGAAGCGCATCCCGGGACCGATTTCGAAGTCGCCATCCAATGGGAATCCCAGGGTTTCCGTGTAGAACTGTTTCGCCAGATCGACATCGCTGACCGGGACCATGACGACTTCTACGCGATACTGAATAGGTTCTGTCATAACCGCAATCTATTCGGCATCGAGCGAGATCGTGTCGCCGGAAACGAATTCTGAAGCCTGGCGGAGCCACCCGGACTCAGCGTCGGTCCAGAGCTCGGACGTAAGCAAGTGGTCCCAGGTGCCCGGTTCGGCAAGAGTTTGCGATGCCCCGACGACGAGGGTGGCGGCGGCACCGGCAGCGGCGCCAATGACGGCAGAAGGTCCGATTTCAAGACCACTTAGAGTTGCCGCGATCAAACCCGCGATCAAGGCATCGCCTGCACCGGTGGCATCGACAGGGTCGACCCGCGGTGGGGTCAGACTGATCCGACTGACACGGTCCGCCATTATCAGCGGATCGGCCCCTGAGGTCATCGCCACCCTGGAGACCCCGCTATCTATGAGGCCCTCGACGGGATGGTCCGATCCGGTGACCTCCCGTAGTGAGATTCCATTTCCGGCCACGATGGAAAAATCCGCGAGATGGGCTTCGATGAGATTTCGGACCCGGATGCCTACTCCGTTGGGAACGTCTATCGAAAGCTTGATTCCGAGTTCTGACGCGGTTTGGATGGATTCGAGTGCCGATTTCTGCTGGGCACCCTCCATCAATGCATACCCGGAGACGTGGAGCCACTCGAGGCCGGACTCCCAGCCAGGGACGTTGCGATAGGCCACATTGGCACCCCGTGCACCGATCATGGTGCGTTCACCGTCGGGAGTGATGAGAATCGTGTTCATCGCAGTCGCCAACTTGGACGACCGCGACGCGAACTCGTTAGAGATACCGATCCTCTCAAGCGTCGTCAAAGCAAGCGCTCCGGAGGGATCGGTTCCGACGGCGCCCATCACCGTGACCTCGTGGCCAAGCCGGTAGAGCACGGTGGCTGTGTTGGCTGCTGACCCGCCGAGCATTTCGCTCCGTTGGGACGAAAATACCTCTTCACCGAGCCGGGGGAGGCGATCGACGTTGAGGATCACGTCGATGTTGATGTCGCCGAATGCGGCGATTTTCACCGTTGCCCGACCGGGTGCTTCACATTGCGATGGTACCGGTCATACTCAGACGCCGTGATAACTCAGATCTACACCGCCCAAACGCCGGATGAAGCTGTTGCCCTTGCAGAACTCGGTGTCGACCACGTCGGGGTGACAGTGTCGGAGCGTGGTCTACCGGGTGAGGTGGGCATGCCGATTGGCAGAAAAATAGTCGAGGCGTTGGCAGGCACTACGGCGAGATGTGTCGCCCTGACCGTCGAAACCGACCTTGTGACCGTCAAGGGCTTCGTCGCGGATCTTCGACCCGACATCCTTCACCTCTGTGGGGATACATCATTGCTCGGCCCCGGCGATGTCTTTGACCTACGACGGTTGATGCTGAGCAATGCGATCGAGAGCGAGGTGATGCAGGCGATACCGATGATCGGCCCCGGGTCGGTCGAGCTGGCGATCGAATTCGCACCGCATGTGGACTGGCTGATAGTCGACTCTGTTACCGACGCAGTCGATGGGATCGGGGCTGCCGGGGTGACTCACGACTGGAATTTGAGCCGGCAGATCGTCGAAATGGTCCATGTCCCCGTGATTCTGGCCGGAGGCCTCGGGCCGGAGAACGTGGCAGATGCCATCCGGATGGTCCGACCTGCCGGGGTCGACTCATTGACCCTGACCAACCAAAACAGAAGCGACAATTCCTTTAGCAAGGATCTAGAGGCGGTCGGATTGTTTGTTGAGTCTGCTCGGCGTGCGGGTTTGTGACCTACAGACGGTAGGCACCGACGCCAAATGGGTCTGGTGGCCCCTAACCATTACGGCTGACATTGCGAATAATCGGATGTGAACAAATTTGACTGGGTCCGCTTCTGGTCGCCGCAGAGATGGAAGGACTGGCAGAGCAGCCGCCCCCAATGGGCTGAATATCAAGCTGAAAAGCGTCGGCTAGACCTATCAATCACAACTGAGAAATCCCGACTCGAATCATCCAAAGCAGAGATGCGGGAGCTGGACCAAGACCTCGAATGGATTCAAGAGGTCGTCCCGCGCGATCTCCCTATCAAGTTGGCCAACAGCGAGACCGGATTGGCCGTTGTTGACGGTGTCACCTTGCAGGAGCTCCGGAAACACCAGGGAAACAAGGTTTGGACTCCGGTCGATTCCGGAAGCGTCTACTTCACAGACAAACAGGTCGTCTTCTCCGGTTCGAAACAGGTGAAGTTCCCCTTTTCGAGGCTGAAGTCGGCTGACCGCACCGAGCACGGGCTCCTTCTTGCGGTTTCAACCCGCCGGACATCGCACATCCTCGCCGGGCCAGCCGACAGGCTCGCTGCGCTGCTCGCGGCGAGTCGATGTGTGGCTAACGGGGACAACCCTTCGGAGGGACATGCGATCCGAGTTGCGGCGCTTGCATCCGCGATGGCAGACAGCGAGTCCAGGCTCGCTCAGATGCAGACGGCCCGGTCGGCGTTGGCGGTGCCTCCGCGGCCGGTGTCCCCCGCCTGGGCGCCTCTGACGCTGCTCCTCCTGGTCGGATTTGTCGGATCGGCCCTGGCAACACCATCCCCGACAGTCGAGGTCGCCTCCCGGAGCACAACTACGACAACTTCGGAACCGAACCCCGGGGCGAGCCACCAACAACAGACGACCACGTCGACGGCACCAACGACAACGGCCACGGATCCACAGTTTCCAAGGGTCGCGTCGGCGGTAGTCATCTTTGCCCCAATTTCCGCCGGAGAATCGGGGGATCCGAACACCCAACTCGTGTCCGGAGCCGAGGTCGTGACGGTCGACTCGATCACCGACGGTGACACGATTCAGGTCGAGTTGGCCGATGGCACCATCGAGCCGCTGAGGCTGATCGGTATCAACACCCCGGAGAAGAACGAGTGTTGGGCTCCCGAGGCGACCCTGGCCCTGGCGACCATGATCCCCGCCGGAACCGAAGTCGGGATCACCGTAGATGTGTCCGACCGAGATCAGTTCGACCGTCTCCTCCGTTACGTCTGGGTCGGCACATTCTCGATAAACGAAGAGATGATCCGTCGCGGGGCTGCAATCAGTCGGCGGTATCCGCCCGACACGGCATTGGCCGACCGGTTCGAGGTGGCCCAGGTCGCTGCACAGGAGAACCGACTGGGTCTGTGGGCGCCTGACGCATGCGGACCACCCGCCGATGCCTCGCTGACCATCGTCAACTTGTTCTACGACGCCCCCGGAAACGACAACGAAAATCTCAACGAAGAGTGGATCAGGATCCGCAATGACGGCGACAACCTCGTCGACATGACTGGATGGGGCATCAAGGACGAGTCGGCCTCGAATCGATTTGATTTCCCGGTGGGTTTTGTGCTCGCGGCCGGTGAGTATGTCACCGTGTACTCAGGTTGTGGTAGCGATTTTGGCCTCGATCTCTACTGGTGCAGCGTGGGCTCGGCGATATGGAACAACGACGGTGACACCGCGTTCCTGACGGACCCGAACGGGAACACCCATACATCGAAGACCTATACGCCTACAACGACAACTCAGTCTCCCACCACGACCTCGGTGAAGAGCGTGGCACCGACAACGGCCGGAGGCAGTGGCTGTCATCCGTCCTATACGGGACAGTGTGTCCCGGTCGGGGTGAGTGATGTCGATTGTGCCGGTGGCTCCGGCGACGGACCGTATTACACCGGCCGGGTCACCGTGGTCGGTCCGGACGACTACAAGCTCGACAACGATGGCGACGGCATCGGCTGTAACAACTCGTAAAAGCACCCTCTGTCAGTCCTGGTTGCTGAGGAGGTCGAGGAGGTCGTCCCCGTACGCCTCCAGTTTGGCAGGGCCGATCCCGGTTATCGCGAGCAATCCTTCCGGAGTGGTTGGCCTCACTGAAGCGATCTCGCTGAGAGTCGTGTCGTGGAAAACGACGTACGCCGGTACGCCCTGGGAGGCTGCCTGGTCGAGCCTCCATCGCTTCAGCCGATCGAGGAGGGTCTCGTCGATGTCGTTCGGGTCTCTGATGAGTGGTCCAGCCCGGTTGGCAACTTCGATGCGATCGCCCCACTCGATCGTGATCTGCGCGTCGCCACCATGGAGGTTGACCAGGTACCCGTCGGTTGTGGCGCCGGTCACCACGCCGACGTAACCACCCTGAACCTTGACCTCGTCGCCGGTGACGAGCCTGATCCCGGTGAGGATCGCAGCCCTCTTTGGAGGCCTCTCCTCTGCCGGCAACGATTGGGTCCTGGGTCGGCTCCCATCGATCTCGGCGAGAAAGGGCGAGGGATGATCGCGGTCGGCGAGGATGGCGACTGTCTTGATGCCCCGGGTCATGGCTACGTGGAAGATCCTCCGTTCCTCCTCGATGTCGTTGGAGAGATGGTGTGGCATCAGGGAAGAGTCGGCGGCAAAAACAAGGACGTGGTCCCACTCCAGCCCTTTGACCCGGTGAACTGTGGAAAGGGTCACTCCCCCGGGGCGAGATGGTGTGCTGAGCCGTTCCCGCAACCACGACTCGAAACTGGCCGGACTGTCGTGGAGACCGGCAATCCGTTGCAGTGCGACCAGATCGTCGCTCTGTCCGGACCTGTCGGCCTGGCTACGACCGGCGTCCAAAGCGTCGGCGGCGCGACTCAGCCCGATCTCCCCGGCGAGAGTGTCGAGCAGATGTGTCGTACTCGACGTCGACGCCCCGGCGAGTCGGAGATGGTCACAAAAGTCATCCCAGCGCCCCCTCCTCTTGCTATCGAGATCCTCACCAAAACGCTCGATCTCGTCTATCCCGAATGGGCCCCGCCTCCGCTCGATTGAGCTGGTGAAGAGCCGGGTTAGTCCCCGCCCCGGGCGACGGATCGCCTGGAACAGGTCGTTGCGGGTCATCGACTCGATGTCGAGGGCGATCCGGATCCAGGCAAGGGCCGCGCTGAGCAGGGTGCGGTCGAGGACCGAGGCCGTGAGCATCGAACTGAAGGCGATGCCGTGCTCTGCAAGAGCCACCTGGACAGGTAGCAGGCTGGAGTTGACCCTGGTGAGGACGGCGATGCTGCCGGGCCGGGCACCGGCCTCGATGAGTTCGTTGATCCGGTCGAGGGCCCGGCTGCCCAGGTCAATGCCGGCCGCCTGTTCGACCATCAGGCCGTCGTTCTCGGTGGCAGCTCGGATCAGTTTGGGGACTCGGCGATCGTTGTAGCCGAGGACATTCGTCGCCGCGGCGACGACGTCGCGGGGACATCGGTAGTTGGTTTCCAATGCGTATACCGCAGCGCTCGGGAACAGCCTTTCGTAGTCGAGAAGGAAACCCGGATCTGCCCCGGCATATCCGTAGATCACCTGGTCGTCATCGCCGACGCCAAACACATTCAACCCGGGGCTTGCAACGAGGCGGAGCAACATAATGTAAGCCGGGGTCAGGTCCTGGAACTCGTCAACGAGTAGGTGCCGGCACTCCCGCTGCCAATGCCGGCGCAGGTCTGCATCGGCAAGCAGAGCCCGTATCGCCCCGTAGATCTGTTGGTCATGGTCCGCTTCCCCACGATCGGCCAGAATCCTTTGGTACTTCTCGAAAACGTCAGGGAAATCGGGGATATCGTCACGACCGGCCTCGACTTCGTTAGGAGGTCGAAGCCCGATCCGAACCTCACTCAACGCCTCGAGATAAGGCCCGATGACGTCGGTGTTAGCTCGAGGAGGTGCCTTAGCGATCGGCTCGAGCCGGCGCCGTTGTTCTCTCTCGTCGATGAGAGCCAGGTGGGGTTGGGCCATCCTCAGGATCGCCCAACCGAGAGAGTGGATGGTGCGGATTCGTGCTGCCAGTCGCGTGGGAAGCCTCTCCTTCATCTCGTCGGCGGCCCTCCGGTTGTAGGCGACTGCTGTGATGATCTCCGGTTCGACGCCGCGGTCCTCGACGAGATGGAGCATGCGCTCAGTCAGGACCCGGGTTTTCCCCGAACCTGCCGGTGCGATGACACGGGCCGGCCCGGCCAGATGAGAGACCGCGGCCAACTGATCGGGAGCGAGGTCTGCTCGAGGCTGCGTCGGAGGGAGGACCAGCGATGATCGTCCCAGCTCGAGGGTCTCGTGATGGACAACGCCGTGGTCCAAGGAGAAGGGTTGACGGGGACCGCCGTCGAGCCAAACCGGAGTGCCGTCGCTGAGGATGATGTCGGCTGGCCCGTCGACCAGCGCTTCAATCCATGCCTCCGCCTTTCGGGCCCACCACCAGATCGGATCGCCGCCAGTGGCGTCATAAGCGTTGTGCCATAGCGATTTGGTAAGCAGCTCGGGGAGGAAAGTGAATTCGCTACCGAGAACGACCGGATCTTCGTCAGTTGATTCCGGTCGATTCAACTCCTCCACCGGCACGGACAGCTCGAAAACTGTGGGGATGCGACGGACGTAGCGTCGTTGTGTTTCGAGGAGGCGGGCTGGATCGTCGTAGACCCCGGCGTCGACGACGAGACGATCGCTTTTCTCCCATCCGTCCGGAACAGGACCGCCCAATCGGACCACAACTGATCGACCCAACTCCGCAGGGCCCGGAAAAGTAATACTCACCCGGTCGACCGTAGTTGGAACCCGGCATAGATCTGTAAAGCGAGGGAATGTAGAGAAAGGCGGCAGGAGCACGACTCGATTGTCATGCTCCCAAACATCGGGGCTAGTTCACCAGCGCCGTCTCTTGGAGGCTGATCTCGAAATCCGGGTCGTCGAGGTGGCCCTCGATTGACACATTGGGTATCCACTCCAGCCACTTCGGGAAGTACCAGTTGCGGGAGCCGAGCAGCTTCATCGTCGAGGGCACCAGGATGGTCCTGACGATGGTCGCATCCAACAGCACGGCCACGGCGAGTCCGAAGCCCATCTGCTGGAAGCTGGTCAGACGCCCGGCAGCGAACCCTGCGAATACCGCAACCATGATCGCGGCGGCACCTGTGATCAACGCACCAGTGGTCCGCAGTCCGTAGGCGACAGACTCGGTATTGTCACCGGTGATGTCGAAGTGCTCCTTGATCCTCGACAACAGGAACACGTGATAGTCCATCGACAGTCCGAACAGGACCGAGAACAAGAACAGCGGGATCCATGCCTCGATCGCGTCCACCTGGGTGAAACCGAGGGCAGATGCAATGCTTTTGACCCAATCAGGGCCAACCCCGGTCTGGAAGAATGCAACCACCAACCCGTACGCGGCACCTACCGACAGAAGGTTCATCACAATCGCCTTGGCCGGGATGACCACCGAGCGGAAGGCCACCATCAACAGGAGGAAAGACAACCCCAGGACGACAACGAAGACGATCGGGGTGTAGTCATCCGTCTGGTCGACGAGGTCGATGGTTATGGCAGTCTGTCCACCCACGAACACCTCGCTCCCGGAGGCCATGGCTGCGGGGACGAGTTCATCCCTCAAGTGACGGACGGCTTCCATCGACTCGGCCGAGGCAACATCGCCGGGGAGTTGGACCGCCAGAGCGGTGATCGCATCTGTCGATGCCGGGTCGGCCGCCACGGGTCCGAAGGCAGGATCAGCTGCCAGAGCAGTTTGGATGCTGGCAGTAGTGGCTTCGACTTCTCCCCCGGTCACGACGATCTCAACCGGGGAGGCAAGCCCACCTTCGAACTCGCTCTCGAGAACAGCGAATGCCTGAGCCGACTCGATCTCATCAGGCATCGTGGATACGCCTGCGAGTCCTGTCTCGATGGACAGGAAGCTGGAGGCAAAAACCAGCAACACCGTCACCGACAGGACCATCGAAATCACCGGCCGTTTCATCACGGTCTTGGTGATCTGATCCCAGTACCGGCCCTGGCTCTCCAGGGATCCGCGGCGTCGGACCTTCAGAGCGTTGATCCTGTCGCCCATGACCGACAACACCGCTGGGAGCAGGGTCATCGACGCGATGACTGCGACAACCACGACGAGGATGGCTCCGAGCCCGAGGGCGCGGAAGAGCGTGTTGGGGACGAGGAGCATCCCGACAAGCGCTAGCACCACCGTCATCCCTGAAAAGAACACGGCTCGTGTCGCAGTAGCACCGGAGCGTCCGATTGCATCGACCTTCTCGAACCCCTTGTCACGTTCCTCCCGGTAGCGGGAGACGATGAACAGCGAGTAGTCGATACCGACGGCGAGCCCGATCATGGTGATCATGTTGGTGATGAAGAAGCTGAGGTCGAATAGCTGACCCACCAGCGCGGCGAGTCCCATGGCGACGGCGATGGACACGACTCCGAGGATGATGGGGATGACACCGGAGGCGACGGTCCCGAAGACAAACACAAGCACGATCAGCGCCACGATGATGCCGACTGTCTCCCCGGTGCGGAGATCTTCTTCGGCCACCGTATTGAAGTCGTTGTTGAACGTGGCTGGGCCAGCGATCAGTGCTTCGAATCCGTCGGGTGCCGGGATGGCGTGGACCTCCTCGCGAAGAGTTTCCGCGTTGGCGGCGAACTCGTCGGGATCGGATCCGGCCAGTTCTACCGGAAGGAGGGCAGCAGTTCCAGACTCGGAAACCGGGCCGTTCTCGGTGAGATACGAGCCCACCGACTGGACTGCCGTCGAGGCGGCCAGAGCTGTCTGGATTTCGGTGACATACTGGACATAGACCGGGTCGTCTGCAGTCGTTGATTCTGAATCGACAACCACGAATTCCGAGTCACCCGGCTCACCCCGAATCTCTTCGACGAGTTGTTGGGCGCGCACTGAGTCGGGAGCGTCGGTGAATTCGATACTGGCGGTGAGGGCGTCACCAAGAAGTGCCGATGAGGCCACTCCGGCCAATATCAGTAGAGCGACCCATATCCCTAATGTTCTCCAGGGTTTTCTGGCGCTTGCCCGGGCCAGTGCCTCTGTTCCCAATGCCATCTCTGTTCTCCTCTTGATAAACATACATCGTATGCGTACACTGTAAGCGTACGGTGTAAACATATACATACACCGTAAGCATGTCAAGACGACTTTGGAGATTTTTTGTCATACGATGGCAACGTGACCACCGAGACCCGTACCACACTCAACCGCGACCGAGTCGTCGAGGCTGCAGTCGCCTACGCCGACACTCACGGCATCGACGACATGTCGATGCGAAAACTGGGAGCCGAACTGGGTGTCGAGGCGATGTCGCTCTACAACCATGTCGACGACAAGGCCGACCTCTTCAACGGGATGATCGACTACGTATTTGGCTCGATCCAGCTTCCCGATCCCGGTTTGGAGTGGAAAGCGCAAACTCGTGCTATTGGCAAGGAGGCGATGGAACAGTTCGGCAATCACAGTTGGGTGGTGTTCCTGCTTATGCAGCAAGGCAACACCGGCCCCGGCTCGCTCCAGTTCATGGATCGGGTCGTGTCGATCTTCCTAGACGCCGGATTCAATGAGAACGACACCCATCATGCCTGGCAGATGCTGGCCAGTCACACCATGGGTTACGCATTTCAGTCAGCGGTGGCGCCCGACTCGCACGAATACGCAAAGCTCGAGCCGCAACTGCCTCAGTTGGCAGCAGCCTTCCCGAATGTCGCCCGGATAGCTCCCAACTTGTTCAATTGCGCCTATGACGAGGAGTATCTATTCGGCCTCGAAATAATCATCGACGGCCTGGAGTCACGTCTCAATTAACACGAGGCACCCGTGCGCAGGTCGGCACGGCAACACACTGCGGGCTCGATGCTTCCCGTACGCCGTCGGATTCCTGAATTCGAGCCCGAGATCAATGCCGAAATCGGGCGGGAGGCCGGGATCCTACTGCGGTTCCTCATCGTTCTATAGCTCGTGTTCCAGAGTTGGGGCCAGCACACTTTCTACAACGGCAGTGGACTCGAAGATTCGGGACAGAATTGGTGTCCGGTAGGTATGGTGTTTTGATGTTTGATAAGTGGGCATTGTCCTCCCTGGCAGCGAGATGCCTGGTCGTCTTGATGGTTCGCTATTCGCCGCGGACTGGGCGCTGAATGGGTTAAGGCCATGCGATGACTTCTTCAGGCGTAGTCGAATGGCTCTTGGAGGGTGACCCGTCGATCCGCTGGCAGGTGGAGAAGGATCTTCTCGGGGTCTCAGAGTCGGTGTGGTCGCAGACCCAGGAGCTGGTAGCGACAGATGGTTGGGGAGCCCGGCTTCTGGGTGAACGGGGTGCTGATGGCAAATGGGCGGACGGCCTCTATACCCCCAAGTGGACATCCACGACATATACGCTTTTGCAGCTATGGCGGATGGGTCTGCCCCGAAACAACGCCGGGGCGGTTGCCTCAGTCAAACTGTTGATGGAACGGCCGGTGTGGGTATTCGGCGACGACGAGAAGGCGAAGCGGGACGAATGTGTCGCCGGGTTTGGCCTCGCATTGTCGAGCTGGTTCACCGTGGAAGGTCCGACACGGGAACAACTCGTCGGGGAGATCCTCGATCGACAACTAGACGACGGCGGGTGGAACTGTCGGACCGACCGGGACGGTTCACGACATGGATCATTTCATACCACGGTCAACGTCCTGGAAGGTCTCAATGAATACTGTTTGAGTGGTGGGAACCAGCGACCGGCAGTCGAAAAAGCCGAAGCTCTGGGTCGTGAGTTCTTTTCCGCCCATCATCTCTACCGTTCACATCGAACCGGGCGGATTCCAGACGATCGAATGACCCGTTTGGCGTTTCCTCCCCGCTGGCACCATGACATCCTGCGAGGACTCGACTATTACCGCGCTGTCGATGCCACGAGGGATGAGCGATTGGCCGACCCTGTTGATCTTTTGGAGGGACACCGCATGAAGGACGGAAAATGGCCCCTGCATACGGGCTATACCGGCAAGATTTGGTTCAACATGGAGACGGGACGACTCCCGAGCCGGTGGAACACGCTTCGCTCCCTGAGAGTTCTGCAGTGGTGGACTGGTTCAGCGCAGATTCGTGGCCCGCTCCGGTAGGTTGGTGCCATGCGGATCCCGATTTTGACGTGTGCGGTCGTTTTGGCCGCCTGCACGGTGGTTCCTGCCGATAGAAACCCAATCGATTCGGCTCCCACGGAGACTACGACGCCGGAGTCGTCGACCACAACGGAGGCTGCCCCCGAGTCGAGCACCACCGACGTCACGACCTCGACCACGATCAGCCCCGACGATCTGACGATCGAAGCGTTCCCTGTTCCAGCAGGTTCCCAACCGCATGATGTGGCCCCGGCTGCCGATGGGGGTGTCTGGTATACCGCTCAGGGATCGGGAGAATTGGGATGGCTCGACCCTGCGACCGGGGAGACCCGCCACATTCCGCTCGGACTCGGCTCATCGCCCCACGGTGTGATCGTCGATGATAAGGGGACGCCGTGGATCACGGACAGCGGATTGAACTCGATCGTCTCGGTTGATCCCGAAACCGACGAGGTAACGATCTATCCGCTCGCCGACGCCGATGCCGCGAATCTCAACACCGCCGTTTTCGACGAGAACGGGATGCTCTGGTTCACCGGACAAAACGGGGTATATGGGGTGCTCGATACGATCACCGGAGAGACCGAGACATTCCAATCGCCCGCGGGAAGCGGGCCATATGGCATCACCGCTACTCCAGACGGCCGGGTGGTTTTCGCATCATTGGCCGGCTCATATGTCGCGGAAATACTCGAGGACGGGCAGGCGGATGTCTTCGAACCACCGACGCCCGATCAAGGGGCGCGGCGGGTCTGGACCGACTCATCGGGTGCCATTTGGGTGAGCGAGTGGAACAGCGGGAACGTGAGCCGCCTCGAACTGGACTCAGAAGTCTGGGACACATGGGCATTGCCCGGGGACGCGTCCACATACGCGGTTTATGTCGATGAAGCCGACATCGTATGGCTCAGCGACTTCACGGCCAACGCACTGGTGCGATTCGACCCGACCACTGAGTCGTTCAATGTCTATCCGCTGCCACACAACCCGGGCGACGTGCGCCAGATCCACGGCCGACCCGGTGAGGTCTGGGGGGCGGAGTCCGCAGCCGACCACCTGGTGTTGATACGCACTCGGTGATTACGAGTTCTCCAACATCATGGAGTAAGAAAAATGGGAGTGTCGCCCTGAGGCAACACTCCCATTGGACTTTTGCTGCGTAGGGATCGATCTAGCGGGCCCAACCGGACTCGCCGTACACCTCGACCCGGTCGGCGCCGGCGTTACGCAGCGCCGCCGACACTTCTTCAGTGTTCTCTTCAGGCACAGTCACCGAGAGGGTGGCAAACCCTTTATCGATTCGGTCCCGATAGTACGAAGACGTGTCATCGACATCGTCGCCACCGGTTGCGCCGACGATGGCACCGGCAGCACCACCGACAACTGCGCCTCCGGCCGCTCCAACAGCAGTCGCCGCGAGTGTGCCGGCGATTGTCCCTGCTGCGAGGAATGGGCCAACTCCGGGCACGGCAAGCAGACCGGCTGAAGCAAGCAAAGCCGCACCGGCTCCGGTCGCTGCGCCGCCGACCATGCCGCCTCCAACACCTTTGGCAGCCTCTTCGCCGAGGTCACTGTCATGGTGCTCGACATACCCCTCATCGAGCACGACGTCGTCGGACTCGTCACGGGGACGGTTTAGATAACCGATGCTTTCGGTGTCATAACCGCTGCTATACAAATCGTCAGCAGCTCTTTCTGCTTGCTCGCGAGACTCGAACAGTCCTACTACTTCTTGCATTGAGATCCTCCTTCGATCTGTCATCCTGTTACCCCGGAAAGGGGGTCGGGAAAACATCGCTCGACAGTTTTCACGGTCCGGCGCTAAGCACCCGTCGAAGTGATGATTCCTCGCGGTCGAGCCACCGTCCATTTCGTGAGGCACGCCATATGTCGCCGAGAATGCCTTCGCGGTATGCGTCGACGACCAGAGGATGTACGTATGAGCTTCGACATACAGCTCGCGTGTTGCCGAGCCGTTCTGCCGCGACATCAATTGCCGGGATGACCGCCCCATCGTCGGGCCCTGCCTTGCACCGTGCCAGATATCCGAGGACGGTCGCCGAAGCGCCCCAGGTGCGGAAGTCTTTGGCGGTGAAATGGGAACGGGTCGAGATGGCTATGTAGTCGTTGATGTCAGTCGAACTGATGGACGCGGGCCCGGCGCCGTTGTCGTAGCTGAAAAGCGTTTGCCCACCCAGATCCTGGCACTTCGCTATCAGCGAGGCCAAGCGACGATCGTGAAGCGCCAGCTCGTAGTCGCTCCCGCCTTTCCCGGTGAATTCGAAATGGATCTGATTCCCCACGACGGCTACATGCTCCGGGGTCAGGGTGGTGAGGCCGTATGAGTCGTTTTCGCGGGCGTATTTCCGATTGCCTACCCGGATCAGCGTCCGATCCAGGATTGCCACCGCAAGGCCTACCACCCGGGCTCTGGGGAGGCCCGGCTGACGGAGATCACGATCGACCGACTTTCTCAATCGAACCAGTTTCGATCCGAGATCGGACATGCGATCGAACTTGATCTCGTCGCGCAGGTCCTCCCATACGGGGTGGTAGATGTACTGTTTCCGACCGGCATTGTCGATCCCGGTGGCCAGGATATGAGTCTGTGGGTCTTCAGAGATCCAGACTGGCTTCCAAGCCGGAGGAATGCTCAGCCTTTTGATCCGTTCACGAGTCTCTTCGTCGACTGGTTCGCCATTCGGGCGCTGATAGCTGAATGCCTTTCCCCTACGGATTCTCGAGATTCCCGGAGTTTCGTCATCCAGATAGTGCAATCCGGCGTCCTCAGCCTTATCGATCAGTTCGATGGGTGCCACGGGCGCAGGGATACCCGCGGATGAGAAACCGGAAACCACCGGCGAAGGCCTGCGTTCCTTTGATAGCCCCTCGGAAGGTCAGATGTCCTCGTCCAGCTGTGGGTCTGCAAGCGGCTGGTGCATCTCCGTCGTGGTCGGAAACGAGCGAGCCCAGCCTGAGCGCTCCACCACACGCTGCGTAAGCACTCGCCACGGGTCGGGTTCGGAAGCGGGGAAGTCGAGCAACTCCGGCACCACGCGGGCCCACCCAACGAAACGGAGGGCGAACACCATGACCAAACCGGTGAGGGCGACGATCCCCACCGCCGAGAGCAGTACGACCGGGCGGGGCAGGTCGAGGGCGAAGAAGTCCCTGAGCACCGGGAGGGCCATCGACAACACGAGCAGGAACGACATCGTGGCGATCAGGCCCTTCTTCCATGGGACCAATGGGCGGCTCACGATGCCCAGGGCAAACAGCCCGATGGCAGCCAGTATGAGGGTCGCCGTAGTGCGAGATTCCTCGATGGTGGAACCTTCAACGTCGGCAAGCCAGTATCCGGCGAATGTGGCGATTGTGGCGATGGCGCCTACGGGAATTGCAAATTTGAGCACCCGGGAAACGAATCCGGCGCGGGCCTTGCGTCGTGATGGTGCGAGGGCCAGGAAAAACGAGGGGATACCGACGGTGAGGCTTCCCACCAGCGTCAGATGTCGGGGAAGGAAGGGGAATGGCAGAGTGGATAGCACGATGGCGAGCGAGAGACCGAGTGCATACATCGTGCTCGTTATGAAGAGGTTGGCGACACGCTCGATGTTGGCGGTCACCCTCCGCCCCTCACCGACGATCTGCGGAAGGGTGTTGAATTGCCCATCGATCAGCACCAGTTGAGCGACGGCGCGGGACGCCGGTGCCCCGCTACCGATGGCTATGCCGATATCGGAGTCCTTGAGGGCGAGCACGTCATTGACTCCGTCGCCGGTCATCGCCACCACGTGTCCCCGCGACTGAAGGGCACGCACCATGGAGCTCTTCTGTTGGGGAGTGACACGCCCGAAAACGGTCGCCGATTCCATCAGGTCTGCGAGAGATTCCTGGTCTTCGGGGAGGTCGCGGGCGTCGACGATGACAGTTCCCACCAGTCCGACCATGCTGGCGATTGCGGCGACCGTGTCTGGATGGTCGCCCGAGATGACCTTTACGTCGACCCCTTGTTCGGCGAAGTAGCGGAGCGTCTCCTCTGCGTCGATTCTGATCTGGTCGGAAAGGACGACAATCGCCACCGGCTCGACATCGGGGGGAAGCAACCTGTCGCCGAGCGCGGTCTGACAGGTCGCCAATAGCAGCACCCGGTTCCCGTCTGCGGAGACGTCCCGGACGACTGCACGGGCCCGCTCGTCCCGAGGAGCGATGACATCGGGAGCTCCAATCACCCAGGTGCCATCACCGAAGAAGGTCACCCCGCTCCACTTGCGCACCGAAGAGAAGGGCACCATATCCTGCATCCCCCAACCGGGGTTGTCGGGGAAGGCGTCGGCGATGGCTGCCATGGTCACGTTGGGGTGTTTCTCGGAAGCCGCGATTGCGGCCAGGGCTGGAATCGGGTCGACGTCGGTGAGCGTGATCACCTCCTTGACAGTGAGGTGGCCCTCGGTGAGGGTTCCCGTCTTGTCGAAACAGACAGTGTCGACCCGGGCGAGGCCCTCGATCGCCGGTAACTCCTGTACCAGCACGTTGCGCTTTCCCAACCTGATCACGCCAACTGCGAACGCGATAGACGCGAGGAGAACTAGGCCCTGGGGGACCATGGCGACACTGGCAGCGACCGCTCCTCCCAACCCTTCGATAAAGGTTCCCCCGCCCCTCATCTGGCTCCATACCAGCAGCACCCCGATCGGGACCACGATCCAGCTGACGATTCCGAGGATCCTGTCGATACCCTGGCGCAGTTCGGAGTGGACCAGTTCGAACCGTTTGGCGGCATGCGCCAATTGGGCGGCATAGGCGTCCTCGCCCACTCTGGTGGCGCGGTAGCGCCCCGACCCAGCAGCGACGAAGCTGCCGGACAGGCATCCGTCTTCGACTTGCTTGCGGATCGGATCGGCTTCCCCGGTGAGCAGCGACTCGTCGATTTCTAGTCCGTTGGATTCGACGACCACTCCGTCGACCACCAGCTGCTCGCCTGGCCTCAGCTCAATGAGGTCGTCGACGACAATCCGGTCGGTGGCTACTTCGGTGACCTTGCCCGATCTGACCAGGCGTACCTTCGGTGCGGCGACCACTTCGAGCCGGTCGAGAGTGCGTTTGGCCCGGAGCTCCTGGACGATTCCGATGGCGGCGTTGGCCACGAGCACAATGCCGAACAGGGCATCACGGGGTTGTTGGAGGACCAATAGCGTGACCAGCAGGAGGATCCCGAGCAGGATGTTGAACTTGGTTACGACGTTGGCTTTGATGATCTCGCCGGTGGTACGGCTGGGACGCTCGACCACCCTGTTGACCTGCCCCGCCCGCATCCGGTCACGGATCTCGGTGGGGTTGAGTCCCTCCAGTGGCGAGGCCAGTTCCACGTCTGTCATCTGCTGTGAGAGCTTACGGGGGAGATCGACTTGAGTAGTCGAACCGCTTCTGTGAACCGTTCTTGCGTCCATGCCGCAAATTCCCTTCACAGAAAAGGTGTGCGCAGTTTTTGTGAACCGTTTTTGCGGGCTCGCCGCAAATTCCCTTCACAGAAACGATGAAGTGCTCGCGAGGCATGGGAGTCTCCCAAGGGCCGCAGCGCCCAGAGTGTTTGGGTCGCATAGAATCTTTCGGGTGAGTCCACAGGGTGAATACGGCGTATTGAGCGAAGGCCAGGGGCTTCCCAGCTCAAAGCCGATAATGGGTGAAGTAACTCTGCGCAGAGTCGGTGTGTTCAGATTCCCGGTGTGGGAGCTGGTCGACGAGGGCGAGACCGTGGCGAGGATGGGTCGGATCAGCTGGTGGAGTATCTATTTCGGATTTGGTCAGAAGGTGCATCTTGCCAACGGCTCTGTCTGGAGGGTTCGATCAGTCGAATCAAACGGCATGATCTCGGCGCTGATTGTCAACGCCGATGGTCTGAAGGTTGCGCTCGGCTCTGTCGGAGCCTCTGGATACCTGATCCTCGGAAAGGACTATTCCTATAAATTGCTTCCCGGGCGGGCCAACACGATCGTGCTTCCCAACGAGTGGATCCTGAACACGGATGATGAGGTTTTTGCCCGTATCAGGCGCCACCCGACGAGGATCACAGCTGATTTCCCCGTACCTGTGGCAGCGGCAGTGCTGGCGGTGGTACTTGTGCGCCTTGGCATCCCGGGCGACAAAAAGATGGCGTTCTCGACGGTCAGTTGGACCAGGGGCCTGTAGAGCAGCGCAGCTGTTCCGTCGGGCACCGGCCCGGGTTTAGCGCCCTGGCAGGGCTACCGTGCCTCGTGGGTAGAGAAAGGTCACACCGAATGAGTATCGGCAGCGCTTTCGCGCTCGGCGTTGAGCGGATAGTCGATCCCGTCGAGGGTATGCACACGGCCATAGCCCGGCGCTGGTTCGATGCTGTCGGGAATCCCGGCCGACGGGTCCAACGTCCCTACGAGGCCGTGACCCGCCTCGCCTATGGCTCGGTCCGGTTGGGTGCGTCGGTCATGGGTGCAGGTTTGGATCGCGCGCTGACGATCGAACCGGCTACTTATGACGCGATCCAGAGTTGGACAAATGGATTGTTCGGAGACGATCTCGGGCGTCACGAGCAACGTCTTGCCACGTCGATGACTGCCTCCATCCCGCAAGCGGAAGCGGTGACCGGGCGTCTCGTCATTCTGGTCCACGGTCTGGGCAGGACTGAAAGTTGTTGGACGGGAAACGATTCCAGCCCGGGGCTTGTTCAATCTCTTGCTGCCCACCCCGAGCTGACCCCGGTATCGATCCGTTACAACACGGGACTCCCGGTAGCCGAGAACGGGGCACAATTGTCCGACTTGCTCGGGGAGTTGGTTTCCGGTTGGCCGGTGCCGGTCGAGTCGATCGCTCTTGTGGGTCATTCGATGGGCGGTCTCGTCAGCGGGGAGGCATACGCATCGGGCCAACGCGACGGTCAGAACTGGTCGGCGAAAGTCTCAGATGTCGTCGCCATCGCAACCCCGTATCGGGGCGCCCCCCTCGAGAAGCTCGTTGCGACGATGACGCGGGGGTTGAAAATGGCAACGACCACACGGCCTCTCGCAGACTTCTTCGATGGTCGGAGCGGTGGGATCAAAGATCTCGGCTTTGCCAAGAACGAGGCTGGGGAGCTTGCTCCCTCCAAGGCCCGCCTCTATCTGATTGCTGGTGTCGCCACGTCGAACCCGCGGCACTTGATGGGTTCTGTGATCGGAGATTGGATGGTGCGTCCGTCCAGTAGCACTCGACCCCGGGGTTTCAAACCGGACAGCAAAGTCGTTCTGGGAGGGGTCACCCACTTTGACATCCTCAACAGTCCGGTGGCAATCGAACAGGTGATGGACTGGTTGACACCCGTCCATTAGCCAAAATGAACCTGGTGGGAGGCCAACACCGATGGAGATTCTGAGTTGAACGCGTTAGTGGCGCGGTAATACCGCGCCACTAACCAATTCACCGGACGGATCTACTTTTTACGCGACTTGGGGAGTTCCCGTGCGCTGTATTCCGAACAAGGGCAGACGGGCACTGTGCACCCGATCTGGGTGCGGTGTTCCTTTTGTGGATGACCACATCCGGCGCACCGTCTGCTTCCATGACCCCTCTCAACGGGGTCTGAGCTCAACGTGAACGCTCTTTAGCCTCATTGACAGTGAGAGGACGGCCATCGACGTCTTTTCCATTGAGGGCGTCAGTTGCGGCCCTCGCCGAATCGGCCGTTGCCATTTCGACAAAACCGAACCCGCGTGATCTGCCGGTCTCGCGATCGGTGATTACCTGGGCCTTGGTCACTTCGCCGTGTGCGGCAAAAAGCGACTCGAGGTCAGCCGAGGTGGTGTTGAATGTGAGATTTCCCACATAGAGATTGTTGGACATGGATGCTCCTTTGAGCTTGAAACCGTCGAGGGCTGAACGCCCCGCCCGGGTGGCCGGGAGTGATGCCGGGGCATCGACGAGAACCTGCGTGTCCTGCGGTTACTTCGCTTGGACGGAAGAAAAGCGGAGTTGGCGCTACACGCTATGCGCGTGCGTTGCCCTCTAATCATAGCGATTGGGCGGCGAGACCCCGCATCGCGTATCCCTCAACCCCGGCCGGGGATGATTTGGCCCCGGGCAACTAACCCGGACAAATTCGACGGAAACCCAAATCGGGCCCTGTGCGGAGCTCACCCCAAGTTAGAAGGCGTCGACGCCCTGCCGTCCCGGATGACGATCTCGCGCTGACCGTATGCGGCCACTCGGGGGTCGTGCGTAACAATGAGAAGGGTAAGTCCGTAGTCCTCAGCGAGACCAACCACGACCTCGAGCAGACGCTCAGCCGACAACGAGTCCAACGCGCCTGTCGGCTCGTCGGCGAAGAGCACAGCGGGTTCGTGAATCAGTGCGCGCGCGGCCGCCACACGCTGACGCTCGCCGCCGGAGAGTTCCGCAGGCACCCGATCGGCCAGTTCTGGTACGCCCAATTGTTCCAACCAGAGCACCGCTCGTGACATGGCTTCGGCCCTGACTCCGCCTTCGAGAAGAACGGGCAGGGCCACGTTTTCGAGTGCAGTGAGTTCGGACACCAACTCCCCGAACTGGAAGATGAACCCGAAAGCCCTACGTCGTAGCAGGGTACGGGATCGAGTCGACAGCTGATCGACACGAATCCCCTCGAACCAGACTTCTCCGGCATCGGGGAGCTGAATCCCGGCGAGACAATGGAGCAAAGTCGACTTACCTGACCCGCTCGGCCCGGTGATCGCCACCAACTCGCCTGGTGTTACCTCGAAATCGAGACCCCGGAGGGCTGGCGTCTTTCCGAATGCCTTCTCCAGGCCCCGACACGACAGAACCGGTTCGGTCACGTCACTACCTCAGCGGCAAGGTCGTCGATCCGGGCTGCGGTGAGGTCGATCCATCGCAGGTCAGCCTCCAAGTGGAACAACGCATGGTCGGCGAGCAGTTTGTCGGAAAGCCCGCCGGATCGTTTCAATGCAGTGAGCTCACGCATCCGCCCGAGGTGAAGTGCTCGTTGGGCATCGAGATACTCGAAGGGGTCGCGGTCGGTTAGCAGTGCTAGCACCACCTTTGCATACAGGACCGGTTGTAGATGTGCGGTGGGAGGCTCGGCTGTGGACAGCCACTTGTCATTAGCGTTGCGGCCATCCCTGGTGATGGCGTACAACTTCCGCTCAGGTCCCGCTTCCCGCTCGACACCGGCGGGCCGCACCAGACCGTCTCTCTCCAGTCGGCCCAGGGTCGAATAGATCTGGCCGACGTGTATTGGCCTGGCCCGGCGGAAGTGGTGATCATGGCGTTGCTTCAGCACGTAACCGTGGGCCGGGCTTTCCTCCTCCATCAATCCGAGGATTAATTGTGCCGTATCGACCATATTGATTAACACTATACACTGAGTGTGTAGACTCTCGAAGTGATCTCGAATACGCTGTGGATTGGTTGGCGATTGCTGACCGGGAGGGGCCTCGGTTTGCGGCAGGTCGGTCTGATCGCAGTGGGTGTCGCAGTCGCTTCTTCGTTTCTCTTCGCCATGGCCTCGATACCAGCAGCGGTGACAGATCGCCAGGCCCGGGACGCCCAACGGGAATGGTTGGCCTCTGGTGAGATGACCGACGATGCCGAAGCCGGCATGATCGCTATAGGTCAGGATCGTCTCGGCGACCGTGCCGTCACCCATTTGCTCATCGCTACGGGGACTGGGCCTTTTCTGGTCGGTTTCGATCCAGTGCCAGCTGGGAGCGTCCTCGTGTCGCCTGCCCTCGCCAGAGAGCTCGAGTCGAATCCTTCACTCGCCGGGCGCCTCAGCGGTGACGTGGCTGGGCTACTTCCTGAGTCCTTCTTGTTAGAGCCATCCGAGCTGATTTCTGTGTCGTTCGTCGAGCCGGTCCAACTACTGGCCACCGGAGAAGCCCATCTACTTCCCGCGGCCCCTCCGCCGAATCGGGATATCGAAATCTCGTCCGACGTTGTCTTCGTGGCGAGTGTGGCTCTCCTGGTACTCGCCCTTCCGGTGGCGCTGTTCATCTCGGCGGCGACCCGGTTCGGCCTCGAACAGCGTCGCCAACGGATTCGTGTGCTCAGCTTGGTCGGGGCCGAACGACGCCAGATCCGACTCTTCATTGTTCTCGAGACGTTGTCGTCGGCAATAGTCGGCATCATCGGCGGGTTCGTCATTTTCTGGTCGATCCGCCCCCTCCTGTCGCTCCTGCCCGTCGGTGGGCGATCTTCCTTCCCGTCGTCCTTGTGGCCGTCCTTGCCGCTGGCGCTGGCGGTGGTCGGATTCGTGTTGGTGGCCGCGTTCTTCGCCTCATTGGCCGGGTCACGGCGTCTCGTCGAAGAGCCGATGAAAGCGTCGACACGTCGAGCTAGGTCTGTGCCGGGAATGGTGATCCTCGGGATTGGTCTCGCCGGTCTCGCCATGGGGATGATTGCCCCTTCGCAGACAGATGCCCCTCATCCTTTTGCCTTGATCGGGATGGTCCTGACCGCTATCGGCCTCGCCCTCACCGCCAGGATGTCGACCGCCATGATGGGTCGCTGGCTCGCTTCGAGGACGGATAACGGACCGGCCTTGTTGGCGGCGAGACGGATGGACCGCTCTCCGGACGAGGTCAACAGGCCGCTCATCGCAGTGGTAACCGGGGTTTTTGTGGTGTCAGCGTTCTTTACGATTACCGGCACCTTGCTCCGCTCGAGTGATTTCCGAAACCATGACCTGGCAGCGACGGTGGTGGTCATCGAGGCTTCACGCGATGTACTGCTCCAAGTCGCCGATCAGATTGTTGGCGAATTGGGGGTCGAGGGCGTGGTGGTCGAGGGGCTTGTCGCAGTGAATTCACCCGCATGGAACTCGCCGAGGCTTGGTGTAGTCGCATCTTGTGACGCGTTGAAAGGTGTCCTTGAAATCGACAACTGTGACTCTGGTGTGGTGATGGCGGTCGGGGATACTGTCACCGCGGGTTCGACATTGATCGTTGGTTCGGCCCCACCACTGGCCGACTCGGCCACGGAGACGAGTGTCACCTTTGGTGGTGCCACATTTGAGGGCGACTACCCGGCTTCTGTGATCATCGACCCGGGGGCGCTCGATGTCCGCTTCTTGTCGGCTTTATCCGAGAGTCGAGCCGTGGTCAGCTTCGACCCGGCGGTCGGCAATCTGGAAGACCTACGCACCATGGTCGTGTCTTCCGCGCCGATGGCGAACGTAAGGATGGTGGCGGAGATCGAGTACGACCAGTCGTCCCCGGCACGTGAGGTGCGCAGCCTGGCTCTGGTGGGCCTGGGACTGATTTTCATCGTCGCCGCCTTCAGTCTCACCGTAGGCATTGGCTCCCATTTGTTGCAGCAGCGAAACGCCTACGCCTTCCTTCGGGCGGGTGGATTTCTTCCTTCACAGGTCCGCACCCTGGTTGGACTGGAGACGGCGGTGCCGCTGGCCGCCTCGGCCGCAGTTGGCGCACTGGTCGGGATCGCGGCCGGTGCCGCCGTCGCTTGGTCCGCTAACTCCGACCCATCGGTTCCCTGGAGATCGATTGGCATGATCTATATGGCTTCTCTGGTGGTGGGTGTCGTGGTGTGGCTCGGTTTCGCCCCAACGCTCGATCGTCTCACTTCGCCGGAGGGTCTGCGCTTCGAATAGGTCGTACCGGTCGACGCCTAGACCGTCGCCAGGAGATCTGTTTCGACCCGGGTCATCACCCGGTCCGCCCACCATGGGGAGAACATCGCCGGGAGCGATGTGAGGACCAGGGCCAGGGCCGGTCTCGAAACCGACATCGTCGCCATCCCGGCCTCGATGGCGCATTCCCGATAATGACGGTCGGTGAAGGAGAACATGAGGACCGCAGCGGCCCGCGCCGGGCTGATCCGGGGGAGTTTCACCGCATCGACAAGCCGTCGAAATGAACCTGCGCGCCTGGTGGCGAGGAGTATCAGATCGCGGCGAGCGGTGGCGACGGCCAGGTCGGTGACACTTCCACCGGCCGAGCCGAGATGTGCTTTCAACGCCGGGTGGTATGCGACCCCGCGCA
>JBGTFH010000068.1:0-34959 GCA_041747375.1 Acidimicrobiia bacterium
CGTTGCGACGCCCAGTCGGTGCTGCCACCCGGTTATGTCACCACTGCAGTGGAGACATTGAATCGGACCGGGGCTACCAACGTCGGTGGGATGCAGATCCCGGTGGGAAACACGTTCTGGGAGCGGGCAATCGCCGCTGCGATGTCATCTCCTCTTGGCGCCGGCGATGCCCGTTACCGGACCGGAGGTGAGGAAGGCCCGGTCGAGACGGTTTACCTCGGGATCTTTCTCCGCGAACGCATCGACGAGTTGGGTGGATTCGACACCGAATTCGCCAGGAACCAGGATTACGAACTGAATCATCGGATCATCGCGGCCGGCGGTGTCGTCTGGTTCAACCCCGAACTGAAGGTCGAGTATCGGCCACGGGGATCGCTCAAAGAACTGTGGCGCCAGTATTACCAGTACGGCCAGGCGAAGAGGCAGTTCGCTCGTCGTCACCCGGGAAGCCTCCGCTGGCGGCAACTGGCACCTCCAACGTTGGTACTTGCCCTTCTGGGAAGTCTCGCAGCTGCGCCATTCTGGCCCTGGACACTCCTTGTCTGGGCTGGTTATGTCGGTACGCTCGCGCTTGGCGTCATCGTTTCGTCGTCTGCCAACGCAGGAACGATTCCCGCCCTGCTCACAATGCATGTCGCCTGGGGCGTCGGTTTCCTCACCGGCGAACCTTCTGAGCGGCCGAGGACCCGAACACCATGAGAACGCTCATAGCGAGTTCAGGACATTGGTCCGGGGATCCCCGACTCAACAGGCATGTCCGTTATCTGGAGGCCAACGGGATTCAGGCCTCACTTTTCCCCGACGAAACCGGAAAACATACGGGTCGGGTCCGACGGGTATTCGGCTGTGTCGGCGCGTTGTGGAAGGAAAAACCCGATGTCGTGATTCTCCCCGACCCCGAGCTCTTTGTGGTTGGTTCCATGGTGTCGCGTCTTCGTGGTGTCAGATCGATCATCGACATCCATGAGGACTACTCGAAGGCGGTCGCCTCTCGAGCGTGGATTCCAGGTTGGTTGAAACCGCTGGGGCGTCTTCTCGCAGGTACTAACACGAGACTGGCCCGAAGGCTGGCCAGCGAGGTCATCGTCGCCGCCGACGAGCTTTCATTCCCCGGTGCGGTTGTGGTGCTCAACGTTCCCGACCCTGCCGACTTCGAAGTGGTCCCGCCCGACATGGTGCATCCAACTGCGGTCTACGTTGGGGATGTCACCGAAGCCCGGGGGGCCCTCGAAATCGCGGAATTGGCCTCGCGCTTGCCCGATATCGAGTTCTTGGTCATTGGCAGGGTTGGCCCGAACCTCGCAGCTGAGATGGTGGAGAGTGCCGGCCCGAACTCGAAGCTGACCATGGTGGGGCGAAAATCCCACGGCGAGGCATGGGAGATGGCGTCCGGATCAATCGCCGGTCTCTCACTGTTGCGCCCTCTCCCCGCCTATCTGGAGGCGACCGCTACCAAACTCTGGGAATACTCGGCCGCAGGAATCCCACCTGTTGTCACCAATCTGCCCGGTCAGAAGAGGTTCGTGGCCTCGATCCATCCAGGTCTCGCGGGTGGAACCATCGATGACATCGAGACCATCCTCCTCAGATTGTGCAAGGACCCCGAGTTCCGGAACGGAGCTTCGGTTGCTGCCAGGGAGGCTGCGGTTGCCGCCTGGGAGTCGGCTCGCCCGGACCAAGCCCTCGTGAGGGTGGTCAGCCCTGGCCGATGACGAATACCCTGGCGCCCGATTCGGCCCATGAGGACTCGTCCAGGATTCCACGTCCGTCATATACAACCCGTAGACCGGGAAAATCAGCGGGTCCTATTTCTCGATACTCAGGATGATCCGCCTGCACGATCAGGGCGTCGACCGCCTGGCCATCGAACGGTGCGAAGCCCAGTGAAACAAGTTCTTCCGGGGTGTAGAGCGGGTCGGAGGCAAACGGGATCGCGCCAGCACCTGTCAACTCATCGCGGAGCGAGAAGGCGCCCGAATACGCTGTTTCCTTGACACCGCCGCGGTATGCGACCCCCAGGATGAGCACTCTTGCCCTGTCCAGTCCCCCGAGGGCCTGGCCGACAGATTCGACCACCCGTTTCGGGACCGCCTCGTTGACTTCCCGGGCCGTAGCAACGAGTATCGCATTCGGGTCTCCGGCGAGGTAGAACCGCGGGTAAACCGGGATGCAGTGACCGCCGACGGCAACCCCGGCACGGTGAATGTGCGAAAACGGTTGGGAATTCGAGGCTTCGATGACTTCATTGACGTCGATGCCCGCCGACTCCGCAAAACGCGCAAACTCATTGGCGAGGGCGATGTTGACGTCTCGATACGTGGTCTCGGCCAGCTTGGCCATTTCGGCCGACTCGGCTGAGTCCATCGCCCAGACGCCATTGGGTCTGGGTAGGTCGGTGCGCTCGTCGAAGTCGAGTATCGATTTGTAAAATTCAACACCTTTCGACGTCGACGCAGCATCAACCCCGCCGACAAGCTTGGGATACCTTCTCAAGTCGCTGAAAATCCTCCCCGAAAAGACCCGCTCCGGGGAATGGACGAGAAAGACGGCTGTTCCAACCGACATGCCTGTCAACTCCTCGAGCATCGATCGAAATCGGTTTCGAGTCGTCCCCACCGGAAGTGTCGTTTCGTAGGACACCAGAGAGCCGCTGCGGAGACCCCTGGAAATATCCACCGTCGCAGCATCCATCGCCCGGAAATCGGGCGAGCCCAGTCGGTCAGTCATCAATGGGACGACGACGATCACAGCTTCGGACTGTGCCACCGCATCGGCTGTGTCGGTGGTTGCGGTCAGCAGGCCCCCGTCGACGACGTCTCTCAATTTGGTATCGAGATCGGTCTCACCGGGGAACGGAACCTCGCCCTTATTGATCAGATCGACGACAGCGGGGGAAATGTCCGCTCCGAATACGCGGTGCCCCTTCGAGGCGATCTGAACAGCCAGGGGAAGTCCTATCTTGCCCAGGGCGACAACGGCAGTGTTCATGATTCGTTGCCGACTATTCGCTCGGCGACTTTCAGAATGGCGACTCCCTCGTCGAGGGTGACCACGCCTTCGGCCCCGCCGTCTTCAATCGCGTGCCTGAAGGCCTCATGTTCGACCGCGAGAGGTTCCCGTTTCGAGAAGGCATATGTGACGGTGTCGCCCTCGCTCACTCCCCTCAGGATCGCCAGTTGGTCCCATTCGCGATCGACCACGTCGGCATTCGAGTGGAATCTCAGGTCTCCGCTCAGCAGATCGACGACAAATGCACCCTTTTCTCCGAGGACGGTGACTCTCCGTCGCTTCACCGGGCTCAGCCAATTGACGTTCAGTGAGGCGACAACACCATTCTCCAACTGGCCAACGGCCACCACAAGATCCTCGTGAGGCCGTCCCATTTTGAAGGCAGTTTTTCCGGTGATATCTCCAAACGGGGCACCACCGATCCACATCACGATATCGATGTCATGGGTCGCCAGGTCCTTGACCACACCGACATCGCTGATCCTGCTCGGAAATGGGCCTACTCTTTCTGTGGCTATCGAAATGACGCGACCGAGTTGACCGGCGTCGAGACGACGCTTCATCTCTTGCAAACCAGAATTGAACCGTTCTACGTGCCCCACCGCACCTATAACCTGTTCAGTAGCGAACGCATCGCGGATCTCCTCCGCGGAGCGGACCGACTCTGCCAGCGGCTTTTCGATGAGCGTGTGCACATTTGCGGCGGCCAGCTTCATCGCCATTTCGTGATGGTGAATAGTGGGGACCGCAACAACCGCGGCGTCGATTCCGACGGCGAGCATGTCGTCGACGGTTTCAAAAACCTCACCCCGCCTCATGGCCCGATGCCTGTCGCCCATCGGGTCAACAGCCCCGACGAAGTGAATCTCATCCGACTCCGAGAGTATCCGTGCATGATGGCGTCCCATCTGCCCCAGGCCCACCAGGCCAAATCGCATCACAGTTGTACCTGGTTGAGCGTTTCGACAATTTTCTCTATGTCCTCGTCGGTGAGATCGGGCCGGATCGGTATTGAGACAACCTGACTCGTGAGCTTCTCGGTGACTGGGAGGTCATAGGTCGGGCCCCGATAGGGCAGCTGTTGGTGAGTACCGGTGGGGTAATAGATTCCGTGCCCGATGTTGGCGCCGCTGAGCGCGTCCATGACCGGCTGTCGGTCGGGAGGTGTCAGCGTGTACTGGTGGTAGACGTGATAGGCACCGGGGCGCTCCGATGGGAGGCCAAGGGCTGGATTCAACCTCTCTTGATATATTCCGGCCAACTCCCGACGCCTCTCGGTCCAACCCTTTACCTTGCCCAACTGGACCAAACCGATGGCACCTTCGATCTCGGTCATTCTCTCGTTCAGGCCAACCATGGGATGCACATAACGCTCGGACATCCCCTGGTTTCGAAGCATCCGCGCTCTCTCGGCGACTCCGGGATCGGAGGTTGTGATCATGCCGCCTTCGCCAGTGGTCATGTTTTTGGTCGGGTAGAACGAAAAAGCTCCAAACCGGCCGCCGGCACCGGCGGTGAACCCGTCTGCTGTCGCCAGATGCGACTGTGCGGCATCTTCAATCACGTCGATGCCGCGGGAGGAGGCCAGGTCGAGTATTCCGGCCATAGGTGCCATCTGCCCGTAGAGATGGACAGGCATGACGGCGCGTGTCTTCCCGGTTATTGCCGCTTCGATGTGGCGAGGATGAATGGTGAAGTCAGTCGGATCGACGTCGACAAATACCGCGTCGGCCCCCACCATCCGAACGGAGTTCGCCGAAGCTGCGAACGTGAATGAAGGAACTATCACTTCGTCTCCGGGGCCGACCTCACTTGCAAGTAGTCCGATATGAAGTGCAGCCGTCCCGCTACCGACCGCGACCGCCTCTGATGAGCCGACCGTTTCCGCAAACTTTTCTTCGAACTCCCTGACGCGGGCGCCCGAGGCCAGCATTCCACTTCGCATGACTTCGACGACGGCATCGATCTCGTCCTGGCCAATCAGAGGTTTGGAGAGAATGATCATCGCGTTTCCAATCGACCGTCAGTTTCGAAGAAGCGGGTTCCATCGGCCGGGTCGACCAGATCGCCGCCTTCAGGAACCAGGACTTTCCCGCTGTACCCCACCCAGGAAACCCGGCGCGCCGGGGATCCCATAACGAGAGCGTGAGGCGGAACATCCCTAGTCACCGTGGACCCAGCTGCCACTAAGGCCCACTCGCCCACGGTCACTCCGCCCAGGACGACAGATCTTGCTCCGATCGCGGCTCCCCGACGGACGGTCACACCCCTGGACTCCCAATCCGATGCAGACTTGAGTGATCCGTCCGGGTTTATCGCCCGGGGAAAGGTGTCGTTCGTAAAAACAACCGCGGGTCCCACGAATACTCCATCCTCGAGGATCGCAGGGGCATAGACAAGGGCGTTGTTCTGGATCTTGCAATTGTCACCGACGTGCACGCCGGCGTCGATATATGCACCACGACCGACAGTGCAATTTTCGCCGATCACGGCATCCTCCCGGACCTGGGCCAGGTGCCATACATGTGCTGATTCAGCGACCTTGGCGCGAGGATCTATGTCTGCTGATTCGGCCTTCATGTGGTTGGGTCTCCATGGTACGCCCTGACCACGGGACTTGGCAGGACCGCCAAAGGATACAAGAATCGCCGCCTATGCCCGGAGTCATGAATGTCGTAGGAGCGCGCCCGCAGTTTGTAAAGGCCGGTCCGGTGAGTCGTGCCCTCGCTGCGTCGGGACTCGTCGAGATCCTGGTACACACCGGCCAGCACTACGACCGCCTGATGTCGGACGCCATCATGGCCGATGTCGGATTGCGCGATCCCGACTACAACCTCGGTGTGGGTTCGGGCAGTCATGGTGTACAAACCGGTCTGATGCTGCAAGCAATTGAACCACTGATTCTGGATACCGGACCCGATGTCGTCCTGACCTATGGAGACACCAACTCCACAATCGCCGCGGCGCTGGCTGCAGCCAAGTTGCACGTTCCGACGGGGCATGTCGAGGCCGGATTGCGGTCGTTCAACCGTGCCATGCCCGAAGAGTTGAACCGGGTGGCAACAGACCACCTCAGCGATTTGCTATTCGCACCGACAGATCTGGCGATGAGCAACCTGAGGAAGGAGGGTCTCGAAGAACGTGCCATTCTCACAGGGGATGTAATGGTCGATGCCCTTCATTCCATCGACCTAGAGTCGCTGGAGTTGCCTGACTGGAGTGGTGCGCCCTTCTACGCAGCAACGATCCATCGTCCGTCTAACACGGACGATCCGGAGCGTATTGCCGGGATCATAGAGGCACTTGGGAACCTGAATGCTCCAGTCCATCTCATGGCCCACCCGAGGTTGAAACGCCAGATGGAGGGTTTCAACGTTGAAATCCCGGATTCGGTGATTGTCGACGCCCCACTGCCTTACGCCACCATGCTTGGTGTCGTCAAGGCAAGTCAAGGGCTGATCACGGACTCCGGCGGTCTCCAGAAGGAGGCTTTCATCCTCGGCGTGCCGTGTACGACGGTTCGCGATGAAACTGAGTGGCCGGAGACGCTCGAAGGTCGATGGAACGTCCTTGCGGGCTCGGATCTGGCCAAGTTAGCCGAACTGGTGGTCCGAAAACCGGAGTCCGACCGGGCGAATCCATTCGGCTCGGGCAACGCCGCCTCCGAGATCGTCGCTCAATTGATGAAGCATATTGACTGATCGCGACGACCGACTCGCTTAGGGTTACAGAGCCGATGACGACTAACCTTTGGCGGTTCCCGACACACGAATTCGACGCGTGACCGCTCCATTGACCGATAACACCGAACCCCCTATTTCCCGCCGGACGACGACGCTCGGACTGCCTCCTCTTCGCGACTATTTGTCAGAGGCCTGGCGATACAGGACTTTTGCCTGGTATTGGTCGAAGGCGGACATAAAAGCGCGCAACTTCGAAACGGTCCTGGGCCGGGTCTGGCACGTTCTCAATCCCCTGCTATTCGGTCTCATCTATTTCATCTTTGTCGGCATTCTCTCGGGGGGCCTCGGGGACGCCGAGCGACTCGCCCTGATCGTTGGGAACCTGTACGTGTGGATGTTCTTTTCCGGGACGATCACGACCGGTGTCGGGACGATTCAAAACGCCTCAGGAGGGCTTCTTTCCCAATCGGCCATCCCCAGGGTGGTCCTGCCAACGGCATCGGCAATCAGCTCGATCAATCTGTTTCTCCGGTCTCTTATCGCTTACGTCCCGATTCATTTCCTCGCCGGTCGCGGCATCCATCTCGAGATGTTGTGGATCCCTGTCTTGATCGTGATAACTGCGTTCTTCGGGCTCGGGCTCTCCCTGCTCTTTGCGGTGCTCAATGTGTACGTCAGAGATGTGTCGAGACTGTTACCCCACGCCCTGCGTCTCTGGCTCTACCTGTCACCTGTGATCTGGGCCTACACCCAGGTCCTCGGCCCGTCGACCCTGGAAACCCTCGCCAGGATCAATCCCCTTTACTCGGGGATGGCAGCCTGGACGATTGCGTTCGGGGGATCGCTCGACCCGACAGGTCCGAGCATCGTGGGTTTAATTGCGGTATTCGCCGCGTGGTCGGTGGGAAGCTTGCTAGTCGGGTTTCTCATTTTTGTAGCCAGGGAGGACGAGTTTGCGGTCCGGAATTGATGCAATCCGCGTGTCTGATCTGTCCATTTCGTATTCAACTGTGGTCGAGGTCCCAAATCACGACGGTAGGAGCTGGTTTCGAAAGAACACCCGAAAGCGTGAAATCCGCGCAGTGGAAGATGTGTCCTTCAACATCCGCTCGGGGAGTGCGGTGGGATTGGTCGGTGGAAATGGGGCCGGCAAGTCGACGCTGCTGAAGGCTATCGCAGGCGTTCTCAAACCGTCGCAGGGACAGATCGACCTGTGGGGGCGCCCACATCTCCTGGCACCCGGAATGGGCTTCAATCGACGGCTGTCGGGGCGAGAAAACGTGATCCTCGGCGGGCTTGCGGCCGGGATGCCCATGGATGAGGTGAGGGAGAAGCAGGAGTCGATCATCGAGTTCGCGGACATCGGAGGCTTTATCGACCTACCTACGATCACCTACTCCTCTGGTATGTTCGGACGACTTGCTTTCGCCGTGGCCACACACGTCGATCCCGAGATCCTGCTAATCGACGAAGCTCTCTCGGCGGGCGACGCGGCCTTCCGGAATCGTGCAGTCGAGAAGGTGAAGGATATGTGCACAGCGGCCCAGACAATCGTGGTTGTTTCCCACTCTTCCTCTCTGGTGGCCGAGATGGCTACGGAGGCCATCTGGCTGCACCGCGGCAAAATCAAGATGAGCGGGCCGGTTAACGAGGTGACCGGGGCCTATGAGGAGTTCCAGAAAGTGGGCTCGGAGACCGCGCAATTCGATCGCACGATCGCAGAGGGATGAAGAGACGCCACCTTCTCTATCTTGCATTCTGGTTTCCACCGTCACGTGCGTCAGGGGTTTACCGCGCCGTAGCGACAGCCAGGGCCTTTATCGATTCGGGGTGGGATGTGACCGTCGTCACCACCTCCGAGGAGTTCCTGGCGAATGAGATCGGGTCGATCGATTCCTCCCTCATGGAGATCCTCCCTAAAGGGCTGCGGATAAAACGGGTGCCGTTCAGCTTTGACCCCGACCTTCGCGAAATCAGTCGGATCAGGGGAAACTTTCCGATTCTCTGGCAGAAGGGCCAGGCCGCACGCACCAGATTCGACAGATTGCGGACCTTCTCAGGGTCCGTCGGTCCCAAAATTTCCGAGACTTACTCAGGGTGGATAGCCTCAGCGGTCGCGGCCGCTACCGGCGATGCCCCTGAATACGATCACATTCTCGCCACCGGTAACCCGTTCTCTGCGTTCGAGGCTGCCCGGCTGATATCTTCGGTGACAGGTGCCGGATACTCGATCGATTTTCGTGATCCATGGACGATCGACGTCTTCAGCGGGAAGCGCTCCGCCGTCACCTTGGGCGACGAAGCGGCAGAGGCGCAGATCGTTGCCGGTGCCGACGCGTGCTTTCATGTGAATCAGGAAATCGCCAGCGCATATCAGGTCAAGTACCCCGAGCATGCTCACAAGCACCATGTGGTTCTCAATGGATACGACTCGGATAGCGTAAAAATTGCGCCAACGACCTACCAGGGCGGACCCGTCCGGTTCGGCATGCTGGGCACGGTAAACGACCGGTGGCCCCTCAATCCCATCCTGGAGGCCTGGAAGGACCTCCATCCGAATCTCCCTCCTGATAGCGCCCTTGTCCTGGGTGGACACCTTGGGTATTTCGCCAAGAGCGCGGCGCCCCTCGAGGACCGCCTGCCAAGAGACCTGGGGGGGTTCGAGTTCATCGGACCAATACTCAAATCAGACCTCGCTGGCTTCTATGCCTCTCTCGACGTCGTGGTGGTCCCCGTTCCGGGCTCGAGGATGGTTACCAGCGGGAAGGTGTATGAAGCGATGGCGAGCGGGCTTCCGTTCGTGGTTGTCCAAATCCCAGAAGGGGATGCTCGAAAAGTGGCCCAGGGCCACCCTCTCGCCTTCTCCGCTGATCCCGACCCGATCGCAGTCTCGGCTGCGATGGTTCAGGCCTACGAAGTGCGAAAAGCTCAAACGGAAGAGCAGATTGAGTCAGCGCGATCCTACGCGTCAGCCTTTGAGCGCCAAGCGACCATTGCGAAGATGGCACAAGTTCTAGGCGATTGCTGACGCTGGCATGACCGACCTCGCCAAAGCGGTTAGCGGCAAAGTCACATTCCACCGACCCCTGATCGTCATCGGGGGCCCGGACGAGAACGGGAACCGTGTTGCCGCGGATGTCGTGGAGTCATTGAAAACGGATTCAAGAGGCATCATACGACTCGATGGTTGGAGCGAACACCCCGCGGGTGTCTTTGAAAAGGACGAACATGTCATCGTCCTGTATTACGGGGACATGAATCGACTTCGGCTCCTGGCCAGGCTGGCGAATCGCAGCCCCGGGTCACCATCCCGGCTCGGCCGGGGACTTCGGAAGTTGGACACCGCTACCAAGGGCTATCTCAGTTGGAGACTCATCGCCGCCGAGGCGGCATCGATCGCGTCAATCGTCGAACCAGACCTGATCGTGTACTGCGACGATCACTCCCTGACCACCGCATGGCATCTCGCGGATATCTGGCCCGACTCTGAAGTCAGGAGGGCTTGAAATGCGAGTAAATGTCGTCACACCCTGGTACCCCAACCGACATTCACCTTATTCGGGGACCTTCGTAGAGCAGACAGTGGCAGCAGTAGAATCCTTCGGCGCCACGGTGGAAGTTGAAGTTCCCTTGATTTATCCGGCACCCAGCGGCCCAATTCCACCCGACGTGAAGTCCGCCATGGAACACCTGGCGGGAACCGACCCGGAAGCACTTTTTGAGGTCGTCGGGAACTCGACCTGGATCCCGGCACCCGTCCCGAGTCTTTCCGGGCCAATGGGCCGCGCACGTGCATTTGCGGAGGGACTTGAACTCAAGCGCCGGCACTTGCCAACTTCATCGGACATCACCCATGCCCATCTCGGGATGCCGACCGGCTGGGCGGTTCGTCAGGCAGGGTGTGATGGCCCTCTCGTGATTACAGAACACCAGTCGACTCTCGCCGATGTTTTCAGAGACGACGTGGCCCGGGAGGCGTATCTCGAAACCCTCCGCGCCGCCGACGCCTTTATTTGTGTCAGCGATTTCCTGGTCGACTCGCTGAGAACCGAATTCGGGGATGAGATTGTGGCCGACGTCGAAGTAGTGCCCAACGTGGTCGATACCGGCAGGATAAGTTTCAGCCCGAGGAGGCCACACGAATTCAAATCCTGGATCTACATCGGAGGTTTGACCGAAAAGAAGGGTGTGATGAAGCTGCTGCAGTGCTTTTGGTCCTACACCAGACGTTTCGACCCATCTGCGACGTTGACAGTCATTGGCGACGGGCCGTTGCGAGCCTGGGTGGAGAAATATTCAGATTCAAAGGCGCTGAGCGAATCCGTCGATTTGGTCGGCCCAATACCTCATTCGCGGATCAATCAATACCTCCAAGCCGCCGACGTTCTGGTGCATCTCAGCGAGTTCGAAACATTCGGAATCTCGAGTCTCGAGGCAATCGCCGCCGGCCTGCCGGTGGTCTCGTTGCGCAACGGTGGCGCCGAATCGACCTGGGGGGACGTCGAGCAGTCTTGTGGCCTGATCCTGGGAAGAAACGAGGATCCCGAGACGATCGCCACCAAAATAGCCGGACTGCGCTCCGAACCTGCCCGACTCGATCCGCTGGTCGGCAGGTCCATGGTCGAGAGCAGATTTTCCCCGCATAGCGTCGGGGGAACCCTGATGTCGATCTACGAACGATGCCTTGCCTCGTGAACGTTGCGGTGATTACGAGAACTCTGAGAGCAGACGCATGCGTCGCATTCATGACGTCGGTCTCGGGCGCGTCCCGGTATGCCATTCTCACCGCAGATCCGGGCGCCTTTTCGCGAGATGAGGAAGGGGCGGCGGGTTACGAAGTCGTCCGGCTCGCGACGGGATCACTCCCCGTCGATGGTGTCGGAATCGCAATGGCTACGCGGCGAAAGCTGCTCGGTTGGGCGCGTTCGGGCAGTCGTGTCGGTCGGTTGGTCGAATCGGTGGCAAGGGGCATGGTCCGGGTTCGGAGACGAGTCGCCCGACCCTCCCGGGCCCCCGCAACGACATCTTCACGGAACGATCAGCTCTATGAGAAGCTCACCGCGATCAACCAGGAGGAACGCATCGACAACATTTATGTCTTCGATCTGTTCGATTTGCCGACCGCCCTCGACTTCTCCGACGAGTTCAACGCCAGGGTTTTGGTCAGATAACCCGGATACTTCTCAGTCGAGCTGGATCCCGGTGATGGCGCTCCAGCCCGTTGAATAGAGCCCGGTTTTTATCAAAGCGCCTAGAGCCCCGTCCGGGTTCACGGCGTAGTACTTGAATAACCCATCGCTCTTCCTGTAGAAGAAGAACTCGTCGACACCATCACCATCCAAATCCACCTTGGTGATCGCACTCCAACCCGTCGAATACAACCCGGACTTGAGCGGAGCGCCCAACGACCCACTCGGGTTCACGTCGTAGTATTTGAACAACCCGTCGCTCTTTCGATAGAAGAAGAACTCGTCGAAACCATCACCATCCAGATCCACCTTGGTGATCGCACTCCAACCCGTCGAATAGGAACCGGTCCTGATCAGAGCACCGAGGGAACCATCCTGTTTCACGTCGTAATACTTGAACAACCCATCAGAAGATCGGTAGAAGAAAGCCTCGTCGACACCATCGCCATCTAGATCTACCGCAGTAATCGAGTCCCACCCGGCCGAATAAGTCCCTGTCTTGAGCGGGGCTCCAAGAGACCCGTCCGGGTTCACGTCGTAATACTTGAACACACCGTCGGAAGATTTATAAAAGAAGAGTTCATCAGAGAGGATCTTGTTTGGCGCTTCATACTCGACATTGAAGTATTCGGAATAGAGGCCGAAATTGGTTCGGGCCCACGTACCGGTGGTTTCGGTCACCTGAAAGGACCCGTCCTTGAGTCCGGTGAACTTGAGATGCCAGGCGCTCCCTGAAGTTCGGTAGTCGATCACCTCGACGGTGAGCAGTTCGTCGTACCCGAGGGCCGCCGCCACGGTTGCCGGAGATAGGGATGTAGACCACGACGCCTTCGGGTTGGGAACAGTCCCATCGATTGCAATCGTGTCGTCGACAGAGGTCAAATAGGGGCGCGGAGTCCCACCAAATCTCTCTTCGATATTCTCGGTAGCCCCGCCAGACGAAGACGAAAAGAAGGCCGCGACCACCCCTTGGGGTGCCGCCACATGATGGAGCACTTCCCCGGCGGTCGCCTGAACGGACGCCACCCACGGTTCGATGCCACCATGTCCCCACCCGACGTAACGCTGATCGGCCGTCGTGTCTTTCACGTGGCACCATCCGTCACAACTATTCGTCGCCGGATCGCCCCGGCCGAGCTGCATCGCCTGCCCATAAGACCGCGACGCAACGGCCTGGGCCATCAACGCCTGCGTCGGCGTCCAGTAGTACGGCATCTCAGAGATTCCTAATACATAGTCGTCAAGCAACATCTCAGCGGAGAGGTCGAGAGCCCAAGTCTTGAAAATCGGATCCTGACCCGACCGTAAGTGGAGAATCCCGCGTGCGTACTCACAGGGACGGCTCACCGAGGGAGCGACGTTCCAATCGGTCAAGAGACAACCAGCAATGGTCAGCTTGGTGGTCGGGTTGGCCTCGGGCGTGGACCACCCGTACCAGGAAAAGTCAAAAGCGCAGGCCGGATCGGTGACTTGCGTAGCAGTCTGTCCGGGGTTGGTGACCGTGACCAGACAACCCGAAGGGGGCGAAAATTCGATCGACAGTACGGCACCTGACACCGCCGACATTGCTCCGGCCGCAGATGTGATCTCGACTGGCGATCCCTCCGCAACCCCAGTATCGCCAACCGTTAGCGTGAGCGTGGTGAAATTACGCTCGAGGTTGACCCAGATGGGTTGAGGACTGACCGCCTGGGCCACCACCGCGCCTTGATAGTAATGACCGAGGATCGCACCGTAGGAGGAGCCCTCCACCGCCATGCCCCACGCTCCATACTGTGACATTCCCACACCGTGGCCCCACCCTGAGCCCTCGAAGACGACATCGTCGGTGCTGGCGCCTGCTGTTGAGGGCAGCACCGATACCAGGGACAATACGACCACGAAGACCATTTCCCACTTCAAGATGCGGGGGTGCGATGGATTCAGCTCGCGACTACTCACCACCTCTATATCGGAATGGTGCCCCGACTCTTAAGAATTCGACAGATGACAGCTCAATCGATGAATCCATATTGAATCGCCGAGAGCAAATTCTCGCCGGTGGAGTAGGTACCGGAACCCAGCAGAGTCCCGAGAGACCCGTTGGGTTTGGTGAGGTAGTACTTGTACACACCGTCACTCTGTCGATAGAACAGGAATTCGTCGATGCCGTCACCGTCCAGGTCGACCTTGGTGATCGAATCCCACCCCAACGAATAGTTGCCGGACGAAAGCAAAGTCCCCAGCGAACCGTCTGGTTTGGTCCGGTAGTACTTGAAAACACCATCGGAAGGCCGATAGAACAGCATCTCGTCGCGATGATCGCCATCGACATCAACCGTCGCGATCGAATCCCACCCCAACGAATAGTTACCTGATGAGAGCAGGGCTCCCAGGGAGCCGTCACCATCCGACAGGTAATATTTGAATAGTCCGTCGGTTGGTCGATAGAAGAAGATCTCGTCATGGCCATCGCCATCGAGGTCGACACCGGTTATCGAGTCCCATCCAACCGAGAAGGCACCAGACTGAAGAGGTGTGCCGAAGCTCGAGTCCGGTGCGACATCGAAAGTCTCCGCCAGCCCGCTCGACGCGTTGTACATCAGAATCTCGTCATTGTCGAATACGTCAAAGCCGACCCGCCGTTTGCCAAACGCCGAGTGAGTGCGGAGGTCCGCCCCGGTCACTGAAATTGATCGCAGCTCGGTGTTGCTCCTGGAGTCGTAACCAGAGCCGGTGTGGTGTACGAAATAGATCCGCCCGCCCACCCAGGTTGGTGCCTCCAGATTTCCCGATGTCGAATAGAGAGTAGAGACGACGCCCGATGCCAATTCAATCGTGCGGATCCGGCGCAAGCCCCCGGTATTGATCACGTAGGCGAGTGACGACCCATCAGGGGAGAAATGGGAGTCGTAACCAGCGACGACACGGAGAACGGGTGTGCCCCCGGCAAAGGGCACAGTCCAAACGCCCTGTGGGTTGTCATACGAAACGAGGGCTGCGTCTGGCGAAATGGCCGGACGTATAGCGCCCACATTGCCCGTCAATTCGTTGGTCTCACCGGTGGCGAGGTCGAAAACGCCCAGCCGGCAACAAGACGACCGCAAAATGGACGCCGAGGGATTTTGGCTATAGACCAAGGCCGAACCATCCGGAGTCCAGGCCGGGTCGAACTCACCAAACGAGCCGGTTGTGACCTGTTGCAGGTTCGCGCCATCGGTGTCGACGAGAAATAAGGCGTACCGACCGAAGGATCCATCCTCGACTACGCCCGCGAATGCCACCTGCTCGCCGTCCGGCGACACTGCCGGGAAGGTTATCGAGTCGATGTCCGCAAGCAGAGAAGTTGATCCACCATCGATGATCACGGGAACGTACCGGTCTTGTCCGTCGGCCTCGAGCTGAACCCAGCCATCGGCGCCGGCGACACCGTACATACAGAGAATCATTCCGGAAGCCGCGATGAGCCTTACCGACGAACGCCAGGAATGGGAGACGAAGTGCCCGGGCGAGCGGGTCATGTGAGTCTGATCAATTCGCCGCACCATCCAAGTCCACGGCGGTGATCGAATCCCAGCCGGTGGAGTAGAAACCCGACCTTATCGCCGCGCCCAAAGAACCATCCGAATTCACCTGATAATACTTGAACGTCCCGTCGGAAGACCGGTAGAAGAAGAACTCATCCTGGAAATCCCCATCCAGATCGACCTTGGTCACCGCCGACCAACCAGTGGAATATACACCGGTGACGATCGGGGCACCCAAGGAACCATCCGGATTCACCTCGTAATACTTGAACGTCCCATCAGAAGACCGGTAGAAGAAGAACTCATCCTGAAAATCCCCATCTAAATCAACAGCAGTGATCGAGTCCCAGCCCGTGGAATACACTCCGGTCAAGATCGGGGCACCCAGAGAACCATCCGGGTTTACGTCGTAGTATTTGAATACTCCATCGCTCTTCCGATAGAAGAAAAACTCGTCGAGCCCGTCACCGTCGAGGTCCACCTTGGTGATGGAACTCCAACCCGTCGAATAGGTGCCTGGTTTGATCGGGGCTCCCAGCGAACCGTCCGGATTCACCTGGTAGTACTTGAAGACTCCGTCCTGAGACCGGTAGAAGAAGATCTCATCGTTGGGAACCGATTCGCATTCGAAGCTCTCCTCTCCTCCGCACGAGTCGGTGCCCGAGCCACCAAATGACCGGTCCTCACCCGCACCCCCGATTAAGACGTCATTGCCCGCGCTTCCACAGATCGAGTCATTTCCTCCCAATCCGAACACCCAATCGTGACCGAAGACTGCATGAATCACGTCGGCGTCATCGGTGGCGAAAATCAAATCATTGCCCGGAGTCCCGAAGATGGTCGGCGCCTTTCCATCGCAAGTCAACGTTGCTGGATCGAAACCAAAATTCAACGGGACGATTGTGGAACGGAATGAGATCAGTGTTGCATAGAAGATGTCGCCAGGGCAAGAGGTTGACCCGAGGTCGCGGTGGCCGACGATGGCTTCAGAAGTGAACACCTCGCCCGGATCGAAGCCGACCGCTCCAGACCCAGCCGTCAGTGATACCGAACCCTTTGGGTCGATGGAATGCCATCCGGTGAGCCAGTTGACGATCAGTCGCAACCCATCGATATTCGCTGTGCTCGGAGCAGCGATGTCAAAATTTCCCATCATCGCAACACCCTGGGTTTGGCTGTTGAAACCAGCCGTATGTGCTCCTTGCACAGGGGATGACTTCGAGCCGGTTCGTCCCTCCCACACACCTCCGAACCGATCCACGAGAAAGTTGTAACCGATGTCGTCCCAGCCTCTTCCGTTCACGTGATAGAGGCAGTGGCCGAGGATTATTCCGGGAACCTGGTCAGCGGTGTAGCTATTCGATGCCGCCGTATGGTGGACGACAACGGCCTTGGCTGAGCTGTAGTTTGTCTCGGCTCCCTCCCGCCGACATCCCTGTGTATCCCAGTTTGACCTGTCGATTACAAATGACGCTCCTGCCCACGATGGTGCCGGTGGATAGTTGGCAACCGTGCTTGAAGAAGAAGTCGATTGCGGGTCGGTCCCAGCCAGAAGCTCGGTGTCCAGCAACATCGCCTCAGCCGCGACGGCGTCGCCGATCGCGGCGAATCTCACCGCAGTAGCTCCACCCGTGTAGACCGGGGCTGAGCCCATCCTGTTCACGCCGGAGTCGGGACCTTCTCCTTTATCAACCGGGACGTCAATCCAGTCTGCCCACGCACCGTTCTCGTCACGAACCTGAAGCCAGAGATGCGAGATCTCTCCCGAATCCCAGAGCAACCCGACCATGTCAAACGAGGCAGCCAGCTCAGCTGAGAGACGGATCGGTTCAGAGCTAGTCGATTCGAGGGGTACCGAGATACCGCTCGCGGTGGTCTCGAGCCAGGTGACTTTGACGGATTCCGTTCCCTTATCTCCTGGTGCGGATTCCGCCGGATGTGCTCCGCCGAACCAGAAGAAAATCAAGAGCCCTGCAAGGGCGAGCCATTTCGACATCGTCACGATGCTAAAGGGGGATCGAGATAAGCTCAGAAACTCGAGACTGTCGCCCGCAACAATTCTACCTCATTACCCACCGTCGCCTCCGGTCCCGTCTGGCGTCTCGCTCTCTCTGCGGCGCTGGCCGACATCTCGAGAAACAAGTCCGGGTCTGACTGAAGAGCGAGGAGTCCGCGAGCAAGGGCGGAGATGTCATCCGATGGAGCGAGGACGCCAATCGACGTGTCCACGAATTCCGGTATCGACGCAACTGCGTTCGTCACCGGTACCAGTCCCGAAGCCATACCCTCACCAAGAGTCATTCCCTGACTGTCCCACCGGGTAGGAATGAGAAGCACCCCGTTCCGACCGAAGATGTCGACCATTTCCGCCGGGTCGAGGAACCTTTGGAAAACTGACACATTGGGATACTTGTGTAGAAATGCCATGTCCTCTTCGAAGTGTTTGCCGTCGCCGTAAATCTCAAAGGACATTGACGTGAAAGCGTCTGATCCCGCCAGCTCCTGGATCGCCTGGCTCAAAAGGTCCGTTCCGTAGTTCCTTGCCGCAAAACTGCGCACCGCCACCACACGCTGCCTCATAGCAGGCTCTTTCTTCCTGTATTTGAAGAGATCGGTATCAACCACGTTGTGAATTACGTGTGCGTTGATCGCCGCCACGCCGGCGAAGGATTCGGCGACGTCGCGCATGAATTGTGAAACGAAGACCTTGGTCACGCGTTTGTCGAGAAAGAGATCATTCATCAACTTTCTGCGGTCGACTTCCAATGCGTCCCAATACGAGCCTCTCTCGACAATCTCGTCGGTCGCGTAGTTCTGTGCGAGCTCCCTCCAGGGGCGCGCCTCGAAGCCGTGGATCCAAACGTGGATCGGGATTCGACCGAGATACGACCTCAGCCACGGCCAGACGTCTGGAGACGGGTGGTGCCAGCATATTTGAGCCGGGCAAACCTCAGAGAGAATCTCCGGGATCTTGTCGATGGTTCCCCTGATTACCTCCACCCCGTCGCTGTTCTCGCGGGTGAGATCGCCACTATCCGGCACAAAAACGACGACTTCGAGGCCGTTAGACCGGTAAAAGCGCACCCTTCGCTGAACCGGTTGCCCGCCATAAGAGTCCCCCGCCGTAGGGTACTTGGGTGCAATGAGCAGCAGTTGATCGCGTTTCGGGAGGAAGGGCAGATCTTGATCCGGTGTTTCGTCGTTAGATCTCAACCGTCGCCACAGCCAGCTGGGCAGGCCGATGATCTGCTTGTCGATCCGGAGACGCTCGATTCTCTTTCCGTGAGTGAGAAGGGCAGAGGCAGCTACCTGGCTCGATTGCTCCAATCTCTCGAGCTTTGCCTCGGCCACTTCGAGTCTGGCCATAACTTGATCGATCTCGCTCGCAAAGAGGCGATCCCTGGCTGATCGCTCCTCGTGGCCATTCGATCCCTGGTTTCCCACTTTCTAGCTGCCCTCCAAACTCAGGATCAAGTCGGCAAGCCGCTCGGTTTGTACTTTCCGGGAAAATTTCTCACGCTGCTTTCGCTTCGACCCGGTCGGCATATAACTGGCGAAGAATGTGCGGAGGTCATCCGGATCGTTTCTCACCCAGAACACTCCTTCGAGATCTTTGGTCGTCTCGTGGAGGTTTCCTGTCCGCAAATCCCCATTCGTGATCACGATGATGTCGAGATCGCAGGCGATGTAATCAAAGATCTTGGTGGTCTGCGTCGATGATTCACCCGTGGTCAATACCAGTCCGGCGTCAGCATTTGCCATTTCTGCAACCATAGCTTCATAAGGGAGCAGCCCAATTGCACGCCCACTCGGGTGATACTTTATCGCACCGGAATGTGAGTAATCCCGCCCGTAATGCTCCAGGATCATCCCGGCCGGGGGGAGCGCGGCCAGAATCGAGTCCAGCGGCAGATTCCGGAACACTGTCCCCGAGTACACAATCCGCACCCCGGGATCAGTCGAAATTCGTGTGCCAACCCGTTTCAGCGCTCGATCCACCACCTCGCCGTTGTACCCGTTTGCGACGGTCACCCTGGTTCTGTGTGTTTGCGGTGATATCTGCCGTAGACAGTCTTCATTGACCGATACCACCGCATCGCAGCCCTCGACCATTTGCCTCTCCAGGTCCATCAAGTGGGCGCGCTGCTCAACCGACAGGTTGAACCGGGGGTTCCACGCGAAGGGATCGCGAAAATCAAGAACGATGCTTGAGCCCCAGCATTCCTTGAAAAACGGGGCCATTAAGAAGTAGTAGAAAGGGTTGCCCGACAAGACAACGGTGTCAAACCGTTGATCCGTAGTCTCGAGGAAACTAGCAATCCCCTCGTTCCAGCTTGCCCCGAGCCTGTCGAGGCCCAGTTCGCGGAGCCCACGGATCAGGGCCCACGTATCATCGCCAACCCGGAGTTCCCCGGGGTCTGGAACCACTATCACAGAATCCTGACCTGCAGCGGCCGCTGTGGCGGTTAGCCAGGAAACAGACATGGCACGGTCGCGGCCTTTGGCGATGGCTTCGAGCGAGTCCTTCCAATATGTGAGTCTCTGCACCGACACAGGAGTCGTTGGTTGTGCGAAGTAAGAAACCAGCAGCACCTTGTGTTCCGTCGCCCCGTTCTCGTCGGGAGCCTCGAAGACGATCGGATCCTCCTCAACCAGGAGATCATCAATTGCAGCGATCACGGTTTCCAGGTCGTGGATGGCGAGAATCCGAGCGGGCACCACATGAGTGTCCTCCCAATGGTCGAGAACGCCCGGGCCGCTGACGAAAACCGCCTCTGCCGCAACCCAGAATCTGAGGAACGAGTAGTGGTACGCCGGGTCGTTGACAAGGGCCAAATAGGGTCCGGGAATCAGATCGACGACGTTCGCTGCAACCGGGGACCTCTCTTCGGGGTTGATCATCACCAGTGCGGAGACCTCGCCGAATTCATGATCCCCCTTTTCGCAGAAAAGCGAAATCAGTGCGGGAGCACCTTCACCGACGTCGCTATGCAGGATGTGACGAGCCGATGCCTCTTGCTTGCCGCCCACGAATCTACTCATAACCAGGACCTTGGAGCGAAGCCGGACTACGTCGACCGCCCCGTAGAACAACGAGAGCAGTGCGGCAGGCAAATGCTGGTACCCGAGTTCGACGATTAAAACCCTGCGCTGCATGGAGTCTGGCGGCCGGGACTCGAGAAGGGCGCGTATACGGGACCGATCCAACTGCGGGACCGAACTTCCTGAGTCTTCTTGCAGTTCGGAAGTTTGAGTCTCAAAGGCCGAAGCGATAGCAGCCTGAACAGCCAACTCCTTCCTCAATCGGTCCGCAGCTTCCTTTTGCTCAACGTACCAATTTCGACGCTGTTGATAGCTGAGGGCGCTGTCGATGCCGTATCGCACCAACGAGGTCTGCATGACATGATTGGACGTTTCCGTCTGCTGGAACAAAACGGTTGGACTCGCGTTGAAGAGGCCGACCGGCACGTACGATTCGCCAAGCAACGACGAGACCGTGTCGAACTGGTCAAGTGACAGGACTTCGACTGACAGGGCGGGAGAGTATGTCTGGAGTACCCGATTCGCCCCCCTGAGCACCGCGGCCTCATGCCCTTCGACATCGATCTTCAGAAAGGTGCATCCCTCCAGCCGAGCATGGAAAGTATCGAGGGGGGCGGCCAGCACCTCGATCCCATCAGGAGCATCGGTGGAACCCTCCTCGGTCACAGCCATGGAACCCGCATTTGACACGTCGGAGGGGTACATGCGGACAGTGCCCTCGACGTCAGATACGGCCATGTTGTGGCATTCGACCAGGTCTGCGACATAGTTGGCAGCAACATTGGCGAGCAGCATGCGGTAGGCCTCGGGGTTCGGTTCGAACGCAACAACCCGCAAACCGAGAATACGAGCGAAGTAGATCGTGTGGTTCCCGATATGGGCCCCGACGTCCACCACCATCCCATCCCCGGACAAGATTCCGGACAGGGACTCCAGGAACGGGCTTTCATAAAATTCTCCGGCCGACTCTATGTGGTCGCTCACCGAACAGCCCTCGAGGAGGTTCATCGTGATCTGGTGTCCCCGATGTGAGAAGGTTCGCAGCCGCGATGGGGTTGAACTCGAATTACCTGATGACACCGTTCTGAAATCGTAACCGAGCAGTTTCAGTAGGCCTGGCGGGCGGAGGACTTATGGTGACGCTCTTCGCGGATTCGGACACCTCGATCGAGTGATACGAGTGACGGTTGCACTAATTGCCCACATAGATGCCCGAAATCGAATCCCACCCCAACGAATACGTCCCCGACTTCAACAACACACCCAACGAACCATCCGAACCCATCACGTAATACTTGAACGTCCCATCAGACGACCGATAAAAGAACTGCTGATCGGCCCCTCTGATCGTTTCGACTCCCACATACAGGAACTCCCAGGGCTCGGGTTTCGGGCCCTGGTTTGGGGCGTCGTCGGGATACGAGGGGATAAAACCAAACCGTTTGGCGTTATAGAAGTTGTCTGCGGATAACCATGCGTACGCGGCGGATGTCTTGAACGTACCGATGGTTCCGTCGACGGTCTTGATATCGAGCGCATAACCTGAATGGTGGCGGGAGGCTCCTGGCGGTGAGCTGTAATCCAGGACGGCATTGATGTCGGCAACCGAGGACGATCCCATCAATTTGGAATTGAATATTCCTTGCTGGGCACTAACCGACCTGTAGGCCGAGTGGATTCGGACAGGGTGACCGGCGGCGGCCAGCGCGGCTTGCATGGCCTCCCAACCGACGGCCGTCAGGGGTTGCATGAGTTGACCGTCCTGAATCACGAGTTCACCGGCGGGCGTTTGACGCATTTCGTATCCCCTGGCAAATGCGATTTCCCAGATAAGGGTATCCAGGGAAGCGCTTCCTGTGATTGGCCCCGGGCCACCAGGCGGGTTGAGATTGGGTAGATGTTCGAGACCGAACCTGGCCAGGTCGGTCCATTCACTCCCCTCGTACTCGGGAAAATACAACTTGGCGTCGGCAACGCCGGGAACACCAAAGAGAATCACCGTGAAGGTGATAACAGCAAGAGCTCGCATTAGAGATTCCCCACACGCTTTCCCGACGAGTCATACGCACCCCGAACAGTCCGAGACTAGACAACGATCGTTGGATGAGGCAAGAGCGACGGGGTGCCGGGCGGACTACCTACAGCAGCTGTCCAGTTAATCGAGATTCAGTGCCGTTATCGAGCTCCAACCCGACGTGTAGACGCCCGACGCTATGAGGGCTTTGAGGGCACCGGTATCCTTCATCGAGTAATACTTGAAAACCCCGTCTGTCGATCGGTAGAACATCATTTCGTCGACTCCGTCACCGTCCAGGTCGACAGAAGTGATCGAATCCCAACCCAGGGAATACACGCCTGAAGTCAGAAGTTGTCCCAGCGAGCCATCGCTATTTGTCTTGTAGTACTTGAAAGTCCCATCGGCGGATCGATAGAAGAACATCTCGTCCCGACCGTCGCCATTCAGATCTACGGAAGCAATCGAGTCCCATCCCAGCGAATAGTTCCCCGAAGCCAGCGGGGCGCCCAGCGAAGCGTCCGGGTTTATGTCGTAGTACGAAAAGAGACCCAGCCCTGTGTCATAGAAGAACATCTCGTCCTGGCCATCCCCGTCGAGGTCAACGGCTGAAATGCTGTCCCATTTATGTGAGTATCCCGTCCCGGAGAGAATCGGCGCACCCAGTGTCGCGTTCGGGAGAATGTCGTAGTAAGCAAACACTCCGGGGTCTTTGTAGAAGAAAACCTCATCCTGTCCGTCTCCCTCGAGGTCGACCGCCGTGATGGCACCCCAACCGCTCGAATATCCGGTGCCGGCGTTTATGGGCGATCCCAGCGCCGCATTCGGGCCGATGTCGTAGTACTTGAAAGTGCCATTCTCCTTGTAGAACAACACCTCGTCATCGAGCGGTGGGCCGACCAATTTCCATACCGTGCCCGATAACGAAACGATGTACATCTCACCCTTCCCGTCCACTCCGAAAGATGAGACCAGGCTGGTGTCGAGTTCTCCGCTCCAATCGAGGTGGTTGGTGACCGAACCTGTGTAGGCGAAGGACCTGACCCATCCGGCGGAAAAGTCCGCGTAGAAGTGTGTCCCGTACTTGCTTGGGATCGAAGGACCCCGATAGACCACTCCCCCGGTCACACTGGTTCCGACACTCCGGACGTAGTCGATCTGAGGAAGGACGGTGCCCGCCGAGGAACACGAGGCTCCTGGCGGATAGCAAATCGAACCCTCCAACAGGTTCCATCCGAGATTCGCACCACCTGAGCCCGGTTCGAGGACGGTCACTTCCTCGCGCGCACTCTGCCCGACGTCACCTATATAGAGGCGACCGGTTGGTGGATCGATCCAGAACCGCCACGGGTTTCTCAGGCCGTAGACCCAAATCTCATCTGATCCGTCGACCCCCACAAAGGGGTTGTCTCCTGGCACCGAATAATTCTTGACGGGATCGGTCGGGAAGGAGTCGCTGTCGACGTTGATCCTGAGGATGGCGCCGAGCAGTGTGTTCTTGTTTTGGCCATTACCGAACGGGTCTCCGCCTCCCCCGCCATCACCGACCCCGATATACAGGTAGTTGTCCGGGCCGAAGAGGACCATGCCGCCGTTGTGGTTGGCGGCCGGTTGCGGAACCCGGATGACAGTCTTGATCGCACTGGTGCTGACTGTGTTCGCAGTGGGACTGGCAACGAGTTCCCCGACCACGAGGGCACCGCCGGTGTCGGTGTAACTGACATAGAGCTTCCCATTGGCTGCAAAGTCCGGATGGAACGCGAGACCCAACAAACCCTGCTCCGGCCCGGGCGAGGCCGGCAGGAGGCCGGATATGTTGAGATACGGGGTGGACAGAATCAGACCTGTCGCATTCACCACCTTGACGGCACCACCACGTTCCACCACAAAGAGGCGCTGATCGTCCTCAGGCGCGGTCAAGAACAAGGGAGAGGAAAAGGTATCGCCCACCTCCTCGAGGGAGAACCCCGGCTCGTTCACCGGCACCGGCGTGGGGCCGATGAAGAAGATTTGGGCAAGGAGGAGAACTAGGACTTGCATGTCCCCAAATGATAAGGGTGTCAGTCTGCTTTGTGAGCGATCCGGGAAAAACCGGAAGGTTTCACACCCGCAACCAACTCGATCACAATATCGAGCGCGTCGTCGGTGATTTCCTCGCTCGAGTCCAGGTGAAACTCGGGGTTTGTCGGCCTCTCATACGGGGCATCGATGCCGGTCATGTCTTTGATCTCACCGGCACGGGCCCTGGCATAGAGGCCTTTGGGGTCGCGGGCCTCACAGATCTCCAAGGGGGTGTCGACGAAGACTTCGATGAATTTCACACCACGGGCGTGGTGACGGGCGCGTGCGGCATCGCGATCGGAGCGGTATGGAGCGATGAGGGGAACCAACGCAACTATTCCTGCCTCTGCCATCAAACAAGCAACCTCGGTCACCCGTCTCACGTTCTCAGCCCGGTCCTCGGGCGAAAAGCCGAGATCTCCGTTGAGCCCCAGGCGAAGGTTGTCGCCGTCGAGAACGTATGCTGCACGCCCCGAATCGATAAGTCGCTTTTCCACCTCGTAGGCGAGTGTCGACTTTCCGGACCCCGACAAACCCGTGAAGAGAACCGTGCAGCCTTCACCTCCGAGAAGGGCCCTCCGACTTTCGGCGGTGACCACGGCCTCATGTCGGGTCACGTTCTCGGTCATGCGCTGGTGATCATCCCCGCTCCGACAGTGGCGTTGCTGGACTCGTCAACCAGGATGAATGCCCCTGTCTGGCGATTCCTCGCGTACTCGTCGACAAAGAACGGCGTCGTCGTCCGCAGGGTGGCACGGCCAATTTCGTTGAGGGCGAGGGTATTGATCGACTCGTCACGGTGGAGGGTGTTGATGTTGAGACGGTATTGGACGTCTTTCACCAGGGCACGACCCCAACGAGTCGTGTGTTTGATCGCATACTTATTACCCGGTTCGAAGTTTGCCTTCTCATCCATCCAGCAGATCATTGCATCGAGGTCCTGGGTGGGCGTCGGCTGATTCCGGGGACGACAGATCATGTCGCCCCGTGAGATGTCGATCTCGTCTTCCAGAGTGAGCACGACTGACATGTTCGGCGTGGCTTGTTCGAGTTGTCCATCTGAGGTCTCAATGGTGGCGATCTTGGTCGCAAAACCGCTGGGCAGGACCATCACGTCGTCTCCGGGCCGGAGAACACCGCCGGCAACCGTTCCGGCGTAGCCCCGGAAATCCTGATGATGGAGACGGTGAGGTCGGATAACCGTTTGGACCGGGAACCGCACATCGATGAGGTTGGAGTCGCTCGCAATGTGAATGTCTTCCAGCAACTCGAGGACGGTGGGACCGTGATACCAATCCATGTTCATGGAACGATCAACCACATTGTCTCCGAGCAACGCCGACACCGGGACGAATCGGAGATCCGAGATATCGAGCCTCTGGGCAAAGGTTCGGAATTCATCAACGACTTCGTTGTAGCGGTCCTGGCTCCAATCGACCAGGTCCATCTTGTTAACACAAAGCACCAGGTGAGGAACCCCGAGAAGTGAAGCGAGAAATGAATGACGGCGGGTCTGTTCAATGACACCATTGCGGGCGTCCACCAATATCAAAGCGATATTGGCGGTGGATGACCCGGTCACCATGTTCCTCGTGTATTGGATATGTCCGGGGGTGTCTGCGAGAACGAATTTCCGCTTCGGCGTGGCGAAGTATCGGTAGGCGACGTCGATGGTGATCCCCTGCTCGCGCTCAGCACGAAGGCCGTCGGTCAAAAGCGCGAGGTCGACATAGTCGGTGCCCCGTCTCCGACTCGCCTCCTCGACCGCCTCGAGTTGGTCTTGAAAGATCTGCTTCGAGTCGAAAAGAAGTCGACCAATGAGGGTCGACTTACCGTCGTCGACCGATCCAGTAGTGGCGAGGCGTACCAGCTCAGAAGTCATTAGAAGTACCCCACTTTCTTACGATCTTCCATGGCTGCCTCGGCGGTGCGATCATCGGCCCGGCTCGCCCCCCGCTCGGTGATCCGGGTGGCCGCCACCTCCTCGATTATCTCGTCGAGGGTGGATGCGACCGATTCGAAGGCGCCGGTGCAGGTCATGTCACCTACGGTCCTGAATCTGACAACTGCCTCGAAGACTTCTTCGCCTTCCAACGGTTGCAAAAACGGGGAGAGGGCCATCAACATCCCATCGCGCTCGAAGACCTCGCGCTTGTGGGTGAAATAGACCGAGGGGAGCTCGATTCCTTCTGAATTGATGTATTGCCAGACATCCATTTCCGTCCAGTTGGAGATGGGGAAGACCCGCATGTGCTCACCACGCTTGCGGCGAGGGTTATAAAGACTCCACAGTTCCGGGCGTTGATTCTTGGGGTCCCATTGGCCAAATTCATCGCGGAACGAGAAAACTCTCTCCTTGGCCCGGGCCTTTTCCTCATCACGTCGGGCTCCGCCGAATACGGTGTCAAATCGGTGTGCCTCGATCGCGGTGAGGAGTGATTCGGTCTGGAGACGGTTACGAGAAGCACGGGGGCCGGTTTCGTCGACCACACGCCCGGCATCGATCGCCTCCTGCACTGAAGCCACGATCAATTCGACCTGCAATTCCTCGACCACTTTGTCGCGAAACTCGATGACTTCAGGGAAATTGTGCCCTGTGTCGACATGCATCACCGGAAAAGGCAAACGCGCCGGCCAGAATGCCTTGACGGCGAGACCGAGGACGAGGGCGGAGTCTTTCCCGCCTGAGAACAGCAAAACGGGGCGCTCCGACTCGGAAACGGCCTCGCGGATTATGTGGATCGATTCGGATTCGAGCGCCTTGATGTGATCTGATTGGAATTTGGACACGGCAGACAGGTTAGATCCGATCGTCATGTTTTAAAACGGTGCAGTTGACCCGTTGCTAGCTGACAGATGTCAAAGCTCGAGGCGCCTTGTTGAGATCATCGACGGATTTCTCGCCACAGTTGACGATATCTTCGATCCGGACCCCGAACTCACCGGGTATGTAGATCCCGGGCTCGACCGAGAATGTCATACCCGTTTCCAAAAGAGTGTCGTTGCCGTCGACGATGTAGGGGTGCTCGTGGCCCTCCAACCCGATGCCGTGGCCGGTGCGATGGATGAAAAATTCTCCGTATCCGGCTTCGGCGATGACCTGCCGAGAGGCGCGGTCGATGTCCTGACATGCGATTCCCGGAGCCACCGCGGCCCTGCCTGCCTCGTTGGCCGCCACCACGAGGTCATGGACCTCTTTCTGTCGTTGGGTCGGTTCGCCGACGATGAACGTCCTGGTGACGTCGGAGTGATAGCCGTCGACAGTTCCACCAAAGTCACAAACGACCATGTCTCCATCTTCCACGAGCCGCTCGCCAGTTTCGTGGTGGGGAGAAGAACCATTAGGCCCGGAGGCAATGATGGTGAACATCGGAGCATCGTGGCCTTCCTCCACGGTCATCCTCGCAAAGTCCCGAGCGATGTCGCGCTCGGTGCGTCCCAGAAACCTGATCTCCGCGGGCACTCTGGCGAGGACACGGTCGGTTGCCTCGGCGGCTTTCCGAAGCCGATCGATCTCGCCAGGCTCTTTCCGCATCCTCAACTCGCGGGTCAACCGCGATGCCGGGGACCACTCGACCGAGCCCACACGCTCTTGAAATCCGAGGAGGAATGCCGACCACATGGTGTCTCCAACCGCGACGGCGCTGGCAGACGACAACCGATCGGTGACGAGACTCATGGGATCGTCTGTCTCCTCCCAGGCGATGATGTCGAACTCACCGGGATCTACACGTGGGGCTTCCAACCTGGGCACTACCAGCGTCGGCTTGCCGGACGCGGGCACCACCAACGCTGTGATTCGCTCCAATGGCATCGCCGTGTATCCGGAGAAGTAGGGAAGGTCAGCACCAGCCGTGAAAACGACGGAGTCGATGTCCTTCTCGCTCATTAGTTCTTGGAGGCGTTTTACGCGGGACGAGTAATCAAACATTTTGGACTTTCAATCAAGACTGCGACCGGCAGTCTACGTCCCGGGTGATCAGACTCCGCATCCCTGACTCAACACAGCCACCAGCGAATTTGAAGTCGCATCCAATTCGTAGACAGTCTCGCCTCCTGACTCGAAACTACCCACAGCAAGACCTATTTCATCGCGGCCGTCCAGATTGATGTCGACCACGGACATAACCTGATACCGAGAGACGACATGAACGGCATCAGTTCTGTCTGCATAGGTGTCATACTCGCCGATGACATCGACGAGCCCATCGTCGCCCACGTAAAACGCGATTCCGTAGGCATCGAGAGGCGCGTCGAACACACCAGCCATGTTGTCGAGGACTGCAAGAGTTTCGGTGGCGCCGTCGTTGTCAAGATCGGTTTCAAAGGACTGAACGAAAATCGGCGCCGGTTCGTCGATGCCAACGTCGGAAAGCAAACCGACAGCGATGTCGATCAGCTTCTGGTCGGCTTCGATGGGTTCGGCATCGCCTTCGGTAATGGACCAAGGAGCGGAAACGGCCAACTTGGGGGCAAGATGAGAGTTTTCGAAGTCGAACGGTATGCGGCGTATGTCATCGGACGACCACTCACAGGCCTGCTCAGGGGCCTTACCGACCGTGGAGAAGGGCGCCTCGCCGATTCCGAGCACCTCAAAGCTCATACCTGGGCTTAGGGGCCGGTACTCCGCCTCTTGATGCCACGCTCCGTCTGCCCACCATCCCAGAACAAAGTAAAACGACGCTATCACTGCGGCGCCCTCCGGTGGAGTCGATGTGGTGGTCGTGACATCAGTGGTCGTGGTGGTGGCGAGGTCAGATGTCGTCGTCAGCGAATCCGTAGACGACGTTGACTCGACGATCAGTGACGTCACGGCAGTTTCAGCGGCACATGAGGCCACAAGGACAGCGATCGACACGATCAAAGCACTAGTTCGTATATGTCTCATCGACCTCCTCCAAGGCATTAACGCTGGAGTTGGCTGGCGGGGTTCCCGGTGGGCGTCTCAATCATCGAGATTCAGACCGGTGATGCTGGTCCACCCCGGGGTATAACCCGTTCCTGAGTTGATCGGTGCACCGATCGCGCCCGACGCCAACAGGTTGTAGTACTTGAACAAACCATCGTCGCGGTAGAAGAAGATCTCGTCCTGACCGTCACCTTCGAGGTCCAGGCCGGTGATGGTCGACCACCCAGCCGTGTAGCCAGTACCCTCCTTGATCGGAGAGCCGATTGCGCCGGATGACAATACGTCGTAGTACTTGAACAGGCCGTCGTCACGATAGAAGAGAATTTCGTCCTGGCCATCCCCGTCCAGATCCAACGGGGCGATGGTCGACCACCCGGCCGTATACCCGGTCCCTGACATGATCGGAGCACCAATTGTCCCGTCGGGCAACAGGTCGTAGTACTTGAACAAACCGTCGGTCCTGTAGAAGAAGATCTCATCCTGGCTATCTCCGTCGAGATCTATGGCGGCGATGGTGGACCAACCAGGCGTATAGCCGGTGCCAGACTTGATCGGGGCCCCTATCACTCCGCCGGGCAATATGTCGTAGTACTTGAACAGTCCATCGTCGCGATAAAAGAAGATCTCATCCTGGCCATCTCCTTCCAGGTCGACGCCAGCGATTGTGGACCACCCAGCGGTGTAGCCGGTTCCCGAGTTGATCGGTGCTCCGATCAATCCGCCGGGAAGAAGGTCGTAGTATTTGAACAGGCCGTCAGCCCTGTAAAAGAGGATCTCGTCTGCCGCTGTAGGGTCGACAAGGCGCGCTGCGAGCAGGGCCGGGTACGGGTCGAAGGCAAGCCCTGACGGATCTCTGAGTTCGAAGTGTAGATGAGATGGTGCGGCCTCGGCGTTGCCACTGTCACCGACATACCCGATTATCTGGCCAGCACTTACTGCCACTCCCGTGGTGATTCCTGGTGCGAATCCCCAACCGAGGCCGTCGTCAGTACCGGGCGTGTCGTTGTTGAGGTGGATATACCAACTGCTGTAGCCGTCGCCATGTAGAAGTTGCATCGCACAGCAGTCTCCGCCCTGCTCGTCGTGCACCCAACCCACTACTCCGTCGGCCGCTGCCACTACCGGCGTCATTTTTTCCGCGAGTATGTCGACTCCCTCGTGGGTCTGGCCTCCCGGCCTGGGGTCGCCGAACGTATCTGAGTAGGAATTTTCCCCGACCACCGGAAATAGGATCTCATATGGGTCCGATGCCGAGGCAACACCGTTTCCAAGTGCTGCGAATCCCAGAACGAGATAAATGAGGACGCGCCACCCCGGTCCTGTGGTGGGTTCGTAGGTCTCAGGAACAGAAATTGGCGCCGGTCGGCGCTTCAAGATGCTGTGTTGGATAGATGGAAGTCTCGCACCATATTGGGCGGTACCCCTCATCCGAAGTCATCAAACCTCGCGGGCGCCCTCACTTTTCCCGGGGGACCCTGGCAGGTTTCGGGCAACAAGCAGGCTGCTCAAGCCTGCTACAGCGAAGACTGATGTCGTCACCAGCAAGCGGGTATTGTCGACTAGAAGCCACCCCATTGCTAGCGCCATCGTCAGGGGGGGAACGATGAATATCAGACCCATTGTGTAACGCCGCTTCTTCAGAGTCAGGACCATGAGCCCGATCCAAGTGACCGGTAACAGATATGCGAAAAGCGATTGCAACCCCGGACTTGGATACGTCGGGAAAATCGCAGAGGTCACGACCGCCTGTGGCAACACCCCATCGTTGTATTTGTCTGCGAAGGCCTGAGTCCCCCCGGCGATCGCCACTGAGTTCCGATTGATCGACTCATCGATCGACCTCGCATCCGAGCGGAGGACACTTTCAGCGTACACCTCGACGTCGTTGTGCCTCCCGCCGCGTAGGGCACCCAGGATCGAAAACACTCGCTCGCGCGCTCGACTGGTCCCGGACAGCACCAGAAGGTCGACAATGGCGGCATCGATTTCGGCGGCCTGATCCTCGTAGAGTGGATGTGCGTCGGTAACACGAGCGAGAAATGGGTGGGGGCTGCCACCGTCGAAGTAGGACGCCAATATCGCTTTGTCCTGATTCTCAGGCTTCAGCCCGAACGTGAGACGCCAGGCACCCCAATACTCCGCCCGCACTCCACTGGTGGTAGGCGAGAACACATTGAATTCGCGAGAATTCTCGATGGCTGCGGCGAGCGCGAATATCGACGCGACAGCAACAAATCCTGAGGTAACCACAAGGATTCTCTTCGAGGCTGAGGTTTGTTTCACCACTGCCTGCCAGGCAATTGCCACCGGAATGAAACCGAAAACCGCTAGCGGAAATCGGATCATTAGCAGGGCGACCACGACGGTCGAAAGTGCCACAAAGATGGCAATCTGGGAGATTTCCAGTCGCTCAGGTCGTCGGAAAATCGTATCCCCATCATCGAGCAGGAAATAGTGGCTGACCAAACACGCCAGAAGCATGCTCAACGGGACGGTAAGGCCCTCGGAGAGGAGAAAGTCGGGATAGACCACGAACTCCGGGGTCAAAATCAACAACATGACGGGGAGAGACTTCCAGCGCCAGAGGACCAATGAATAGACGATCGCGCCGACGAGGAGGAGTCGCTGAACCAGGACCGAGAACAGCAAAGGCTCGGCGCCGACAATGCCAGCAACCACACGATCAATCCACAGCACTGCTGGATATCCGATCTGGCGATACCCGCCCTCGACTACACCTCCTGATATCAGATCCCGGGATTGGTCGATGTATGTGAGGCTGTCGTTGGTGACGACAGGGAGGAGGTTGACCGCGACAATGCTGATCGCCACCAATGCCACCCCAATCGCGGCGGCAATCCCCACCAAGCGGTTGGTAGCCACCTTGGAAGACTCCGCTGCGGTCGCGGAAGTCATCTGGTAACGCCGATCGAAACCGGAACCGCCTCCCGACTCTCCCTGGCGTGATAACTGGAACGGACGAGTGGGCCCGACTCCACGTGAGGAATTCCCAACCCCTGGCCGTACGACTTATATTCGCCAAACTCATCAGGGTGGACATAGCGGTGGATGGGTCGGTGACGTGCTGTTGGTCGAAGGTATTGGCCGATGGTGATGATGTCGATGCCGACCGCTCTCATGTCAGCGAGAGTGCCGAGGACCTCTTCCCTGCTCTCCCCCATCCCGACGATCAATCCCGACTTGGTGAGGCCCGACGGGTTCATCTGCTTAGCTCGCCAGAGCAGGGCCAACGAACGGCCGTAGTTCGCCGAGGTGCGGATGTCTCTTTGCAGGCGGATAACCGTCTCGGTGTTGTGGTTCAAGACCTCGGGGACTGCATCCATTACGGTCTGGAGCGCCTCCCGATCACCCTTGAAATCGGGGATAAGCACTTCGATCTCGGTGCCGGGTGATTGTCGCCGTGACTCAGTGATGGTGTGAGCGAATATACGTGAGCCACCGTCGTCGAGGTCGTCGCGATTGACCGACGTGATCACGGCGTGTTTCAGATTCATCTTCTTGATCGCCTCGGCCGCCCGGAACGGCTCAAAAATGTCGAACTCAGTCGGTTTGCCGGTATCCACGTTGCAGAACGAACATGCCCTGGTGCACTTGTTCCCGAGGATCATCAGCGTCGCGGTCCCCATACCCCAGCATTCGTAGATGTTGGGACAGTTGGCCTCCTCGCATACCGTGTTCAACTCCAGGCCACGCATCAGCTTCTTCATTTCGAGATAATCGCCGTCGAGTTTGGCAGTGACCTTCATCCATGGCGGTCTGGCCGGCTCCCCGGGGAGACGTCCATTCAACAGAACTGGCTCCTGACTTCTCATTTCCGGCGAAAAGGTGCCGTTGGCGAGCATCCGATCGACTTCGAACTCGCGGGACATCCCCTGTCCCCGGGAAAAGGCAGCGTGCTGAACCTCGGGTTCCGAGTAGCCGAAAACGTCGGCAAAATGGCTTTCGACGATAGGGACGACCTCTTCGAGGACCACTTTCCGACCGACCAGTTCTGAGATGGTGGTCACCGGGCGATCCTCGATTCCACATGGATTCATCATCGAGAAGAAGTCCAGATCGGGGTGGAGGTTGAGGGCGAAGCCGTGCATGGTCACCTTGCGCGAGACACGCACCCCGATGGCCGCAACCTTGCCCCTCTCCGTCCAGACCCCGGTGAATCCTTCCTCACGCCAACCTTCGACACCGAAGTCGGCCACTGTTCGGATCAGAACTTCTTCGAGCTTCCGTACATAAGGAACGATCTGTTTGGGATCAGAGAGTTCGACTATCGGGTATCCAACAAGTTGTCCCGGGCCATGGAACGTGATGTCCCCTCCCCGATCGATATTGAACAGATCGGCGCCTTTGGCCTCGACGACCCTCTGGTCTACAAGGAGATTTCTAACGTCGCCGTTTCTACCGATCGTGAACACAGGGGGGTGCTCGAGCAGGAACAAGTAGTCAGCATCCGACCTCCCGGTGACCCGCCCCTGGTGAAATGCCCGTTGCAGATCCCACGCCTCGCCGAAGGGAAGCCTGCCCAACCATCGAACCCGCAGCCGGGCGGTCAAGCGAGCTCCTGCTCCCAATCCCAGGTCTCCAGGTTCTCTTTGATCCGCTTCAGGAAGAGAACGGCGGTAGAGCCGTCGAACGCTCGATGATCCCAGGTCAGCCCGAGGTAACCGATATGCCGGATGGCGATCATGTCCTGGCCGTCAGAGGTGGTGATCACCGTGGGCCGCTTGGTAACGGTGTCGGTCGAGAGGATTGCCACATTGGGGATATTTATGATCGGCGCCGACATAAACGATCCGAACGGTCCGGGGTTGGTAATCGTGAAAGTGGAACCGGTCACGTCGTCGAGGTCGAGTCCCTTGCCACGTGCTTTCTCGGCTAGATCCTTCACCGAACGGGCAAGGCCGACGAGCCTGAGGCCGTCGGCATTTCTCACGCTGCCGACAACAAGCCCGCCCTCATTCAGGTCGATGGCGATCCCGAGATTCACGGCCTTGTGAAACACCGCCTTCTTCTCTTCGAGGTAGAAAGAACTGTTGACTACCGGATAAGACTTCAATGCATCGATAACCGCCCTCGAAATGAACGGGAGGTACGTCAGTGAGAAGCCCTCGCTCGACTTGAACGCAGCTTTGTGGGCCTGTCGTACCCGTTCCACCTTTTCGAAGTCGACCTCGACCGACGTCCAAACATGTGCGGCGGTCTGCTTCGACTTGATCATGTTCTCGCCGATCCGCACCCGGAGTCGATCGAGGTCCACCTCCTCCGATCCCGACCCTGTCTCGGGCATCGGGGCGGCAGCAACTGGAGGCTTGGTTTTCTCCGGCGATTCAGCTTCGACGGCTGGCGAAACCGGGGTTGGAGCGGGCTCCACTTCTTCCCTTGCTGAAGCTGGGGCAGTGGGGTCCTCGGCCGCGGCGGCTGGTGATTCGATGAAGGCTTCGACATCTCTCCTCGTTACCCGGCCACCCTGGCCGGTACCCGTGATCGCGGATAGATCGACGTCGTTTTCACGAATCAGCTTGCGAAC
>JBGTFH010000069.1:0-1526 GCA_041747375.1 Acidimicrobiia bacterium
ACCCCCAATATGTCGATCCGGACGAGCTCTGAGGACCGATCCATCAGGCCGTCATCCCCGGATCAGAACGCAAACCGGTGAGCGAGAATTGGACGGTCTTGTCACCGGACCTCTCGGTCGAGACAGTCCAATCCGGGGCCAGTTGATCGAGAAAGTAGAGGCCACGGCCGGTGACATCCCCCGGCGCCGGCACCCTCATTCGAATCTGACCGGGTCCGTGATCGAGCACGCCGAAACGGACGACGTCCCCGTCCTGGCGGATCTCCACGCTCACATCGGATGAGGCATGGATCACGGCGTTCGTGACCAGTTCGGTTATGAGTAGTTCGGCGTTCTCGAGGAGTTCGTCTGGGACCCCCCAGGCTGTCAGGACCTCGCGAACAAAAAGCCGGGCGTGCCTGGGGCTGGCGGGATGCGATGGCAGGTCAATGCGCTGCACCCAGGCAGTGTAAGCGTTTGCGGGGCGGAGGATCGATGTTTGTATTCGGGTGTTGCCGGCCGACGGCGCTCTGCCGTCGGCTCCCGATTTAACGGGGTAACCGTCGCGCCTACTCGCAACGGATGGCCAAGAGTGCGATGTCATCGCGGGCACTCCCACCGGCCTTTTCGAGCGATCCGAGCAGACGATCGAGGAGAGCGTCCAACGACTCCGCGGAGGCACCGGCCAACATCGGTTCCAGCGTCTCAGGGGGTGTCGAGTCCCGGAATGAGAATCCGTCCGTGTACGCGAGCACGGTGTCGCCACGGCAGAGCTCGGTGTTTGTGGCGACCGCGTGGACCAACGGGAACAATCCGGTCGGAAGACCGGCCTCGCCCAATGTTTCGACACGACCATCGGCACGAATGAGGAACGGCGGAGGATGTCCTGCCAGGGTGGTCTCCAACTGCCAAGACCCACACTTGCGACTGAGGTTCAAGTAGGCCAAAGTGCACATCCTCTGGGGCTCCTCGTTGAGCATTGCCCGATTCAGTTGATCGACCACCACCTGTGCCAGAGTGTTCAGGTGAATGGTCGCCCGAAGCGTGTGGCGAGCCAGGCCGACCGCGGCCGCTGCCGGGATCCCCTTGCCTTCGATATCCCCGACTAATGCGACGGCGCCATCCCGGACGTCGATGACGTCGTAGAAGTCCCCTCCGAGGTGACCAACCTGGGCAAAGGGTTTGTACCGCGCTGCAAACTGAAGCCCGGCGACCTCAGGAAAGCGCCGGGGCACCAGGCCACTACGCAACGCCTCAGCCGTTTCGTGGTCCTGGCTGTGGATCCTGGCGTTGGCGAGTGCGATCGCCGCCCTCTCCGCGACAGATGTCAGCGTTGCCAGGTCGGCAGTGTCGAAATCTCCATGAGCGAATGTCCAGCCAACCGTGAGACTGCCGACCGTGGAGCCGCCCACCATCAACGGCAGACAGGTAACCGATCGGATGTTAAGACCCTCCGGATGGTCGATCTCCACCAACCCACCCGCCACCATCGCCACGGCGGCCGGTTCGGTGATGTCGGAGATCGTGACCGGTAGGCCGGTCTCGGC
>JBGTFH010000070.1:0-11924 GCA_041747375.1 Acidimicrobiia bacterium
TCGTCGGCTGCTCCGCCACATGAGGCGACAACGAGGGATAGCAGTAACACGGCAAGAACACGGACTTCAACGAGCTTTTTCATGAGTTCCCCACATAGGTCAGATACTCCGGAGATTCTAGCCCTGGTGGTCGACGGCCGACACGGAATCTCATAAATGACCCGACAGTTAGCATCAGAACACCCCGAAGTCAGGAGATGCAAAATGATCGGCGCAATTGATGGCCTGCCCGAAAACATTGTTGGGTTCGAAGCTTCGGGAAGAGTGGCAGCAAGTGACTACGAGTCGACTTTGATTCCCTCCGTGGAGGCGGCAACAGAGGGCGACCACAAGGGCCGCTTTCTCCTCGTGTTTGGCTCAGATTTCGACGGTTATGAAGCCGAGGCAGCGTTTGACGACGCAAAAATGGGATTGCATCACTGGGGTGACTTCGAGCGGATTGGATTCGTTTCTGACCACGGTGTCTATCGATCGGGAATCAAGGCCTTCGGGTTTCTCATGCCTGGTGAGGTGAAAGTCTTTTCTTTGGCCGAACTCGAAGAGGCAAAGGCCTGGGTTGCGGCGTAACCAGCTGAGCCCGTGAGCTCAATGAGACCGTTAGTCGGGTGATCGGGTCCAACAATTCGCTGAGGCTGTTCGCCGATCGCCGTTTTGGCCCATACCTGGCGGCGAACTTCACATCCAATCTGGGTAACTGGTTCCAGAACCTCGCTGCGGGCATCGTCGTGTTCCAATTGACCGGGTCGAACACCCTGGTCGGCTTGGTAAGCGTGCTTCAGTTCCTGGCGACGCTCATACTCTCTCCCTGGTCGGGGTCGTTGGCAGATCGGTTCGATAGGAGACGTCTGCTTCTCGGTGCGCAGGTGATTTCAGCGGCAGGCGCTGTCGGAATAGCGATATGGGTGGGCCTAGCCGGCGTCGACGGGCTTCCGGGGGTATGGCCGCTTCTCGCCGCCAGCGGGGTCATCGGGCTTGGCTACGCCATCGGGATCTCCTCGATGAACGCACTGATCCCAGCGTTGGTCGAGGAACCCGACCTGGAGGGCGCTATCGCGCTCAACTCGGCCAGCTTCACGCTCGCCCGTGCAATCGGGCCTGCGGTAGCCGGATTGGTGGTCGCCGCTGCCGGAGCGGCGTGGGCTTTTGGCATCAACGCGATCACCTTTCTCCCCCTCATAGCCGTGCTCGCGGTCATCCGACCACGCCATATCGAGCTGACCGAAGGTGATCGTTCGGTGCGCGCCGGTTTCGCATACATCCGCCAGAGAAAGTCGATGTTATGGCTGGTGCTGGCGACGCTGACCATCGGATGGTCGGCCGACCCGGTCAACACCCTGTCGCCGGCATACGCTGAGATGTTTGGACAGAACGAGACCTTCGTCGGGCTCCAGGTCGCCGCTTTCGGGGCCGGTGCCGCGGTGATGTCCGCCGGTGTCGGCAGGGTTCGGTCCCGTCTGAGCCTCGAGGCAACGACGAAGCTAGGGATAGCCGTCCTGGGCGCTGGTCTGGTCGGCTTTGCAATAGCACCAAATGCCGGTTTTGTCCTGGCTGCCCTGTTCCTGGCAGGTGTCGGATTCCTCCTTGGGGTGACCACGACCAACAGCAATCTGCAGCGCCGACTCACAGAAAGCATGCGAGGCCGGGTGATGGCGCTGTGGAGCATGGCGTTTCTCGGGTCACGGCCAATAGCCGCTCTCATTGACGGCGCCGTGGCGGATCTGGTTTCACCAAGGGTCGGGGTTCTCGCCGCGGTGCTCCCACTCGGTGTTGGCTGGTGGACAATGGGCAGGGTTGTCGCAGCAGCGCCGTCGGAGACGCTGGCCTGACCGTCACCCAATCGCATCTCGTAATCTCTGCTCTCAATGAAGGAATTGAGAGTCGGGACATTCCTGGCACCGAACATGAAACTGGTGTACGAGGCGATCACCGCGTCTCTCGGTTACCGGCTGGGAGTTCCTGCGCGACTGGTGGTTGAGACGAACTACGAGAATTGCGCCAACGATCTCAACGACGTTTGCTTTGTCTGCAGTCTGCCGTACGTGATGTTCCAGCGTGGCGGCATCTCTCCGTCGATACCGGTGGTCGCTCCGGTTCTGTCCGGGTCGCGGTACCAGGGGCGTCCGATCTACTTCTCGGATGTGATTGTCCGCAGCGACAGTGGCATCGAAGCCTTCGACCAGCTGAGGGGCCGGTCATGGGCGTTCAACGAGCCGATGTCCCACTCGGGTTATGGAATCACACGGTTTCACCTCGTTGAGATAGGTGAAACAGACGGCTACTTCGGCGAGATGATCGAGGCCGGGTTCCACGAGACTGCCATTCGGATGGTGGCCGATGGCAGGGTCGATGGCTCTGCGATCGACTCACAGGTCCTCGAAGTCGAGTTCCACCGCCATCCCGAACTGCACGATCAGATCCGGGTCATCGACTCGCTTGGCCCTTCAACGATCCAGCCAGTGACGATCACCAAGCGGTTTGACCCGGATTTGAGAACCGCCATCCAGCAGGTGCTCCTGCATCTTCACGAAGACCCGCCGATGAAAGGCGTAATGACCCGTGGTCTCATTGAGAGGTTTGTACCCGTCGATGACGATTCCTACGACGACATCAGGACGATGGTCGACGTCTGTGAGCAGGCCGGATTCATGGAATTGAGGTGATGAGCAGAACAGTGTGGTGACGATGATCACCTAATGTGTGTGAGGTCGTCGATTGGAGGTATCAATGCACAAGATTGACATCAAATACTGCGTCGCTTGAGACTATTCCGACCGCGCCGTGAGCGCGGCAAAGGATCTCTTGAACAACTATCAGCATGTAATCGAGTCCTTGACCATCAGAGGTGGGGGCAAAGGGATATTTGACGTCACCGTGGACGACCGGTTGATCTTTTCCAAGAAGGAAATTGACCGCCACGCCGAACCCGGAGAAATTCTCGAGATCTTCACCGACCAGTTCGCACATGGTGTCACCCGCTACGCAAAGGACTGATTCGTTCTCGTGTAGTGCGGCGGCTCCTGATCTAACTGCTCCGACAGGCGTGGCAGCGCTTGCATACCGTGGCCTTCTTCGCGTTGGTGCCCCAGGGTTTCAGTACCTATGCGGTACGAAGGTCTGCTCGGTGATGGGTGGCCGGATGTAGGGAATGTCTTCTCTCTCCGGCAGGACTACGGGCTCGGGCACCACATCGTCATAATCGAACTGGGAGAGGATGTGGCGCATACAGTTCAATCGCGCACTCCTCTTGTCATCGGAAGGCACCACAAACCATGGTGCCTGCTTGATGTCGGTGTACTGGAATGTGGTGTCCTTGGCCTCGGAGTATTTCACGTAGAGTCGGTGCTCGGCGAGGTCCATGTCGGATAGTTTCCAACGCTTGACCGGTTCGTCGTTGCGGGACTCAAATCGCCGTCGTTGCTCTTCCCAACTGACGGAAAACCAGTACTTGAGGACCCTGATGCCCGAGCGGACGAGCATGCGCTCGAACTCGGGACAGCTCCTGAGAAATTCTTGATATTGTTCGGGCGTACAGAACCCCATAACCCACTCGACATTGGAGCGGTTGTACCAACTGCGGTCGAACAGAACGATCTCACCGGCTGCCGGTAGATGCTCGACATATCTCTCGAAGTACCACTGTGTCTGCTCTCGTTCGGTAGGTTTGGGTAGTGCAACCACTTTTACGATGCGCGGGCTGGTTCTTTCGGTGATCCTCTTTATCACGCCACCTTTTCCGGCGGATCCACGTCCTTCAAAAATGATCAGGACTTTCGTACCCTTTGCTGCCACCCAGTGCTGGAGCTTGACCAATTCTTCCTGGACTTCCTGGAGCTCGGCCTCGTAGTACTGCTTCTTCAGACGTCCGGAGCTGTTGTAGTTCTCGGGACCCGCCGGTGTTCCTTCAACGCTGGGGTCGTCGGCACCGTGTGGGAGCTGTCGAGACTTATCAGACACTGGCAACCAATCGCATCACCGGAGCCTAGGTGGCAGTGAATGATGGACTACCCGTCAGACATGACATCCTTTGCAAGTTGCTGGCTGAGAGTGCTCGCGAGTCTCAGTGCCTCCTCCAATGAGCCGGTCGTCTCGATGCGATGGGTGACCCCGCCCTCCTCCCACGCGAGGACGTTTCCGGCGAGCCGAGCCTCTTCCTGTCGATCCGCTCCTAGGGCATCCTTGTAGAAGATGTAGTGTGGTGCTCCCTCTATCCAGAATCCCTCATGTCCGCGTACCTCGACCCTGCGAACCGTGACCGTTTCGTCGAGACTCTTCACGAAGACTTCGGAACCGGTGACTTGGAATTGGCTATAAAGGGTTCCGACATCGGTGCCGTGCGAAGCGGGGAGGCGGGAGTCCCCACGCCACACCATGTGGACGGCGCCACCGGCAGGAACGTCGTCGAGGTAAATGGTGTCTGGTGCCTCTGCAGGTTCCAGAATCGGGAAGGCGACACCCCGCGCTGCTACGCCGATGGCCACGACCTCGCCGAGATCGAATTCGGCGCCAACCGGTCCTTCGGCCTCCCCCCACCTGATGGTGATTCCAGTCACACTGATGAGATCTGCGACCGCCTGTCGGCCCTGCGGCGTGGCTAGCACCACGGCGATGACTGCGGCCGCGATCGCGACTGCCTTGACCCGGCGAGGGACGACCGGGGTCACTCTGGTCCCGGTTTCGAGCCTGGCGCGAATAGGAACTCGAAGGTCCGTTTCCGGCCAGTCAATCTCATTGGACAGCCCGACGAGGATCGTCTCCATCTCAACCATCGGTTCTCTCCATCTCAGACCGCAGTCTGGTTAGGGCGCGCGAGGAGCGCGACTTGACCGTACCCCTGGCTATGCCGAGTGTTTCCGCCGTCTCTGCCTCGCTCAAGCCAATCAGGAAGCGACAGGCGACGACCATCCGGTATCGCTCCGGAAGGGCTTCCACTGCTTCCAATGCGGCTACGGCATCCTCGGCATCCAGGACAACCGCTTCAGGGGATGGGGCGGCATCCCTTGAACCAGGATCTGCCGCGACCCTGGTTACCAATCCGAGCCGCCGGTTGCTACTCCGCCGCCTGTTTGATGCTTCGTTTCGGACGATTGCCAACAGCCACGGGCGGAATGGTGAGTCGACCCGAAACCTCCCGAGTGCACGGAAGGCTTTAGTGAAAGCGTCCTGGGTGACATCCTCTGCCTCGGCGTGATCTCTGACCAGCAGATAGGCGAGGCGCAATGCCGTGCCTTGATGCAGCCGCACGAGTTCCTCGAACGCATCGAGATCGCCTGATCTGGCATTGACTACAAGTTCTCTTTCGTCCAGTGGACGTCCCTCCACTGAGGTATCTGCATCATTTACACCGCACCCAGACAACCGGTTCCATTTTTATTGTGGAACCTATCGCGAGCTGGCGGTGTATGAGGGGCGTTGGATCAACCAAGGAGACAGATGAGAAAGATCGCAACCACACTCGCGTCGGTCGGCTTCCTATGGGTGCTGATGCCGATTGCGTTGGCAGGGAACATGGCAATCACGTCGTTCGATTCGATCCCAGAGGAGTTCGTGTCCGGAGAGACTCACACGTTGACGTACACGGTTCTCCAGCATGGGTCGACCCCGGTCGACGTAGGCCAGTCGGTGGTGAGCTTCACCAACGCCGACACGGGCGAGGTCGTTTCATTCGAGGGACGACCGACCGGCGAGACCGGGCGCTATACGGTTGACGTGAAGGTGCCAGCTGAGGGGAACTGGACTTGGAAGGTCACCCAAGGCCAGTTCGAAGCGTACGACTTCGGCACGATCAGCGTCGAGTCCCCGACGGCGACCGCTAACCCCATCTTGTCGGGTCTGCGTGTGCTGTTGCCATTGGCAGCGGCAGCGACCGTCCTTTATGCCGCCCGTCAGCTATTCGCTTCGCGCTCGGTCGGACTCCGGGAACCCGTCAAGTCGAGTTGAACAGGAAGACGATGGTTGGGGTTGCGGTGTCCGCAGCCCTGGCCATCGCGTCGCTAGCGGTACACATGGCGCGTGGTGCCACCGGCGCAGTTGGACACCAAGCGGTGGGAGCTGACGTCGTTCAGCTGGCAGCTAACTCTAGATCCTTGGCTCAGTTGCGGACCAGCGTCGCAACTACCAAGACCGTCCGGATCAAGCCAAAAACCGGGCCGAATGGAAGGGCGAACCCGATCCAGTAGAAGAGTTCGAACGGCAATATTGCCAGGGCGAGCCAAAGACCGATCTCAGTTCCGTTCCAGAGGAGGACCCCCACCACCAATTCCGCAGCGCACACGGCGAGGAACCCTGACATCAGGAGTACGGAATTGGGGATACCCCAGGTCTCGAAAGGGCCGTCGCCATATGTCGGGAAGCCCATGAACGTCCGGACCTCGCCATGTTTTGCGAAGTGTGCGAGTCCGAATACGCCGGGGATCCCAAACCCGAGACCGGCGACCCATGCCATAACCGCAGCCCACTTGTTCATGACCCGGATTGCCAGTTATCGGACTTGGCAGTCCTGACGCCGGTGGTCAACGGCATGCATGTGATCACCGCGATACACGTCGCTCTAGAGCTTCACGGAGATACGACATGTTCGCTCGCTCTTCCTTTCGCATACGTTTGAGAAATACGGGGAAGATCAGTTTGAACCACCCGTGCGGTACTGCGTCGAAATCGGCATGCAGCGTGGTGCCGCCTTCTGTGGGGGTGAGTCGAAATCGAACGGTGACTTCAATCGGGCCTCCGTTGTGGGTAACCCATCGGTTAGGTGGTTCATATTCGATCATCTCGACGACCAGTCGCGGACTGCTCTTCCACTTCGCTTCAAATTGAGTGCCGCGACCGATTGGTCCGTCCGTTATCTTCTTGATTGATTGAATCGCAGGATTCCACTCGAGTTCGTTGCGAAGATCGGAAAGGTAGTCGAACGCTTCAATCGGTCGGCAACCGATCGTCACTGAGTTGCTTATCACTGTCATCGGCACCCCTTCACGATTTGACTAGTGTCTTCACTAGTGGTGACTATAGTAATCGAGAGTGATGGCCAGGGTCAAGCAAAAAGGGAAAAGCCGAGCGGTTCGAGCCACGGAGACTCGACGACGGATGATCGAGTCGGCAGCGCAGCTCTTCATCGCGGACGGCTATGCGGCGACCACTGTGGAACAGGTGGCAAGCGAGGCTGGCGTAGCCGTTCAGACCGTCTATTACACGTTCGGGACGAAGGGCCAGCTCCTCAGCGAGGCTGTCGAGTTCACCGCAGCCGGAACCCACGATCCAGCCCCGGTGTCCGAACGCGGATGGATGGCGGAAGCTTTGGGCGCATCTTCGTCGGCACGGGCACTTGCCATCGCGGTTGACCACGGATCCGACATTTACAACCGGGCAGCACCGTTGTGGCCGACCGTCAATGCCGCCGCGGCTACGGATCTCGCAGTTGCGAGGTACTGGGAGGGAGTTTCGAAGGGTCGACGGGAGGGCATGCGCCGTCTCGTGGCCCATCTCTCCGATCTAGGTGCCCTCGCCGGTGAACTCGATGTCGATGCGGGGACGGACATCATGTTCGCCATCAACAGCCATGCGACCTTCCAAGCCCTCGTCGTCGAGGCGGGTTGGACTCTTTCCACCTTCAAAAGGTGGCTCTACTCGGTGCTGGCCCAGCAACTTCTAACGGTAGATGAAGCAGAGTCTGTGGCGATCGACGGGATTACCTTCTTCGATTAGTGGGTCTCGAACGGTGCGTCTGGCCTAAACCGCCCCCTGATGACGGCGTAGCATGCGCTGTGATGCGGGAAACCCATTTCGGTCCGATCCTGATAGCAGACATCACCGGGTACAGCCGGTTCCTCAATGAGTCGGAGCTCATCCACGCCGAACAGATTCTGTCGGCATTGCTGGAACTGTTGGTGCAGCAGACCCGGCCTCCGCTTGTCGTGTCGAAGCTCGAGGGCGATGCCGTATTCAGCTACGGCCTCTCTGCAACCGGTCTCCAGGGCCAGGCCTTCGTCGAGTCGTTAGGGGCGTGCTACGTGGAGTTCCGCCGAGCCCTGGATCTAATGGTGATCAACACGACATGCACCTGCAACGCCTGCGCCAACATCTCGAGTCTCGATCTCAAGTTCTTCGTGCACTATGGGGAGTTCGTGGTAGGAGAGATCGCTGGTCGATCCGAGTTGCATGGTCGCGATGTGAATGTGCTCCATCGGCTGCTCAAGAACGATGTGGCTTCGGACACGGGTATCGCGGCCTATGCAACGTTCACCCAGGGTGCGGTTGATGCCCTGGATCTCGGGCCGTTGACGGAAGGGATGACGCAGCACCGTGGAACGTATGCCGACGTCGGCGAGGTGACGGTGTGGATCGAAGATCTCAAACCGGTGTGGGAACGCTCGAAAACCAAACGTGTAGCAACCATGGCTGACGAATTTTCCATTGAGTCGACAACCGTCATGTCGCTCCCGGTTGATCTGGTATGGAGCTCCTTGCTCGACCTCGATCTCCGTCGGATTCTGGTCGGGGGCGACAGCATGGAGCTGCGCAACGCTCGCCAGGGGAGAGCTGGCGAGGGCGCCGAGTACCGATGCTGGCATGGCGGGCGGGAGACGAGGCAGTTGATCGTGGACTGGAGGCCGTTGGAGCGCATCGTCACAAGGGACACCACAAAAATGGGGGGCGCCAACTTCACTTTCCAGGCCGAGTATTTGCTCGAGAAGGTCCCGGAGGGCACCCGGCTAATCCAGCGCGCCTCAGTTGTGGAAGGCCCGCGGGGCGTGACGGTGCTGCTGCGACGCTTGGCCCCGCGTCTCATGTCGCGACAGTTTCAGCGCGACATCGACGCATTTGGGGCTGCGGTCGAGGAGTCCTATGGCAGCCGGGTCGAGCCGCTGAAAGCGGGCCTGTGACTGACGAGATCGGCGTAGGGGTGGGTCCCGAGGGAATCGAACCCTCAACCTTCGGGTTAAAAGCCCGCTGCTCTGCCAATTGAGCTAGGGACCCTCGAGATTCTTCGCGGGTCGGCACGTCAGGTTACCCAATGCCATAACCTGTTCACACTGTGAACCGATTCGGAATCTCTCAGATGCCACCGGACGACTCGAGCGGGCAGGCTCCCTATCTCGACTCCCTGGTCGAGCAGGGTCACACCGCCCTCGAGCTCCCTTTCGTCAAGGAGTTCCCGTGGAAGGAGAAGCAGTGTCGCTCATTTGGACTCCTCGCTGCCGAACGCGGACTTCAGTTATCGGTGCACGCGCCGTATTTCGCGGTGCTCACCGTCGTCGAAGAAGACAGGGGGAAACAAGCTGTGTCGGCCCTGGAACACACCATGAAGATCGGTGCGTGGCTGCAGGCCCCCATCATCGTCGCCCATCTCGGCCACACCCACGGAGAGGACCCCGCCGCGCTCATGGATCGGGTCGAGTCCAGGCTCGAGGCGATCAGGAGCAAGGTCGAAGACCTCGGTGTCGGTTTGGGTCTGGAGACGGCGGGGAACGATCGCTCCTTCGGCACTTTGGGCGACATCGCCCATCTCGCCAGTCGCTTCTCCTTCGTGAGACCCGTGGTCGATTGGGCCCACCTGCATGCAATGACCGGTGGCGGCCTCACCACAGCCGACGCCTTCAAAGCTGTGTTCGCCTTTATCAAAGACTCCTTCCCGGCGTGGATGATCCAACCCCTCCACACCCAATTCACCGACAACGAGTTCGGTCCCGGTGGCGAAATCCGACACATTCCCTACGGCGAAGGGTCGCTGCGGGTGTCTCCGATGATTGAAGCGGCACGGATAGCGGGTATCTCATTGACCGTTGTCTCCGAAGCACGAGAAGAAGAGTCGCACCAGAAGATTTGGGAAGAGATGAAAGAGGCTGAAACATCATCGAAGGAAGAAACCGGCCGTCCGGTCGCCACCGCCGACATCGCCTTCCCGGAGCCGGTGCGAGCGGTCAAGGATGGCAAGCATTTCGCGCCGGTCGAACTGGAGCGCCCCCTTCGTCTGAGCAACCTGGACAAAGTGTTCTTTCCCGACGCTGGATACACCAAAGGCGACCTGATCCAGTACTACGCCTCGGTTTCTTCGTTGATCCTTCCTCACCTGGCCGATCGCCCACTCTCGATGAATCGATTCCCCGATGGGATCGACCGCCCTTCCTTCTACGAGAAACGGGCGCCGGGTCATCAGCCTGAATGGATGCGAACTGTGCCTGTCATCTCCGACTCACAGGGGGGAGTGATCGACTTCCTCGTCGCCGACAATCGAGAGGCGATGATGTGGTTCGCCAACATGGGATGCATCGAAGTCCATCCTTTCCATTCCAGGGCCGACCGCCTGGACATGCCCGACTATGCGATTTTCGACTTCGACCCTGCAGATGGCTCGACCTGGGACCAGCTCGTTGCCGGAGCGCAATTACTCAAAGTCGCTTTGGAAAGACTCGGGCTCGTCGGATATCCCAAGTTATCCGGCTCCAAAGGCCTTCATGTTTACGTCCCACTCGACCCGGTCCACCGTTACGAAAGGGTCCGACGTTTTGTCGGCGAGGTGGGGAGCTATCTGGCATCGGCCAATCCCGATGACCTGACAATGGAATGGGACAAACCGAAGCGGAAGGGGAAGGTCTTCATCGACCACAACCGAAATGCAAACGGCCAGACGGTGGCCGCCGCCTATTCCGTCAGGCCGCGGCCCGGTGCCCCTGTCTCGGTCCCTTTGCATTGGAACGAGGTGTCCGAGGTGAAGAATGGTGACTTCACCATTGCCAACATCTGGGACAGGATCCAAAGACACGGCGACCTGTTCGCACCCGTTATCCAGGGTGGGCAGACACTCGATGAGGCTGAGGGAGCGTTGGGGATCGAGAGTTAGACGGTGGACTCGTCGGTGACCGGTGCCGGCTGCCGTCGCCAGGCGATGATGACCACGCCCACGATCATCACCGCGATCGAAACCCAGCCATTGCGGCTCAGGCCGATAAAGCGGAAAGTGGTGTCGGTGCGGATCAATTCGAGTAGAAAGCGCATCAAGCCATAACCGATGAAGTAGACCCCGATCAGTCGGCCCTTGAGTTGCGGGAATCGTCTGTCGAGCCAGACGATAAAGAAGGCGAGGCCGACGTTCCAAAGCGACTCATACAGAAACGTCGGGTGAAACGCGGTCGCGTCAGGGTATGCATCGGGTCGGTGGGCCGGATCGATCTCGACACCCCAGGGCAGATCAGTCGGGGTCCCGAACAGTTCCTGGTTGAAGTAGTTGCCCCATCTGCCAATGGCCTGTGCCGCCGGGAGTGCCGGGGCCAGCGAGTCGAGCAGGTCCGGGGTGCTCGCATTCCACTTCCTTGCGTAGACAAATAGGGCGATAGCTCCAGCGGTTAGACCGCCGTACAGAGCCAGGCCACCTTCCCAGACCGCGATGACCTTCCACCATGCTTCAGCAAATCGGGAGAGATGAGTCGATACGTAACCGAGTCGGGCTCCGAGAAAGCCGAAGATGAGGACCCGGGCAAGGATCCGGCCGAGGACTTCCGGGTCGCCACCACGGGCGACAAAACGCCTCTCCGCGATCTGCCAGGCAACCGCAATCCCGATGGCAATGAAGATCCCGTAGAACGTCACCCGGAGCGGGCCGATATAGAAACTGTTGATCGGTGGGGAGGGAAAGGACGCCAGGACAGACATGCAGTTTCCAAGTTAATCACTGGCATTTCCAACCAATAAAGAGCAGGTGACTAGTCACTTGCGCGATTCGTGATCTGCTCCTCGGGAATTTCGATCGAATTCCCGATAGCCACATCATGAGCCAAACATCATCGACATCAAGAAGGCCTCGAGTTCTTGCTCTGCTGGTGGCCGTCGCAGTTTTCGTCCCGACCCTCAGCGCCGGGGCGGTCCAGGCCCCGCGACCCGGCTCGACACTTTTCGTCCAGACCTCCGGCCCCAACGCCGGAATAGGCATC
>JBGTFH010000071.1:0-7863 GCA_041747375.1 Acidimicrobiia bacterium
CTCGAGATCGACGTCGATCCACCGGAGGCCGGCGATCTCACCCCGGCGAGCACCCGTCATGGCCAGGAGGTGAAGCGCAGCTTGAAGTCGGTGCCCATCGATGAGTTCGAGAAACTGCTTGAGCTCGGGCGGGGTCCAATAACGCAGTCCGTCTTCTAAGGAACCCGGTCGCGGAGCCTTCGCCTTCTCGGCTGGATTGCGGGGAATCAACCCGGCATCCAATGCATCGCCCAAAGACTTCCGGACGATGACGTGAACGCCGCGCACGCTCGCCGGGGACAAACCCGCTCCGGTTCTCGCATTACCCGTCTCGAGGAGCTGCTGGTAGAGCCGCACGATGATCTGTGAGGTGATCTTCCCGAGCTGGATCCCGCCGAGTTCTGGTGCAATGTGGTGCGTGATGGCCGACTTGTATGCCTGATAAGTGGTCGGCTTGACCCTGGTCTTTACGACAGGCAACCAATGATCCAGCAGCCACTCATCAAATCGCATGGTGCTGGCTCCACGTAAAAGCCTGTGGTTAACTCGTGAACCAACCGCGCCCGCACCGCTTCGGCCGCCTTCTTGGTTTCGAACCCTCCGTGCCACTTCTGGCGGCGCTTCCCATCGGCCGTGCTCGGGAGTTCGACCACCACGTACCAAAGGACACTCCTGCGGCCGTTCTTGCAAATGCGGACCCGCTTGTGAACGTGCCCGCGCATCAGATCAGCTCGATCACGAGGTTGGCTTTACCATGTGTCATGTCGGAACCTCCCTTGTAGGTGCCGGCCAAGCCCCGGGATGTATCAGCATCGCCGGGGCATCATTCGTACTGACTACTATCGTAGGCTTACCAGCAACAAGATGTCAACTGTCGTAGTCTCTCCAGAATGGGAAAGGTGGATCTCGACGATCTGATCGACGTCAATCAAGTCGCTGAGATTCTTGGGCTGTCACAACGGAACACGGTGACTACTTACTTACAGCGCTATCCCGATATGCCTCGCCCGGTCCTCGAGTTCGAAAGCAGCCGTATCCGACTGTGGCTGAGGCCTGAGATCGTTGCATGGGCGAGGAAGACGGGGCGACTGACTGGATAACACTTGCTGGGAGCGGTCTGTCTCTGGGCTCCGAATAGGTAACGGCTAATCTCGTTTTCGTGAGTAGGTTTATGGCCGATATTCGTGCAGCCAGGCGTTCTGGGCGGCTGGCGCGGACATTCAAAGCCGACGACGTTCGCCGCGCTTGCCCAGGTTGGGCTGACAAGACCTATGCGGCCTTTCTTCCGAAGCATCGAGTCGGCAATCCTGGTGGCTATACGGCCTACTTCGTCAAGAACTCCGATGGCTCATACTCGCTCGTCGAGGAGGTGAAGCGTCGATGGCGAAGATAGGGAGAGAACGTCAGGGCGAGCTTCTGCGAAACGTCCTCGAGGTGTTGGCGGCCGAGGGACAACCATTGCCTGCCAGCGAGGTGCTTAAGAGGGTTGAGGCCAGGGTTGTCCTGACCGAACACGAGGCAGCGGATTATCCATCCAGCCCCGGCGTCCGTCGATTTGAAAAAATCGTGCGGTTCAGCACGATTTCATCAGTTAAGGCCGGGTGGCTCGTCAAAGAAAAGGGCCACTGGTCCATCACGGACGAAGGTGAGGAAGCCCTCCACAAATACGCGGACGCAGCCGACCTGATTCGGGAAGCAGGTCGGCTCTATCGGAAGTGGAAGAAGTCCAGGGACGAGGTCAGGGACCTCGACGAAGTCGAGGACGTCGACGCTCTTGCGTCGTCGACTACCACTCTCGAGGAAGCACAGGAGGCGTCTTGGGACGAAATCTCGTCGCATGTTGCTGAAATGAACCCGAGCAACGTCGAGGGCATGGTGGCTGGATTAATGGAGGCTATGGGGTATCACGTCGGATGGCGTGCTACCGGCGGACCAGACGGTGGGGTCGACCTGATTGCTCACAATGATCCCCTTGGGACGACGAAGCCGAGAATTAAGGTCCAGGTCAAAAGGAAACAAGACCGGGTAGGGGCAGAGTCGCTTCGTTCGTTTCTCGGTATTCTTTCGCCGGAAGATGTAGGGATTTTCGTATCAACCGGCGGCTTTTCAAATGAAGCTGTCAGGCTGGCGAGGGATGAGATGCGGCAGGTAACTCTTCTCGACCTGCGTGCCCTGTTCGATCTCTGGACTGAATTTTACGACCGGATCGATGAGGAGCACAGGCAGCTACTTCCGCTCACCGAGGTCTATTTCCTCACCCCGCCCGAGTGATTTGATGGGGAGCTCAAATCTCTTTCAGAACGGTGAGATCGCCGATGGGTCAGTGAGTGGTGGTCCAAGCACGAGTCAGACCATCATGGTCTCGAGCCTCCAGCAACTGCTCGATGCTGTGCCCAGAGACGCTGACTCTGACGTCTACCGGTCCGCAATCATGGATGACAACATTTTGGGAAAGCAAACCACTCGAGCTCGGGAGTGGGCGTTTCGGCAGCTTCGCCGCTTCTACGGTCTCGACCCAGAGATTCTGTTGTTCAGAGCGGTTCGCGACCTATGGACCGAAGATCCGAAGGGCCAACCCGTCCTGGCACTCCTGTGCGGACTGGCCCGCGATCCAGTTCTCCGCTCGACAGCTCCTGTTGTTGTCGACGCCGAGTCCGGAGAAGGGATCGAACCGGCCGACTTTCGGACGGCGATCGAGGAAGGATTCCCTGGGGTGTACGGCGAGAAGACTCTGCGGACGACGGTTGGAAACGTTTCATCCTCGTGGCATCAGGCCGGCTATATCCAAAAGCGTGGTCGGACGGCGAGGGTGCGAATTGAGCCCACTATCACGGCCGCCGCTGTGGCCTACGCCCTGCTGCTCGGCCATTTGCAGAACGAGAGAGGTGCGCTGCTCTTCGATACGCTGTGGGCAAAGGTTCTCGACCAACCTAGATCCCGTCTCACGGATCTTGCTGTATCCGCCTCACAAATGAGTCTCATCGAGTTCAAGAACGCGGGCGGAATTGTCGAAGTTGGCTTCAACGTGCTGCTTCGTCCCCTTGACGCCGATCCGATGATCTCGATATGAGTTACGTCGACGACCTTGTCGAGTCGTACCGGAAGTTCGTCGCTCTTCCCTGGCAGGAAAACCTGGCCTCGCCGCAACGAGTGTGGATGGCCGTATACCCGCCGGAACATGAACGCCGGCTGCGCTTACATCTTCCGGCGTTCAAAGCGGCTACGACCGAGTATCAGCACGGCTGGGCCTTGGCCGACATCACGGTGTCTTTCGATCAGTGGATGGCCGCTCATGAGTATCGCGACGCCTACTTTGAGGATCCCGAGCTATTGGATACCGCCCTTCCTGCCTTTTTCGACCACCTCGTGGAGGAGGTGCGACAACGCCTGGGCGAACATCCGGATCCGAACGGGGTTGTGGCGATACTTGGTGCTGGCACTTTGTTCGGCTTGGGCGAAGCGGTCAAAGTCTCCGCTTTGCTCAACGCTGTGGACGATGCGGTTGCCGGCCGGCTGCTGATTTTCTTTCCCGGCCAGCACGAGGGCAACAACTACCGACTTCTTGATGCGCGAGATGGATGGAACTACATGGCTATACCGATCACAACGAACGGGAGGGGAGCATGACCACCACCAACAGGGAACTCTTCTATAGGGATCCAACCGACACGAAGATCCCCAACGACGGGGTGGCGAAGGTCGTCCGTCCGGAGACGGAGCAGCAGTGGGATGTTTTGCGTTGGGAGCTCCGGAGCTTCGTGTGCGATGGTGAATATGCCCGCGGCCTCGAACGGATCCTCGACAGCTTTCTCAGGAATCTCTCTCAGTCCGAACAGCCAGCCGTGTGGGTCAGCGGGTTTTATGGCAGCGGCAAATCACACCTTGTCAGGGTGCTCGAACACTTGTGGCGCGATGTGGAGATGCCAGGCGGCGACCGAGCCCGCGAGCTCGTATCCCTTCCGGACGACATAGCGGCCCATCTCGTAGAGCTGTCATCGGAGGGAAAGCGCGGCGGGGGTCTTTGGTCCGCAGCCGGCACTTTGGCATCGGGGAAGAGCGACGAGGTGCGGATCGCCTTCCTCTCGGTCCTGTTCGAGGCATCTGGCCTACCGGAGCAATACCCATTGGCCCGCTTCATGATCTGGGCTCGGGAGAACGGCTACCTAGAGCACATCACCGCGGCTGTGACTCAAGCGGGCCGAAGCCTAGATAAGGAGATCCATGATCTTTACGTATCGCCACTTATCGCCAAGGCACTCCTTGAGGTAGATCCGAGCCTCGGCGACTCGGTAAAGGATGTCCGGGACCTCCTGAAGACTCAGTTTCCTCCGACGACCCGAGACATCGACCGTGACGAGATGCTTGATGTCATGGAGCGTGTCCTCGCCTTCCAGTCGACCACGGACGGGAAAGTCCCACTCACTTTGATCGTGCTCGACGAGATGCAGCAGTACATCGGAGATGACAACGAGAAAGCGATCACAGTTCAACTGATCGCTGAGGATTGCTCATCTCGTTTCGAGAACCAGGTCCTCATCGTCGCCACTGGTCAGAGCGCTTTGACGGCGACCCCAACTCTCCAAAAGCTTACGGAGCGCTTCACAGTCATGGTTCCTTTGTCCGACAAAGACGTGGAGTCGGTGATTCGCGAGGTTGTGCTCCGCAAGCGCCCGGAATTGGTCCCAGAACTCAAGGCCGCCCTTGAGGCTGCGAGCGGCGAGATCGATAAGCATCTGGCGGGAACACAGCTTGCTCCGAGGGCGGCCGACAAGCCCGACCTAGTACCCGACTATCCACTTCTGCCCACACGTCGGAGGTTCTGGGAACTGGCGCTCCGCGCCATCGACCGCGCTGGCAAAGCGGGAGTGCTACGAACTCAGCTTCGAATTATGCACGAGGCCGCGGCCCGGGTTGCCGGAAAGCCGATCGGTCACGTGGTCGGAGCCGATTTTCTCTACGACGAGCAGGCGCCGGGCATGCTGCAGAGTGGGGTTCTTCTCAAGGAGATCGATGAACTGATCGCGACTATGCGCACCGAGGGCGCCGAGGGCGAGCTGAAGGCGCGCATCTGCGGGCTCGTGTTCCTCATTTCTCAGCTTCCTACTCGGACAATCGGGGGAGAGACCGGCCTTCGAGCCACGGCCACCTTCCTTACCGACCTCCTTGTCGAGGATCTCGCTGATGACGGAGCGAAGCTCCGCAAGCAAGTGCCCGAGATGTTGGACATCCTGGTGAAGGATGGGCGGCTGATGCGCATCGACGACGAGTACCGGCTCCAGACCGAAGAAGGAGCCGAGTGGGAGAAGGAGTATCGAAGCCGCCGTGCCGCGATTCGTGACGACGCGAGCCGTATGAATCAGCTACGCAGCGAACGGATGATCGCTGCCGTTGAATCTGGCTTGGGCGGGCTGAAGTTGACTCAGGGTGCCAGCAAGACACCACGCAAGATCCAGACACACTGGGGTCAGGAAGAACCTGCGGCGGACGACGGGGAAGTTCCTCTTTGGATTCGAGACGAGTGGTCGGTGACGGAATCCGCTGTGAAGAAGTCGGCCGCCGAGGCAGGGGACGAGAGCTCCGTCGTCTTCGTGCTCCTGCCGAAACACGACCCCGACCAAATCAAAGAATCACTGGCTAGCTACGCGGCAGCGGAGGACACGCTGCGAAGGCCCACTCCGCAGACCGACGAGGGCAAGGCCGCTCAGCGAGCGATGAAGACCCGCCTCGCCACCGAGGATGAGCGGCTTAGTTCACTGTTCCAAGAGGTGGCCGGACGTGCTCGGGTCTTCCAAGGTGGCGGCTCCGAAACTACAACAACGACGCTTCGCAACGCCGTGGAGACGGCTGCCAACCGGTCTCTAATCCGCCTCTTTCCCAAGTTTGGGGCGGGAGACAACGCCAACTGGGGGAAGGTGGTGACCAAGGCCCGCGATGGCGCCCCAGACGCTCTCGCCGCGGTCGGCCATGAGGGAGAACCGACCACCCACCCGGTCTGCAAGGAAGTGCTGGCTGCTATAAGTCCGGGCGGCACCAAAGGGGCCGACCTCCACAAGCGGTTCGGCGGATCACCGTACGGATGGCCCAAGGATGCAGTGAACGGCGGGGTCTTGACTCTTCTTGCCGCTGGTCACATTCGAGCCGCCGCGGATGGGAAAGAGCTCGCGGGACCGAAGGAGCTGTCTCCCACACAGATTGGCAAGGCGACGCTCTACAAAGAGGACGAGCCGCCGACAATGAGCCAACAGCTTGCAGTGAGGAGCCTGCTTACGGCAGCCGGAATTGCGTATGAACCGGGACAGGAGGGTGCCCAGATCCCAGCCCTGTTGCAACGTCTTAAGGACTTGGCCGGTCGGGCCGGAGGGGCAATGCCGCTGCCCGAGGCGCCAGATGTCGACCACATCGATGCGTTACTCGCTGTCGGGGGCAACCAGCGTTTCCGAGCTGTTGCCGATGACCACGAGCAGCTCAGCCAAGATCTTGATCGGTGGCTCGCCGCTGATCAAAAGCGGGAGAAGCGCGAAGCGGAATGGCACAGGCTTCAGCGACTTCTACGCCATGCTTCGGGGCTTCCAGTCGAGCGAACCTTGGAGCCGGCGGTCTCGGCCATTCGGGACGGCCGTCAGCTTCTCGATGAACCCGACCCCCTCAGTCCCGTTGTCGAGGACCTGACTGCAGCCCTACGCTCCGATCTCATTGATCATGCCGAACAGCTCGCCGCTGCTCAACGGAATGCGATTGCTGATCTTGAGGCGTGGGAAGGGTGGAGCGACGTCGAACCCACCGAACGTCAGGAAATCATTTCCGAGGCCAAGCTGACGCCGACTGAAAAGCCAGACGTCAGTTCTGATGCGAACTTGCTCGATGTTCTCGACGCAACCCCGCTGAGCGCATGGCAGGACCGGATCAGCCTCGTCCCGAGTCGCCGGGATCAGGCCCGGCACAAGGCCGCCGTCATGCTCGAACCCGAGAGCGTGACCGTGGATCTTCCCGCGGCGACCATCAAGTCGACCGACGATCTCGACGGGTATGTAGACGAGTTGCGCGCCAAGGTTCAGCCCCTTCTTGATGCGGACAAGACGGTGATCATTTGATGGCCGAGGACACGGTGTTGTCCTCGTCGTTGCGGAAGCGGTTGGAGGGCGCGGTGTTGTTGGGGCGGCGTGCTGCGGAGTCGGCGTCACGGGCTGCGGTTGGGGGGTTGGGGGTGTTTGAGGATCGGCGTCCTGAGCATCTTGATGTGGAGCAGGCGGCTTTGCGGGTTGGGTTGCGTGCGAAGGCTCGTCAGCTTGGTGATGCTGATGGCTCGGCTGGTTTGTTGGTTGCTGAGTGTGCGTATGAGCAGTGGCATCGGTTGTTGTTTGCCCGGTTCTTGGCGGAGAACCGGTTGTTGTTGCATCCTGAGTTCAAAACCCCGGTGTCGTTGGCTGATTGTGGGGAGCTGGCTGCGGAGTTGGGTGAGCCGGATGGGTGGGCGGTGGCGGCCCGGTTCGCCTCTGAGATTCTGCCGGGGATTTTCCGGACAGATGATCCGTGTGTCCGGTTGCGCCTGGCGCCGGAGGGTCGGCACGCCCTCGAGGAGATACTGGCTCAGATCCCGGCGGAGGTGTTTGGGGCGGATGATGCGTTGGGGTGGGTGTATCAGTTCTGGCAGAAGGACAAGAAGGACGAAGTCAACGCTTCGGAACGGAAGATCGGTGGGGCGGATCTGGGGCCGGTAACGCAGTTGTTCACTGAGAACTACATGGTGCGGTTCTTGTTGGAGAATTCGTTGGGGGCTTGGTGGGCGGCCCGGTATCCGGACAGTCCGCTGTTGAAGGGTTTCGAGTATCTGCGCTTCGACGAGGACGGGAATCCTGCTGCCGGCACCTTCGATGGGTGGCCGGA
>JBGTFH010000072.1:0-15715 GCA_041747375.1 Acidimicrobiia bacterium
AGGCGACCTCATCGTTGTGGTCGACGTCGAAATCCCGACCGGTCTCACGGCTGACGAGCGTGCTTTGCTGGAGCGGTTCGAGGGGTTGCGCTCGGAGAGCACGTCCGGAGTTGACCGAGACCTTTGAAGCACATCCCCCACGTTTATGTGAAGGATTGGGGTCATGAGGTGCTGGACGTGACGCCGGAGCAGCAGCGTCATGTAACCCGGGTCCTTCGAACGGCTGCCGGCGACCCAATCTCCTACACAAACGGGGAAGGATTGATGGGTCTCGGGATATGGGACGGAACCTCGGTCGTTAGAGGAGACGAAGAGATGGTCGCCCGCCCCTCGGAATTGGTCGTTGCTGTGGCGCCTCCTGCCAACAAGGATCGCCAACGTTTTACTGTCGAGAAACTCGCCGAACTCGGTGTGGAGCGTCTCGTTTGGCTCGAGACGAAATGGGGAGGTCGAAAAATTCCGCCAGTTGAAAAGCAATCCGCCTGGGCGATCTCTGCCCTCGAGCAGAGCCGGGGAGCATGGTTGATGTCAGTAGGCGACGATCTCGTCGGGTGGTCCGATCTCGAACAGCCGATTGTGGTCTGCCATCCGGGAGGCGAATCGCTCGTGGAAGTGACAAGGACGGTCGTGATCGGGCCCGAGGGTGGATTTGACGAGGGTGAGATCCCTCCCGGCACCAGTGAGATTTCTCTCGGGCCAAACGTTCTCAGGGTGGAAACAGCTGCGGTTGTCGCCGCCATAAAGTTTCGCCCTTAAACACGCGAAATCGGTTTCAACCGCATAGACTTATTTGGGGCGGGAATTGGGAGAACATTCTTGATAGATAAATTCAGCGCTGCCCTCGGCGGACGCCTCCGTGCCGCCCGGCGGCAGCGGGGCTGGTCACTGTCGGACGTCGAGAACGTCACCGATGGGGAATTCAAGGCGTCGGTTGTTGGTGCTTATGAGCGCGGTGAGCGCGCCATGTCTGTCCAGCGACTGGTTCGTGTCGCTGAGGTCTATTCCATCGACCCATCCGATCTCTTGCCGGCCTCCCCCTCCTCGGAGCAATCAGTGATCGACCTGAACAAGCTGGAGGTGTCCGATGGCGACCTGGCCGATCGGTATCTGGCTGCGATCCAACTGCTACGTTCTGGTGCAGATTCCAACGAGATTCGATCGGCCGACCGGGTGGTGCTCTCGTCGCTTCTCGAGCTCGAAGGCCAGAGAATCGCCGGTCGTTAGTACCGTTTCCGGCATCTTCGCACTAAACTAAGGCGACACGATCCAATCGTGACGTCCTTTGCTTCCTGAACACACCGAATCCCGTTTGCGCGTCCCGAGTCATCACCTGATGCTTGACCTGCTGGGCGACGCCGATCGACATCTCCGCCGGGTGGAAAACCAATTCCCGGGGGTGCAGTTTGTCGCGCGCGGTGATGAGATATCCTTGTCAGGGACCACATCCGATGTGGATGACGCCCGTCGGGTCCTCGATGAGCTCCTGATCCTCGTCCAGGAGGGCCACCTGCTCGATTCGGGTCGGGTCGACGAAGTGGTGAAGATGGTCAAGGATGCAGTTCCCTCGCCATCGGATGTGCTCAGCGACGGCATACCGGTAGGCCGGGGGCGAATGATCCGGCCAAAAACCCAGGGCCAACAGGCTTATATGGCCGCAATCCGGGAGAACACGCTCACTTTTGGAATCGGGCCGGCGGGGACCGGCAAGACATATCTGGCGATGGCCGCGGCCGTGGATGCCCTGATCACGGGGTCGGTGCGGCGGATAATCCTGACCCGGCCCGCTGTAGAGGCCGGCGAACGTCTCGGATTCCTCCCCGGCGATCTCACCGCCAAGGTAGACCCCTATTTGCGTCCCCTCTATGACGCCCTCTGGGACATGCTCGGGCCTGAGGAGACGCTCAACCTGATCGACAAGGGAACTATCGAGATAGCTCCACTCGCTTATATGCGTGGAAGGACTCTCAACGACGCATGTGTGATTCTCGATGAAGCTCAAAACACAACTCCCGAACAAATGAAGATGTTTTTGACCCGTCTCGGCTTCAATTCCAAGATGATCATCACCGGGGATGCAACACAGACCGATCTTCCCGTCGAAAAACGCTCGGGTCTGAGGGTGGTGCAGCAGATCCTCACAGGCATCGACGGCGTGACCTTCGTCGAGTTGACCTCACGCGATGTCGTCCGCCATCGCATCGTTGCCTCGATCGTCGACGCGTATCAGAAGTTCGAGTCGAAACGATGAAAATGAAACGGTCCACGCTCGTTCGTTGGGCCATCTTCCTAGCCACCTGCTTCGGAGTATGGGGTGTCCTCTCCATCGGATCTGGATCGGCTGAGTCCACGCTGGAGGTCGGTGACGTGGCTCTCAGGGAATACAAGGCGCAGATCTCGGCCCAGGTAGTCGATACGGCTGCCACAGAAGAGGCCCGGCAAACCGCTCGCGACAGCGTCGCGCCGCAACTCGAAGATGATCCGGTAGTCGAGCAAGCCGTTGAGGACAGTGTCACTTTGCTGTTCGACGACCTCGAATTGTCGGTTGTCGCTGACCCTCCGACGTTTCCGGCTCCGCCCACCCTTTCCACCACCACAACCTCGACCACTGATCCGTCGGTGACCTCGACCACCTCCACATTGCCCGTCGTGCCTGTGACTCTCACCGGACAGGTTTTCCTGGATGTCGATGGCGATGGGTTGTTTGCGCCGGACGCCGAGGGCCCAAGGCCCGACCGGGGGTTGGAAAGAGTCTCGGTGACGATCACATCGGCCGACGGGGAGCAAGAAGTGATGACCGGGCCGGACGGAGTATGGAGTTTTGAGACCGCGCCAGGTGAATTTCTCGTAGAAGTCGACACCCAGGACGAGGATCTGCCTGTGGGTTTCGCCGTCGGACTTGACGGTCCGGTCCAACTTATAGAGTGCTCGTTCAGCGAGGAGCCGTGTCTCGCCGGGGCCATCGGCCTCAGTCCAAATCTCAACCCGCTCGAAGATGTAGCCACCCGGGTCAGCGGCACGCATCAACTGGCTCCCGAGGCAACAGCCATCTTGGTTGATATCGCGGCCGACGACGTGGTGCGAGTGGCGCTAGGTCTTCCAGTACACCTGATCACAGTCGAACAGCAAGTAACTGGCCGCATCTCGCAGGAATTCTTTCAAGGGATTGAGAACGACGGAATTAGCCAGGTGCGGCTCCGAGCTCGTACCAGCCCCCCAGCCATCGTCTATGTCGACGGAACCAGCATCGATCAAGAGGCGAGCGATGCTGCGGGCGAAGTGATTGCCACGTTGATCCTACCCAACCGGGGAATCGACACTGAGGAAACAGAACGCCTCCAAACAGAGGCCGCCGCCGCCATCCCCGATGTCGAGGTGCCTTTCACGGCGGGCCAAACCATTGCTGCCGAGGGTGTTGTCCTTACCCAACTCGACATCGACGCCATCAGGGCCACCCAATCGGCGGTGACAGAGGTGAAACAGGAAGGTGGCCTCCTCGCTGTCGTCGCAGTCTTGATCGGTATTCTCGGTCTCTACCTGGCGACCTTCCGACCCGAGTTTTGGTCACGCCCCCGCATGGTTGCCCTGCTCGGCATCTTGATTGTGATTGCAGCGGCCGCAGTCCGGGGCACGGTGATCGCCCAACCCAGCACCTCCTGGTACATCCTCCCGGCGGTGGCTTTCGGATTTGTCACAGCCGTTCTCTTCGACTCTCGAATCGCCGTATTGATGGCCCTCGCCGTTGGTGTGGTAACGGCAGTAGGGACTCGCGATGTGGGGGTAACCGTTTACGCAGTGCTCGCCACCATGGCTCCAATACCATTTGTCTCGTCGGTGAGCAGCCGCGGAAAGTTCCGGAATGCAGTGGTCTTCTCGTCCGTAGCGGCCGCCGTAGCGGCCGCCGCCACTGCCTGGTTCTTTCAAGTTGGTCCCAACGATCAGGTGTGGTCTGTTGTCGGGCTTTCGATGGCATGGGCGTTTGGAGTGTCGATCGTTGCATCTCTTGTCGGGCTGGCCGCGCTGCAGTTCTTTGAGTCCGCGTTCGACATCACCACCACCCTGAGCCTGCTCGATCTCACCGATCGCAACCACGAGGCTTTGCAACTTCTCCAGGAGAAGGCGTTCGGTACTTTCAACCACTCACTGATGGTGGGAACCCTCGCTCATGCAGCGGCCCGATCCATCGACGCCAACGCCCTCCTTGCCCGGGCCATGGCCTACTACCACGACCTCGGGAAGACGGAGAACCCTACCTTTTTCATCGAGAACCAATTTGGTATGACCAACCCGCACGATTTGATCACCCCGAAAGAGTCGGCCCAGATCATTCGCGCCCATGTGACCGATGGGGTTGCTCTCGCCAAGGAGTACAAGATCCCGACCGACGTTGCCACGGGGATCGTCAGCCACCATGGTGACGCTGTCATGCGTTTCTTTTACGAGAAAGCCAAGTCTGAGACGGATGGCGACGTCGATCCTGCCGATTATCGCCACATCGGGCACAAGCCGAAGACGGCGGAATCGGCGATTGTCATGCTCGCTGACAGTCTCGAAGCAGCATGTCGAGCCGTGTTCCAGACCGAGGAGCCGACCCCGGTTGCCATCGAGAAGGTTGTCGACCGGGTGGTCGACGAGAAAATCGACGACGGACAACTCAATGAGTCCCCCCTCACCCTGTCTGACATCACCAAGATCAGAGAAGCCTTTCTGGAATCACTGGTGGGCCATTATCATCAGCGCATTGCATACCCCAACTTCCCAGGCTCCTGAAGTGGACGACGACTTAAGTCGAAAACCCACGACCCTCTCTGTCCGATGAGCATTTTTGTCGCGGACGAGCAGGGCGAAGACATAGATCTCGCTGGAGTGCGGAGCCTCGCCGAGCTGGTGCTCGCCGAGGAGAGCTATCCGGATGATTCCGAGGCCACGTTGCTCCTGGTCAGCGATGACGAGATGGTGGCATACAACAAGCGTTTTCTCGATCGGGAAGGTCCCACTGATGTATTGGCGTTCCCGGTTGAAGACCTAACACCCCGTGTCGTGCCCGACCGTGATTGGAATGCTCCTCCCTTGCTGCTGGGCGATGTGATCATTGCCCCCACTTACATTCGGGGTCAGGCGGAGAGTTTCGAAGTCTCTTTCGAAGACGAGCTCTCCTTGATGGTGGTGCACGGACTTCTCCATCTCCTCGGATACGACCACCAGAATGATGAAGAAGCCGAGATGATGGAGGGACGCGAGCGCGACCTCCTCGCCAAGATTGGTGTGGAACGACGATGACGGTGTGGCTTTTCTCGATCGCGGCCGTTCTGCTCCTTTTGGCCGGGTGGTTGCGCGCTGCCGGCACAGCAATCACCAGAGTGCCGCGGGCCGATGCCCTCAAAGACGCCTCGGAGGGGGTGTCAGGAGCGGCCAAGGTGGCGGATCTCCTTGAGGATCGCGAAGTCGTAGCACCGGCTGTAGGCGTTGTGGGTTCGGCACTGCTCGTCGCCAGCGCAAGCTTCGGCGTGGTGGCGGTAGGCGCCGGTCTCGAGATCAAGGATGCGCTGTGGCGGGGGATCGTGATCGGGCTCGTCGTTTTCCTGTTGGGTGACCTGCTTCCCCGGCGTCTGGGCCGTGCCGTACCCCGGTCGATTGCGTACCGGTCGGCGACCGCACTTTCTCTCTCAATTGCCCTCGGTGGCTGGGCCAACGACTTGATCGCCGAGCCCGAGGTCGAAGAAGATTCTGAAGAACCTGACGAAGACGACGATGAGGCCGACGAGCAGGAACGCGAGTTGATCGATTCCGTCCTCGGGTTTTCCGAGACTCTGGTCCGTGAGGCGATGACGCCCCGTCCCGATATGGTGACCATCGACATTGCAGCTTCGATCGAGGACCTGGTCGCCATATCCACCCAGGGGGGCTTTTCCCGGATCCCGGTCGTGAATAACGGCGAGGTCGTGGGACTGGTCATCGTCAAAGACCTGCTCCCCATGTTCGCCGGCGAGAATCGTCCGACGGCGATTTCCGACGTCATGCGATCGGTCGATTTCGTCCCCGAAAACAAGCTGGCGTCGATGTTGCTCTCCGAGATGCGAGCGTCTCACGTACATCAGATGATCGTGATCGATGAGTACGGCGACATCGCCGGTCTGATCACCATAGAGGACCTCCTCGAAGAGCTGGTGGGGGAGATTGCGGACGAGACCGATGAAGAGGAAGTCTATTTTGCCCCGATCGGCACCGACCGTTGGGCGGTCGACGCCCGGATGTCGGTCGAGGACCTCGCCGATGAGCTCGACGTCGAATTGCCGGACGACGAATGGGACACCGTCGGGGGACTGGTACTGGGGATTGCCGAGCGGGTTCCCGTAGAGGGCGAAGAGTTCCAGGTGGGCGATCTCAGTTTTACGGTTGTTCGCATGCAGGGTCGCCGCGTCGCCGATCTCGCTGTGGCGCGCACCTCCTCGACAGACGCTCAATGAAGTCGGGGTTTGTCGCCGTGGTGGGTCGGCCGAACGTCGGCAAATCGACGCTGGTCAACACGCTTGTGGGTTCCAAGGTGGCCATTACGTCGTCGCGTCCTCAAACCACACGAAACACGATCCGTGGCATCGTCACCGGTCCGGATCCGTCGACGCCGGAGTATCAAATCGTCCTCGTTGACACTCCCGGTCTGCACAGGCCCAAGACCGAACTCGGGAACCGGCTCAATTCGATGGTCTACGGGACGCTCGCCCAGGCCGATGTCGTGGTTTTTCTGATCGACGGAACCGCACCGATTGGACCGGGCGACCGGCTCATCGCCGACCGGCTGTCGAGTGCGCGGTCGACAGTCATTCTCTGTGTCAACAAGACCGACAAGGCTGGGAAGGGTGAAATCGCCGATCAACTCGCTAAGGCGGGCGATTGGGACTTTGCCGCCTACGTGCCTCTTTCGGCTCAAGAAGGGGTCGGTGTCGAGGCGCTGGTCGACGAAATTGTCTCCAGGCTCCCCGAAGGTCCCCGCTATTACCCGGAAGGGATGGTCACCGACCAGCCCGAATCGATGGTCATTTCCGAGATCGTTAGAGAGAAGTTCCTCGACCGTCTTCGCGACGAGTTGCCCCACTCTTTGGTCGTCCGGGTGGAGGACCTCGAGCAGCGGAACAACGGGTTGCTAGATATTGCTGCCGACGTCATCGTGGAGCGGAGCAGTCAGAAGGGGATTATTATCGGGAAAGGCGGCTCGCTGCTCCAGGTGGCCGGCACCGAGGCCCGTGAAGAGCTGGAAACCATTTTCGGGACCAAGGTGAATCTGGCGCTCCATGTGGTCGTCGAAAAGGACTGGCAGACCCGAGCGCAGATCCTCGACCGATTCGGCTTCGATATCTAGAGATTCATTCGGCGATGGAGTCGCAGAATCCAGCGAGTTCGATGTCCATCCCGGTCAACCCGCCCTCCGAGTGAGTCGACAGCGTGAGTGTCACTTTGTTCCAGCGGATATCGATATCCGGATGGTGAAAAACCCGTTCCGCCTTGAGTCCCACCCTGGTGCCAAAGCCGAGGGATTCGTTGAAGTCCTGGAACTCGTAAGTCCGGGTGATCTCCCCGCCGTTCCTCTCCCATCCGGGATTGGATTCGAGAAAATCGGTGATTTCGTTGTCGGTGAGCAGATCAACCATATGGTGACTATACGCGATGTTTTCCCGTCCACCCCCGGCCGTTGCTTTTCGCAACGGCCACCCCCTCCATCGCTTTCGCTTCTGGAGGGGGAGTCCGCTAGCGCCTTGCAACCCCGGGTTATTCTCTGGAAGTGGCGATCCGACATGACCAGGCGATAGTTCTCCGTTCTTACCCCTTTGGTGACGCCGACCGGGTTGTGGTGTTGATCAGCCCCAACAACGGAAAAATTCGCACGGTGGCAAAAGGGGTCAGAAAGACGAAGAGCCGCTTCGGGGGACGTCTCGAACCGTTTACCCACGTCGACCTGGTCCTCTACGAGGGTCGCAACCTCGACACCATCACCCAGGTCGCCATCGTCGAGCCTTTTGCGAAGCTCCGCCACGATCTCAACTCTGTGGTTGCCGCCGGGTTGATGGTCGAGGCCATCGACGCAGTGGCACAGGAGGATGAAACCTCGATCCGTCTCTTCCTTCTCCTTCAGCGTGGTCTGAAAGCTCTCGACGCCGGTCTCTACTCGGGCGACTTGATCACGAGCTTTCTGCTCAAACTGGCCGATGTCGTCGGGGTGGCGCCGGCGCTGGCGGCATGTGCCACCTGTGGCCGGCCCGAGGATTTGAATCGATTCTCATTTGCTGCCGGCGGTGTGCTCTGCTCGACATGCCAATCGGATGGGGGAATGCGGCTCCGGACCGGGGTAACGACGTACCTCGACGCCCTGGCCCGTGCCGAACTGATGTCCTTACCCGCCGCCGACCCGACGCTCTCCGGTGAGGCGATGGGCATCGCCCACCGCTTTGTGGAGTATCACCTCGATCGAAAACTCTCCACGATGGCTGTCATCGAATGACGCTCGACTTGAGTCGGGTGGACATGAAGCGGGTTCCGGCGCACATCGGCCTGATCCTCGACGGAAATGGCCGATGGGCCAACCAGCGAGGCCTGCCCCGCACCGCAGGGCATCTGGCCGGGGAGGCGGCACTGTTCGACACCGTTGAAGGGGCGCTGGCGATGGGAGTCCGCTGGTTGACCGCATTCACCTTTTCTACCGAGAACTGGCTTCGATCCGAAGACGAGGTCGAGTTTTTGATGTGGTTCAACGAGGACCTGCTGACCCGGCGACGTGACGACCTCGACGAGCAGGGCGTCCGGATGCTCTTTGCCGGCGATATGGACGACCCTCGAATACCCGACCGGAATCGGACACACATGGCCGAGGCCCAGGAATTGACAGCCACCAACACCAACCTGAGCCTGGTTTTTGCCTTCAATTACGGGAGTCGCCGTGAAATCGTCGACGCGGCACGTCACCTCGCCCGCGATGCAATTGCGGGTTCGATCGATCCCGGCGAAATCGAAGAGGCCCACCTGTCGGGTCGGTTCTACGTGCCGGACATGCCCGACGTCGATCTGGTGATCCGTTCGTCGGGGGAGCACCGTCTCTCCAACTTCCTCCTCTGGCAGTCGGCCTACGCCGAGTTCTATTTTCCGGGGATTCTGTGGCCTGACTTCGATCAGCATGCCCTGGTCGACGCGGTGGTTGAGTATCAGGCCCGGGAACGCCGATTTGGCGGCGCCGAGGACGCTGTCCGGGTTGACTAACCACGTCAACTGAGCCACCGTTCCTCCCACATGACAGAAGTATCGCTCGACACCATTTCGACCCTCGCCAAGAATCGAGGCTTTGTCTTCCAGGCAAGCGAGATCTATGGAGGTATTCGCTCCGCCTACGACTACGGGCCTCTGGGTGTGGAACTTCTCAGGAACGTCAAGAACGAGTGGTGGCGCGCCATGGTCCAGGAGCGGTCCGACGTGGTGGGCCTCGACTCCGCAATCCTCCAGGCCCGTCAGGTCTGGCAGGCGTCGGGTCACGAAGAAGTCTTTACCGACCCGATGGTCGAATGCACCAACTGCAACGGACGCTTTCGACTCGACAAACTCGAGGATGCCAACAAATGCCCCACCTGCGGCAAGACAGGGACATTCACCGATCCCCGCAATTTCAACCTCATGTTCCGGACCCACATGGGGCCGATCGATTCGGAGGAGAACATGGTGTATCTCCGTCCGGAGACCGCCCAGGGGATCTTCACGAACTTCGAAAACGTCCGACGCACCAACCGGCTCAAGCTCCCGTTCGGGATTGCTCAGGTGGGCAAATCGTTCCGTAACGAAATCACTCCGGGCCAGTTCGTCTTCCGGACCCGGGAGTTCGAGCAGATGGAAATGGAATTCTTCTGTCTCCCCGACGAGAGCCCCGAGTGGTTCCAGTACTGGCAGGACCAACGATTTCAGTGGTATCTCGATCTGGGTATGAATCCCGAGAATCTGACCATCCGGCCACACGCCGACGATGAACTCAGCCACTACTCGACCGGCACCGTCGACATCGAGTACAAGTTTCCCTGGGGTTGGGACGAGTTGGAGGGCATCGCCAATCGGACCGACTTCGACTTGAAACAGCATTCCGAGCACTCGGGTCAGGACTTGCGATATTTCGACCAGGAGACCAACGAGCGTTTCTTCCCCCATGTCATCGAACCGGCGGCCGGGGCGACGCGGACCACGTTCGCCTTCCTCATCGACGCTTACTCAGAAGAGGAGGTCAAGGACGACACCCGTACGGTTCTCCGGCTCCATCATCGCCTCGCTCCGTACAAAGTGGCCATTCTCCCGCTGTCCAAGAAGGCCGAGTTGATAGAACCGGCAGAGAAGCTGGTCGCCGCGCTCCGAAAACGGTGGATGGCAGAACTCGACGTGACCCAATCGATCGGGAAGAGATACCGTCGTCAGGACGAGATCGGCACTCCTTATTGTGTAACCGTCGACTTCGACACGCTCGACGATCACGCCGTGACGGTGCGGGACCGCGATTCCATGGCCCAGGAACGGATCGGAATTGACGGCGTCGAGGCGTATCTCAGCAAAAAGCTCTCATAATTCTTTACCGTTCGTTGACATCGACTATTGACAATGGTCACTCAATGAGGTCTTTCTGAACCGTTCCGTAGCCGCCTGGATAGTCGCCGTTGTGCTTGCTGTCGGCGGCTCAGCTTTTGCATATGTTTGGTTCAGTGGTGGGTCGGGCGAGCCAACCACCGAATTGACGACTCCTACGATTGCCGGCAATCCAACCACAACCCTTGCACCGGGCGCAACGACGTCGGGAGAAGAGGCACAAGGGGCGTTCTTCGTCATCCAATCGGATCTGTCGGAGGCGAGCTACACCATCGACGAGGTGCTCCGGGGTGAGCCCAAAACCGTCGTCGGCACCACCAGCGAAGTTGCCGGACAATTCGCCATGGATGTGGATGAGCTGAGCAACACCGAGTTTTCCCGGTTCGTGGTCAACGCCCGAACTTTTACCAGCGACTCGAGCACCAGGGACCGTGCGGTGCGTGGTCCGATCATCCTCAACTCTGCCAGCGATGAGTTCGAACTGATCACCTTCGACCCGACCAATATCGGGGGCCTGGAAGGCTCGGCCGGGGTGGGCGACACCGTGGACTTCATGCTCATCGGCGATCTCACCATCCGCGGTGTTACCCGCGAGGTGGCCTTCGAGGTCACCGCCACCCTGGTGGAGGACTCCACTGTCCAGGGTTCTGCGAGCACCACCGTCCTCCGCAGTGACTACGGCATCGGAATTCCCAGCATCGCCTCTGTGGCCGATGTCACCGACGACGTCCTTCTGACCATCGACTTCGTAGCCACCCGGTCCTAAACGCGCTCCGACTCCTTATGATCTGGCGTTGATGGCAGAACGCGCAGATATCGATCGAATTCGGGAGACCGTCGACTTGGTTGATCTCATCTCCGAGGTGACCAAGGTCAAAAAGTCGGGCCGAACCTTCATGGCGGTTTGCCCATTTCACGAGGAGAAAACCCCGTCGATGTCGATCGATCGTGCCCGCGGCCTCTACCACTGCTTCGGGTGCGGAAAAGGTGGTGATCTCTTCAGTTTCGTCCAGGAGACGCAGGGTCTCGACTTTGCCGACTCGCTCGATCTCCTCGCCCGCAAAGCGGGCGTCACTCTCACCAAGAATCCCGGCGAGGCGCAGCGACGGGGGAAGCGGGGTGCCGCTGTCGAGGCAATCCGACAAGCGATCGAGGTCTATCACAGTCGTTTGAAATCAGCGGACGATGCAGGCCCAGCGCGCGCCTATCTCCGTGGCCGTGGCTATGACAAGGATGTCATCGAGAAGTGGCGCATCGGTTTCGCCGGGACCGATTGGGATACTTTGAGTCGGGAGCTCAAAGCTTCCGGCCTTGACGGTCAGATACTCGCCGATGCCGGTTTGAGCCGGAAAGGCCAGCGCGGACACTACGACTTCTTCAGGGGGCGGCTGATGTTCCCGATCCATGATCTCCGGGGCGACCCGGTTGGGTTCGGCGGTCGTCAGGTCTCAGGTGTCGAAAGGGAAAACACCAACAATCCCGATGCCAAATATGTGAATTCGCCCGACTCGATCGTCTATCAGAAGTCCCGACTGCTCTACGGCCTCGACCGGGCCCGGTCGGCGATGGCGACAGCGAACCAGGGCGTGATCGTGGAGGGATACACAGACGTAATCGCGATGCACTTGGCCGGTATTGAAACCGCGGTTGCCACCTGCGGCACCGCCCTTGGGGACGGCCACTTCGACTTGCTCCGGCGATTTACCGAGAAAGTGGTCCTCGCTTTTGACTCTGACGCCGCGGGGTCGAAGGCAGCGTTACGAGGGGATGAGCTGGGGTCCCCGTTCCGTCTCGACCTCGACCTACGGGTTGCCTTGATGCCCGACGGCCTCGATCCGGCTGACCTGGTCCAGGAGGGGAGAGGCGCAGAACTCGCCGGAGCTGTTGCTGACGCCACACCGCTGATGGAGTTTCGCCTCCGTCACGAGATCTCCAAGTTTGATCTTTCCGGCCCGGAAGGGCGCGCCCGGGCGCTCCATGCCGCCTCGGATCAGTTGAGAAGACTGACTGACGACATTGCCCGGCGGGAGTATTCCCGCTTTGTGGCGCGAGAGGTGGGAGTTGACCTCGAGACGGTCGAGCGATCAATCCGCCCCGGGCGCAGGTCATCCAATAATGGTGGTGACCTCGCCGAACGGCCCTTGCCCCGCAACGAGTCCGAGTTGCTCCGGGTCGCCCTGGCCTCTCCGGCCGACTTGTGGGAGCTGACCGTAGACGACTTCTCAGATCCCCGGCTTCAAGCTGGCTTTCTGGCCGTTGCTGAGCAATTTGCCAACGCCGAGCAAGGGTCGGCGATAGATATCAACTCTGTGGAAGAGCCGGAGGTTGCAGATCTCCTGCGGAGCCTGGCGATGGACCGGCGTCCTTTGCCCGACGGGGCCGACATTCTCCAGGGAATGCGAGTGCGCCGGATGGAGTCTGAAATCGACCGATTGGAAGCTGAGATCGCCGGATTGGACCCTGGCAGCGAACCTCATTCCAACGCTCTCCGCGAGTTGATAGCTTTACAACAACATAAGCGAACTTCTCAGGAATTGTGAGAGAACCACTAAAACCGGTTGTCGATCGTTTGATCAAGCGGGGCCGCCAGCGCGGCTTCTTGACCATGGCCGAGGTACAACAGGAACTCGAGGACGCCGAGGCATCGGGCGAAGCGTTCGAGCGGGCGGCCGAGGCGCTTCGGGCCGCCAAGGTCAAGCTGACGGAAGAAGGCCCGGGGACGGTTGAGGAGTTCAGTGGAGTCGGCTCGACGATGGTCTCCGACCCGGTCCGCCTCTATCTCAACGAGATCGGGAGATACCAACTGTTGACCGCCCAACAGGAGGTCGAGCTGGCGATGCAGATCGAAGCGGGAAAGCGCGCCGTTGCACGTCTCGAGAATGAGGAGAATCTCTCCTCTGAGGATCAAGCGATGCTGCGGATCGAGCGACGTGCCGGTGAAGAAGCGCACGCTTCGCTGGTGCAATCCAACCTGAGGTTGGTTGTGGCGACCGCTCGCCGGTATGCCGGTCGGGGCATGGCCCTCTTGGACCTGATCCAGGAGGGCAATGTGGGTCTTATCCGGGCGGTCGAGCGTTTCGACTATCGAAGAGGTTTCAAATTCTCCACCTACGCAACATGGTGGATTCGACAGGCAATTTCCCGGGCTATCGCCGATCAGGCCCGAACTATCAGAATGCCGATCCACGTCCTCGATGCGGTAAATCAGTTGACCCGAGCCAAACGCGAGCTGACCCAACAGTTGGGCCGCGACCCGACCGACGAGGAACTGGCCATCGAGCTCGACCTGGACGTGTCCCGGGTCAACGAACTGCAGACCGTGGCCCAGGACACCGTTTCGTTGGAAACTCCAGTAGGGGAGGACGCCGACGGCACCCTTGGCGACCTCGTCGAGGATCTGGATGCCGAAGTCCCCGTCGATCAAGCGACCTATGCGTCGCTTCAAGATCAATTGGCGGAAGCGTTGGAGGGGCTCAGTCCGCGAGAACGTGAGATCTTGATCATGCGATTCGGTCTGGCCGATGGCCGGCTACGTACGCTGGAGGAGGTGGGGGCGCATTTCAAAGTGACCAGGGAAAGGATCCGCCAGTTGGAGACGAAGGCCCTCGCCAAACTGCGCCACCCCGACAAGTCGCAGAAACTCCTCGGTTTCCTCGAAAACGGCTAGTCAACGCCTTCGGACGCGTCGAAAGCGACGGTCGCCCGTCTTTCGGCTGGATTTCGGTCGTAGGTCGTGGGGATGGTGGCCGGGTGTGGGGAAGGTCACCCCTTGGGTTTGGTGCTATCCGCGTCGGGTTCGGGTCTTCGGAGTCGCCAACGTCCGTGTTCGGGATGGCGGAACAGTTCAAATCCTCGTTGGTGGATAACGATGTGGTGGTGGAACCAACAGAGTGGGAGCAAATTCTCCGGGTCCGTCCTCCCGCCCAGCGAGTAGGGGGGTCTTGTGGTGGACTTCGACCCGGTACCTCGAATTGCACCCGTCGATACCGCAGCACCCGCCCGTCGTGTTCATGATGGCCCGGTTTAATGCTGGCGGGACGGGCCGAGACGACCGACCGTATCTCATCGGGATACCGGCGCGGTGTTGATGGTGACTTCGGTGAAAGCATCGAAAAGGATTGCTTCCAGTGCTTGTGGCCCGACCCTGGGTCCTGCTTGGAGACGGACCCCCGCTCGTCCGTTGGTGGGGACTGCTTGTTCGGCGTTGACGAACACGGTGACCTGTGCTGTTGGGGTTTGCCCTCCGGATGCCAGCTCGTACAAGGCGATTGCTCGACGCCATCGCAACGAACCGGTGGTTCCGTCAGGGAGTTTTCCTCCCTCGGAGCGGAGCGACGGGGGAGGTGGCGATTCCGGTTAGGAATCGCCGGAGGGGGCAATTAGGCCCTTCAGAAACGGCCTCGATGATGCTTTGCGTCCCCCTTCGACACCGGGTCCTCCCGGACCCGGTCCCACTTCCCCCAAATGGGGGAAGAAATCGACGCCCGCGATATCCAGATGCTGTTGCAGGTCTTTTTCGTCTTCGATCCGCGATAGCGCCTCGACCCGGTCGAACGAGGCGGCCCCCGCAGCCAACGCCTCTCGTAAATGGGGCTTGTTCTGGGTGCGGCGCATCGTCCGTACCAATCCCCGTGCGGTGTCAGCAGAAACATCGAGTTTCTGGGCCACCCACTCGGACAGGCTCCTTGCCCCATCAGCGTTGAACACCTGAGCGGTGTCGAACCATTCCAGATCCTCGACCAGTCCCGCCTGGAGCTGGCTGATCAGCCGGGCCGACTCAACGAAGCGGGCTTCCCGTTCGTCGGTCGAAGACTCTGATAAATCTCCCTCCCAATCCATGACCCGAAGGTACAAACCAGCTGTGACAGAAAGTGCCGATTTCCAGCTTCCTAGAAAAGAAATCTGAGAAACTTTCTGAAGAACAATCGAATCTGCAAACGGGATCCCGCTTGGTAACCTACGGAGCCAGCAGGCACCTTCCGCGGTAGCTCAATTGGCAGAGCAGTGGACTGTTAATCCGAAGGTTGTAGGTTCGAGTCCTACCCGCGGAGCGGAAGAAACCCCAGGCGTTGCTTGGGGTTTCTGGTCCTAGAGGGGCAGAACATGTGTTCGCCGT
>JBGTFH010000073.1:0-6062 GCA_041747375.1 Acidimicrobiia bacterium
GATGAGGAATGCCGTCGAGTAAAGCGCGCCTCGGAACAAAGCCCATCCGATCTCACCGATGGCAATATCCATCGGGCGCATCGGAGTAGTCAAGATCCCCTCGTAGGTGTTGCCGAACTTGAGCTTGAAGAAGATATTGAAGGTCGTCTCTAGGACCGAGCCGTTCATCGCCGATGCTGCCATCAGAGCCGGAGCCACAAAGGCGGTATACGAGACCGGGATGCCACCCGGCCCGGTGACATCTCCAGCGAGGGCCGCCAGACCGACGCCTAGGGAGAAAAGGTAGAAGACCGGCTCGAAGAAGCCGGTGAAGATGATCTTCCACAGCCGTCGGTAGACGAAGTAATTGCGCTCCCAGATTCGCTGCGCCCGGAAGGGGGTCATCCTCCCGATCGGCGAGAGTCTGGTGGGTGTGGAAACACTCATTTCTTAAGCCTCCGCTCCAGCCACCGCGCTGAAAGGAGGAGACCGACGACAGCCATGATGACCAGGTAGGCGACGTGTATCCACATCGGCATCGCGGTTACAACCGAGGCGTCAGCATCTGGCAACGCCACCTTGCGCACCAATTCCACGCCATGGAAAAGCGGTGTGACGTAAGCGATCTGTTGAAGAAATCCAGGTAGTTGGCTGATCGGGAAGAAAGTCCCTGAGAACAAGAATAAAGGGATGATCCCGAATCGGAACAAGGTAGAGAGGCTGGTGTCGTCTTCACGGGTGACAGTGAAGGCTGTGACGGCAGCAGTGAAGGCAAGCCCGGTGAGAATCCCGGGTGGCACTGCGAGGAGCGCAGGCCCTAGTTCTAATGCTCCGAAAAGGGTAGCGATGACAGCAAAAACGATCAGGACAAACGCGAGCCGGAAGATTGTCCAGATGAACCGGCCGAAAACAATGTCGCCAGGGCTGATTGGCGTAGCAATGGCCCCTTCGAAACTCTTCCGCCATTTGATTCCCGCCATCACCGGGAATGCTCCGTCAGCAGCGCCGTTCTGCATTGCCGACGCCGCCATCAGGCCGGTGGCCACGAACGATAGATATGGGACATTGAGGCCCCCGGCACCCGAGTCCACCATGGAGCCGAACCCCAATCCCATCGCCGTGAGGAAGAGGATCGGATTGACGAACGAGCTGATTGCTGTGCCCCGCCAGGTCCGCTTGTATCCGATCAATTCGGACTCGACGACCCGCCACGGCCCGCGGAGAGCTGTCATCAGTCGATCAACCCGCGTCCGGTCAGTCTCAAAAAGACGTCCTCGAGTGTCGATCGCCGGACCAGCACCTGTTTGGGATGGACACCGCGCGCTTCGATCTGGGCATGCGTCTCATCTGCGTCATCCGTGTAGATGAGGATCCGATCGGCGAGGACTTCGGATCTCTGCCCGACGCCATCGAGTTTGAGGATGTTCTCATCCTGAGCGTCTACCTCAAATCGGAGTTCAACGACCTCCCGAGGGGCGTATTGCTCGATCAGTTTCCGCGGTGAGTCTTCGGCAACGATCTTGCCCTTGTCCATGACTACCAAGCGATCGCACAGCTGTTCGGCTTCGTCCATGTAATGGGTGGTGATGATGAGCGTGGCCCCTTGCTGTTTCAACCGGTATAGGCGGTCCCAGAGGACATGACGCGCTTGGGGGTCGAGGCCCGTGGTCGGCTCGTCGAGGATGACGAGGTCGGGGTCGTTGATCAGGGCACGGGCGATGGTGAGTCGTCGCTTCATTCCCCCAGAAAGTGCCTCGACTTTGGCGTTCTTTCGATCTGACAGCTGGGCAAACTCGAGTAGCTCGACAATCCGTTCTTTGATCTCGGCCCGGTTCATGTCGTGGTAGCGGCCGTAGATGTACAGGTTTTCACCGACGGTGAGCTCCAGGTCGAGATTGTCCTCCTGGGGGACAACCCCAATCCGCTCCCGGATCGACCGTCCCTGTGTGGTGGGGTCGAATCCGAAGACGCTCAGCTTGCCCTCGGTGATCGGGCTCACCGTGGTGATCATTTTCATGGTCGACGTCTTACCGGCACCGTTGGGCCCGAGGAAACCGAAGGCCTCGCCTTTGGTGATGTCGAAGTCGATGGCATCAACGGCGGTGAAGTCTTCGAACTTCTTGGTAAGGCCACGCGCCTCTACAAGTGATTCTGTCATTCGATTCGCAAGGTTAACCGGTGTTGGTGACAGTAAATCGAGGAATAATCTGCCGGGCGCAGGCCCTGGCACGAGAGAACGTACCCCTGAACTCGGTTGCGATGGGCTTACCCGCCGGCTGGCGATTACATCCAGCGCACCAGACGTTCGCTGGCCTTTCGTCCGCCGAATTTACGCGGGGCGGCGTCGGCAGATGGGTAGCCGAGGGCGACTGCATAGCGAGCAACCTGGCCGGCGGACAGACCGAGGACATCGGCGATCTGGTCCGGCATGTGGAGAGTGATGGGACAACTGGCAACCCCGATTGCCTTGGCGCCGAGCATGATGTTCTGAGCGGCCCGGCCGACATCGAACTCGTAGCCGTCGGGTTCCTTGACCAGGACGATCGCAGCCGTGGCGTCCTTCAGGGGACCGGTGAAGCTCCCGCCCGCAGCCAGCTGGTCGAGCTGGTCCCGATCGGTGAAGACCAGGAATGACCAATTCTGAGTGTTCTTGGAGCTCCCCGTCCATCGGGCGGCCTCGAGGATCTGTTCCAGGTGCTCCTTCGAGACAGGTTCCTGGGTGTAGTCGCGGATCGCCCGGAGGCCGAGGATGAAATCGTATGTGTCTGCCATGATGCAAGCCTACGAGCCTTACTTACAGTGAGAGTGGGTGACTGTTGGGCCGGCGGATTATGCGGCGCCTCAAAGTGGACTAGTGCGACGGAGAGACGATGGTCGCAGAGGGGAGCTCCAGTCGGACCAGAGCTCCCCTCCTTGTTGGACCCCGTCCTAGCTGCTGGGAGGAAGGAGGACGGCGTCGATTACGTGGATCACGCCGTTGCTGGCGAAGATGTCGGTCTGGGTGACGTTGGCGTCGTTGACCATGACGCTATCGCCATCGACGCTGACCAGGATGGTTGCCCCGTTGAGCGTCGCTACCTCTTGTCCATCCAGCGTGACCACGGTCGCCGCAGGCGCATCGGTGGGCAACACGTGATAGGTGAGGATGGCAGTCAAAGTCTCGGTGTCGGCGAACAGTTCCTCGGCCGTCAGGTTGAGCGCAGCCAATGCGGCCTCAAACGCTTCGTTGGTCGGTGCCAGGACGGTGAATGGTCCGTCTCCATTGAGAGTCTCGACAAGTCCGGCGGCTTCCAGCGCTGCGACGAGCGTCGTGAAGTCTTCTGAACCGGCAGCCACGTCGACGATCGTGCCCATATCTTCCATTTCATCGGCCATGGTTGTTTCGGTTTGATCCGCAATAGTGGTCTCGGTGACTGCTGTCGTTGTTGTGTCTCCTGCGTCATCTCCGCCACATGCGGCCAATACAAGCGCCGATATGGCAAGTGCCGAGAAGAGTTTCGTTTTCGATTTCACGGTGTTCCCTTTCTTGGTTCAACCAGTTTCGGAGCCGAGGTGGTCAACGGATGACGCTTTGGTCGGAGAGCCAGCGCCGCCGTTATCGTCTACGGGGTGCGTGGTGATGTTGCCTTGGAGGGTTCCCGATGGGCCGTTGAACCGACGAGTTTTGCCGAGCCTGAGTCTGTCCTCGTCGCCGAAACCGTCGAGGAAGTAGAAGGCTGCCTCAAGACTGCCGAGTCGGCTGCCGCCGCCGGCAACTGGGTAGTCGGCATTGTCTCTTACGACGCCGCGCCGGGATTCGACCGCCATTTGACCACCCCCGGCCGATCGGATCTCCCGTTGGCTTGGTTTGGTGTTTATTCGGGTTTCGCCGAGAGGGAGACTCGATACCGGGCGACGTCGGTAGGACAGTGGGCGCCCTCAATGACACGCGAGCAGCATGCCGGGGCAGTCGAGTCGGCACGCCGTTCGATCGAGGCCGGTGACACCTATCAGGCGAACCTCACATTTGCCATGGACGCACACCTGGACGGGGAAGCCGTCGATCTGTTCCGACGCATGGTCCGATCACAGAGGAAGAGCTACGGCGCCTACATGGATCTCGGAGATGCCCAGATCGTCAGCATTTCTCCCGAGTTGTTCCTCAGGGGCTTGGGTCGCCGGGTCAGCGCACGTCCCATGAAGGGGACCGCCCCGCGGGGCCGTTCATCGCAGGAGGACACTGGTCTGATGGAACACCTGGTGGCCTCTGAGAAGGAGCGCGCCGGGAACATGATGATCGTCGACCTGTTGCGCAACGATCTGGGCCGGGTCGCAGAGACCGGATCGGTGACCGCGAGAGACCTCTGTCGACCGGAACGCTATCCGACAGTCTGGCAACTGACGTCTACGGTTGAGGGCGTGCTTCGAGGTGATGTTGGTCTTTACGATCTGTTCGCCGCAGCCTTCCCGTCGGGGTCGGTCACCGGGGCCCCGAAGAGGTCGACAATGGAGATCATTTCGCACTTGGAGACGGTTCCGAGAGGCGTTTATTGCGGGGCGATCGGTTACATCGCACCCGGGGGAGAGAACTACGAGTTTTCAGTAGCGATCAGAACCGGCGTGGTCAGGGACGGAACGATCAGGTATCACGTGGGTGGTGGGATCACCTACGACTCGATGGCTGGAGCCGAATATGAAGAGTGTCTGTGGAAGGCCCTTGCGGTCACCGCCGAGAATGAGGTTCCGGACTTGCTCGAGACCATGCTCTATCGGCCCGGGGCCGGCATCGAATTGCTCGACCGGCATCTGCACCGACTGTCGGAGTCGGCGGCCTTCTGGGAGATTCCTCTCGACCTGGAGGCGGTGGGTGATGCCCTGTCGGGCGTTGGAGGTCACCGCGACCGAAAGGTGCGACTCGTCTTGATGGCGAGTGGTGACGTAGAGGTCGAGGTCCATGAGGTTGACGTCGTCTCCGATCCGGTGGAGCTTTCGATATCCGGGGAAAGGGTGGACCCGTCGGAACCGCACTGGTTTCACAAGACCCTGGACCGGAGTCGTTATCCAGTTTCCGATGAAGGAGAGGTATTGATGGTGAATCTCCACGGCGAAGTCACCGAAACCAACATCTCCAACGTGATGGCACGATTCGGTGACGATTGGGTGACACCGCCCATCGACTCTGGTTGCCTTCCCGGGGTGTACCGGCAGAGATTGATCGAAACAGGTGAGGTGGGGGAGCGGACTGTCACGCTCGACGAGTTACGTCAAGCCGACGAAATCGCGTTGACCAACGCCGTCCGCGGCCGCCGCAAAGCAGTCCTCATCGACTGAAACCGGACTCCCCGATCTCTCACCATGCAAATGTTTGGAGCCCCTCTTTGTGCTCCGGGCAACTCCGGTAGGCTGCGGTACGTTCGTCCCGACATTCAATTTTGAGGAGATCTTGCAATGCCCACCCCGCATATCAGCGCCGAGAAAGGCGACTTCGCCCCATCGATACTCCTGCCCGGCGATCCGCTTCGAGCACAACACATCGCTGACAACTTCCTCGACGATGTGAAGCAGGTCAATGCCGTTCGCAACATGCTGGGGTACACCGGCTCTTACGACGGTGTCCCTGTTTCGGTGATGGGGACCGGTATGGGCATTCCTTCGGCGTCGATCTACGCCACCGAGCTGATCACCGAATACGACGTCGAGCGATTGATCAGAGTGGGTTCGTGTGGGGCAGTCACCGAGAAAGTGAATGTCCGCGACGTCATCCTTGCCATCGGCGCATGCACCGACTCGCTGGTCAACAGGTCCCGGTACGGCGGATACGACTTTGCGGCGAGTGCTGACTACTGGCTGTTGAAGTCGGCCGAAGAAGCGGCAAAGGCCAAAGGCATTGACGTCAAAGTGGGCAACGTCCACTCAGCCGACCTCTTCTATAACCCCGACGCCAACGCCTTCGACACCATGGAGAACATGGGTGTCCTTGCCGTCGAGATGGAGGCGGCAGGCCTGTACGGAGTGGCCGCCGAAAAGGGCGGTCGGGCATTGGCGATCTGCACGGTCTCCGATCACATCCGAACCGGCGAAGCCACCTCATCCGACGAGCGCCA
>JBGTFH010000074.1:0-4435 GCA_041747375.1 Acidimicrobiia bacterium
CAACAAACGGAAAGCGCCGAATTGTTGGATGACGTCGTCGAGAATGGTTTGGTCGAGGCTCAGACCCTTCAGTTCGGTCTGGCGGACCCGACGGCGGGTGTCGTCGGCCAACTCGTCCACATTGACCAATCGGAGGAACAGGTTTCGCGCAGCTGCTTTTCCCTCATCGGATAGGTCGCCATAGATCTCGTCAGCCCGATTCGCCAGGGCACCTGCCACCCCGCCCGACTCCTCGTAGGCGGCGAGGGTCATGGTGTTGTTGACGCGGTTGTTGAACAATTCGGTGAGCGCGTATTGCATCAAAGGCAACCCTCCGGGCTCGTCGCGAACATCGTCGATGATCCGGGTCACCAGACCGGGTTGGAGGTCGACACCGACGTTTCGGGCCGGTTGAGCGATGGCCCGGGTCAAGCCTTCCTCTGATGGCGGAGTGATCGGAATCAGTCCACCGCTCAGAACCTCACCAAACTCGGGATACTGCAGCGGCTGATCGAAGAAGTCGGCCCGAAGGGTGAGGACGAAGCGGAGACGGCTCCGCTCGTCGTTGGCGGCAGCGGTCAGAGAGTCCAGAAACAGTCGTCGACTGGATTCCGAGGAAACGAGTGAGAAGAGTTCCTCGAACTGATCGATCAAGACAACCAATTCGTCGCCATCGTTTCCGACGATCTTCTTGGCCACCCGTACCAATCCGCGATCGTCGGAGGTCAACTCTTCGTGCATCGCTGCCGGCCTCTCGGTGGCCACGCGGACTAACGCTGCCTCCAGTTCTTCGAACGGGTGGGTGCCGGGGAACATCTCCGCTATCAACCAATTCCCGGAACCCGCGACCGCACCGGATCGCAATGCGGGGAGGAGGCCAGCCCGGACCAGGGAGGATTTGCCAGATCCGGACGGGCCTACCACTGTGACCAGACGGTTAGACGAGATGGCTTCGGTCAGCTCTTCAACGAGGGAGTCACGGCCGTGGTAGTCGATCGCTTCAGACTCCTTGAACGCACGAAGTCCTTTATACGGATTGCGTCGGGAGCCAGTGGGAACCTCGGATGTCACCGCGACCACATCTCCACCTACGGCCTGGCGAAGGGCACGACCGAAGTCTTCCGGTTTCTGATACCGGCCAGCTTCCTCCCGATGCGATGCCCGCTCGAAGATCGCATCGAGTTCGGCGAGGTCGGGACGCAGGGAACTCAACGATTCGCTGGTTGGTGACTCCGAGCCAGCGAGCAAGACGAATGCGAGACGGGCAAGGGCGGTGACATCTTCTGTTGGTGACTCGTGCCGATCGGATCCAGGTACCAGCCCGGCCAGTCCCAGGTCGGAGATGTACGCATTCGACTCTTGGTCGAGGAGAACACTCTCGATCGTAAGTGAACCGTGCACCATCCCATTGCGGTGGATATAGGAGATCGCTGAGCCAACCTGGTCGACAAACCGAATGACGGCGCTGATATTCCACGGGCCACCCGCCAGGATCTCACCGGTCGATGCTCCACGGGGAAGCGCAGTCACCAGGTACGCCCCGTCGGGGTCACGCCAGAAGTCGAATATAGGCACCAGGTGGGGGTGGTCGAGCTCAGAAACCGCTCTCATCTCGGTCTCGAAACGACGGACGAATTTTGCATCCCCAGAAATGGTTTTGTGGAGTTTGAGCACCGCCACTTCGCGACCAATCGAGCCCTGGAATCCGCGGAAGAGCTCCCCGAATGGCGTCTCCTTGATCATTTCATGGAGTTCATATCCCCGCGCGGCTCGCTCAGCCGTCGTAGCCGCTCGATCTTTGAAGTCCAGGTTCGGATCGTGGGTGAGTATCTGGTCCTCCAACTGCTGGAGTTCGGCTGAGGGTTCGATTCCGAGTTCATCCCCGAGAAATCTGCGGGTCTCCTGGAAAACCCGGAGAGCGTCAGCCTGTCGACCGGCGCGATATAACGCCAGCATCAGGAACCCTCGCAACCGCTCCCGATACGGGTATTCGGCGGTTAGAGCGCCCAGTTCCTGGATCACGGCTGCGTGGTTGCCGACCTCAATATCGGCCTCGATACGAATCTCCAACGTGGCAAGTCTCGACTCCTCGAGACGCCTGGCTTCGCCGATCAGGGCAGGTTCGTCACCGAGTTCTCCAAAAGGTCGCCCATGCCACAGCCTCAGAGCCCGCTCGGCAGCTTCTAGTGCCTCGGTCGGGGATCCAGCTGACCTCGCCTGGGCCGACAGATCTTCAAAGAGGATCGAATCGAGACTGCTGTCGGCGAGATGGACTACATAGCCCGAACCCTCCCGATCCAGGCTGCCGCCGAGGACTTTTCGCAGGTTCGAAACATAGGAGTGGAGTGTCGGGATTGCGCTTTCGGGCGGCTCGCCGGCCCATACCGAATCGATCAACGTGTCCTGGGAGACGGTCTCGTTTGGCGTGGAGAGCAGTACCGCCAGAACCATTTGCTGGCGCTTTCCGCCCAACTTTGCGGGCTCGCCGTTCGAGAACGCAGAGAGGGGCCCAAGAACCCGGTACTCCACACCGACGATTGTTGCACGATGCTCAAGTCGCGTCATCCCGACCGAACCTAATTCTGCGACCTTGAGACTTTCTTGGACGTCTCCAAGGGTCTTCCAACCGCGCCGCCAGAAAGTCAAAAGGCCAATTCCGTACGTTGGCGTCGTCTTCGAATCGGAGACCATGAGCATCTAGGAGGACTCGTGAACCCGTACCAACCATCAGCCAACAACGACACGGTCCTACAGAGGATCGACGACAGAAGGGCCGCCGCAGCGCACTATCGATTGGCCAAGGCAGCCACCGAGGAGGCCGGGCCGGGTCGACTGACCAGGTGGCGATGCGCCATCGGCAACCGGTTCGTCGCCATGGGCGAAGCACTGAGAGTACCCAAAGGGGACCGCCTCAAGCCCGTCTAGCAAACAAGACCCCGTCGCCTACGCGGGGAAGCAGGGAAGGGTTCCGACCCCGGCAGCGACCGGGGCGGAACCCTCTTAACTACCTCGACTTCGGCGACAGCGAAAGAAGACGATCGCAACCAAACAAGGAGGACCACATGCGACGTTTCAGAAAAGCAATCGCGGCAACGGCACTACTGGCGATGACCGCGGCACCTGCCGGAGCAGCCAACCGTGTGGCATCCGTGCAGGAGGCCAGCCACGCAACGGTGGTTCGCACCGTTTCCTACGATCCGTATCAGCCGATCTGTATGGACGAATGTCTGATCAAGCCCCCGAAACTGGCCGGGAGCCGAGCGATCGTTGCTCGTTGAACCCTGGCACGATGAGGGCATGCTACGGCCTCCCGGGTGACACCCCGGGAGGCCGTGGACTCCGGGTCCTCACACACCCCATGAACAGGAGTTCACCATGAAGTCAACCGCTATCGCTTCAGTTTCGGTGGTCTTAGCATTAACCGCCGGATGCACCTCGGGTGGCGACGCCGTGTCGAGTGAGGCGAGGACTACGTTGCCAGAAACGACAATCCAGCAGACAACGACCTCCACCATCACGCCGATATTGCTTGTCTCAGGAAACGAACCGCTCCAAGCGGGTACCTACACACTTTCCTTCGCCGACAATGCGGCTCACGAGTTTCCAAGGGCAACACTCACGGTGCCCGAAGGGTGGGCCAACCTCGACGGCTGGTTGATAAGCAAAAGCCAACAAACGCCCCGATGGATGGCAGTGAGCTTTTGGGATGTGGACAGCGTCTATGCCCACCCTTGCGATTGGCTTCAACCCACAATAGAGGTCGGCCGATCAGTGGATGAACTCGTCGCTGTGCTGGTAGATCGGCCATTGCGAAACGCCACCAGTCCAACGGATGTGAATGTGGACGGCTACTCCGGAAAAGAACTCTCATGGTCGTTCCCGACGATATCGATTTCGACGACTGCGATAAGTCCGAAGGATTCGGCGCCCTTCGAAAGCTGGACTGCGTTGGGTTGGTCTTCCGACCGACTTCAACGAGGTCCGGGACAGGTCGATCGGTTGTTGATCCTCGACATAGATGGCGAACGTCTTGTCATCGACGTCATGAACATGCCTGGGGCAACACCTGAAGATCTGGCGGAGTTGCAGGCAGTAGTCGACTCGATCAGATTCGAGGACTGACCATCCGCTAGTTAGACGGCTTCGCTCAAACCCCTAGAGCTTGAAACGATGGGGCAATAGCTGGTCGAGGGTGTGGGTTCGTTCCTCGGAGCCGGGGCTGGCGGTGACCAGGACCTGGTCGACGTCGAACTCTGACATGATCTGGCGGCATCGGCCGCAGGGATAAGCGCCCTCAACGTCGTCGGTGTCGATACAGGCGACGGCAACAATTTGAATCTTTCGGACCCCCGCGGCCGCGGCCGTGTTGATGGCGGTTGCCTCGGCGCAGGACGACGATGGATATGCGGCGTTCTCGATGTTGGCCCCGGTGAAAACCCGGCCGTCGTCGGCGACC
>JBGTFH010000075.1:0-5826 GCA_041747375.1 Acidimicrobiia bacterium
AGATTCTGACGACCCGACTGTCATCCTCGAACCGTCTGACTGGATCGACTATGGGTCGATGTCAGTTGTTCAGGCAGAACTTTCGGCTAGCGGTTATCTGGTTTGTGTGAACGGCTTCGTAGAGGGTGAGCCCACACCGGAGGAGCGCGCCGCGAGCTTGACCGGAGCCTTGGAGGAGAGTGGGCTTTCCGGCCCGTTCGTGCTTGTAGCGGCGGTGGACGGTGTTCACTCGGCACGCTTGTTTGCAGCAGGAAGGTCTGATATCGACGGCGTAGTGATAGTAGACCCAGTGCCTGTTGGCTTCCCGGCGTTCTATGACGAACGGCTGCCTGGCTGGAGCTATCCGCCCTGGCTCGACCTTGGCTCGAGCGCGTCGGCAGCGCTGGGCGACTTTGGTGACGCACCTCTTGTCGTTATCCGACAGGATGCGGAGGCCACCTTCCTCAGCGACGGGTTTGTCGTCGCAGCCGGCCGGGATGCCGCCGAAGACATCAACGACTATTGGCAACAGGGCCAGGACTTCTATGAGAGTCTCTCGACAGACGCCAAGGCGGTGACGGCAGTCGGTTTGGGCTTCGACTCCGTAGTGGCGATCAACCCCCACCTCGTCGTTTCTGTTGTCCTGTCGATGTTGGAAGGGGAACAAAGCTGACACGGATTTGGTGGTGTGTCAGAAGTCAATTATCGAGGTGGAGGCGTCTACGCGACCACTGCCGCGGTCAACCAGATTCCGAAGATCAAAAGCCCGCCGGCCAGTTCGATGCCGATGGAAAGGGCTGCCTGGCCCGCTGACGTCTTGGTTGCGGGCCACGCCCGCTGGCGCCCAACCCGACGCCATTCCATGAGGTAGATCCCGACCACGAACCCGATAGGCGCCCCGACGATAGGGATGGCGAAGAACCCGACGAAAGCGCCAAGGGAAGCCGTCAGCAGGGTCGACGTCGGAATTCCCGCCTCTTTCAGATTCCGTCCGGGGATCAGATACCTGACCACAGTTGCTACGAGGGCGAGGAGCAGCGCCACCCCGAAGACAGCCCAACCCACGGTTGATGACTCTTCGAGGGCCCATACGAATACGGCCGCAAGAATGAGCACCAGACCGGGAATCACCGGAATAACGATCCCCGCCAGCCCGATGAGTATGACGACGCCGACCAGGAATTCGCCGAAAGGGTTCAACTCGGTCTACGCGCCCAGGTCATCTGCCAGGGCGTTCACCTCGGCGGAGCCCCCGGTGAGGATGGGCTCACCATGGCCAACGAGGACGATCTCATAGTCGAAACCGGCGAGCTTGCGCACTGAAGCGTCGGCTAACGCCAGATCTTCGGTGAACTGGGGGTTGGCCGATGCCGAGGCCAGCGCCCCGCTCGTCGTATTCATCGCATCGCCCGCAACCAGGATGCCGGCTGTCCGGTCCAGGACAGAGATGCTCCCCGGCGTGTGTCCCGGTGTTCCGATCACTTCCAGTCCGAAAACACTGTCACCGTCGTTGACCGGCACCGGCCCCTGGGTCCCGTCGTCCGACTCGATGGGCCCAATGGCTGCCAGGTCGCCCTCACCCACGTAGACGTTGGCGTTGGTGGCCAGGCGCGCCACGGCCACCGCGCTCCCGGCGTGGTCGCCGTGCTTGTGCGTGAGGATGACGCTCGTGACCGAGTCCCACCCGAGTCCGACCGTATCGAGGGCGGCCTCGATGTCTCCCTCGGCACCCGCCTGCCCGGTGTCGACCAGGGCAGCCTCGTTGTTGCGATAGAGGATGTAGGCGGAGACGAACCCCAGGTTTACGCGGGTCCATTTGGTGGCTTGTCGCGACGTCGCGGTGGTGGTACCACCACTGGTGGTGGTCGATATCGCCCCGACTGTTGTCGTGCTTTCGTTGAGGGGTGTTGATGTGGTCAAACCGGGCAATGTGGTCGAGCCTGATTCGCTGGTGCATGCAGTGCCAAACACGACGATGGCCAACCCCGCTTTGCCCATGTCCTTGATGGCGGCCCGTCGTGTGGTGAGTCGATCTAATCCCACAAAATCACTCTATCCGATCACTGAGTCATCCAGATTTCCCTTCTGTGAAGATCTTTTGCGGCCACGCCGCACTTTTCCTTCACAAAACGATGTTGAGGCACCGGCAGAGCTGATGCGGTCCGGTGTAGCGTGGAAGCCATGGCTACGAAAATCACGCTCCCCGAATCGGACCTTCCCACTCATTGGTACAACATCGTGCCGGATTTACCAGTAGCCGCCCCGCCTGTACTTCATCCGGGGACACATCAGCCGGTAGGGCCTGACGACCTCGCACCTTTGTTCCCGATGGATCTCATACTCCAGGAGGTCTCGCAGGAACGCTATGTCGAGATTCCCGAACCGGTACGCGAGATTTATCGGAAGTGGCGTCCGTCGCCGATGTATCGCGCCCATGGGCTGGAGAATCTCATCGGTGGGCCCGCCCGCATCTATTACAAGTACGAGGGTGTCAGCCCGGTCGGTTCGCACAAAGCGAACACAGCTGTTGCCCAGGCCTACTACAACGCCCAAGCAGGCGTGAAAAAGATCTCCACGGAAACGGGAGCCGGACAGTGGGGTTCAGCCGTCGCCTTCGCGTGTGCCCTGTTCGGGATCGAGTGCGAGGTGTTCATGGTGAGGGCGTCGTATGACCAGAAGCCCTATCGCAAGGCGATGATCGAGACATACGGGGCGACCATCCATCCCTCACCGTCCGACCGCACTGAAGCCGGTCGGAGGATTTTGCAAGAGATGCCTGACACACCGGGGAGTCTGGGGATCGCCATATCCGAGGCCGTAGAGGTAGCTGCGACCAATGAGGACACCAAGTACTCCCTGGGGTCCGTACTCAACCACGTCCTGATGCATCAGACGGTTATCGGTGAGGAGGCATTGAAACAACTGGCGTTGGTCGACGAGACCCCGGATGTCGTGATCGGTTGTGCCGGGGGTGGCTCCAATTTTGCAGGTCTCGCTTTCCCGTTCGTCAGGGAGAAGCTGGCGGGAAATATGAATCCCGTAATCCGTGCCGTTGAACCGGCCGCAGCCCCTTCATTGACCCGGGGGAGTTATCAGTTCGACTTCGGTGACACAGTGGGGATGACCCCTCTGGTCAAGATGCATACGTTGGGCCACGACTTCATTCCGGACCCGATTCATGCCGGTGGTCTCCGCTATCACGGCATGGCGCCACTGGTCTCTTTGCTCGTCGATGAGGGGGTCATCGAGGCCGAGTCGCTCCACCAGACCGAAACCTTCGAGAAGGCAGTCCAATTTGCCCGCGTCGAGGGGATCATTCCCGGTCCGGAGCCAACCCACGCTGTGGCGTCGGCAATGAACGAGGCCATCGCGGCCCGGGAGGCGGGGGAAGAAAAAGTGATTCTCTTCAACCTCTCCGGACACGGCCACTTCGATATGGCGTCGTACGCCGCCTATTTCAAGGGCGAGTTGGTCGACTACGAGCACCCAGCCGAAGCGATCGCCGCCGCCATGGAGAAAGTACCGGTGGTAGCCGGCTGATCACCGGACATATCCGGAAGTGCTCGGTCTGGCATTGTCATGGCCTGGCGAACCGTCGATTCAGAATCTCACGGGTCTAACATTCTTCGGCGACGGGAAGTCCTCAATCGTTGGAGAATGAGATGAATCAGACCGAAGCCGGTTGGTATACCGACCCGCAGGGACGGCATACCCACAGATATTGGGATGGCACCGCGTGGACCGACAACGTCGCCGACAATGGGATTACGTCGATGAGCCCACTTTCAGAAGCCAGAAGGACAATTCCACCGGCACCTGAAACTCATGAGCCGATGCCACCACCCCCGGCGGTGTCGGTGACACAGTCGAGCGGCTCCAGTGCCTTGGGTGTCGTTTTGGCCACCATCTTGGTGCTCGTCGCCATCGGGGTGCTCTTCTACGTGTTCCTGATCGCCGGTGATGCCGACTCCTCCACCACAACCGTCCCCCAGACTGAGACCACACAGCCGGCCGAAGTGACAACGACCGCCGGAGTGACAACGACCGCGGAAGTGACAACGACCGGAGGCTGAGGAACCCGGGGACAACCAGGATCTCAAATGGTTATATGGTCCCGGACCCGATGGAACTCATTTGAGCGATAAACCAGAACGCAAGATCAAGACAAGACTCGAAGAGAGTACGACTGGCGTCATTCTGCGGGAGCGATACGGGTTCGTCCTCCTCCTGATTCTGATTGGATATGTCCTCACCGGTGTCGAGGAATCGAAGTTCATATCTGCTGTCAACACAGTCTTGTGGGTTGCAATGTTGCTCGTCACTCTCTGGGCACCAGGAGTTCCGATCAGGGTGAGAAGGATCGGAGTCGTTGCCACGGCAGTCTTACTCGTGTCGTCCGTTTCGCTGGGCCTCGTCTCGAATGACGCCGCAGAGGGGTGGCGTTTCATGCTGCTGGCCCTCGCTCAATTGGCAGCGATGATCGCGATTGTCAGCCGGATCGTCCAACACGAAGAGGTCGGACTCCAGACCGTCATGGGTGGAGTTGCCGCCTATGCGTTGATCGCCTTCTTCATGGGGGCGATCTACAGCGGCGCCGATCTGCTCACAGCCGAGCCTTTTCTTAAGGGGATCGTCGACCCTGGCGACTACACATACTTTTCCTTCGTGACACTCACCACCGTTGGCTTTGGGGACATAACCGCGGCGACGGATCTGGCCAAACGACTTGTCGTGATCGAGGCGTTCGCCGGCCAGGTGTTCATCATCGTTTTCGTTGCCCGACTGGTGTCCCTGTGGGGTCACCCGATTCGAGGCGATCGGGCCGGATAGGCGGCGCTACCCGTTGCCCAATGCCTGTTCCAGGTCGGCGATCAAATCGTCGACAGGCTCTATCCCGATCGAGAGACGGAGGAGATCGTCGGGGACGACCGACTCCGGCGGCTCGAGGACCGTTCGGTGCTCGATCAGGCTCTCCACGCCCCCCAACGACGTGGCGGGAATGAAGACTCTCGTCGAAGTCGCAACTTTGTGGGCTGCATCGAACCCGCCCTTGACCCGAATCGACATCATGGCGCCAAATCCGCGGTCCATCTGCTTCGCAGCGATTTCATGGCCCGGATGCGACTCCAATCCCGGGTAGAGGACCGACTCCACAGCGGGATGGGTCTCGAAATGGCGCGCAACCGATATGGCGCTGGCCGAAGCCCGGTCAACCCGTAGGTAGAGGGTCTTCATCCCTCTTAGCAAGAGCCAGGCCTCGAACGCACCCATGACGGCCCCAGTGTGGGTCCGGATCCACTTCACCTGTTCCCAGCGGTCACTTTCAGAGGCGCTGATGAGGAGTCCGCCGAGCAGGTCGGCATGGCCGTTGTAGAACTTCGTTGCCGAGTGGAAGGTGAAGTCGGCGCCCAACTCGATCGGTCGGGTCGTTAGCGGGCTTACCGTCGCATCGACGGCCAAGTGCCCGCCGACACTTTTCGTCGCCGCAACGGCAGCTCTGATGTCGATCACATCCCATGTCGGGTTGACCGGTGTCTCGATCCAGACCAGGTCGGGCCGGTGGCTCTCGATTGCCGCTTCCATGGCCCCGGGCTCGGTTTGGTCGAACAAGACGAGGTTGATCCGCCCCTGGCCGTGGAGACGTCGCAGCCACAATTGGCCGCCGTGATACATCACCTGAGGTGCGACTACGCCTGCGCCGTGGGGAACGGTCTCGACCAGGGCAGTAAAGGCCGCTAGACCCGAAGCGAAGACGCGTGCATCGATTCCCCTATCGAGTCGGGCGGCGAGTTCTTCGACGGGGACATGGTTTGGTGCGCCATGTCTCGTATAGAGATAATCGGAAAT
>JBGTFH010000076.1:0-101296 GCA_041747375.1 Acidimicrobiia bacterium
TCGCAAAGGCCACGCTCAGTGATTGCGGTAATCGTGGCTTCGAGAATGTCCCGTCTGCGACTCTCGGTCAGTTTCGGTCTTGGACTCACGTCCCGATGATGGCATAACTGCGTCGCACCGGCTGAAAAGGTACCCTGAACAGCCATTCAATCTCATGACCAGGCACCCAGGCAAAACCAGAAAAACACGGAAGTGCTTCGCACGTGACTCCCAGCCCAAGAAACACACCAGGTAGCCCTGTCGGGGGGATACAAGGGGGGTCGTCCCCCCTTGTAAAATTGGAGCCGCTGCTCGATCCCGCATCTGTTGCCATTGTCGGCGCCTCGGAGCGACCTGGTTCGGTTGGAGACATGACCTACCGGCAGTTGATCAGCGGCGGATTCCAGGGCCACGTCTACGCGGTTAATCCCGGATACGGAACGATTCATGACACCACCTCCTATCCGTCTCTGGCCGAAGTGCCCGAGCCACCTGATCTGGCTGTCCTCGCTGTAGCCAACGCCCTCCTTGAAGACCAGCTCATCCAGGCCATCCACGCCGGGGCTCGGGCGATCACGATCTTTGCCAGCTGTCATGGCCAGGCGGCCGATGGCAGCCCGCTCAAGGAACGGCTCCGCAACATCGCCGACGAGGCAGGGGTGCCGATCTGCGGTGGCAACGGAATGGGATTTCTCAACATCGAAGACAACGTTCGGATCTGTGGTTTCTATCAACCTGAACTCTCATCGGGTGGCGTCGCCTTCGTCAGCCATTCCGGCTCGCTGTTCTCGGCCATGCTCCACAACCGACGCCAATTGGGCTTCAATCTGGTGGTCTCGAGTGGCCTCGAGGTCAACACGACAATGGACCAATACATCGAATGGGCGCTCGATCGGGAAAGCACCCGGGTCGTTGCATTGTTTCTGGAAACAGCACGCAATCCTGAGGGCTTGTCGGCCGCCCTATCCCGGGCCAACAGCATGGAGATTCCAGTCGTTGCCTTGAAGGTCGGTTCGAGTCCCCGGGGGAAGGCGGCAGTGACCACCCACAGCGAAGCGATCGCCGGTGAAGGGACGACGTTTCAGGCCGTCTTCGATCACTACGGAGTCCACTCAGTGAGTTCACCGGACGAATTGTTGGACACGATCGAGGTTTTCAACTCACCCCGTCGCGCCACCGCGGCGGGATTGGGAGCCGTCCACGATTCGGGCGGGGAGCGAGCGATGCTGATCGACATCGCTCATCGAGTTGGAGTGGGCCTGCCCGACCTCTCCCCTGCCACCACTACACGACTCGAGGAACTACTCGACCCCGGCCTCGAAGCGGAAAACCCCGTCGACGCCTGGGGTACCGGTCGTGGTGCCGAAGACGTGTTTGGCCGCTCTTTGACTGCCCTCGCCGATGATGAGGCCATCGGAGCAGTCGCCTTTTGCGTCGACCTCACCACTGAGGAAAATCCCGACGATGCCTACAGCAGTGCAGCGATCAAGACATTCGGTTTGACCGACAAACCGGTGATGGCAATTGCAAACCTGGCGTCTGCGGTCGATCAGGTTCAAGCACAGCATCTCCGCTCTGCGGGCATACCGGTGCTCGAAGGCACCGAGACAGCACTACGTGCCGTGCGGCATCTCTTTGACGATTGGCGCTATCGAAACGGCCCGACACAAGAGAAGAGGCTATCCACGCCCCAACCACTTCCGGAACAACCGCTTACAGAGATTGTCAGCTTGTCTCTTCTAGCCAGCTATGGAATCGAAGCCTCCGTGTCGACAAGTGCCGTCACCATCGACGGCGCGGTAGCGGCAGCTGAGGAGATCGGTTACCCGGTTGTGATCAAGACAGCAGGCCTCGCCCACAAGTCGGATGTGGGAGGGGTAGCGCTAAATGTGGTTGATGAGGCCGGCCTTCGCGTCGTGGTCACCGACTTTCAAAATCGACTGGGCAACGGTATGACCCTTTCCAGACAGGTTCCATCAGGAATCGAGGTCTCTCTCGGCATGTACACCGACCCCCAGTTCGGCCCGGTGGTCTTGCTCGGTGCCGGTGGCGTGCTGGTGGAATACTTCGACGATCACGTGGCGATGATTCCCCCTGTAGACAAGATCCGGGCAAGGGCAGCCATTGACCGACTCCGAATCCGACCTCTACTCGATGGCACCCGCGGAATTCCACCATCGGATATCGACCGCCTGTCAGACGCTGTCGCCCGACTCTCAGAACTCGTCGTCGACCACCATGAAAAGATTGCCTCTATTGATATCAACCCCCTTATCGTCGGGCCCGACTCGGCGATCGCCGTTGATGCCCTGATCGAGAGACGGCCATGACAGACCTGGTCTTGATGAGTGATGATGGCGCCGTCCGCACCCTGACGCTCAATCGCCCCGAAAAGCTCAACGCCATGTCGTCGGCGTTGACCGAGGAACTATCAGTCAGGTTGGCGGATGCGGCATCGGATGAGCAGATCCGAGTGGTCGTGCTTACCGGGGCGGGACGTTCGTTCTGTGCAGGGTATGACCTGGATGAAGACGCGGTGAGCGATAGATATGAAGCGAGCTTCCAGTCGCTAAACCACAGTCTCGACCGTCTGCTCGAAGTTTTCGACCATCCCAAGCCGGTTATCGCCAGTGTCCGTGGCCACTGTCTGGCCGGCGGATGCGATCTGATGATGATGTGCGATCTCACAGTCGCCGCCGACAACGCCGTCTTTGGACAGCCCGAGATTCGGTTTGGCTCGGCCGTCGTCGCCCACGTGATGCCCTGGCTGATCGGCGCCCGCGCCGCAAAAGAGTTCATCCTTACCGGCGACGACAAGATCACCGCTACCAGGGCGCTGGAGCTGGGGTTGGTGAATCGGGTGGTGCCACTCGATCAACTCGATGCGGAGACAGCGAAGCTGGCACAGAATCTTGCAGCGGTGGACCCGACGGTCATGGCCCTCACCAAACGGGCAATCAACGCCAGCTGGGAGAAAGCGGGATTCAGAGAAGCGCTCCGCGCCGGCGTTGAGTTCGGAGCGGTGATCGAATCTGACCGTGCTCCAGAGCGCGAGGAGTTCGACCGCATCGCTCGAGAACAGGGCCTCAAGGAAGCAATCGCCTGGCGCGACCGGAGATTCTCCCCCTAGAGCAACAGGTCGGCGTTTTCCTTGCGGAGAACCTTCTTGTCGAACTTGCCTGTTCCGGTTTTGGGTAGTTCGTCGATGAACACGTAGCGGTCGGGTAACCACCACTTTGCCACCCGTTCCGTGAGGAAAGCCTCCAGGTCGGCGTCGCTGACATCTCCCGACGGCGCCCTGACCACAAATGCGACCGGCCGTTCCTGCCATTTTTCGTGTTGCAAGCCGACCACAGCGGCCTCGGCAACGTCGGGGTGGGCCATGATCTCGTTCTCCAGATCGATCGAAGAGATCCATTCCCCACCGGACTTGATGACATCTTTGGCCCGGTCGGTGATTCGGATATATCCCTCGGGTGTGATCTTGCAGACGTCACCAGTTCGAAGCCAGCCGTCCTCGAACTGCTTCAACGAAGCTTCCGGGTCTTTGTAGTACTCAGCGGCGATCCACGGCCCACGGATCAGGAGTTCACCAAAAGCCTCCCCATCGTGGGGCAGTTCGTCCCCGATTTCGTCGACGATCTTGACCTGGAGACCGGGGATGGTGAGGCCGGCGGTTTCCATGAAATCGAGCTGACGGTCGAGGTCCCACTCCTCCATCTCCGGTTTCATGATGGCGGCGGATGCCACCGGATTGGTCTCGGTCATTCCCCAACCCTGGACAACCGTGATTCCCGCTTCCTTCCGAAACCATTCGATCATCGAACGGGGTACGGCCGATCCTCCGCAAAGGAACGCTCGGATGGAGGACAATGTTATTTCCGGATGCGCCTGCAGATACTGCTTGATACCCAACCACACCGTAGGTACGCCCGCAGAAAAGGTGACTTCCTCGCTTTCGAGAAGCGGTACCAGCAGATCGGGCGCCAGTCCCGGTCCCGGGTATGTGATCTTGGCGCCCTTGGTAACCGCCATATATGGATATCCCCAGGCGGCGGCGTGAAACATCGGCACTACGGGAAGCACGTTGTCGGTGGGGAGAATCGCGAAATTGGCCAGATTGGAGATGGTGTGGAGATAGGTCGATCGCTGTGTGTAGACGACGCCTTTGGGATTCCCCGTAGTGCCCGAGGTGTAGCAGAACATCATTGGTGACCGCTCGTCGAGCACCGGCCAAGCGCCGTGGGGGTTCTCGTCAGCGATCAGGTCTTCGTAGTTAATCGACCCCGGGATCCGGTCGTCGGCTTTGTCTCCCATCACAACGAAATACTGAACTGTCTCGAGTTGGTCGACAATCGGCGCCAGCAAACCGACCAGGTCGGGATCCACGAATATCGCACGGTCTCCAGCGTGGTTGATGATGTATGCCAACTGTTCGGGATGAAGCCGAATATTCAACGTATGGCAGACCCGCCCGGTGTTGGCGGTGGCCCAGTAGAGTTCGTGGTGGCGGCGATTGTTCCAGGCGAAGGTCCCGATGGGTTCGCCCGCTTCGATCCCCAGCCGGCCAAAAGCAGAGGCGAGACGGCGGATCCGCTCGTCGGTTTGGCCGTAGGTCGATCTGGCAATGGAGAGATCATGTTCCACAGAAACGATCTCTTGGTCAGGAAAAAGCCAGACCGCCCGATCGTAAAGAGTGGAAAGAAGCAGAGGAAAGTCTTGCATATGTGGCATCAGGCACCTTCAAGCAAGTTGGCCTTTTGCACGGCGAATTCCTCGTCGCTGAGCTTCCCCTCGTCGTGGAGCCGGGAGAGCGTGTCCAACTGCTCCGCCACAGTTTTGGTAGATCCCAGACCTGACATTCCCGCAACATTCTGCATAGTCATCCGCTTCTCCCGCTCTGCGTAGATCAAAGACTGCACCTCTTCTGGCTTGGGGATGTCCTTGTAATGGCTTTGACCGTGCGTCCCCGCCGACTCGATCAGCAGGTCACCGGTGCCGAAGATCCGCTCGAAGAAGCTCTGCTTGAAAGACACATCGTTGATCACTTCGTGCGGGATTTCCTTGCCGTGTTTCGACACCAGCCCGGCACGATAAATCACCCGTTCGTTGGTGATCACGTGGTTGGTGGTGAACCAGCGCGTCAAACTGCGGATCGTCAGCAAGAGCGCCGCGACCGCCAAGCCAAGTGCGATCCATCCCGACCAGCCGCTGGCAACGACCAGGCCAACCAGCACCAGGACCAGGATCAGTAAAGCCCCTTCACGGAGGATCCCGGACCAGTGCGGCCTGAACTCTGAGACGACCACCTCATCGGCGCTGAGCAGTTTCTGTGGATATGCCATGGATCGAAGAGTACCTACCATTTGCCATCCGTACCGAAAGAACCCCTAATGACACTCCATGACCTGAGGGAATCAGCGCAACGCCGGGACACGCTAACCAAACTCCGCCTGGAGCGTCTAGTCCCACGATTGATGCGTGATGCCGGCATTGACTGTTGGATTCTGGTTTCCCGTGAATACGCCGAAGACCCGGTAGCACAATCGATGCTCCCGGCAACCTGGATGTCGTCGCGGCGTCGGACAATCCTGCTGTTTCTCGCTGAGGAGGCAGGATCCGAGCGATCCGCCATCACCCGCTACGAAGTAGACGGGCTGTTCCCCGCTGGTTGGGATCCCGAGTCGGACGCCGGCCAGTGGGAGGTTCTGAGAGAAAAGGTGGCCTTGGCCGACCCCGCAGCAATCGCCATCAGCACCTCGGAGTCTTTCGCCCATGCCGACGGGCTGACCCAAACCGAATTCGGGCAACTCGTCGATGCCCTCGGGCCAGATCTCGCTGATCGGGTTGTCTCCGGCGAAGCGCTCGCAATTGGTTGGCTCCAGACCCGGATACCCGAGGAGAAGGCTGTTTACGAAGAGGCGTGCCGACAGGCCCACCAGATCCTGCGCCGGGCGCTGTCACCGGAGGCGGTCAAACCTGGTGAGACCACCACGAAGGACCTGGAGTGGTGGCTCCGTGACCGGGTGCAAGCACTCGGTTGCACAGTTTGGTTCCACCCGTCGGTTTCGATCCAACGTCGTGGGGCCGACCTCAGGGGGTCATTCGCCTCGGCAACACGAGATATTGCCATCGACCGTGGCGATCTGGTCCATATCGACTTCGGAATCATTTGGGACCATCTCTGCACCGACCAGCAGCAACACGGGTACGTCCTGTTACCCGGCGAGACTGCCGTGCCCGAAGGTCTCGACCGCGCCATACAAAAGGCCAACCAGCTACAGGACATCCTCACCAGCAGTTTCCGAGCTGGTTTGAATGGCAACGAAGTGCTGGCGGCAGCCAGGGAGAAAGCGTTGGACGTTGGGCTCCAGCCCACCATCTACACCCATCCGATTGGATATCACGGCCATGGAGCCGGTGCCACCATTGGCCTCTGGGACCAACAGGACGGAGTCCCCGGGTCAGGCGACGTTGCGCTCTTTGAGCCATCAGCCTGGTCAATCGAATTGATGAACCGGACCACCACACCGGAATGGGATCACCAGGAAATTGGCATCATGCTGGAAGAGGACGCCTGGTTCGAGAAGGGAACCGTGGAGTTTCTCGATGGGAGGCAGACCAAAATCTGGACGATCTAAGACCCTTTTGTGTCGATTTCGCGAGTCTATGTCGCACAAAATCGACACAGAACACCAACAAGAACGATGGTCTTGAAATCGGGTTAGCCATCGCGAATAGTGGTTCGATGGGTGAATACGATTCAAAGGCCGGGGACAAAACATCAAACCAGAAATACCTGATTACGACGGAGCAGGCCGTGGAGTTAGGAATTCCGATATGGGCCATCCGAGAACAGGTCGAGAATGGCCGTTGGATTAGACGGGAGCCAGGGGTCTATCAGGTCGATACCCGACACCAGGTCTGGGAGGAGCGAGTCCTCACTGCAGTTCTGGCAGCTGGGCCTGGAGCGTTGGCGTCGCACAGGTGTGCTTTTAAACTCTGGAATCTCGACGGCCTTGGCTCGGTTCCGATCGAGTTGACCGTGCCCTTCGGGCACTTACCGGTGCCGGCAGGAGTGATCGTCCACCGCACCAGGAGGATCATGGACATCGACGAGGTCGCCGGGATCCCCGTGACCAACGTCCCCCGAACCCTGTTGGATTGCGCAAGATTCGTGCCTCCAGTCCTATTGGCGAAGGCCGTCGACGCAGCAAGGCGCAATGGATTGGCGACCCTCGACGAAATGGAGGCATATCTCAAGCTGCGAGGAGGACGTGGCGTGGCCGGCACGCGTAAGTATCGGAGTGTCCTCAAAAACTACGTTTCGGATACGGCGACCGATTCCAATGCTGAGGCGGAAGCTCTATTCCACATGCGTGTCGGTCATATCCCTGAGCCGGTTCACCAAAAAGAGTTTGTCACGCGAAACGGACCCCGTCGACCGGATTTCTACTGGCCCGACCTCAACAAGGCGGTCGAGATAGATGGCCTCGGTACACACGGCTCGGCCGATGCCCTCGACGACGATCTGGTGCGGCAGAACGATCTCCTCGAGCTCGGCATCGAACTGCGACGGTTTTCTGCACGACGTGTACGCAACGATCCGCGATCGTTCGTCGCCGATGTAAGGAGATTTCTGGAATCTTGACCCTTTTGTGTCGATTTCGCGAGTCTATGTCGCACAAAATCGACACAGAACGGGTTTGGAGAAGGGGCCAGACGCGAGAAGGTCCCGAGGGAGCTTTGACCGAAGTCTCTACCCTCTCGGGACTCTCGTCCGCTCGGCGCCAGGCCGGGGACCCGACTCCGATTGGTAGCTGTCGACCGAAGTCGGCAGCCCGTGTGATCCGAAGACCACACTGTCTGTGTGGCCCGAAGGCCCCACTCTCGATCCGAAGATCAAGGGTCGATGAACCCGAAGGTCCACCGTTGGAAGATCCGAAGATCCTCCGGCGAATCCGAAGATCCACCTTGGTCTCACTCCCGTTCGACGATCCCGAAGGATCCCCGTACGATTCTGAGCCCGGCCCTGAGCGTCCGGTTTCCCTTCTGCTCCGAGTACCGTTCCTGCGATTCGCCGGTCCGGCTTTCACCTTCCCGGCCCTCGCTGGTCCGGTGCCTCCAGGTCTCCCCGTCGGCGTGACCGGAAAAGTAGACCGCCCCCGAAGCGTAGGCAAATCGAGAGCCTGATTGATTTTCGCGAACCCCTCTTTGGATTTCGCGAACCTCCAATCGGCGAGCATGTGACCGGGAAGGGGTGTCAGGACGCGAGAAACCCCGAAGGAGCGACGACCGAAGTCGCTGCCCTCTCGGGGTTCTCTAACCACCTCACCAGGAAAGCGGGCCCCTGGATGGGGTGGCCTCGGAGGGGCCGAAGCCTCTCCTATCCAGAACAACCGAAGTTCTTCCTTCCCCGATCTGAGGTCTCCCCCATTTCGGTACCGGGAAGGTAAATGAAGTGATACCGGCAGTCAACACGATCCCGTGATTACTTTTCGCGAACTCAAGATTTCGGCAAGACTCCGCGAATCTGTCCCTGGCCCTCCTTAGTATCGGAGAAAATGGTCCCGGTCAGAACAGAAACGATTGTCGAAGCACCGCAGCCCACCGGGCTGGCGACTCTCTCGCCGAGTCGTGCCGGCGATTTCAAAACCTGTCCCCAGCTATACAAATTCCGCGCCATCGACAGGCTCCCCGAACCAACCACGGTCTATCAGGCACGAGGCACCACAGCGCATCTCGCGCTGGAACGCTTCTACGACCTCCCCGCGCCAGAACGCGATCCGGACACTCTCTTTGACCTCTTCCGTCAGGCCTGGACCGAGCTCCGCAGAGAAGACGAATACAAGGAGCTTTTCGATAACGCTGAGGACGAGTCCGCCTGGGGTGTCGAATCAATGAAACTGCTCGCCAACTACTTTTCCATCGAGGACCCGCGCCAGGTCGAGCCCTATGACCGCGAGATGGACATGACGGAAGATCTCGACGGAATAGTCATCCGGGGGATCCTCGACCGCATCGACCGCGATGAGGATGGGAAGTTGGTGATCACCGACTACAAGACGGGAAAGGCCCCACCAGAGCGGTATGCGCTACCGGCTTTCTTCGCCCTAAAAATCTACGCCCTTTTGATCCGGAATCGGACAGGCGAGACGCCAAAGGAGGTGAGGCTCCTCTACCTCAACGGACCCACGCTGTATCGGCTCCCGATCGATGACAAGCAACTCGACGGGATCGACAACCAGCTTCGTGCGCTGTGGGCCGCAATCGAAAGGGCGATGAAAGTGGGCAACTATCCGCCCCGGCCCGGTCGACTTTGCGACTGGTGCGCTTTCCAGGATATCTGTCCGGCCTTTGCCGACAGTGCGATACCTCTCGCAGAGTCGGCTTAGGGAAACACCCCGCGGACCAGTTTGGCGTCCGCCACCCGGCGGATTCCCTTAATCAGGGCCGCTGTCCTCATGTCGACAGACTCGGCCGTAGCAATGGTGTGGACTTCATCAAAGGCACGCACCATGATCTCCCGAAGACGACCCACCGTCTCGTTCTCGGTCCAGAAGTACTTCTGTACGTCTTGCACCCATTCGAAGTAAGAAACGGTGACACCACCGGCATTCGCCAGGATGTCAGGAACGATGAAAATATCGTTCTCTCGCAGAATCGCATCCGCTTCAAGCGTTGTTGGGTTGTTGGCACCCTCGATAACAATTTGCGCCTGAACATTCGCTGCGTTCTTGCCGGTGAGGACGCCCTGGATCGCCGCCGGTACGAGAACATCAACCGGAAGCTCGAATATCTGTGCATCCTCGACATGGTCGGCATCGGGGAAACCCTCGAGGAATCTGTTCTCGTCAACCCATTTCTCAGCCGCGGCGACGTTGATCCCATCGGGGTTGTAGATCCCACCTGAGATGTCGGAGACAGCGACGACCTTGACCGCCATTTGCTCCGCGGCCACAGCGGCATAACGGCCCACATTGCCAAATCCGTGGATGGCCACCGAAACGCCGTTCGGATCGATCCCACGCACCGCCGCTGCCTGCGGGAGCAGGAACATGAGGCCACGGCCGGTAGCTTCACGTCGGGCGACGCTCCCACCAAGCGCAGGCGGCTTCCCGGTCACAACGGCCGGAACAGAATGGCCGACATGCTGAGAATAGGTATCCATGATCCATGCCATCACCTGTTCGTTGGTACCCAGATCGGGGGCAGGGATATCGGTCTCGGGCCCGATGACGTTGATGATCTCCATCGTGAAACGACGGGTAACCCGCTGCAGCTCGGCGCGGGACAACTCCATCGGGTTGATCCGGACACCACCCTTGGCCCCGCCGAACGGAACTCCGACAATGGAGCACTTCCACGTCATCCACATCGCGAGGGCGGCCACCTCGCCGAGATCGACATCTGGTGCGAAACGTATTCCACCCTTGGTCGGGCCCATAGTCGTCAGGTGCTGCACCCGGTAGCCGAAGATCGTCTCCACTTCGGTGTAGTTGTCGTGGCGGAATGGAAACGCGACAATCGTCGACTTCTGGGGAACCTTGAGCCGGTCGGCGATGTTCTCGTCCAATCCCATCAGATTGGCGACATTGGTGAATTGATTGACCGCCTCGTGATACATCGGCGAGTCAAATTCGTGCGTGCTGGGCATTGCCCTGGCCTCCATAAGTGTTTCTTCACTCCGCCCCTAACCGGGAAGCGCAGCGCTACCACTGAATCTAACCCATCTTGGGTCCCGCCGAGCTTTTCTGTCATACCCCGGTCGTAGGGTTTCTGGGTATGAGAGAAATAACAGCCGAATCCGTATTCGCCGACCCGGTTGCCTATCTGGCGATGTTGGGAATCAGCGCCGAGTTGGTTGTGACGGAAACTGCGCTCCCCGTCGCCGCCTGACATCTACGATCGTTTCGATGATTGAGGAACGGCGTCTCGAACCCGACCAGTGGGACGGGGAGCTGACACAACCGGACGGCTACCAATTGGTGGTCGCAGGCCCGGGGACCGGCAAGACTGAGTTCCTGGTCCGACGGGTTGTCTCGATCGTGAAGACGGGGCGGGCAACCAGGGATCAGGTCCTGGTGCTCACCTTCTCCAGAAGGGCAGCCCGCGAGATTGGTGACCGAATTGAATCGGCCCTGGGAGGATCAACGATCCCGGTGGAGGCGACCACTTTCCATTCCCTCGCCTTGCGTATCGTCGAAACGTCGAGGTCGGGATCTACCCCGCAGCCACTGACCACTCCAGAACAAATGGGTCTGGTCAGAGATCTCCTCAAGTCAGACGATCCGGCCAATTGGCCACTCACCTACCGGGGAATCCTGGGAACAAGGGGGTTCGCCGAAGAGGTGGCCGACTTCCTGATGCGTTGCGCCGAGCGCCTCCTCGGGCCTGACGAACTCGAAACACCTGCCGCCAATCGCGCCGACTGGCAAGGCATCCCGGGTTTCTACAGACGATATCTCGAAAAACTCGAGGCCACCGACCGGATCGACTACGGCGCATTGCTGGTCGGGGCGGTAGACATCCTCAGTCAAGAGTCGGGGCGCGACATCGTCCCTGACTTTCGATACGTTCTGGTGGACGAGTACCAGGACACTTCTCCGGCACAGGCCGAGATGGCCCACCTGTTATCCAACCTCCATGGCAATCTCACAGTGAGCGGCGACCCCTACCAGTCGATTTACTCGTTTCGCGGCGCCGAGTTGCGAAATATCGACGATTTTCAGAAGCGCCACGAACAGGTGCGACGGATCGTCCTCGACAGGAGCTTCCGGGTTCCGGAGGAGATCATGAATTCGGCGCTGAGGGTGGTCAGTGAGGGCGATCTGCCCGGTGGGGCAGGGCCGGTGCACCCCGCACCGCACCCCGGACGGGTCGAAACCTACATTTTCGACCAGGAGACCGCCGAAGCCGAATGGATCGCATCCCAGATCGAGCGGTCGATTCACGTCGATGGAAACGCCCCGGGCGAACTTGCAATTCTGGTCCGCTCCAAGAGAGAGATGCTCAACGAGATCAGTCGATCCCTCGACCGTCGCCAGATCCCCCACAACAGACCCGACCGCCGTCTCGTCGACCATCCTGCCGTCAAGATGATCTCAGACCTGGTGGTCCTCGCCACGTCAAACCGGGATGAGGACCATCCCGACCATGCGGTGATCGATCAGGCCGCTCGCCGACTCCTACTCGGCCCCCTTGTCGGGATGACACTCGGCGAGCTTCGCACCATCACCGGCGCCCGAAATCGGGAGGGGAGCTGGATCGGGGCATTCGACCAGACCCACTTTGTTCGCGATCTCGCTCCGCTTCTCGAGGAGTCCGATTGGGCAACAGTGACCACCGCCTCCGACGGTTTCTGGAGATTGTGGACCTCTTCGCCTCGATTCAGCAGGTTCGTGGACAACCCGGAACGCCGGGAATGGCGATCGGCTTTTGCTTCCTTCGCTCAGGTCCTCGACCGTCAGGCCGACCGCGACCCCGCTGTGACATTGCTTCGCTTCTTCCAATTGGCCGAAGACGAGGCATTCGAAGCCACCCCTTTGCTCAGTCATCGCGGCCGCGAGTCGGCTGTTGTCCTTACCACTTTGCATCAAGCCAAAGGCCTCGAGTTCAAAGAGGTCTTCATCGCAAATGCCGTGGAGGGCGTGTTTCCTGACTTGCGTCGGAGCAGACGGATGCTCCGACCCGAGATGCTCTCGCCGGAACGCACGACCGATCCCTCGGCGGTTTCGCAGTTCCAGGTCCAGGAAGAGATGAGGTTGGCGTACACCGCGATGACACGAGCTTCACGAAGAGTGGTCTGGACGGCGACGGACGCAGGCATCGACCAGGGCGAGCAACGACCTTCGCGTTTTCTATTCGCCGCCTCGGGCAAGGCATCTCTATCAGAAATCGGTCGACCCGCATCGATCGAGCTGGCACCCATAACGACCGGAGAGGCCGAAACCCGTCTTCGCAGGGATGCGGCCGACCCCGGCGCTGCCCCTGCCACCCGACTGGCGGCGCTGGCCACCCTTGCGAAATCGCCGGTGTCAACCTGGAATGCAGGAAGGTTTGCCGGCATTCCCGAAAAAGGCCCTGATCGCCCGATCCTGGACAAGGCGCCATCGATGTCCCCCAGCCAGGCAGATAGCTACGCGCGATGCCCCCGGGTATACGCAATCGAGCGGAGATTGCGAATCGGCGACCCGACATCGGTATACGCCACTTCGGGCACGCTGATCCATGCCGCCCTGGAACGCGCAGAAAAGGAGGTCGTGGGCACGGGGAAGGTTCACGCCAATGTGGAAGTGGCACTTGGCTATCTCCGGGAAGCATGGGAATCCGTCGACTTTGGTACTCCCGCCCTCAACAAGGCATGGCTGGCCAGTGCCGAGCGCAAGGTGGCCAGCCTCTATCAGAAATGGCCATCGAGCAGTGGTCCACCGGTTGAACTGGAAAAGAGTGTCACGCTCGAAGTCGACGGCGTCCTCTGGAGAGGAGTGATCGACCGCCTCGAACTGACTGAGGATGGATATCGGGTCGTTGACTACAAAACGGGGGGCAAGCCCATCGGGTTAAAAGATGCCAAGGAGTCGATACAGCTCGGGTTCTACGCGCTGGCTGTGAGCGCATTGGACGACAGTGTCCCGGTTGTCGCTGCCGAACTCTGGTATCCGGCCACCGATTCCGTGAGTCTGACGACGAGGCCTCTGGATCTCGCCAATCTCGCCATGATCGAAGAGAAGATGCGGGAGATCACCACCGCCATCAGTTCCGAGGTATGGGAGCCGAGAGTTTCCGTGCTGTGCAATCGCTGTGCTTTCAAGACATCCTGTCCTGCTTGGCCCGAGGGAAAAGGCGCATTTGTGGCATGAACGGACTGATCCCTACTCCTGAGCAGCAAGCAATCCTCGATCTCGGACTCGACTCCATTCGGGTTTCCGCCGGAGCAGGAACCGGCAAGACGACGACGGTAGCCATGGCGATTTCCAACCTCATCGCCAACCACGGAATCGAGCCGGAACACGTGCTCGGGATGACTTTCACGAACAAGGCGGCGTCAGAACTGGCCGACCGGGTGCGGAATTTTCTCGGGGTGGGGGTGGATCCGGGGCGAGAGGTCGAAGTTCACACTTACCACGGTTTCGCCGCCCAGATCCTCAGCGAATTCGGCCTCCTCGCCGGTCTGGATCAGAGGCCCGAGGTGATAACGCCGACATTTTCTCGCCAGCTCCTCAGCGAGACGTTCTTGAACACCCAGTACGAACGCATAGACATCACCTGGTCCGGGCGTCTCGACCAGATCAAGCAACTGGGCGACCGACTGGGCGACCACCTGCTCGAGCCCGCCGATCTCCTCAATAGCGACCACCCCGACGATGACCCATGGCCGGAGAGGGTTGAGATGCTCGAGACGTTGCAGCAATACCAGGCAAACAAGAAGGCGCTGAGTGTCGTTGACTATGCCGATTTGATTTCCCTGTCGACCCGACTCGTCGGTCGGGATGCGAGCATCGCTGCCGCCATCCGGGACCGCTACCGGGTGGTGGTCCTCGACGAATACCAGGACACCAACCCGGCCCAGCGACTGCTCCTCACCACACTGTTTGGCCAAGGATTCCCGGTCATCGCGGTCGGCGATGTCGATCAGACGATCTACGAATGGCGGGGGGCGTCGGCTGAGAATTTTGAAAAGTTCCCCGAACACTTCACACGCCCGGACGGCTCGCCGCCTTTTCTCAGGGAACTCACCGACAACTATCGATCCGGGCAGGCGATCCTGGATGTGGCCAATGAAATCCGACATCAGGCCAACCCGGCTGCCTCGGCTCTCCGCAGCCCCGACCGGGACGATGGCCTGATCGAGACCCGGTGGGCCGGCGATGCCATGATCGAGGCGGAGTGGCTGGCACGCCGATTCGAAGAAATCCACGACGCCGGAACCCCCTGGTCCGAAATGGCAGTGTTGTTCCGCAAGAACAAAGACTTCGCCATGATTGTCGAAGCCTTCTCCGACCACGAGATCCCCATCGAAGTGGCCAACCTAGGCGGGCTGTTGTCCATCCCCGAGATCGCCGAGATCAAGGCGTGGATGACACTTCTCGACCGATCCGGAGATGCGGCGTCTGCGCTTCAAATTCTCACAGGAAGCCGGTACCGGCTCGGCCTGGCCGATCTGGCGCCCATTACCCGGTGGATCGCGGCCAACTCGAATTCCCCCGAAGACGTTCTACCCCAAATCACCTTTCTGGAAGGTATTGAAGCCCTCGACGGTGTCGAAGGCCTTCGTGACGGCGCCCGGCTCGGGTATCAGCATTTCATCCAGACGTATCTCGACCTGGTAAAGGAAACACAGGGTGCCTCGTTGGTGGAGGTGGCCCGCTTGATTCTCGACCGAACCCGCGCCTGGCCCGATATCGAGGCCCTCCCCGAAGTGGCCCGCCTCACCGCAAGGCTCAATATCTATCGTTTTCTCGACCTCGCCGAGGATTGGAGCCCGTTGCGGGGCAGGTCCTCGCTCACCGTGTTCCTCGAATATCTCGACGCAATGGAGCAGGAGCCGGCCGAAGAGCTCGACGCCGCCCGTCTCAGCGGAGAGGATGCGGTGACCCTGGTGACCGTACACCGAGCCAAGGGTCTCGAATGGGACGTGGTCGCCATTCCCGCACTCACCGAGGGGAACTTCCCGGCCGGGTCTCGCATGCACCCCGACCCGAAGAAGCCCAGCGTTCTTCCAATCGAATACCGGGTCGACTCGATGTTCGAGGCGATGCCCGAAAACGAAAAGGAGCGGCTCGCCTTCTTTCAGCAACTGAACCTCAACCAGGAATGGCGCGTTGCCTACGTCGCCGCGACACGGGCGAGGTCGCGCCTCTTGGTGTCAGGGGCGTATTGGTACGGCCATCCGGAGACAACGGTCAATCCCAAGGACCCGTCACCACTGTTCAGCATGATTGACTCTCATCCCCACAGTCATGATGCCGGAAAGGACGAACTGCCCGACCGGCCCGAGTTGTTGCGTCGCCCCCAGCCGGAGGGCGAGCCCGATCCGCTTTTTCAGGAGGGCTGGCGCTCATCGCTGCGAAAGGCCATGATCGACCCCGATTACGTCACGACCCTCGCTCGCGAACTCGATCTGGAGTCTGCAGTGGCGATGAGTGAAACCTCATGGACGGAGCGATTGTTCGAACTGCCCGACGACTTGAAGCTCGAGGAGGGCCTCGATACCACAACCGTCTCGGTCACCGGTTTGGTCACATACGCCGGGTGCCCGAAACAGTATTTCTGGTCCGAGGTCGACCGGCTCCCACGCCAGCGCAACCAGGCGGCAGTGGCCGGCACCGAGGTCCACCGTCGGATCGAACTCCACCAGAAAGGGGCGATTCCTTTCGAGGAGCTCTCCCGCGAAATCTACGATGTCCCCGACTCCGACTACCGCCCGGGTGCGTTTCGAACATTCGAGACATCTCGATTCGCATCCGTTCCGGCAGCACGGGTCGAGGCACCATTCACACTCGCATTGAGTGATCAACTGAAGGTACGAGGGCGAATCGACGCCATCTACGACGACGACGGGGTCTGGGAGATCGTAGATTTCAAGAGCGGCCGACCCGGTAAAAACCCGGCGCGCAAGGTTCAGCTCGAGGCATACGCGGTCGCTTGTTCGGATATCGACTTCGGGCTGACCCCATCGAAGTCGATGACCGTGACATTCGCCTACCTCGGCGAAGGCCTCACCGAGGAGTCATCCCGAGTCGACGCGTCGTGGCTCGGCGCTGCGCGGGAGCATCTGAACGAATTGGGTGAGGGAATCGTGCAGCAGGTCTTCGAGCCGACTCCTTCGCAGCAATGCCAGGGCTGCGACTTCCTCCAGTTCTGCACGGCAGGCCAGTCCTATCTGGGCCAGTGACGCTTCTCCTCGCCGCATTCGTCGGCTATTTGATCGGATCACTTCCCACCGCCAACGCAATCGCCCGCTTGCGTCACATCGATCTGCGCCAGGAGGGTTCCGGAAACCCGGGGACGAACAATGCCAGAAGGCTCGGTGGCCTTCGATTGGCCGCACCGATCTTCATCGTCGAGTTCCTCAAGGGGGTGGCGTGCGTGGTGATCGGAGGGTTGATAGCGGGCGACGCTGGTTCTGTCATTGCCGGTGTCTCCGCGATCGCTGGCAATGTATTCAACGTTTGGTATCGATTTGCCGGAGGCAAAGGCCTGGCCATCACCGGAGGTGTCCTGCTGGCGCTCTGGCCGGCGGGATTCGTCGTAGTCGTGGCGACAATCGCTGGCGGTGCGCTGGTCACCAAGTCGACGGGTATTGCCTCGTTGATCGCCATCGTCGTGATGATCGCCATCGCGTTGCCGTGGGCCGCCCGGCAGTGGCCCAACGGTTGGGGCATCGAGAATGTCGCTCTTATCCCCTACTTTGCAATTGCAGTCGGAGTGATCGTCGGCCCCAAACACCTGCTCGATGCCCGGGACCGACTCAAAGAACCTTCCCGTCCCTGATCTCCAACATCAAAGTCACCGGCCCGTCGTTGACCAGTTCGACTTCCATCTTGGCGCCGAATCGCCCTGTTGCAACTTCGATTCCCCGATCGCGCAACCCCCCGACCATCTCATCGATGAGCTTTCGCGCTTTCTCCGGAGGGCCCGCGTCAGAGAATGAAGGTCGCCGCCCCCTCGAGACATCGGCGAAGAGTGTGAATTGACTTATCACGAGAACTCCACCCCCGGTATCGACAACAGACCGATTCATTTGCCCCGAGGTGTCGCCAAAGACCCGGAGGCCTGCGATCTTGTCTACCGCAACGGCAATGTTTGCTCCAGTGTCATCCGGCCCGATCCCTACCAGGAGGCATAGGCCCGGCCCGATCGACCCGACCTCCTTTTCGGCCACCCTGACTGCCGCACGACTCACCCTCTGGAGGACTACTTTCACGACGAGCATTGTGCCATCCAATAGAGTGTGAATCGTGGCGAGAAAACCCATTCCGGTCGAACAGGACATCACAGGTCCGGCCGATGCAAAGACCGTCTACCTGCTGGACGTCGCCACCGACTACGAGGAAGGCATCCTCGTCGACTGGTTGGCCCGGTCTCTGGGTCGACAACCCCGAACGGTCCGAATCAGGTCGTCGCGGAGGGGCAAGGGGGGCGATATCGCAACCCTCGACGGGATACTCGCCACCGAGCCCGATTCCTTCATGATGCCGGTCCGGATCCTCTGGATGCCGCCGGAGCGATCGGGGAAGCGAACGGTCCGGTGGTCGGATTTGATACTCAGATTCGGTGATCCCCGTGATCCTCGCGGCATCCGGCCTCATCTCATCCGCAACTTCCGCAAGGACCGGGTGGCCCACATCGTCGGGGCCGGCGCACCGGTCCAGGAGATGGCCTCGGCCCACGCGGCCAGCAACACACTCGACAGCATCTCCTCTTTCGTGACGAGGAGAGCGTGGCTGGCGCTCGATGCGAAGGAACGACAGATCAGGGGAAACCGCTATAAGACGCCGAGGTTTGTCCCCGAAGCGATTTTCTCGAGGCGTTCCTTCCAGGAGGATGTGCAACGGATCGCGGCCGAAACAGGAATTACCGCGATGGCGGCTGAAGGCAAGGCAGCGCGATATCTCAAGGAGATCGCCGCGACTCACAGCCCTCTGGTCATCGACCTCGTGGCGAACGCAATCCACAAGCTGTACCGACAGGGCTACGGCGAGATCGAATACCAACCGGAGCAAGTGCAACGCCTTGCCGAATATGGCCAGATTCACCCGGTGGTGTTCCTTCCGTCCCACCGGTCCAACATGGACCGGCTCAGCCTTCAGTTCATGCTCTGGGAAAATGACCTGCCTCCCAATCACACTGCCGGGGGTATCAACCTCAACTTCTTTCCGATCGGGCCCCTGGTGCGTCGAACCGGAGTCTTCTTCATCCGGCGGTCCTTTCGAGACAACCTGTTGTACAAGGCCGTACTGCAGAACTATCTCGACTACCTGATCGAGAAGCGATTCAACCTCGAGTGGTATCTCGAAGGTGGCCGATCCAGATCGGGACGCCTTCTCCCCCCGAAACTGGGGATGCTCAACTATGTCGTCGACGCCCAGCGGCGGGGCAAAGCCGATGACGTGCTTCTGATACCGATCAGCATCGCCTATGACCAGATCCAGGATGTTCCCGATTACGCCCGGGAAGCCCAGGGTGGCGAGAAGGAAAAAGAGTCTATCGGTTGGTTGTTCAAGGCGGTCAGGTCGATGCGGCAGCGTTACGGCGACATCCACATCAGATTCGGCGAACCGGTGTCGGTGCGCGCATTTACCGAGGACCCATCCGAGGCGGAGTCGCTGGCCGTTCCCAAGATGGCATTTGAGGTGATGTACCGGATCGGCAAGGTGACCCCGGTGACGCCCACCGCCATGGTTTCGATCGCTCTATTGGCAGCCCAAGGGAAATCAAAGACCTCCGCTCAGATCGCAGAGCAATGCGAAGCCCTGATGCGATACGTCGAGGATCGGGCTATTCCGGTGTCTGAAGACCTCCGGCTCAACGAACCGGAACAGGTGACATCGGTTCTCGATTGGCTGGAACAGAACGAGAACGTGTCGTCGCACCAGGCGCTGGACCGACGCGTCTATTGGCTCAACGATGAGCAGATGTTGCGGATCTCGTATTACCGGAATGTGGTGGTTCACCATTTCCTCAACCGATCCATCGCCGAAATCGCTCTGTACGGCCTCAGACATTCGGAGACGGCTTCGGTGGAAGCCTTCCACATGGCAGCGTTGGAGTTGCGCGATCTCCTCAAATTCGAATTCTTCTTCCCCGAGAAAGGGGAATTCCTCGACAATATCTCGTCGGATCTCGAGATCGACGTCCCCGGATGGAGACATCTGCTTTTCTCCAGTGGGCCCGACCAATTGATCGAGAAGTTGGGAGCACCGATGAGCCGATGGGCCCTCGTTCCGTTCCTCGATGCCTACCAAATTGTGGCCGACGAACTCGTGGCGACCGGCGGGGTCTACTCAGAGAAGAAGTTCCTGAAATCAGCACTGGACAGAGCGCGTATGTATCGGATCGAAGACGAAACGATCGCCGGGGAGAGCGCAAGTCAGGTCTTGTTCAAATCCGCTCTCGCCCTCGCCGAAAACCGTGGGCTGCTGCAAGGCTCTGAGACCGCAAGGCTCCGTGACGACTTTGCCGGGGAAATCGCCCTGGCCAGGACATTCGCCCGCACCGCTCCCACCGATAATTAAGGCTTTTTCCGGTATTTCTCTTTGGCGATGCGCAGCCGTTCCTCGGAGGTCATCGGCTTCTCGGGCTCGAAATCTTCCAGACGCAGATCTTCGACAGCTGGCAACGCCCCGGGCTCGTGGACTTCCTCGACCTCGGGCAACCCGGCTATCTCCACCACGGGCGGTGTGACTGGCGGCCTGGGCTTCGGTTTGGATGTCTGCACTTGCTGCGATGGCGTACTTTGTGGAGGAGGCTTGAGCGGAATCCTGACCTGATTCTCATCGGGTTGTTTGGCGGCGTTGGCCCTGCGACGAAGAGAACCTCCCATGGCAAGCAGCACCAGACCTGGAATCAGGGCACCACTCAGCTCGAAGCCGCCACCGTCCCCGGTGAATTCTTGAAATTGATTGAAAAGCGCCGAGCCAAACAGGAAGAACCCCAGGAGGGTGAACAAGCTGGAGAGACACCCTGCCGCGCTCGTATCGACCTTTCGTGCCATCAGAGCCCCATCCCGAGGGAAATACCGCTCACGGCCGTGGCCTGGCCCACGGTTGGTTCGGCACAACAGAACCAGCTCTCACTCAGTCGGGGCACCGATCCGACAGCCGTTTGCTCGCCGAGGTCGATTCCCGAGATGTCGGATACGATCGATCGCATGGCAGAAAGGGTATCGCCGGCGTCTTCCTTGCAGTCGGACGCTTCGGCAGCGATTCGATCGAGTTCCTTATGGAGCCGTGCCGACTCGAGGTCCTCGAATTCCCAAACCCAAGTGAGCGCATCGGGGTCGAAATGGCTCAGGTGTGGTTTCATCGCCGGATGGTCCGCCAGCAACGAACCTTCCGGGATCAAGAGCCGTATCGCAAGCTGAACCGGATCGATTGCGCCGGCAAGATCGTTGGCATCGAGGAATTGGAACAATTCTGCGATTTCACCAGGCCTCGTCCAGGGTAGGAAGGGCAGCCAGGTTGGCCGTAGATAGACTCCGGACTCCCTGAGCACCCCGGCCGCTTCGATCATGTCCCTAGCCGTGTGACCCTTGTCCAGGATCTCGAGTGTCCGGTCATCCACGCTCTCAAATGCACTGACCACAAAGAGCACATTCAAGGAAGCCATCTCCTCCCAGAGATCTCGATGATTGACTATATGTTCGACCTTTACCGTCACGTCGTAGGTGAGCTCGGGAAAGTGGCGGTGCGAACTACGGAGAACCGACAACGAGTAGGCCGGAGCATTGAGGAAGTCGGCGTCGGCAAAAGTGATGTGCTCCGCTCCCGCGGCCACCAGTTGAGCGATATCGGCGAGGACGAGATCCTCCCCGAGTACCCGAAGGCGACCGTCATAAACAGCGGGTATGGGACAGTGGCGGCATCGATGACGGCACCCGTGCGATGCCTCGACCGCACCCACGAGCAAGGCCTGTCCTTCATACTCGAGCCGGGCATACTCCCCGAGGCCAGGGAGCAGATCACGTTTCGGAACCTCAAAATCCGATTTGCCCAGATGAACATGAACCGAAGGAGAGGGTGTCGACCCAATCAGCGACCTCGCCCATGTCCGCAAGGAAGGCTCGTACTCGCCGCAGAAAATGGCATCGGTGATCGTTCCAAGGGTCCGCTCCCTACCAACGTCCGCGTAAAGGCCGTAGAAAGCGATAGGAATTTCAGGTCGTGCCCTCCTGATCCGGGATGCCGTGGTGATGGCGAGACGCATAGCCGTATGCATCGGGACCGAAAAGGCGATCGCGTCGACCTTGTCGAGGGCCGAGAAATCGGCGTCCTCGACGGAGAGGTCGAGACACATGACTTCATGCCCATCACGGGTGAGTGAGGCAGCGGGCGAAGCGAGGTGGATCGGTTGATGACCGAGCTCGTATGTCGACACCAGCAGGATTCGCATCGTTCATCAGTTTAAAGAAGCCGTCTCGGTAACCTCGTGGTGATGACAAATCGGACGGAACGAGCCATCGCAGAGCTCAACTGGCGGGACTACGGCGGCGAAGGCGAGATCATGTTATTGGTGCATGGGCTCGGGGGATCTCTCGCCAACTGGGACGCCGTCGGCCCGAGATTGGCCAAGGATCGACGGGTGCTGGCCATCGATCTGCCCGGATTCGGGATGTCACCGCCACAGGCCAACTACAGGTTGGAGACCCATGCACGTGCTGTCGCCAATTTTATCGAAGCCGCCGGCTACCCCGTCGTCCTGGTCGGTAATTCGATGGGTGGCCTGGTTTCCGAGTTCGTCGCTGCCCATCGGCCCGACCTGGTGTCGCGCCTGATACTGGTGTCTCCGGCAACACCGATCCGACTCCCTGATCCCGAATTCGATTGGCTGACCGGACTCCGCCTCGGATTGGAGGCGACCCCATATCTGGGTGCGGCGATTCTCCGGGCGGTCGGGAAACGGCTGACACCGGAAGAAATAGTCGAGTTGAGTCTGAAGATGATCAGCCACAACCCGAGCAGGATTCCACCGGACGTAGTGGCCAGCCTCACCGACACCGCTCGGGAGCGTTACCATTTTCCCTGGGCGGCGGTGGCATTGAATCGATCGGCGTCGTCGATCGCCTGGCTCTACCGGCGCCCTCGGGAATACGTCAGGATGATCAGACAGATCGAGGCACCGACCCTGGTGGTACAGGGCAAGGTGGATCCGATTGTCTCCCCGAGCGCGGTCAGGTGGATGGTGTCGCTTCGGTCCGACTGGGACCACGTCGAGATGGAAAACACCGGCCACACACCTCAGCTCGACGCATCCGTTCGTTTCTGTCGTGTTCTCGAAGATTGGCTGTCATCGTCGCAGTCAGTAGATATGACCGGATCACCCACTCTGTGACGTCACTAACCTGAGGGTCATGTCAGGAGACCTAGGAAGGACACTCGACGACGAATTCGTCAACCAGCTGCCTGATTCCGACCCGGCGGAAACAAGAGAGTGGATGGAGTCGCTCGACGCAGTGGTCGCCGAATACGGTCCCGACCGCGCCCGCTACTTGATTGCCAAGCTCCTCGAACGCGCCCACGAAACCGTGACCGGGGTGCCCGGAGCCGTGCGCACTCCGTATATCAACACCATCCCACCGGAAGAAGAGCCCGAGTTTCCGGGCGACGAAGACATCGAGCGGCGTATCCGTCGATTCATCAGATGGAACGCCGCTGTCATGGTCATCAAAGCCAACCACCGGGAAAAAGGGATCGGTGGCCATCTCTCCACGTTCGCCTCGTCGGCAACGCTCTACGAAGTGGGCTTCAATCATTTCTTCAGGGGGCACGACGCCGAAGGCCGGGGAGACTACGTCTACTTCCAGGGTCACGCCGCCCCCGGGATCTACGCCAGGGCATTCCTCGAGGGCAGGCTCGATGAGAAGCATTTGGACAATTTCCGATTTGAAATCGGGGAAGACGGCCTGTCTTCGTACCCCCATCCGCGCCTGATGCCTGATTTCTGGGAATTCCCGACGGTTTCGATGGGTATCGGCCCGATCAACTCGATCTACCACGCGCGATTCAACAAGTACCTCCACAATCGGGGTCTGGACGACACGTCGAAGTCGAGGGTTTGGTGTTTCATCGGCGATGGGGAGACCGACGAACCCGAGACCCTGGGCGCTATCTCATTGGCCACGAGGGAAGGATTGGACAACCTCACCTGGGTAATCAACTGCAACCTGCAACGTCTCGACGGCCCGGTGCGGGGCAACGGGCAGATAATCACCGAATTGGAGGCGGTGTTCCGGGGGGCGGGTTGGAATGTCATCAAGGTGATCTGGGGGGCGGGTTGGGATGCCCTTCTTGCCCGGGACACCGACGGCGCCCTGGTCAACGTGATGGGGAGCACGGTCGACGGTGAGTACCAGCGTTACAAGGCAGAAGACGGCGCCTTCGTCCGCGACCACTTTTTCGGCAAGGACCCCCGCACCAAAGAATTGGTGGCTGATATGAGCGACGATGAGATCTGGGCGCTCCGTCGTGGCGGTCTCGACTACAGGAAAATCTACTCGGCATACAAGGTGGCAACCGAACTCGACAACGGCCGACCGACAGTGATTCTCGCCAAAACCATCAAAGGATGGACTCTCGGGCCCGATGTCGAAGGCCGCAACGCCACCCACCAGATCAAGGAACTGACCAACAGCCAGCTGACGGAGCTCCGGACCACCCTCCATCTCGAGGATGACATCCCACTGGCATCCCTCGAGGGCGATTCCATTCCCCAGTACTTCCGGCCCCACCCGGGCACGCCGGAGCATGCCTATTTGATCAAGACCCGCGATCGACTCGGTGGTTACCTTCCGAAGCGGCTCACGACCATCGAAAAGCCACTGACCCTTCCTACCGATGAAGCCTTCACTGAGATCTACGCCGGTTCGGGGAAAGTCGAGGCGTCGACTACTACCGCATTCACCCGATTGATACGCAATCTTGGCCGCGCCGAGGGATTCGGCGACCGGGTGGTGCCGATCGTGCCCGACGAAGCTCGCACTTTCGGTATGGACTCGCTGTTCCGGGAGCTCAAGATCTATGCCTCCAAAGGTCAGCTCTACGAGCCGGTTGATGCCTCGATGTTGCTCTCATACTCCGAAAGCCAGGACGGACAGATCCTCGAAGAAGGCATCACCGAAGCCGGCTCCCTGGCTTCGTGGATCGCCGCGGCAACCTCATACAGCACCAGGGGAATTCCGATGGTCCCCTTCTTCATCTTCTACTCGATGTTCGGGTTTCAACGGGTGGGTGATCTGATCTGGTCGGCGGCCGACGCCAGGGCGCGTGGCTTCCTTTTAGGAGCAACCGCCGGGCGCACCACCCTCGCCGGAGAGGGGCTGCAACATCAGGATGGCCATTCTCTGATCCTCGCATCGACTGTCCCGGTCTGTGAGGCCTACGACCCGGCCTTTGCGTACGAGGTGGGCACCATCGTCGATGCAGGCATCAAGCGGATGTACGGGCCCGACCCGGAAGACATCTTCTATTACATCACCGTCTACAACGAGAATTACCCGCAGCCACCGCGGCCCGAAGGCACCGCCGACGGGATCATCGAAGGGCTCTACAAATGGGCCGATGGGCCCGACGAAGGCCACAAGGCGACGATCCTCTTCTCCGGTTCGGCCAATCTGGCCGCTCGAGCGGCAGCGGAAGACCTCGCCGAGCACTACAACGTGTCGGCCGAGCTCTGGTCGGCGACCTCATACAAGCGGCTTCGCGAGCAGGCATTGAGCGTCGACCGGTGGAATCGATTCCACCCCCAAGAGGAATCGAGAAAACCCCGCGTCACCCAGTTGCTCGAGGCATCGGCGGGACCCATCGTCGCAGTATCCGATTTCATGATGATGGTTCCCGACCAGATTTCGCGCTGGGTGCCCCGGACGTATCTCACCCTGGGCACCGATGGTTTCGGCCGATCCGACTCCCGCAAGGCGCTGCGTGAGTTCTTCGAAATCGATAAAGGCCATATCGTCGTCGCCGTACTCTCGGGACTTGCCAGCGACGGTGTCGTTGATGCCACCCTGGTCAAGGACGCCCTCGATCGATACGGAATCGACCCGGAGCGCCCCGATCCCGCCCACACCCACTAGTCGCGTGGCCGAAATCACCCCCGGCGAGGTGGCCGCACTGGCCCGGAGATACGTCCTAATCGATGTCCGCGAAGATGTCGAATACAGATCCGGCCATGTCGAATCGGCAATTCACATTCCCCTCGGCCAACTCACCGACAGAATCGGGGTGGTCGTCGAAGATCCCAATACCGAAATCGTTTTGTACTGTGCCACCGGCGCACGCTCCGGGATCGGGACGGTTTTCCTGACCGGGGCCGGATTCGCAAACGTATCCAATATGGTCGGTGGGTTCGAAAGATGGAGGGCCGAAGATCTCCCCTGGAAAGCGCCTCCCGGGCTGACCCCGGAGCAGGCTGACCGTTACAACCGGCACCTCAATCTGCCTGATGTGGGGGTGGCGGGCCAGGTGAAGCTGCTCGAGAGCAGGGTTCTCATCGTCGGAGCCGGTGGGCTCGGTTCACCTGTGGCGTTATATCTCGCCGCCGCGGGTGTTGGCACCATTGGAATAGTGGATCACGACAGTGTCGACGACTCCAACCTGCAAAGACAGATCCTCCATAGCCTCGACTCGGTTGGGAGTTCGAAAACCGAGTCGGCACGGCAACGGATTCTCGGGCTGAATCCGGACGTCAAGGTCGAGGCTCATGAGGTGAAGTTGGATTCGAGCAATGTCCTGGCGATCCTTACGGGGTACGACGTGGTTGTCGATGCCACCGATAACTTCCCGACCCGATACCTGATCAACGATGCGTCCCTCCATCTCCGCATCCCTGTGGTTCACGGTTCGATCTACCGGTTCGAAGGTCAGGTAGCCGTCTTCAATCCGTACGTCGGGCCGTGCTACCGCTGTCTCTTCGAGTTACCGCCCCCACCGGACCTGGCACCGTCGTGTGAGTTGGGCGGAGTCCTCGGCGTTTTGCCTGGAGTGATCGGCACCTTGCAGGCCACCGAGGCTTTGAAACTGGTACTCGGTATCGGTAAGACCTTGACCGGCGCCCTCCTGCTCTACGACGCCCTGGATCAGGACTTCACCCCACTGTCGGTCGCCCGCCGGCCGGACTGTCCGGCGTGTTCTGACCCCGATCATCCTCCCACCCTGATCGACTATGACGAGGCGTGCGTACCCGCTTGATCATCCCGGATGACATCAGGGACGCCATCCTCACCCACACGGCGAACTGTGAGCCTGAAGAGTGTTGCGGACTACTGGCTTTCGATGGCGACGGCCGAGTGCGGTTTGCCTATCCGATGACCAATACCGACCGGTCGGAGTCATCATTCACGATCGACCCCGCCGAGTCCTATCACGTTTTCCTCCACGCCGAGAAAATGGGCTGGGCGATATCAGGAGTCTTTCACTCCCACCCCGGCGGCCCTGACGGTTTGTCGGCTCGCGACCTGGAGGAGGCTCCCCCGGGCTGGATCCATCTGCTGGCAACACCGAACGGCTTAACGGCCTTCCGGGTCTCAGGCCGCGTCGCCACCGAGATCACCCTGGCTTACCTCACCTAACCCGTGAGGTCGATCAATCCAGCATTGGTCGGGGTGAAACCCGCGGCATCGAAATAGAACGATCGCAGATCGTCATCGAAGTCGACGTGTAGCCACTCACATCCGGCCAATCTTGCCTGTTCTGTGGTCTCCTGTATGAGACCGACCCCAATTTTCTGGTGCCTGGAAGCGACCGCCACCATCACATCCTGAATCCAGGCATGGATGAGTCCGTCCCAGATCACATTCACAAACCCGACGAGCCGGTCCCCACTCCGTGCCGTAACCCATCCGAGACTGTGCCGTTCGGTCATGCCGGCCCAGTCCCACTCGTCATCCGGATAGACACGATGGTCGAATGCCTCTGAATGGAGTCGATTGAGTTCGGAATTGGTGAAGTCACCCTTCCAGCGATAGAAGATGTCTGACACGGCGAGGATCTTACGACTGCTCGCTTGATCGAGTCGCCGCATTTTGCGATCCACTCGGGCGCGATCCAATGCGTCACATATCGTTCCGCACCGGGGTTTTCGTAATTTACGAGTCGAGGACTTCGGAGATCTCCAGGATGTTGCCGTCGTTGTCCTTGAACCATGCTGCCCGATACGGCCCCATTGAAACGAGCCCATCGACCGTTTTGAAATCCGGCAAGTCGTACTCTTCGAAGACCACGCCCCGATTCCGGAACTCGGACATCACCGATTCGATATCGGAAACTTGAAAGCTGGCAGCTGTGTTCTGAGCGGTGCCGGCGAACGCACTCGGGGTCACCGCAAACCAGGTTCCTCCCGAGCATTCATACCAGAGCCCACCAGGATCCTCCCTGGTCGGAAGCGAATCGGTCTTGGCCTCGAACCAATCGCGGGCCGCTTGTACGTCGCGAGAGGGCAAGACGGCGGCGACAGTGAAATCAGTGAGCATGGCTTTCTCCTCTAACGGATCCTATGTTTGAAACCTACTCTGTTGGCTGTCAGCAGATTGCCAATTGTTGATTCACACTGCCGCGAACCAGCCCATCGCCCCACGGTCGGCGAGCCAGTGTTGGTGGGGGTGGAACATATAGCGGCCCACTGTTGGAAGCGTGAATTCGATCATGGCGCGCTGGCCCTGACCCAGCACGATGGTGTCGTCCCGAAACACCGGGCTCTCCCCCATCCCGGCCGGGTAGACATCGAACGTCTCGGAGTGGAGATGAAACGACGCCACCGACTCATATTCCAACATGTTGACGATATGTGCCCTCACCGGAGTGCCAACTGGAACTTTGATCGGATAATGGTGGTAGAAACCGGCGACCCCGTTCCAGGCCACTATCCCGTTGCGCCCAATGGCGTCATTGGTAAATCCGGAGAGCAGGAGGGCAACTTCGGTTGCCGGCGTTCGTCCACCGCGGGGATCGACGATCATCATTCCGTAGAGCCCGCGGGAGACATGCTCGGCAAGCGGGGCCGTGTGGCAATGGTAAGGATGTAGACCGGCGGGCCCCGCCTCGATCTCATATGTAGTCGAACCACCGGGAGGAATCGGTTCCCAACCGTCATGCTCGGGACGATGGGCACCGTGGAGATGCAGGCTGTGGGGATGACCGGTGCGGTTTTCGAAGTGGATCCGGAGCAGATCGCCTTCGGTGGCCCGGATGATCGGAGCCGGGACCGTGCCGTTGTACGTCCACGCCTCGAAATGAACGCCCGCGCCGATCTCGAGCAACCGTTCCTCGACGCCAATCTCGATGTCCCTGGTGGTGCCGGGGGGCATTCCGTCGGGTTGGGGTGGAAATGTGGCGGTATCGAGGGCATCGGCGGAGATGCCAGCAGGTGGCCCTAATCCATGGCCATAAACACTGGCGAGGACATCCTCACCGACAACCATGTGATCTCCGGCCGGGACTCCGTATTCATCGTGGCCGGTGGCTTCTGCTGTTTCGGCATGCTTGACGGTGTGCCCTAGGACGGACCCACCCACGAAGACGGCCCCACCGAGACCGGCCTTCTTGAGTAAATCGCGACGGGATACCTCGGCCATGAGGACCTAAGCGATGCCACCGACGACGAGACCGAGCGTGAGGAACAGGACATAGACACCCAGACCCCCGGCAAGCAAGGTCCACTTGTACGCTTTCGGCAACTGGCTCCCGCCGAATATGTAGTAGGCGATCACTCCGAGGAACGGAATAACGAAGATGGCGAACATCCAGCCAATCCCTGCCCCTTGGCTGAGATCGTCACGCTTCATGATCTCCCAGAGTGCGATACCGACCCATGCCGCGTAAAGCGCAAGCGGGAGCACATATGCGTACAGGCCGAGGAATCCTCCGATGACGGAGGCGAATGTCACACCCATGATGTTGAACCCTTTCTGTTGAGTGACTTCGAGATCTGATGGCATCGGGGGAACCTCGACGGTGTCGAGGTTCGGTTTTGCTGATGCGAAGACATTGACGGCAGGGCGCACTGGAGCATCGACGCCGCCGGGCATTTGCTCTTGCGGTTCGGGGTGAGGCATATCCCCGTAAAACACCTCAGGATCGAGGTCGAGATTGGCCTCGACCAGTCTTCCGAACAAGGCACTCAGCGGTCCCATGGCATAACTGGAAGGAATCCGGAGACCGGAACACGGCTGTCTGAACTCGAGCGGCGGCGGCATCGACGAGTCGAATTCATTTCCCGAAAAACAATTCCCATCCTGGGAGGGACCGGCCATCGTCAGGTCTGCCAGGCCCGACCCTGTCACGACATTGTCCTGGACGGTGTTGTCGCCTGCCATCCAGACGTTCTTGTCGATGTTTGGGTGGAGCAGAATCCCGCTCATCGCATGGTTGAAAACGCGGTTGCGAATAACCGTCGAGTTCTCGGTCCCGGCAAGCACGATGCCGTTTCCCTGAACGATGTACTGAGCGGTGTGATGCGGGAACGGGACCGATCCGTTGCCGTGGACGAGATTCCCGGCCAGGACCACGTTCTCCACCGGTGGGAGGAGCTCGCCATCCCAGGAGTTGGGTGCGATACCCGCCCCGTTGTAGCGAAACACGTTTCGAATGAGATAGAGCTCGGTTGACGCATTCGAGCCCGAGTAACCCAGCCCGCTGTACTCGCCCACCGAATCGGAGATGACCGCGTCGCAGGGGTTGCACTGTCCGATATAGAAGGCGGCGTCGGGTGAGCCCGTACCGTAAGAATGCTCGAACAACCCGTCTCCAGAATCAAACGCGTACACCCCATAATCACCGTTGTTGATCGCGGTGAGATAGGAACCCCGATACCCTCGTACTCCCGTCCAGAAGAACCCATTGATCTTGTAGTTCATGGCGGTCAGGTTCTCGACGACCACCCCATCGGCGAAAAGGACTTCCACCCCGTTCGAGCGTTCGAATTCACCATCGAGAATCACCTCGTTGCGGTCGACCCCGCGAATTGTCAATCCCGGGGTGGTGATGTTCACGGTCTCCTTGTAGACGCCCCGGTCTACGAGGACGAGGTCGCCCGGGCCGGCGGCATCCACGGCGCTCTGAATGGTCGGAAAATCGGCGGGCACATTGTGGGTTACGCCAGACCATTCCGATGGCGAGTCGGTCGACGTATCGCCGATGGCTGCCGGCGAAGGGTTTCCGTTGGGTGGGCCGGCGCAGGCGGTCAGGAAGACAGCCCCAATGGCTACAGGCACCAGCCAACGGCGCATCAGGCGCCGTCACCAACAATCAAGGTTGCGGCCATCCCGGCGCCCTCAGCGTTGCCGTGGAATGTGCAGAAGAAAACGTAAGTGCCCGGTTGGTCGTACTCGAGAGCCGCCGAGTCGCCCTCAAGCATGTCGAGGCTACCGAACATGTCTTCCGTCGACCAGGACCCGTCAGCGGCCACCGCGTTGTGGGGGTTTCGCCCACCATTTACGTAGTCGACCGATCCCCCGACCGGAATACGGATTTCGGTGTATTCAAACCGGTTGTCGAACATCTGCAGCGTGACATCGGTCCCTTCGAGGACTGGCACTTCATCCTCACCACCACACGCAACGACGGCGAGCGACAACAGGACAGCCAACACTCCAATTCTCGCCTTCAACTCTCGTCGCCTCCACCGAACAGGCCCCTGAACCAACCCCACAGTGAAGCGAAGAACAGTGAAAGTCCTTTTACCTCGGTTGCCTTGATTTCCTCGGCCGCCTCGACCGTACCGGCGGCGAGCTTGCCTTCGAGGCAGTCGACAAAGTCGCCGATCAGGCGTTTCGAGATCTCGTTGATCAAACCGGTCCGGCCGAATTGAGCTGCCGGGCCGGAGAGTGTCACGTCAGCATCGATTTCAACCGACGAGCCGCCGTCGGCAGGCGACACCCTGTAGTCGAGTTTCACCTGGCCGCGTGAGCCTCCTCGTTTGTCGACCCCTTTTCCCTCGATTTTCGCAGTCATCGACTCCGGGTCAGGGGTCACAGTTGCGGTGCCCTCGAAGGCCGCCGTCATCGGCCCCAGCTTGACGGACAGCTTCCCGTCGTACGTGCCGTCGTCGTTGACTTCGAGCAGCTCTGCGCCGGGGAGACACTGTGCCACCGACGGCACGTCCTGGAAGAACTCCCAAACGACTTGGGGCGTGCTGGCCACGTCGAACTGTTGTGAAATTTTCATCGAACTCCAAGGGTTACCGGATGGATTCGATCGTAGCGAGGTTTCCGTCAGAACCCGACGTCAGTGTTCGGTGTCGCCGGCCAGTAAATCGAGGATATGCGGCACCAGTCCGATGATTGCTTCCAGGCTCTCTTCGGCGCCCCGTGGAGATCCGGGGAGATTGACCACGAGACAGGCACCAACCACACCGGCCCGGAGTCTCGAGAGTGCCGCCATGGGTGTTGACTCCAGGCCTTTGGCGATCATCAGCTGGGCGAGTCCGGGCGCCTCGCGGTCCAAAACGGAGATGGTCGCTTCCGGCGTGACGTCGCGCGGCCCGAAGCCGGTCCCTCCGGTGGTGACCACGATCTGTGCTTGAGATGCTGACTCTTTGATCTTTTCAGCAATGAGGTCCAACTCATCGGGCACGACCGAGCGGATGACTTCGAATCCGTTGCGTGTCAGCAGGCTTTCGAGGCCTTCTCCCGATCGGTCTTCACGATGTCCGGATGCAACGCCGTCACTAACCGTGACAACTGCAGCTAGCCCCACAGTCTCGGGTCGATCGAGACGCCGTTGCGGAGAACTACAACGTAAAACACCAGAAGGACGATGAGAGTTCCCGCCATTCCGTATGGCCAGGGATAGGTTCGCTCGGTTTCGGGACCAATCACGTTTGTGGTGCCGGGAGCAGCCGCCAGGGTGAATAAGAACAGAACTGCAGTCAGTGGGAGGGATGGGACCGCGCCGCTGCCCGCATCAGGGCTGAAGTACGGAATTGCCAGAAACACTGATGCCACGGCCGGAGCCAGCACGACCCAGAGGACGAAAAGAAAGCGTTTCCGACTGGTACTGATCTTGCGACGGTGTGCCGCATAGGCGAGGAATGCAGAAGCCGCCCCCAGGCCGATGAGTATCAATCCCACCCCGCCCGTCGCTCCAACTACCCAATCGAGTCCCGGCGGTAAGTCGAATGTGTCGTAGGCAAGACGCAAATCGCCACCGTCGCCAAATGGCAGCATCAGGGCCTGGGCCAGGGACTGACGTAGAATTTGAATAGTTATCCAGAGGAACGTCAGTCGCGAGAGGTCCTGGCCCTTGAGAGAAGGGTATGTAAAGAGGAGAAGCAGGCCGATGACGAGAGTGAGCAAAAACCCGCCTGCCCATGCCACATCGGTCGCCCCGGTGAATTCGACGCGGTTGTTGTAGAGGACGGCTTCTCCGCCCAGGATCTCGGCGAGGATCCCGTCGCCCAGATCGTCGAGAAATTGGGCAATGACGATTCCAAAGACGGATGCAAGAGCAGAAGCGGTAACAAGGGGAAATCCGATCGCTCGAACGACGTCGCCTATCGAATTCCGTTCATTTGCCGTTTCCGTGCTCACAGGTGCCAAAGCCTAAACGACATGGCGGAAGATTCCACTAAGTCCTGATGAACACCCAAAAGGAGTGGTCATCGTTTCCGACGACGAGCTCCCATCAGGCGACGATCAGGGTCACAACGGTCCAGAGCACGAATAGCCCGATCGATCCCAGCAAGAGCGGCCAGGTCCGCCTCCAATTGAGAGCACCCCATAGAGAAAACCCGATAAGGGAGATGGCCATCACACCGGTCCACCATCCTGGGACCAGCCCGGCAACCGCGGCCCCGATAACAAGGACTGCAACCACCAGGACAAATCCACCGGCAACAAGGGCGTAAAGGATCTGCCGTGGTGTCGGCTCACTCATGAATACCCGCCGCGTCGGCGACAGCCCGAAACCATTCGCTGAGGTCGGCAAGGGTGGCGTGGGCATTGAGACCACTCGGGTTTGGCAAAACCCACCACTCGGCCGGGCCGCTTCGACCCTGTGGGCCGAGCACCGCCGATTTGGTCCCGAACGCACTCCGATAGGCAGTGACGCCTGCCACTGCGACCACAACAGGCTTGATCGACTCGACGAGCCGGGTCAGCCGGTGGCCACCCTCCTCCAGTTCCTCCCTGGTCAATTCGCTGGCCCGGATTGTCGCCCGTTGTACCAAATTGGAGATACCCATCCCGGTCGAGATGAAGGCTGTCCGCTGCTCATCGGTCATTCCCCTGTTGGTGTCGATATCGAAGTCGATCAGACCGGCGCCACGGAGGGCGGGGTAGAACCGGTTGGAAGGGTGGCAAAAATGAGTCTGTGTCGCTGCAGTCCAAAGCCCGGGATTGATCCCGACGAACAACAGACGGCAGTCAGACCCGATCAGATCAGGAACGGTGGCGTCGCGAAAAGTCTCGAGCTGTGACCTGGAGAAACCCACCTGACTGACTGTAGATCATGCCACCGATATGGCTATGGCGGATCAGGAGGTTCGGTCGTTGGCGTCGTCGTCGTCGGAGGTTCGGTGGTCGTCGTCGGCGGAGGTTCGGTTGTAGAAGTCGTCGGAGGTTCGGTTGTAGACGTCGTCGTCGGCGGAGGAGGAGGCTCGGTCGTTGTCGTCGGCGGAGGAGGAGGCTCGGACGTCGATGTGGACGGGTGGTGAGTTGTTGACGGTGATGGTGTGGTCGTCGTTGCCCCCGGCAGAGTTGTCGTGGTCGTGGTCGGTGAGGTCTTTCCTTTTCGTGGTGGCTTCACTGCCGTTGGGGCTGGAGCCGTCGAAGAATTGGCCTCGACCGACGAAGAAGTCGTGGGCTCCAAGGACGATGTCGACCCATCGCTGGTGGTCGTCTCGACGGCTATCGCCTCGACGTCCGTGATATTGCAATTGGTTGCCGTGACGGAACGGACGTTCTTACCTTCCAGCGAGACAAAGTCGGAGTGGATGTAGACCGTCTCAAAACCGGTCATGTCGGCGTGGACCACCATCCAATCGCCGGCGGTTCCGCTGACCTTCACTTCCTCACCACCATTCAGCTTGCCGAGTTCGCCAACACCCGGACAGGCGAAGTAAGGCACTGATGCACCTTGGATGGTTCCTGAAGCGCTACCCCCCATCACGGTGGAAAAGCCAAAGGCGGTCAGGATCACCAGGAAAGTTGCGAGGGCCATGAAAAGAGGGCCGCTCCCCCCAGGCCGCCTCGGCGGCTTGGCGGCGCTCCTCGGCGGCTTAGCTGTCTTCGTTTTTGGCGCCGTCTTGTGTTTCGGTCCTGCCTTTTCGCCGGCTGCTCCGGTGGAGATCTTGGACATTACCCCGGCGAGAAACCCGTCACCTTGTCCGGACGCGGGTGGACGTGACGATGGCGAGGGAGGTTCGTTGCCATTTTGAGTCATTGACTTACGTCAAATACAACTCGCTATTTGCAAATAGTCAATAGCCAAACTCGATATGTGGATGGCGACCAGGACCGCCGTCTTGGCTGGTTCAGGCTATTTCTTCTGGCTCTGATAGTAGGGGTCGTCACCAGAGGCGTGGTCGGTGACATCGACGACCGAGGTGAGTTCCGGGATCGACTCGAGAATGATCCTCTCGATTCCCTGCTTGAGGGTGACCTGGGCGAGCCCACATCCCTGGCAGCCCCCGAACAGACGCAAGTAAGCAATCGTGCCGTCGACTGACACCAGCTCGGCTCCTCCCCCGTGTGAGGCAATGGCGGGGTTGACTTGTTGGGTTATGACCTGCTGTACCCGCTCCACCAGAGGCCCCTCGAGGTCACCGGCGGGAGCTGACATAGCGGGTGGTGCTGGCGAATTGGGATTGTTCATCACCAGGCCCTCGCCGGTCAGTTCCAGCGCGGCCCCATCGAGTTTCTCGGTGTCTTGCTCGGGGAAGATCACTGCCATGTCGCCATGACGTTCCACAACCCAGCCTTCCTTCTTGTCCGACAGGGCCACGAAAGCCAGTTCATATGAGAATTGGGGGCCACGGAATCCGGTCACCTCGATGGATAAGGCGAACTCCTCGTCCCCGGGTTCCTGGTCACGCAATTGGCGAATCATCTCCAGGGCGTCTGCTTCAATGTTGATTACTGTCGATTCAGGCATCTCGCACAATGCTAGTCGGGCTCTAATCTCAAATTCGATGCCCCGAGTACTTGTCGTCCTGCCCAGCCAGACCTACCGAGCCAGCGATTTCATCAAAGCAGGAGAGGAACTGGGGATCGATCTGATAGTGGCATCAGAGGCCGACCCACCCATCGATATGGGAGACCGCTACCTGCAAATCGACTGTGACGACCCGGAAGGGGCCACCGATGCGATAGTCGCCGCCGGAGACTCGATTCCGATCGACGGGATCGTCGCCGCCGACGACGCCGGGGTGATTGTGGCGGCCCTTGCCGGCACCAGGTTGGGTCTCATCGCCAACGACCCCGCAGCCGCTCGGGCGAGCAGAGACAAGGCAAGACAGCGTGAACTGCTCGGAAAAAGCGAGGTCCCACAGCCGAATTGGTCACGGCTGGCGCCCGACTCAGACGCTCTCGAGGTTGGCGGTCGAATCGGGTATCCCCTCGTAATCAAGCCGCTCGACCGTTCCGCCGGGCAGGGTGTAATCCGCGTCGACTCCGAACCCGACCTCGAGCCAACAATCAAGCGGGTGCGCTCCATATTTCCCGATGGCGATACCCGGGACCTGTTGGTCGAGGAGTACATGGCCGGGTCCGAAGTGGCCGTCGAGGGCATCATCACACCGGAAGGGTTTTTGACGCTGGCCATTTTCGACAAACCCGATCCGATACCGGGAGATGGATTCCAGGAAACGATTCTGATCACCCCGTCCCGCCATTCCGACGCCGTCCAGAGCGAGTGCATCCGGGTGGCCACCGCCGCGGCCAAAGCAATCGGCCTCAGTCATGGGCCGGTCCACATCGAACTCATGGTCTCCGACGACTCGGTCAAGGTCGTCGAAATCGCAGCACGGTCGATTGGCGGTCTATGCTCGAAGAGTCTCCGGTTCGGTCTGATGGACACCTCCTTGGAAAGCCTCATTCTCCGTAATGCACTGGGAAGGGACAAACGGGAATTGCGCCGAAACGGCAGGGCCAGCGGTGTCTTGATGATCCCGATTCCAGGAAGCGGCGTACTCGACTCGATACAAGGGTTGGAGGATGTCAGGGCACTCGAAGGAATCTCGAGTGTCGACGTCACGGCCATACCGGGTGACGTCTTGTTACCTCCCCCCGAAGGTGATCGCTATATCGGCTTCGTGTTCAGCACCGGAGAGACACCCGAGCAAGTCGAGGCGTCCCTGCGTACAGCGATGAACCGGATTGCGGTGCGGATCAGATGAGCAAGGAAAGTCGGGGAATCAGTTGGGAGAGCCGGAGCGACAAACCTTCAATGTCTAGTTCAAGGTTCAGTCTTACCCTCGCAATTGCGCGTAAGACGATTTTGTCATTTACATGAGCACCGTGATGATCTTTGCGGGCGGTGATCCCGTGCCGGAGTCCCTCCGCGGAGAACTACCCGACGCCGATTTTGTGATCGCTGCTGACAGCGGCCACGACATCGCCCGTACCCTGGGTGTGGGCGTCGATGTGATCGTCGGGGATTTCGATTCACTCTCCCCCGCCTCGCCGGTGGCTGAGACAACCCAACGGATCGACTTTCCGGCGGACAAGGACGCCACCGATCTCGAGTTGGCTTTTCAACTCGCCTCCGAGCGCCAACCGCGGCGGATTGTCATGGTCGGCGCCGAGGGTGGGCGTTTTGACCACGAGTTGAGTGCCCTGGGATTGATTTCCTCACCACGCTGGTCGGGTGTTCCTGAGATCGAATGGGTCCGAAGCGATTCCCACATCTACCTGATTCGCAACACGATCCGCATCCAGGGCGACCCGGGGGAAACCATCTCTTTGCTGGCATTGGGCGGTGATGCAGTTGGGGTGACCACCACCGGACTGGTTTGGGCACTCGATGACGAAATACTCCGCTACGGGTCGAGTCGGGGCACGAGCAATCAGTTCAGCAGTCCTGAAGCAACCATCCGGGTCGGGTCGGGGACCCTGCTCGCGGTGATACCGAGGTAGAACTAGCGAAGACCTGCCAGGACAGAGTCATCCAGCGCATCGAAAGCCGACAAATATTCCGAACGCTCGAATTGCAGTCGGTCCACCACATCGCGGTAGTCACGATCACGGCCCAAACGCTTATACAGGTGCGCCGGATTGAGCAGGTCGGGGTCCTCGACGCCGGGAACATGTCGGGCGATTTGGTATCCAAAGTCGTCATCATCGACCCAATCGATGGTTCCTTCAACTATGGCCTGGACGATCGCCGACGAGTCCGGAATGGTGATCTTCTTGGAGTCGTCCCCCTCGCCACCAACCCGGCCGGTGTTGAGCACATATGCCTCGAGATCAGGCACAGTTTCGAGCAATTCGAGGAGTCGGTTGCCCTGCAATGCGTCGTCATCGAAGAAGAATGGGTTGGTGCCCGGTACCCGAAGACTCTTACCCGCCTCGGCCGCTCCGCCAGCGGACGTTCCCTTGGTCTCCCCCAGCATGAAATACGCGGCGATCTGTGATCGCTTGAGACGGGAGACGGCAGGGATGATGTGGTCGGAGCGATTGAGAATCAGGAGGTAGCTGGCATTGGGCACCCCGAGAGGATCACGATGCTTGATCGACGACATCGGAAAAGTGCATCGTCCATTCGCTGTATGAGACGTGTCGAAGAAGTCAACCTTGCCCTCGGGCGAAACTGAGACGTTTTCAAGCCAAGCGTCCGGGCGTGTCGTACCCCCGTAGATAGTCGGCTCGTCGTCAGGATCGAGGCCATAGGTTTTCGCAAAGCAACCCGCTTCGGTGGTATGCACGGCACCCCCGGGCATCAAAGCGACGAAGTCGTCCTGTACTGCAAGGGACCCTAATTGCCGTCGGAAAGTGGTCGTTGTCTTGCCGGTGCCTGACAGGCCGATGATAAGCATCGACTCCTCGGCGCCGCTCCGGGTCGATTCGGCCGGGAATGTCTTGAGACCGGCATGAAGGGCAAGCCCGCCACGGTCGAAGACCAAACGGTTCCACATCCTGAGGCTGCCCATTTTCGATTCGCCGAAGTAGTCGGACCCGAATACCCGTGTGGTCCAGTTGTCGAGATCAACGACGATCAAACGGTCGTCAGGCTTTCCAGGGGCGGCAAGCCCGGGGGTGTAGATAACGGTGAATTCGGGTTCCCAGGATGCATCCTTGGGAAAGAAGAGATGGGTTTGCATCGCAGCGATATTGGGTTGCGACGACTCGATAAACATCTGACAGGCGGTGCGAAAATCGGGATCGGGGCCGATATAGCCTTCGACGAGGATCATCTCCTTGTCGGCGATGTAAGCGTCCTGCTTCGCGGCCCAGGTTTCGGCCTCGTCTTTTCCGATTCGATTTTGCTTTATGTCGGCTTCGGAAACGAAAAACGTAGAGTTCTTGAGACGGGCAGTCACCTCAGCCTGATAGTTGAGATTGCCGAACTCGGTTATCGAAAGTCTCGGCATCCGTTCCAACGCCAACTCACGCAGTCGTGCGTTATCGGGTGATCTTTCCACCGATCGCGCAGAAGGAAGCTTTGGCATCAAACGGACTCCACCTGTTAGTGAATGAACGATTCAGAGTAATAGCGCATAAAGACTCAATGAAAATCTGCCGATCCCGAGTTCTGAGCTACCCGATCGACGGAGATACCATTACCAGGATGTCGCGGATTTCAATCCTTTTGGCTGTTGCCACCGTTCTCAGTGCGTGTGCAGCGAGTTCGGTCGAATCGACGACGTCCACTTCGGCCGTTCCGTCGACAACCACTACAACGACCATCACCACTCCCCAACCGACGTTCTACGAGGGCTTTGCGGAATCGCCCCTGCCCGACGACGTCAGCGTCGTAGCGATGTCAAAGGGCGATCTGGCTATCTATTCCGAGCCCGATTCCAAAGAGCCCACTAGCTCTCTCCCCGCGGCGACCATCCTGGGAACGGTGACGGTTGTCACGGTCACCGAAGGGCCCACCGATGGATGGGCGAAAGTGATGTTGCCGGTTCGACCAAATGGATCGGAGGGGTGGGTAAAGACGTCCGACGTTCAGCTCTTCCTGGTTGAAGGGCGGGTTGTGGTCGACCTCTCCGACAAATCGTTGACCTACTACGTGCGCGGTGAGGAAGTGCTCAATTCGGTCGTCGCTGTCGGAACTTCTCGAAATCCCACCCCGACCGGCCAATTCTTCGTGACCGACAGTGTCACACTCGCCAACGCCGATTCAGCGTGGGGGCCACACGCCCTGGGCCTTTCCGGGCGTAGCGACACGATCACCGAATACAACGGTGGAGATGGAATCATCGGAATTCACGGGACAAATCGGCCGGACTCCATCGGCAACGCCGCGTCACTGGGATGTGTGCGACTCCCCAACGACATCATCACCCAGCTCCACGGGCTGATCTCCATCGGAACTCCCGTGGAGATCCAGGCCTAGCCCACCGTCACCCGGGAGTTCGAGACCACGGTGGTATTGCGGCTCTCGACGCTGGCCGAAAGAACCAGCCCGTTGCCCTGCTCCCAGATTCGCGTGGTGACGGTCTCGCCCGGATAGACAACACCGGCAAAACGGGCCGAATATCCCGTAACCGAAGTCGTGTCGCCGTCCAGAGCCGAGTCGACAGTGGCTTTCAGGGCGATCCCATAGGTACAGAGCCCGTGGAGAATGGGGCGTTCGAACCCGGCGAACATGGCGAATCCGGGATCGGCATGGAGAGGGTTGAGGTCGCCGGAAGACATCCTGTAGAGGAGCGCCTGCTGCGGGAGTGTCTCGTATTCAACAACGAAGTCGGGTTCGCGGTCGGGCGGCGTGTCTCGCTCCCCGGGCCCACTTTCACCGCCGAAACCACCCTCGCCTCGAACGAAAATCGAGGGCCGGTTGGTAAAGAGCGGCTCATTGGTCTTCGTATCGATGGAGACGATTTCCATGGTTATCAGGGCGCCCTTACCCTTGTCATAGACGCCGGTCACACGTGCACTATTGCTGACCGAACCTTCCGTGGGAATCGGCCGATGGACCACTACCTCGTGCTCACCATGGAGAATCTGGGTGAGGTTGATCTCGAGTCCGTCGATCAACCCCAAACTCATCATGGTCGCGAAGGGCGGGATGGTCGCGAAAGCGGGTAGAACCTGGAGATCACCTTCATAGACGTATCGCAACTCCCGTTCGTCGGTGGGTGGGTTGCCTGCACCGATTCCGAGGTGGTAGAGAATCACATCCCGATCAGACCACGAGTAAGAGGTGGCCGGAAACACGCCTGCAATCACACGGTCGACGTCGATTGGCATCGGTCAACCGGCTGCGATTCGAGCGATCATCATCAGTTCATCGTTGTTGTTCATCGGGATTTCGTATCTGGATATGTCGCGGATCTCGTCGAGATGGTCGGCGAGGGTCTCGACGGCGGGTATCTCACCCTGCCCGGCAAACCATCCATCATTCACTCCAACGAAGACCCTGGCATAACGCCCGCCACCCACCGAGAAGACTTGATGGGTCAACTGGTTCGCCTCCGAGCACAGATAGACAACCATCGGAGTCACCTGGTCGGGGTCAAACATCTCGGCGAACGGGCCCAGGATGTCCTCGGTCATCCGGGTCCTGGCTGTCGGGGCGACGGCGTTCGACGTGATCCCGTACTTTTCACCCTCGATGGCCAGGACGTTGGAGAGACCTACCAAACCCGCCTTCGCGGCCCCGTAGTTTGACTGGCCGAAATTGCCAAAGAGGCCGCTCGCCGAGGTGGTGTGGACAAAACGCCCGTAGTTGTTCTCCTTCATCACCTTGAATGCCGGATGGGAGACAAAGAACGCCCCTTTGAGATGGACATCGAGGACTGCCTCAACCTCGTCGAGGGTCATGTTGGCGAACGACTTGTCCCGGAGGATTCCGGCGTTGTTGACAACGATATCGACCTTGCCAAATGCTTCAAGGGCCGTATGGACAATGGCTTCGCCCCCGTCACGGGACGATACCGAGTCGTAGTTCGGAACGGCTTCGCCCCCGGCGGCCTCGATCTCGGAGACGACAACATCTGCAGCCTTGTGGGATGAGCCACTTCCGTCGACCGCTCCCCCCAGGTCGTTGACCACCACCCGGGCACCACGGCGGGCCAATTCGAGGGCGTAGCCACGTCCCAGTCCACCGCCGGCCCCGGTGACTACGGCCACGCGTCCATCAAAAGTTATCGGTTCTGTCATACCGTCAGTTTGACCCCGGGCTATTGCTTAGCGCAACTCAGGCGCCTCCCCATCCAGAGCGAAGCGATGTAGGGGGTGGACGTTGCGAAAAGCAACGGCCGGGGGTGGACGGGAATCATTCGGAATCCTTCGGATTCCTTGGGAGTTTGCTCCGCAAACTCCATGGCGGTGGCACGCGTTCAGATCAATGTTGGTGTTTAATGGTCCACCCTCTGCATCGTCCGTAAACGTCCGATGCTTTCTCCCTATGAATGGAGGGAGAGTTTGAATAATCACAACCCGAGACTGCGACCGATGATTTCTTTCATGATCTCGGTGGTGCCTCCATAGATCGTTTGCACCCGGGCATCGCGATAGGCGCGGGCGATCGGGTACTCCTCCATGTAACCCCAGCCACCGAAGAGTTGAAGACATCGATCGATCACCCTCTTCTCCATCTCGGTTATCCACCACTTCGATTTGGCGGCCTCGTCAGCGGACAGTTCGCCTCGGGTGTGCTGCAGAATCTGGTTATCGACATAAACCCGGCCGATGTCCAGCTCGGTCCGCATCTCGGCCATGCTGTGTTTCACCGTCTGGAACGATCCGATCGGTTGCCCGAACGCTTTGCGCTCCTTTATGTATTCGAGGGTCCATCCGAAAGCCGCTTCCGCATGGGCTATCGACCCGACGGTGAGCGACAGTCGCTCCTGGGGCAGGTTCTCGACGAGGTGGACAAATCCCCGCCCCTCATCGCCGAGGAGGTTGGTGACAGGCACCCGGACGTCGTCGAAGAACAATTCGGCGGTGTCCTGGGCGTGGAGCCCGATCTTGTCGAGGTTTCGTCCCCGGGTGAAGCCCTCCATTCCATCCTCGACCACGACCAAACTCATCCCGGAATGCCGCTCTGCCGGATTTGTTTTCACGGCCGTGATGATCACGTCCGAGTTGATCCCGTTGGTGATGAAGGTCTTGGAGCCGTTGACGACGTAGTGGTCACCGTCGCGGATCGCGGTTGTGGCGATCCCGGCGAGGTCGGAGCCGGCGCCGGGCTCGGTCATTGCGATGGCGGCCATCAAGTCGCCTGAGGCGAGGCCCGGAAACCAGCGTTCCTTCTGTTCGTCGGTGGTCAGCCTCAGGAAATACGGAAGGCATACATCGTTGTGCAAAGTGATGCACATCCCGGATCCGAACCCATTTCCCCCTGTGATCTCCTCGACAATTACGGCGTTGAAGCGGAAATCGTCGACACCACCGCCACCAAACTCCTCCGGGATGGCCATTCCGAGGAGACCGCTGGCACCTGCCTTGCGGAACATGGCCTTGTCCACGATCCCGGCCTGTTCCCACTTGTCGATGTTGGGGACGATCTCGCGTTGCACGAACTCACGAGCGGTCTCGCGGAACAGCTGATGGTCAGCTTCGAAGATCGGGCGGTCGGATGTGAGGGTCATACCCCTACGTAGAGGCTGTCGATCTCCTCAGCGTACTTCTCGAGAACAACACGCCGCTTAAGTTTCAGCGAAGGGGTGAGCTCACCGGAGTCCGGTGTCCACTCATCCGGCACAATGATCCACTTCTTGATCTGCTCGACACGTGCCACAGTCTCGTTGGCCGCGGCCATGGCATCGGTGATCTCCTGTTGCACCTCCGGCAGTTTGGAGAAGGTCCCGAGGTCGTCGTACGCCAGGCCCCGCGCCTCGGCCCACGCCGGTGCCTCCTCATGATCGAGTGCAACAACCATCGTGATGAACTTGCGCCCGTCACCGACCATGCAGGCCTTGGAGATCAACGGGTGGTTGCCGAGCAATGTCTCCAACTTCGCCGGTGCGATGTTCTTACCGGCGGCGTTGATGATTATCTCCTTGCTCCGGCCCACGATCCAGAGGTATCCGTCGTCGTCGATGCGACCGAGGTCACCTGTGCGCAACCAGCCGTCATCAGTGAATCCTTCAGCGCTCGCATCGGGGAGCTTGTAATAGCCGGCGGTGATGATGCCACCACTCAGCAGCACTTCACCGTCGTCGCCGAGCTTCAATCCCACACCGGGAAGAGCCTTGCCCACCGACCCGATCTTGGCCGCCTTGGGAAGATTGGTCGTCGCCGGTCCTGTCGTCTCGGACAGACCGTAGAGCTCGTACAGCGGCACACCGATCGACTGGAAGAACCGAATGAGATCCGGGTTAATGGGCGCTGCGGCCGTGATCGCGATCTCCACCTGATCCAATCCGAGCCCCTCGCGCACCTTGGAGAGCGCGATTTTGTCGAGGATTCCGGCGAAGGCGCTTCCCGACCCACCATTCTCCTCCGCCGCGACCCTCTTGGTATTGGCGTTCAGGGCCATCTTGAGAATCGCCCCCTTGATTCCACTCGCTTCGGCGAAACGAGCCACCAGACGCGCATGGAATTTCTCGTAGACACGCGGGACCGCGACGAACAGAGTCGGCCTTGCCTCGAGGATGTATTCCAGGACGCCGGCGAGGTTGGGGCAAAACCACACCTCGCCTGCAAGGTAAATGCCCACATAATGGCTAACCATCCGCTCCGCGATATGTGCGAGGGGCAGGTAGGAGACGAGGCGTGCGCCGAGTTTGAGTTCGGCACCCCGGCGAACACATTCGACCGTCCACAACGCGTTGTAGTGGCTGATCATCACACCCTTCGGTGTCCCCGTCGTTCCCGACGTGTAGATAAGTGTGGCGAGAGTATCGGGCGTTAGCTGTGCCACCGAGCGAGCCACCGTCTCGGGATCATCCTGAAGCTGCTGCGTTCCGCGTGCGAGGAGTTCATCCCAGGAAAGCACCCAGTCTGCGGTGTCATAGTTCTCGGCTCCCGACATCAGCACGACGTACCGGAGGTTGGGGAGCTCGGAACGAATTTGTTCCCATCGCTTCATGAAGTCGAGGTCTTCGAGAATGGCCACAGTCGCACCGCAGTTTTCTGCGATGTACTGGATCTCTTCAGCTGCCAGCGTCGAGTAGACGGTCACCGGGGTTGCGCCGGCATGAACAGCTCCCATGTCGGCTATCACGTGTTCGGGCCGGTTCCCGGCCTGAATGGCCACAAATTCGTTTTTGGTCACACCGAGTGTTGAGAGTCCGGCGGCAACCTTGTGCGCTACGTCGCGGTACTGGCTCCAGGTGAGACCTTCGAATCCGTTCTCGCCCTTCCAATGCATGGCTGGACGGTCGCCATGACGCTCAGCGTTTCGGTTGAAGTAGTCGACAATCGTTTTGCCTTCGACCACCGCGTCGATTTCGGCGCGCTCGGTGAGCACGGCTTGTTCGGTCATGACTCCTCCGTCATATCGGAAACTGCTCCTGCCTCGAGGAGCATACCGATTTGCCGCTGGCTATAGCCGAAGCGGGCCAGGACCTCTCTGGTGTTTGCACCGGGTGCGGGAGGTTTCTCCGGTCGCCCCGGCGGTGTTTGGTCGAATCGAGGTGCCGGGGCGGGTTGGGGGATCTCACCAACCCTGACGAACGTCGAACGAGACCGCAGATGTTCGTTGTTCGCCGCCTGCCCGAGAGAGACGACCGGTGCCACACACGCGTCGCTCCCACGAAATTTGTCAACCCAGAAGTCCTGGGACTCACTGCGAAATCGACCGGCGAAGAGTCCGCGCATTTCGGGCCACGATTCCCTGTCATTCTGCGGCGGGCAATCATCCAGTCCCAAGCCCCCGACCAATGCGGCGAAGAACTGCGGCTCGAGGGCACCGACCGCCATGTGTTTCCCGTCTGAGGTCGGATATGCCGAATAGAACGGAGCTCCCCCATCGAGCAGGTTGGATGCCCTGGTGTCGGTCCATTGCCCGGCCGCGAGCAATCCATGGATGGAGGTGGAGAGCAAGGCGGAACCGTCGACCATGGCGGCGTCCACCGCCTGGCCCATCCCGGTGGCCGCCACGTTGAGTAGGGCAGAGAGCACACCGATGACCAGCAGCATCCCACCGCCTCCGAAATCCCCGATCATGTTGAGCGGCACGGTCGGGGTGTCGCGGTCACCCATGGCATGTAACAGACCGGAAACAGCGATGTAGTTGATGTCGTGGCCGGCCATATCCCGGTACGGTCCCTCCTGGCCCCAACCGGTCATTCTCCCGTAAACCAAGGCAGAGTTTGCCGCCAATGCATCAGCCGGCCCGACGCCAAGACGCTCAGCGACACCGGGGCGGAAGCCCTCGATGAGCACGTCAGCCCCCGCGATCAGTTCCAACACCACCTCAACCCCCTGAGGATGCTTCAGATCGACCGCAACCGACTTCTTGCCTCTGTTGTGCAAATCGAATTCCGGGGCGACGAAAATCGCCCCTGAGCCGTCTGGGGGACGATCCACCCGAATCACTGTGGCCCCGAGGTCGGCGAGCACCATACCCGCGAATGGGGCCGGACCGAGCCCGGCCAGCTCGACAACGGTTATCCCATGAAGCGGCCCTGGCATTGGCTGAACGTTAACTGTGGAAGATCAGCCACGTTCAACGGTTCCACGGGGGGAACAGGTGACTACACAGCTACTTTGGTGTTGATCTCGAGGGGTGCGGCGAAGTGGCATGCGGCCAGGTGGCCGAACTGTTCCACCAGAGGAGGGACTTCTTCGGCGCAAATGTCCTGAGCCTTCCAACAACGGGTGCGGAACACGCAACCCGACGGTGGGTTGGCCGGATTGGGAACGTCACCCTGGAGCACGATACGGTCGCGGACTTTGCTGATACGGGGGTCGGGTATCGGAACCGCAGACAGAAGAGCTTGGGTATAGGGGTGGACCGGATTCTCGAAGATCTCCTGACGGGTCCCCATCTCCATGATCTTGCCGAGATACATAACCCCGACACGATGGGAAATGTGGCGAACGACGGAAAGGTCGTGGGCGATAAAGAGGTATGAGAGGTCGAGTTCCTCTTGAATCTCTTGCAACAGATTGATTACCTGGGCCTGGATCGAAACGTCCAGGGCCGACACTGGTTCGTCGAGCAGCAGCATATGCGGGTTGAGGGCGAGGGCCCTGGCGATCCCGATCCGCTGGCGTTGCCCACCTGAGAACTCGTGAGGGAAACGGTTTCCGTGCTCGGGCGATAGCTGGACGAGGCGGAGCAGTTCGGCGACCCGGTCCACCCCCCCATCGCTATACAAGCCATGGATGCGAAGCGGCTCGGCGATGATCTCACGGACAGTCATCCTGGGGTTGAGGGATGCGTATGGGTCTTGAAATACGATCTGGAGGTTCCGACGAATCGGTCGGAGAGCCTTTCGGTCGAGCTTGGTCAGATCCTGACCCTGGAAATTGACCACTCCATCAGTGGGTTCCACCAGACGGATAACGGCTCGGGCTGTGGTCGACTTCCCGCATCCGGACTCGCCGACAAGACCCAAAGTCTCTTTGTGTCCAACTTCGAACGAGACACCGTCAACTGCGTAAACATGGCCAACGGTCTTGCGGCGCAGCCCTTCTTTGATCGGGAAGTGCATCTTGAGGTCCTTGACCTCGAGGACCGCGTCACTCTTAGGCTCTTCGTATGAAATGTTGTCGTCTGTCAACGCTCTCCCTCCCCTAGACCTCGATACCGGTTATCGATGTTTCGCGCTCGATTTCGAGCACCACCTCTTCGGGAAAGTGGCATGCACTCGGGTGCCCCCCGATTTCAGTGACAACGATTTCGGGGACCTGGGTCCGGCACAATTCCCGTCCTTCCGACATCCTGCAGCGGGGGTGGAAGGCACAACCCGGAGGAAGCCGGATCACAGAAGGCGGGTTGCCGGGAATGGGGAGCAATTTCTCGATGTCGCCGGTAACACGTGGAAGGCTCATCATCAGCCCCAGCGTGTAGGGATGCCGCGGATTGTGGAAGATGTCGTCGACGGCGCCACTCTCGACTACCCGCCCGGCATACATGACAGTCACCCGATCGGCCATCTCGGCGACGACACCGAGGTCGTGGGTGATCAACACCGTGCCCGCGCCGGTCTCTTGAGCAGCGATCTTCATCACCTCGAGAACCTGGGCCTGAATGGTCACATCCAGCGCGGTCGTCGGCTCATCAGCAATCATGACTGAAGGTTTATTGGCCATAGCCATGGCGATCATGGCCCTCTGGCGCATTCCGCCCGAATATTCGTGGGGATACTGGTCGTAGCGCCGATCCGGGTTGGGAACACCCACGAGTTCGAGCAGGCCAACCGTTTGCTTTCGGGCCTCGTCGTCGGTCATCTTGGCGTCGTGGACCAGCAGGGCCTCGGCTATCTGATCGCCGACCTTGAACACCGGATTGAGCGAAGTCATCGGATCCTGGAAGATCATGGCGATCTCCTTGTTGCGGATCTTCCGAAGCTCGTCGACCGGGAGGCCGATGATGTCCCGCCCCCTGTAGAAAACCTCGCCACGCACGATTCGCCCTGGCGGCATCTGGATCAGCCCCAGAGCGGCCATAACAGTGACACTCTTCCCTGACCCCGACTCCCCGACGACTCCTAGGGTCTCCCCCGGGTAGACGTCGTAGCTCACCCCGTCGACGGCATGGACCACACCGTCGGGCGTGTCGAATTCCACGACCAGGTCGCGAATTGAAAGGACCGGTTCTGTCACTTGATTCGCTGTTTCGGGTCGAATGCGTCGCGCAAACCGTCACCAACGAAGTTGATACAGAGCGCGATGAGGACAATTGTCAGACCGGGAAAAGTGGCCAACCACCACAGAGTTGTGAGTGAGTCCTGCCCGTCGCTGATCAGGACGCCGAGTGCCGGGAAGGGAGGTTGCACACCAAAGCCGAGAAAGCTGAGCGCCGCTTCCACCAGGATCGCCGACGCAATGGTGAGTGTTGCGTTGACGATGATCGGGCCCATGGTGTTGGGCAGGATATGTCGGAAAATTATTCGATTGTCCGACGCTCCCAGAACCTTGGCCGCTTCCACAAACTCCTTCTCCCGAAGGCTGAGGAACTCACCACGAACTACTCGTGCCAGGCCCGTCCAGAATAGGAACCCGAGGATAAACGCCACCCGCACCGGGCTACCAGCTCCGAGGAAAGCCGACAGGACCAGGAGGACCGCCAGGAACGGGACGGTCAGGAAGAGGTCAGTCATCCGCATCAGCAGGTTGTCGACCTTGCCGCCGTAATAACCGGCGATCCCACCCACGATCACGCCGATAACCGTCGCCAACGTAGCCACGATAAAGGCCACATAGACCGACGTCCGGGTTCCGAAGAGGGTGCGACTGAAGTAGTCGCGCCCGATTTTGTCAGTCCCGAAAAAGTGGTTGCCTTCCAATGTGGGAGGGCTCGAACGGTTGGGGACATCGGGTTGGGCGAAGTCGTAGGGTGCGATGAAGTCGGCCAGCATCGCCGCGGCGAACACGATGATGAGGATCACCAACGAGGTCATCGCCAACTTGTGCTGGAAGAACTTTCTCCTCGCCAACTGCCACTGGGTGAGCGACTCGACCTCCAGACCCTCGAGATGGACCGACTCGAGATCGGCGCCGGCCTGTCGGTGAATGCTGTCCAGGGCAGCCTCGGTTTGCGCGGCTTCCAACCCTTCCTCACTGCGGTTCTTCTGATCAGTCATATCGGATCCTTGGATCCAGCCAACCGTAGATGATGTCTGCAACCAGGTTGGCGATGATCACGGCAACGGCCGTCACCATGAGCCATGCCATCAGGGTGTAAACCTCACCACGGCCCAAGGCGTCGATGAAGAACTTGCCCATTCCCGGCCACGCGAAGATGGTCTCGGTGATTACGGCGCCACCGAGGACGGCGCCGAAGCTCAGGGCTGCGATCGTGACCACCGGGATCAAAGCGTTGCGGAGCCCGTGTTTGAGTGTGATCACATTCTCCTTGACACCCTTAGCCCGAGCAGTCCGGATGTAATCGGAGTGGAGCACATCGAGCATCGAGGCGCGCTGAAATCGGGAGTAGGTTGCGATCGAGACATAGGAGAGGGTGACGATCGGAAGAACCATGTGCTGGATGCGATCGATAAACGGATTGGCCGGATCAAATGAACTCTGGCCGAATGTGTAAAAGACCCTGACTCCGGTCTTGAGGAAAATGGCGGTTACCAGAGCCTGGAGTATCAAGGCGAACCAGAAGATGGGCACCGAGAACCCGAAGAAACTGACCGTTGTGGTTGCGTAGTCAAAGAAGCTGTACTGCTTCTTTGCAGAAAAGACGCCGAGGATCACTGCGAGGACCACGGCGATCGCCTCGGAGACGAATACCAACTGGAGGGTGTTACCGATCGAGCGGCTGAGGTCGGGCCAGATCGGCTGATCCCCTACGGCTGTCGTTCCGAACTGGTTGAAGAAGACATCCTTGAGCCAGAAACCGTATTGGACGATCAGCGGATCGTCTAGGTGTTTGCGATCGATGATGTTCTGGATTGTCTGTTGGTTGATATTGGGTATCAAGCGGAGTTGGGAAATCGGGTCGGTGACCGCACTCATCCCGAAGAACACCAAAATCGTTGCGGCCAGCAACACCGGAATGCTGTACAACAATCGTCTCGCAATAAATGTACCCATCGTCTGCCTCTCGTCCTACTGGGAAGCTTCCGTCACTCTAACCCCAAAGTGTCCACCGTGGTCGGGTTGGACCGGAGATTTGAAGAGGGGGCCGCCTTTTGGCGAGCCCCCTCTTCATCAATCAATCAACGCTGGGTTGATCAACCCCCTGCGGGGACGATCGGCTCTGCGCTTGTGATCAGCTGCTCGACGTACTGGAAGTCAGGAGTGATGGTGAAAGCACCCTCCAGAACCGACGTTGCGATGAGACCAGCGGCAAACAGGTTGCCATCCGGCTCAAAGATGTTCATCGAGTCTGGTTCCTGGTCGGCACCGTAGGTGACGACTTCCTTACCAGTCCATGCGGCGATGTTCCAGAACGGACCGATCTGGGTGGCATTGTCCTTGGGACCGACAATTTCTGCATTCCATGCAAAGAATGTCGGCTTCTGGTACAACGGAAGAAGTGGCACTTCTTCGAGCCACTCGGCATCCGCCGCATTGTACAAGGCGGCACGTGCGGCCGGATCGACCTCAGTGTCAGTCGCCTTGATCTGGGCGTCAACGGACTCGTTGCAGTACTGAAGGTTGTTGCTACCACCAAATCCGGTGGGGGCATCGCCCTCGCAGTAGTACAGCGTGTTACCGCCGGCGGGGTCTGGCGACCCAACCCATGCGAAGTTGAAGATCTGCCAGACGGTCGAGTCGCCGTAGAAGTGCTCGTCAGCGAACACCTCGGAGGCAGGCCCGAAGGCAGCATTTACTTCAATACCGATCTCGGCAAGGTTGGCCTGTGCCAGAGCGAACTGAAGCTCACGTCCTTCGTTACCGGCCGTTGTGGCCCAGTTGAAGGAGAGACGCTGACCGTCGCACTCGTAGATTCCATCGGAACCCCTGGTGCACCCATTGTCCGTGAGGAATGCCTCAGCGGCCACGGGGTCGTACGGATACTGCGTCATGTGGTCTTCGTAGTTGGCGCTGGTGTTGAGCCACACCGAGTTGTTCAGAGGTACGGCATCGGCGGCAATGGGACGGACAACGGCTTCAACAATCGCTTCGCGGTCGATACCTTGAACGATTGCTTGACGGACGAACTTCTGCGCGAGAAGTGGGTCCGTGTGGTTGAAGTCGACGTGTTCCCATACCGGGCCAAGGCCGGCTTCCCATTCGACACCCTCAATACCATCGACTTCTTCGACCAGCGAGACCTGGGGCTGCGGGTAGAACATGTCGATTTCCTTACCCTTGAGGGCTTGGACTTGAGTCTGCGAGTCTTCCAGGAAGACAATGTTGACCGTCTGAACATCTCCGAGGGGTGCGCCGGAGGCGCGGTCTTCGGATGCCCAGTAGTTCTCGTTCCGTTGCAGAACGATGCGTTCGGTCGGCACTCTCTCCGACATCACGAATGGGCCGGAACCCAGCGTGATCATGTCGTCCCAGTACGAGTTGAAGGGCTTGCCTTCCATCTCGTGCTTGGGAAGGATCGCACTGAACATGGTCTGCCATGGGGCGTACAGCACAGAGAACTGGGCGACGAAGGTCTTTTCATCAACGACCTCGAACCCACTCATCTGGATGTAACCCTCACGGCTGGTGATGTCCAGCTGGTCATTCATGATGGTTTCGTATGTAAACGCGAAGTCATCCGCGGTTACTGGCATACCATCGGCCCAGGCTGCATCAGGGTGAATGTTGCATTTCACACAGAATGCATCGGGGCAGTCACCTTCCACCGGCGCAGCCGATGTAGTGGTGGCTTCTTCTGCTTCCGTCGTTGTGGTATCTCCTCCTACTGTCGTAGTCGAGGCCTCGGGGTCACTGGTGCCACAGGCAGCAGCGACGAGGGCGAATACGGCGAGGAGCGACATCCATCGGACGGCGCGCTTTGTGCGCAGGGATCGCACTATTTTCTTCCTCCCTTTTGGCTTACTTCAAGGATCGGGCCGGGCCTTTCACCTCAGACCTCTCCCAACATAGTTAAAAGAGGGCCGCCGGGAATATATACCCGGTGCACACAAAGGTAAAGCGTTCGCGGCATAAAGCCAAACGCTGTGGTCGGGATTCTGTCAGTCTGACGCGACTTCCGGCTCAGTGGCAACCACCACTTCGTGCCGTTGGATGCTGGTGGAAATGACTGCCTGGATGATGGCCGCCATCGGCAAAGCAAGAATTATTCCGATTGCACCCATAACGGCCCCACCGATGATTATCGCCGCGATCGAAATTGCCGGATGAATCGACATGGTCCGTTTGGTAATGCGTGGGGAAATCAAGAAATTCTCAACCTGCTGGTAGAGGACGAAGAAAACCACTACCCAGATGGCGGTTGTCCCGCTCACCGACAGGGCCACGATCGTGGGAACGATGGCAGCGATATACGTCCCGACGACCGGGACGAACTGGCTCAGGAATCCGACAAAGATCCCGAGCGGAACGCTGAACGGCACCTTGAGGAATGTCAGGAACAGGACTGCAACCGTTCCCCCGATCACGGCGAGGATGAGACGCGAATAGATATACCCGCCCATCTTCTCGACGGCGGTGTCCCAGATCCCCAGCGCCTCATGCTGGCGGGCCTCGGGCATCGTGGAAAGTACCGTCTGTTTCAGCTGGGGTAGTTCCGCCACCATGTAGAAGGAGAACAATCCCACGGTCACGGCGAAGAAGATGAACCCGAAGATCGTCGACCCGATACCGACGACTCCCCCGAGGACTTCTCCAGCATGGCTGGTCAGCCATTCCTGCACCGTCGTGGCCTGGTCGGCCAGCTGGTCTTCGGTAAAAGCGAAACCGAACCACCCCTCGACGAGTCGCGCCACCGATTCGACATAACTCGGAACGTCTTCGATGAGTTGGCCGACCTGGTCGATCAACAGTGGGACCATCGAAACAATGAAGATCGTGATCAGGGTCAATGCAGCGACGAACACGACCCCTGTGGCCGCCCCTCGCTTCCACCCTCGCTTCGCCAGAAAGTGGACCGGTGGTTCCATGGCCACGGCGACAAATATCGACACGAAGACCATGAAGAGGAGATTGCTGATCTTGAAGGCGAGCCAGATCGTCGCCGCCACAATCAGCAGGACGAAAACAATCGTCAGGATCGTGCGCTTTAGCCTTCGATCCTCCGAGGCATCGAGTTCCTTCAACGCATCGTCGTCATAGATCCGGTTTCTGACACCCATTGCCAGGCCACGTTACAACCGGGCGACTGCGGAACGCTACGTTCTAGATTGGAATCGACAGCGGAGGCATCGGGAATTGAATTTCGACATCGTGTGGACGGCTTCAGAGGCACAGGCGAGACAGTCCAACACATTCAGATTCATGGAAGCTCATTCCATCGAGAGTTACGGCCAACTGGTCCAGAGATCGGTTGACGACCCTGAATGGTTCTGGGATGAGGTCGTCCGGTTTCTGGGTCTCCCATTCGATCCCCCCTACCGGGTGGTTCGCGACACGTCGCGCGGGCACCAATGGGCGACATGGTTCGCCGACGGTGGCTTCAACCTCAGCGTGGCTTGTGTCGATCGATGGCAGGACGATCCCGAACGGGTGGCGATACGGAGTGAAAAAGAGTCAGGCGAAATCCGCCACTTGACGTTCGGCCAACTCCTCGAATCAACCGAGAGGCTCGCCGGCGCACTCCAGGAACTGGGTGTACGCCGTGGAGACGCAGTGGCGGTCTACCTTCCCATGGGCGAAGAGGCGGTCGTTTCGCTGCTCGCCGTGGCGCGACTCGGCGCGATGTTCATCCCGGTCTTCTCTGGATACGGTGAGGAAGCTGTTGCCAACAGACTCGAAAACCCCAAGCCCAGGGTCCTGATTTGTGCCGACGGCTTCGAGCGCCGCGGCTCGATGGTGGAAATGAAGGAGATTGCCGACGCGTCGGTAACCCGCTCCGGTGGGGTCGACACCGTGATAGTGGTTGCCTACTCGGACCGCCCGAACACCCCGATGACGCCTCATCGAGATCACTGGTGGCACGACGTCGTCAATCGAGCAGAGCGCGTGCCAGCTGCCACGACGTACGCCGAAGACCCGGTCCTCCTCGCCTACACCTCGGGAACCACCGGCACCCCCAAGGGAGCGGTACACGTCCAGGCAGGCCTCGCCGTGAAGATCGCCCAGGAAGGTGCCTTCCAACTCGACGTCAAGCGGAGCGATACTTTGATGTGGGCAACCGACATGGGCTGGATAATGGGACCGTGGATGGTTATCGCAGGTCTCGCAAACGGCGCGGCGATTGCCACCTTCGATGGTGCTCCGAACTATCCCGGCCCCGATCGGATGTGGTCTGTGGTTGAGCGGTTGGGCATAACCGTCCTCGGTTTGTCCCCGACCCTGGTCCGGGCACTGCAACCACACGGTGCCGTCGAGGCTCGAAAACACGACCTGTCCAGGCTCCGTATTTTTGGCTCCACCGGCGAGCCATGGAACCCCGACCCCTGGTTTTGGCTATTCGACGAGGTGGGTGAAGGGACGAGGCCGATCGTCAACGTTTCAGGCGGGACCGAGATCGGGGCATGCATCCTCTCGTGCAATCTCCTTCAGGGGCTCAAGCCGACGTCCCTGGGCGGGCCCTCACTCGGGATGGACGCCGATGTCTACAACGCAGATGGCATACCCGTTCGTGGCGAGGTTGGTGAACTGGTCATCAGGGGCTCGTGGCCCGGCATGACCCGGGGGTTCTGGAAACAACCCGATCGTTATATCGACACCTACTGGTCGCGGTTCGACGAGACCTGGGTCCATGGAGATTGGGCAGAGATCGATGCCGACGGGTTCTGGTTCCTGCATGGTCGTTCGGACGACACGCTCAACATCGCCGGGAAGAGAATCGGCCCGGCGGAAATAGAGTCGGTGGCCGTCGCCGACCCCTCTGTGATGATGGCTGCGGCGATCGGGCTACCGGACGACATCAAAGGGGAAGGCATCGGGCTGTATCTCGTGGCTGCCCCGGGCATTTCCCCGGACGACGGGTTGTCCGGTCGAATCTCGGACCTGTTGGCGGAAACTCTTGGCAAGTCGTTTCGGCCCAAGTCGATCGACTGGGTGCCCGACCTGCCCCGGACCCGGTCCGCCAAAATCATGCGCCGCGTCGTGAAGGCGATTGCAGTAGGACTCGACCCGGGCGATTTGACCAGTCTCGAAAATCCAGAAAGCCTGGAAGGATTGAAGAACGCCGTCAGGGAGTGAGGTTGGCCCTAGACGGGCGGTTGCGGGTCGTACTGGATCGCCTGCTTGACCTCCCGTGCCCGCCCCTCGGAGTGGAGCCTTCTGACGAGGTGGAGGGCCATGTCGATCCCCGCCGAGACTCCGGCCGCCGTGACGATCTCGCCTGAGTCGACGTAACGGTCATCCCGACGCAATTCGATACTGGGATCGATTTCCTTGAGATAGTCGAGTTGCGACCAATAGGTGGTGGCCGGCCGATTGCGCAAAAGGCCGGCGTCGGCGAAGACAAGTGACCCGGTGCACACCGAGGTCATCAGGGTGCCGGCGTCCCTCAACCCGCTAAGCCAGTTACCCAGGTCACGGTCGCCTAGGAAGCGACGCGTACCCATCCCTCCGGGAAGCAAGATGACGTCGACCTCCCCCATCATCGATCGAGGGACGTCGGTGACGATTTGCATCCCCTTGGCACAGGTCACGGTCGGACCGTCCAGGCTGGCGGTGAACACGTCGACTCCATCTTCGGGCCAGTTGAGCTGCCACATCCGGAGGACTTCCCAGGGCCCAACCAGGTCGAGCTCCTCCATCCCGTCGAAACAAATCAGCCCGATTCTCATTTGGGAGGCATCCGGGCTGCAGCATCGAGCCGGATTACTTCCCCGTTGAGCATCGGGTTTTCCACGATCGCTATCACGAGGCGGGCGAAGTCTTCGGGTGTGCCGAGGCGCTTCGGGAAGGCTGCCAGCTGGGCCAGCGAGTCTTTCAACTCCTGAGGGGCTGAAGCGAGAAGGGGTGTGTCCATGATCCCGGGAGCCACGGTCATACACCGAACACCGATACTCGCCAGGTCTCTGGCCAGCGGCAGTGTCATCCCGACGATCCCGCCTTTTGACGCCGAATATGCGGCCTGGCCGATCTGACCGTCGAAGGCGGCGATCGACGCGACATTGACGATGACGCCCCTCTCCCCTTCGTCGTTGGGTTGGTTGTCAGCCATTACACCGGCGACCGTTCTGATGACGTCGAACATCCCGATCAAATTGATTTCAATGGTTTTGGCGAATATGCCCAGGTCGTGGGGGGTGCCGTCGCGAGCTATCAAACGGGACGCCGGTGCGATCCCCGCTGCGTTGACCAGAATGTCCACCTTGCCGAAGGCCTCCCTGACCGCCAGGACCGCAGCACCTACGTCATCGGGGTTGGAAACATCGCAGGGAAAGAAGCTCGCCCGGTCGAGTTGTTCTGCGGCGACCTCTCCACGCTCCTCATTGAGGTCGAGCAATGCAACAGATCCTCCATTGGCCACCAGGCGAGACGCAGCCCCAAAGCCGAGCCCCGACGCTCCGCCGGTGATCAGGGCGACCGATCCGTCAACTTGCATTCCGACAACTCCTTGGACGATGAGCGGCGACGGTACCAGCGCTAATCCGTCGTTCGTGCTGAGATATCACTCACATGATCGGTGTGTTTGATTCGGGGTTGGGCGGGCTCGGCGTACTCAGGGAGATGCTTCCATTGTTCCCGGGCACCCGCATCCGATTCGTGGCCGACCGGGGAAACGCCCCATATGGCGTCCGAACCATGGACGAGGTTCGGGATTTGACCCTCGGCCATGCCGGCCGCCTGATCGACGATGGCGCAGGGACGATTGTGATTGCCTGCAACACCGCGTCGGCTGCCGCCTTGACGAGTTTGCGCGAAGAGTTTCCGGAGACACCGTTCGTCGGTATGGAACCGGCGATCAAGCCGGCCGTGGCAGCGACGCAGACCGGAGCGATTGCGGTGCTGGCGACCCGTGCCACGTTTCAAGGACAGTTGTTCGCCAGCCTGATCGACGAGTACGCGGCCGATGTCCGCGTACTCACCAGAGCCGCTCCCGAGTGGGTTGAAGCAGTAGAGGCGGGAGTGATCGAAGGGCCAGGAGTGGAGGCCGTTGTGCGCGCTCACCTCGACCCGTTGCTCGAGTCCGGAGCTGACGTCGTCGTACTGGGGTGCACCCACTTTCCATTCCTCCTCCCAACGATCAGGAAAGTGGCAGGGGAAGGCGTGACCATCATCGACCCGGCCGGGGCGGTGGCCCGGCGTGCGGTGGCCATCCACAACGCGCCGGAGGCCGGCGATCTCGACGCCACTGTCAGCGGGGATATCGATCAGTTCGAATCCCTGGCACACGATCTCACCGGGATCTCATTCCCCGGTGGGGTTCTACCCTTGTGACCGATGAGCACGTACAGCGCCCTCTGGAGCCGACCCGGTCTCACAATTGCCGGCACGGGCGGGGCGCTACGGGTCGACCCTGGTACCGGCCCTCATCGATATCAACGGGCCCTCCGCGCATTGGAGGAAAGTGGCCGGACCGTCGCTTTCGCCTCTTTCACATTCGATCCGGCACAGACCGGTTCGGTGGTTGTGATACCCGAAGAGACCGGGAGCCAATTCGTATTCGCACCGGTGATCCCCGGCGGGAGGCTCGACGAATACGAAGACCCGGGGTGGAGGGCCATGGTCGATTGTGTACTCGATGCGATTGAGTTGGGCCTGGTGTCAAAAGTGGTGCTGGCGAGACATCTGAATGCCCGGCTCAACGCAGAACCCGACCCTTACGCGATAGCGGCATCGCTCCTGGAACAACAGTACGGATGTCACATCTTTGTGGTCGATGGGCTTGTCGGAGCGAGCCCTGAGCTCTTACTGAGCCTTGACACAGGGATTCTTCGGTCAACTCCCCTAGCGGGATCGTCCATGCACAGTGACGCCGAGCTATCAACCGCGAAAATGACCGAGGAACATCTGATCGCAGCTGATTCCGTTGCCGACGCCCTGATCCTCTCGGGCGTGACTTTCGAACGTGAGCCGAGCGAAGTGCTGGACGTCGGGACAATCAAACACCTCGCAACCAGCTTCACCGGCAAAGTGGAAGCGGGTACGTCGTTTGCGGACCTGCTCCCGCAGATGCACCCCACAGCAGCTGTTGCCGGGACGCCGCGCCCGTCGGCGATGGATCTGATCCGCCGACTCGAGGGCAACACGAGAGGCCGCTATTCCGGTCCGGTCGGCTGGTTCGACACCGAAGGTAATTGCGAGTTCGCGCTCGCCCTGCGTTGTGGGCTGGTGCAGGGCCGGCGGGTGACGCTGCACTCCGGTGCCGGCATCGTGGCAGGCTCCGAGCCCGGCGCCGAACTGGAGGAAACCCGATGGAAGCTCCAGCCGATGATCGACGCTCTTGGCCTAGATGTTGGATCGAGTCTGACGGGCTAGCCGGTCGAGTTGATGGCGGACCCTGACGTCGCGGTCACGATCCACGGCCGCGCGAACCACCGTGGGGCCGGACTCCAGGAAGCCGGATTCGATCGCAGCCAAGACCTCCGCTGTGGTTTCCGCCTCGAGATAGGCAAGACCGTGAAATGCGGCGAGCAACGAGAGTCGGCGGTTCGGCGGCGTGACGAAGAGCCTCTCGAAGTCGGGTGCCAGCTTTGCCTGAGGCAACAGATCAAAGAGCCCTCCGCCGTTGTTGTCCATCACGAGAAAGACGGTTCCCGGCGGGTCCTCGCCGAGAAACCCGTTGCTGTCGTAGATAAACGCGAGATCTCCGGTGTAGGCGACGGTGCGGCCGTAGATCGTGCCCACGCCAACCGCCGTCGACACAAAACCGTCGATACCGGACACACCGCGATTGGAGAAGACAGGGCCGTGACGTTCGAGGTGGGCGTCGACATCGCGGGCGGCGAGCGAGGACGCCACAACCAAAGCTTCCCACTCGGCCGAATCCAGGGTTGACGCCAACCCGGCACCGCTGAGCTCAGTGAGGGAATCCAGATAAGCGCGTGTCGAGGCACGCATGACGGAGTCGGCTTCGAGCCACGATTGCGACCACCCGTCGCGTTGCGGCCCCACCAGTGCAATGACCGAGTCAGGGGTGGCCTTTACCCCCAACGTCATGGATCCGAACGGGTCGCTGAATATCCCCCATCGATCGACATGGACCACGGGCGCCCCGGTCGGGATCGAAGCGAGGATTCGATCGGCAGGGTTCAAGTCCCCGACCACGATGACCCCGGTGGGAGTGAGATCTAGCGGAAATCCATCGACGAGGACATGGTGATAGCCGTTGACGACTCCGCCACCTCTGACACCTGACCGGGAGGTGGCGAGCACGGCGACTCCTGTCGTCCGTGCGGCCTGGCCGACGAGGGCAGGATCGAAATCGCCGTGCCCGATCGCCAGCAAAACCCGGTCTCCCAGATCCGGCAACTCCGGCACCACCATCGATGGCCGGGCCTGTGGAATGAACCAGGGCTGGCCGGCGTCGGCTCCGGAACACTCGAACCGGTAGGGGGCAGACCGGGAGCGCCCGTCATCCCCGACCGGCAGGGTTGGCTCTTCGAATGGGACGTTCAAGTGAACCGGTCCCGGCGGGTTCTCGCCTCCCAGCGCAGACGAGAGCGTTCGGGCGACGGAATCGCGCCACACGGCGTTTCCATCCACGCCGTCCGAAGCGGCATCCAGACCCACCTGGGCCCGGGCAAAACCATGGAAAATGGCCAGATGGTCCATAGTTTGATTGGCCCGCCGCCGCACCATGACGGCCGGTCGATCGGCAGTTATCACGACCAGCGGGATCATCGAGCGTTCCGCCTCCACGACAGCGGGGAGGAGGTTTGCTGCAGCACTCCCCGAAGTTGTGAGCACCGCCACCGGCTCACCGGTGGCCGACGAGAGGCCGAGCGCCCGAAAGGCGGCAGACCTCTCATCGATGTGCATCTTCAAATCGATCTCGGGTCGACCCGCAAACGCCAACAGAAGTGCCGTGGACCGGGATCCGGGAGATGCCACGACCCGACGAACGCCTCCCCTGATCATCTCATCGACGAGGACGGCGGCCAGCGCAGTCGACGGATTGGGATAGGTCATGTCAGGAGCTCGGCGGCCGAGCGAAGCCTTCGCATCATCTCCGTTGCACGTTCGCGATCCGGTGCCCAACGCATCAGTTGCACCTGCTCGGGCTCGACCCGTCTCACATCGAGGAATCCGTCGACAGAGACCAGAGGGTGTGGCGTCGGATCCCCCTGCAGCAACGAGACAGTTGCCAGTCCACATGCATACGGGAGATCATCGATAAGAGAGGCAACCAGCAACCCGCCATATATTCCCACCGAGGTCTCCAGAGCCGAAGATACAACGACCGGCAGATCGATTCGATTGATGAGACTCAAGACGCGGGCAACTCCACCCATGGGCTGCACCTTCACAATAACGACGTCACAGGCGCCCTGTTCAGTCACCTCGAGGGGGTTGGGGCTGAGACGTATGAGCTCGTCGGCGGCAAGTCGGACCCCGACACGACGTCGGAGTTCGACCATCTCGGCAATGGTTGCCACCGGTTGCTCCACATACTCAAAGTCGAATCTGGAAAGGTGCTCGAGGGCCCTGGTCGCCTCTTCGAGATTCCACACTGCGTTCACGTCGATTCGGATGCGGCCGCCGGGGCCTAATGCGTCGACGACTGCGTCGAGCCGATCTTCGTCTTCTTCGATGGTTGTGCCCGGGTCACCCACCTTCACCTTGGCGGTCGAGGCGCCGGATTCCCGAACGAGGGCCGCGGCCGTTTCGGGGGGGACCACCGGAACAGTCACGTTGACCGGTATTCGCTCGCGGACCGGAGACGGCAAGGGTGAGCAGGCGGATTCGAGGGCCGAAGCCAACCACCTGGCGGTCACTTGCGGCGGATAATCAGGAAAGGGTGAGAACTCGCCCCACCCCTCAGGCCCTTTTATCAGCACTGCCTCCCGATGGTCGACCCTACGAAAAGGATGACGCATCGGAATCCTGACGGGATGGAGTTCCAATGCCTCGAGAAGCTCGCTCATTTCGACTGCTCGTCCCGCAGGTACTCGATCAGCCGCGTTATCTGGTCATCGTCGAGCGACGAGCTAAAAGACGGCATACGACCTCGCCCATCGTGAATCGTGACAAAAAGGTACTGATCCGTCTGGTCGGCCGCGTTAGAACCGGGGCCGAGCGCCGGACCGACACCGCCTGAGAGATCGGCGCCGTGGCAGTTCGAGCAAAGCTGCATGTAGATCTCTTCACCGGTGGCATCCCCGGCCGGTCGGCCGACACAAGCGGTTGTGAGGACTGACATTACGATTAGGAAGCCAAGCGACCGTCTCAATCTCCTTCCCCGTAGTTTTGCTTCAGTTGCTCGACCACCGATCGAATCTGCTGGCCGCTCTCCATCGCGACAACGAGAATCCCTTCCCCGGTCTCAACGACGACGACTCCCTCGACGCCCACCACCGCAATCGGGCGACCGGATGACCAGACGAGCGAATTGGTGGAATCGACGATTACAACCGGTCCCTGCGTCGCGTTTCCAGAAGAATCCCGGCTGACGTTCTCCCAGACCGACATCCACGAGCCCACGTCGTTCCAACCGGCGTCCAACGGAACTACAAAACCGTTGGGCACTCGCTCCATCACCGCCTTGTCGAAGGAATCGGCGGTTGCCTTCAGGAACTCGCCACCCAGGAACACCCGCCCCGAAGTGTCAGCCGGAAGCGATGCCCGAACCGAATTGAGAGTTTCCGGGGCGAACTGGTCTGCGGCGGAAATCACCCCGCCGGCACGGGCAATGAACACCCCCGAGTTCCACAAACAGTCGCCGTTGGCCAGCATTGCCTCGGCCACCACCTTCGAGGGTTTTTCCACGAACGTGTCGATGGCAAAGCCGCCATCAACACCAGCCGGCCCCAACTTGATCCACCCATAACCGGTTTCCGCCCTCGACGGGACAACGCCCAGGGTGACGATGCCTCCATTCTCTGCGATTTTGACCGCCTGTTGCACCGACTCGACAAATGCAGCAGGTTCGTTGATCAAATGATCGGCGGGGAGGATCACCAAAATGTCTTCGGGTGGAGACGCAAGTGCGGCCGCAATTATCGCCGGAGCGGTATTTCTCGGTCCCGGCTCAAAAACGATGACGCACTCCGGTGGCGCTTCCCTGGTGACCAATTCATCGTGTCGGGTGCCTGTGAGAACCATCGGAGGATGGTCGGAAATTAGAGAAGCGCGATCAATGGTCGACCGGAATAAGGACGTGTCACCGAAGAGAGAAAGGAACTGTTTCGGGGTCCCTGCGTGGGAAAGCGGCCATAGCCGACTCCCGGATCCACCGGAAAGAACAACGGGTCGGATGACGCTCACGGTGCCACGGTAACGAGTGGGCTGCGGCTAGCTAATTATTCGGCGACCCCAATTGATATGTGGCCGCAATGGGTGCAGATGTTGCGAACGATTCCAATCCCGCCGGGGGCTGCCACGTACTCATGATCATGAACGTCACGATTACGAACGAACGCAGAGCGAACTGCTCCCATGATCCCACCTCGCTCACCGGTCCCGGCCATCGCCGGTTCCAGAGCCATTTGGTCAGGGTCGTCAGGCGGGGTGGGCTCGACCCGGGCAACAGCCCTCTCAGCCTGTTCAAAGGCACCGAGGTCGACCACATACCGGGGTGGTTCGGGAGCAGGTGGTGGGTCACGCTCAACCACGACTGGGGGCGCGGTCGGCTGAGGAGTCTCCGGCGGCCCGGCCGCAGCCGGCTCGAGCCAGGGGACCGACAGGTCGTCATCGTCCGGCAAAGTCTCTTCTCGAACATCGCGGTCTGGACCGGAATCGAGTATGGGTTCAGCGGCGGCAGTGTCCGCAAGGTTGGCCGATGCGGCGATTGGGAGTGCTCCCACCGTCGGTGCCGGCTCCGGTGCAATGGGTTCTGGTTCGACCTCGCCAGCCTCGCTCCCGACATGCTCCCCCTCTGCCTTTCCGGCCCAGGGGACGACGTCTTTGAAGACCGATTCCTGGTTCGATGGCCTGGGAACCTGAACCGGCTCGACCATCTCCTCGCCGGACATTCCTTCGGTCGGTTCCTCGTCGACTCCCCCTATTGGCGTTCTCGACTCATCGACAGGAGGCTGCAGTGTCTCCCATTCGAGTGTCTCGATGGCCTCGAACTCAACGGTGGGTTCGGTCTCGACTGCGTCGCTCAGCACCGCTTCGCGTTCGACGGGAGAAGCTACAGGATCAGGGATCGGATCCGCGGGGACGAATGGCCTTTCGGACTGAGCGGGTGGGGAGGCGGCCGGTTTCGAGGTCGGGCTGGAGAGGGTCTCCTCAATCGCCGACCTCAGGTCTCCGATGCGGGAAGGCTTCGTCCCCTTGCGAGAGCGCGACGTAGCGACCATACGGCGTGGCATTGTCATGGTTTTGTAGCGCGCCCAAACCTTGGCCATCTCATCGACGCCGCCATAGGCAAAATTGATCGGATCGTCGGCGATGAAGGTCACCTCATCACCGTCGAGATCAAGTGAAAAGGCACTTGCGATCAAACGCTCGGCACGAACGTCGGCGAGCGACCACCTGCCCAGGCTCTCGCCCTCGACGAACAGCTCGGTCTGGGGATCTTCGATCAAAATGACTGCGGGCACGCCCGGAGAGTCAAGTTGAGGAATCTTGACCTGTCCTTTGAATTTCACTTACAGAACCCCGATTCAGCATGTACCCCAAAGGCGCCTTTGCTCTTCATAACCTTCCCATTGTTCCAATCATTGTCAAGCGGAATTCAAAGATAGGCATCCAGCGGTGGGCAGGAACAGACCAGGTTCCGGTCGCCTCCAACACCGTCTATCCGGCCCACGGGTGGCCAATATTTGTCGAGCCGCAGTTCGGGCATGGGGAATACGGCTGTCTCCCGGTCGTAGGGGTGGTTCCATTCCGAAGTCAGATCCACCGCTGTATGTGGCGCTGCCACCAGTGGATTGTCATCACGGGGCCACTCGCCGCTAGCGACCCGGTCGATCTCCCCACTTATAGCGATCATTGCGTCACAGAATCTGTCGAGTTCTTCCAGGGTTTCCGATTCAGTGGGTTCGACCATCAGCGTGCCGACAACAGGGAAAGACAAGGTCGGGGCATGGAACCCGTAGTCGGCGAGCCGTTTGGCCACGTCTTCTGCGGAAACACCGGTTCGGCTGGTGGTTTGACGGATATCGAGGATGCATTCATGGGCCACGCGACCGTTGGCACCGCTGTAGAGCACCGGGAAATAAGGGTCGAGACGGCGCGCTACGTAGTTTGCCGCCAGAATCGCGGTTTTGGTTGCCTGCCGTAGCCCATCGGCGCCCATGAGTCGCACATACGCATACGGAATCGGGAGAATTCCGGCCGATCCAAACGGGGCACCCGAGATCGGGCCGACACCAGTCGAGGGACCGGCCTCGGCGAGAAGTGGGTGATTGGGGAGAAACGGCGCGAGATGCTCTTTTACACCAATCGGGCCGACTCCCGGCCCGCCCCCGCCATGGGGGATGGTAAAAGTCTTATGGAGGTTGAGATGACTTACGTCCGCCCCAAATCCACCCGGCTTGGACAACCCGACGAGGGCGTTGAGGTTGGCCCCATCGACATAGACCTGACCGCCGTGCGAATGGACGAGTTCACATAGTTGACGGATCCCGACCTCGAACACCCCGTGTGTCGATGGGTAGGTGACCATCACGCACGCAAGTCGACCGGCGTGCTCCTCGCATCGTGCCTCGAGGTCGGAAAGATCGATGTTCCCATCGGTATCGGTCCTGACAACGACAACCTTCATCCCCGCCATTACCGCCGACGCCGCATTGGTCCCATGTGCCGATGCCGGAATCAGACAGACATCGCGGTCGCCCTCGCCTTGGGATTTGTGAAACGCACGGATGGCTAAGAGTCCGGCCAACTCTCCCTGCGAACCTGCATTGGGTTGTATCGATACCCGGTCATAACCGGTTGCCTCGGCCAGATAACCTTCGAGCTCACGAATCAGTGTGATATAGCCTTCTGCCTGGTCCACCGGAGCGTATGGATGGATGCCGGCGAACCCGTCCCAGGTGATGGGCACCATTTCGGTGGTGGCGTTCAACTTCATCGTGCATGACCCCAATGGAATCATGGTTCGGTCCAGGGCAAGGTCGCGATCCGCCAGTCGTCGCAGGTAGCGCAACATCGCGTGCTCGGAATGGTGCTTGCTGAAGACGGGGTGTGTCAGATAGGGAGTCTGCCGCATCAAGCCCACCGGAATACCTGACTCCGGCGTGTCGGGAGAACCGGCGACTCCGAAACCCCGCAAAATCGCCGCAACGGTCTCGTCAGTTGACTTTTCGTCAAATGCGACCCGAACGATTTGATCGCCAGCAGCAGCAACATTGAAGCCTTCCGCGAGAACAGCCTGCCTGATCTCATCGGCGGTACCGTCGACCCTCACCGACACGGTGTCAAACCAGGTGTCGTTGGCTAAATCGAATCCGGAGGCCCGCAGTGAGCCAGCGAAAACGGACGCCAGTCGGTGTACCTCCGTTGCGATGCCTGCCAGCCCATCCGGACCGTGCCAACAGGCGTAAAGACCTGCCATCACGGCAAGAAGAACCTGGGCGGTGCAGACGTTCGAGGTCGCCTTTTCCCGGCGAATGTGCTGTTCCCGGGTTTGCAGGGCCAGACGATAAGCCATCGCACCCCGGGCATCGGTGGAGACCCCGACCAGGCGGCCGGGAAGATTTCGCACCATCGATTCGCGCGAGGCGATAAAGCCGGCATGCGGCCCTCCGTAGCCAAGTGGCACTCCAAAGCGCTGGGCGCTACCAACAGCGATGTCAGCCCCCCACTCCCCTGGCGGGGAAAGTAGCGTCAATGCCAGTAGATCCGTCGCCACGGCAACGACGGCGCCACCGGCCTTCATCCTTTCCACCAGTCCACTCTGGTCGGCGACACGGCCCGACGATCCCGGGTACTGGAGGAGAACTCCGAAAGCCGCCTCAGGATCGGACTCGTCAGACAGATGCTCGACTTGAACCCCGACGGCCGCGGCCCTGGTTCGAACAACCGCGATCGTCGACGGATGGCAGTCCGGGTCCAGGTAGAAGACTTCGCGATCTGTCCGGCCCACCCGCCGACACATAGCCATTGCTTCGGCGGCGGCGGTCGGCTCGTCCAAGAGCGAAGCGTTGGCCACCTCGAGTCCGGTGAGATCGGTGACCACCGTTTGGAAGTTGAGCAGGGCCTCGAGGCGCCCCTGGGAGATTTCGGCCTGGTAGGGGGTATACGCGGTGTACCACGCTGGATTCTCCAGAACATTGCGCTGGATCACGGGTGGGACAATGGTGTCGTAATAGCCGAGTCCGATCAGCGACGGCACCACCTGATTGAGGTCGGCCAGGTCGCGAAGACGGCCCACCACTTCGATTTCACTGAGGGCGGTCGGGAGGTCGAGGATCTCATCCCGTATCGGTGCAGGAATCGTCTGGTCGATCAACTCATCGAGCGAGGAGACTCCGACGGTAGCCATCATCTTGGCCACATCGTCGGAACCGAGACCGATATGGCGCTGTGCGAAGGTGTCGTTGGGGTTGGGCATTTATGTCCTTTTCGGCTGCCCTCCCACTGTCAGTATCACCCTTCAGCGTTGCCTCGTCCGAGCGGTCCAAGCGCCTGAGAGATTGTGGAGGATTTGCCCCTTCGGCGTCCCATCTGGGACTCTCCCGTTCGGCTTCGTAAGCCGGGCCATCTTATCGAATCGAACTGGTAAGTGACAAGGATCCTCGAGAGAGGGACGACGACCGGGGGCGACCGGGCTTTACCGTGTTTGATCTACCAGAAATATGGTGGACACGGAAGTCACTTCTAGACGTTGAACCGGAACTCGACCACATCGTCCGGACGCATCACATACGCCTTGCCCTCGGTCCTGACCCGCCCCTGGGATCGGGCCGCAACCCAGGAACCGGCTCCGACGAGATCGTCATAGTCGACGACCTCGGCTGCGATGAAACCCCGCTGAAAGTCGGTGTGGATGACGCCTGCCGCTTCGGGGGCTGTGGAGCCGGAGACAATGGTCCACGCTCTGACCTCCTTCTCACCACCGGTGAGGTAGCTCTGCAGGCCGAGCGTCTCGTAAGCAGCCCGGATGACCGAGTTGAGACCCGGTTCATTCTGTCCGACAGATGCCAGGAGTTCTGCCCTCTCGTCGGAATCGATCTCGGTCAACTCCACCTCGATCTGGGCATCAAGGAACAAAGCCGTGGCAGGTGACACCAACCCTGCAAGCTGGGACTTTGCCGCTTCGTCCCCGAGGGTGGCTTCGTCCGAGTTGAAAACGTAGATGACGGGTTTGGCAGTGAGCAGGTGGAGGTCGGAGAAGTGGTCCACCTTCGCCATGAGGTCGGCACGGGAGGAAATCACTTCACCAGCCCCGACAGCCTGGTGGACCTGGCGCAGAGTCTCCAGACGTGGACCGAGCGTCTTATCGAGCTTGGCCTCTTTCTCCAGCTTGGGCAATCGCTTCTCAATGGTTTGCAGATCGGCGATCGCAAGTTCAGCCTCGATGGTCGCGATGTCAGATCGGGGATCGGCATCGCCGGCGACATGGACGACATTTTCCGACCGGAATGCGCGAACAACATGGCAGATGGCATTGACGTCGCGGATGTTGGACAGGAACTGATTGCCAAGGCCCTCACCGTCACTGGCGCCCTTTACCAATCCGGCGATGTCCACAAAGGTAACCGTGGCCGGGACGATCTTTCGTGTTGAGAAGAGCTCACCGAGAACCGGTAACCGGAGGTCCGGGATCGGCACCACGCCTGTATTGGGTTCGATCGTCGCAAATGGATAGTTGGCGGCCAGCACCCCGGCGTTGGTTAGAGCGTTGAACAATGTTGATTTGCCAACATTCGGGAGTCCGACGATGCCTATTGAGAGGCTCATCAGCGACGAAGGTTAGAGACTCTGCAAACGTAGGCACTAGCGTGCCGCCAATGGAAAGGATCGCCGTAATCGGGGCCGGATCGTGGGGTACTACCGCAGCATGGCTGGCCTCCGCCAACACTGAAGTGTCCCTGTGGGCTCGTCGACCTGAACTTGTCGGGGAGATCAATTCAACGAGGCAAAATCCTCGCTACCTCCCCGACTGCGAACTACCGGACAATCTGACAGCCACCGATGACCTCGCGGCCGCCGTCGACGGGGTCGATATGGTTGCCATAGCTGTCCCTTCCCATGGATTCAGAGACGTCTTCTCCAGAGTCGCCGACCGGATTTCCCCGCAAACGCCCGTGGTCTCGCTGACAAAGGGGATCGAGCAATCCACCCTTGCGCGAATGTCCGAAGTGGTGATGCAGACTGCGCCGGGTCGGAACCCCGAACGGGTCGGAGTCCTCACCGGCCCGAATCTGGCCCGGGAGATCGCCGCCCAACAGCCAACTGCCGCGGTGATCGCGATGGGAGACGTCGCGGCCGCACGCGATATTCAGACTTGTTTTATGTCGCCGTTGTTCCGCGTCTACACCAACGATGATGTCGTGGGATGCGAACTGGGTGGTGCATTGAAGAATGTCATGGCCATCGCCGCGGGAATGTCAGATGGGCTCGGGTTTGGTGACAACACCCGGGCCACGTTGATTACCCGGGCACTTGCCGAGGTCACACGTCTTGGCACCAGCCTCGGCGGAAGACCCGCGACGTTCGCCGGCCTCGCCGGCATGGGAGACCTGATTGCTACCTGTGTCAGCACTAAGAGCCGCAATCACCAGGTGGGATCGGAGCTCGCCCAGGGCAGAACGCTGGAGGAAATACAAAATGAAATGCAGATGGTCGCCGAAGGTGTCAAAACCACGCGGGCCGTTCTCGACCTCGCCGCCAAACAGGGGGTCGATGTTCCGATTGCCGAGCACGTCGGGAAGGTGCTCTACCACGGAATGGACCCACACCGGGGAATGCTCAGTCTGATGACCCGTGAAGCAAAATCGGAGGACTGATGGCGACAGACAAGACAGCACTGCGACGTCTCCCCGAGCGGAGTGTTTCGGACCGGGAAATGATCCACCGGATCCTCGACGAGGGTCTGCTGTGTCATGTCGCCTATCTAACCGAAGGACGTCCCGTGGTGATCCCGACGCTATACGCCCGCGACGGGGAGTCGATTCTCCTGCATGGATCACCTTCATCGGGCATCGTTCGGGCGGTCCGCAACAAATCGCCGCTGAGTGTTGCGATTACCCACGTGGACGGGTTGGTCGTAGCCCGGAGTGCTTTCGAGTCGTCAGCCAACTATCGAAGTGTGGTCATTCATGGTTACGGCGAGCTACTCAAAGGCGGGGCCCATGCCGAGGCACTCAACAAGGTGACAGACCGCCTCATACCCGGGCGACGCGGTGACATCCGACCCAACCATGAGATCGAAGTCCGCCAAACGGCGGTGGTCGCACTCCCGCTCGATGAAGTCTCCACCAAAGTGAGAACCGGACCGCCCGACGACGACCCGGCAGACCTGGAAAGCCCGGTATGGGCCGGCGTGATCCCGGTCCATCAGGAATACGGCCGCCCCGAACCTGCTCCCAACCTCGGGCCCGGAATCGACCTCCCGGATTATTTGAATCCGTACGCGCGTTGATTCCTTGGTGATTCCGCCGTCCGCCAACCAGGCAAACATTTCCTGCAACCGATTTCCGATCTCGGGGTTCAACGGGCATGACAAATAGCGTCCTGACCACGAGTGTCGGCGCCAACCGCGAGGCGTTCAGCCCCAAAGATTGGGCGCTGTTCGTCTCCCTGAGCGGCATTTGGGGGAGTTCGTTCCTTCTCATGGCGATTGGACTGGACAATTTTCACCCCGGTCTGGTCACGTTGCTCCGGGTCGGTTTCGGCGCAAGCTTCATGTTCGCCCTCCCGAAGGCGAAGAGCATCCGAATTCCTCGAGAGGATTGGCCGAGAATCGTTACAACGAGTATCGCCTGGATTGTTATCCCGTTCACACTTTTTCCGATTGCCCAACAATGGATTGCCTCGGGCGTGGCCGGAATGCTCAACGGGGCCACTCCCATCTTCACGGCAATTGTTGCGTCCATCATGTTGAGACAGCTACCGGGGCGACGACAGATGATCGGACTGGTCATCGGTTTCGTCGGGATGGTCGCTATCGCTCTGCCCTCTGCAGACAGCGGAACCACGGCCGCGATAGGAGTGGTATTGGTCCTGATAGCCACGATGGGCTACGCTCTCGCAACCAACATCGTGGCCCCCCTCCTGCAAAAGTACGGACCGATTCCGGTGGTGGCCCGGGTCCAGTGGGTTGCCACGCTGGGTGTCCTACCTTTCGGGCTATGGGGCGCCACACAATCGACATTTGCGATCTCGTCGCTACTTGCCATGCTCGCCGTTGGCGTGCTCGGGACCGGCCTCGCATTTGTCCTCATGGGAGACCTCATCGGAAGTGTCGGCCCCACCAGGGCGACCTTCATCACGTACATGATTCCGGTAGTCGCGCTGATTCTCGGCGTCGTGTTCAGATCGGAGCAGATTTCGCCAATTGCCGTGGTCGGAGTTGCCCTGGTGATCGTCGGGGCATTCCTCGCATCGCGGCGTGAGATCTAGTCTCTAGTTCCCTGAACACCCCGGGAACCGGAATGCGCATACCAGAATCGAGAATTCGTGTCGTCCTCGCCCTGATCACACCACCTCTGCTGATCGGAATGGCTCTCCTGACGCTGGCCGTTGAGTCACCCCTCGCGGTCCCGATTGTGTTTGGTGGCTTGGGGACAGTCCTCGCCGTCATCGTCCTCTTTGATTTCCCACTCGCCATCGCTACCGACGAAGCCGGCCTCACCAGGGTTTGCCTGGTGAGACACCAACTCGTCCCGTACGGCGAGATCGGCGTGATCATCAAGCCCCGCCGAAGGGGCCTCCTCTTGATCAGAACAAACCGCAAAAGGGCTGTCCTTATCGACCGCATTCTGGAGGCCGACGAACGAAAACATCTGATCGACCTCGGGGAAACACACGGATTCCAGGTGGAGTTGTAAGGGACCAGTCGCGACCGATTGTCGGCCGGGCGTAAACAATCTGACATGCAGTCGCGTGCGCCGGGCATAATGGGTTTGTGGTGGACCAATCTGACGCGGAACTTTTGGTCGCATCGTCTGCGGGATCTGCGGAGGCCTACTCCGTGTTCTTCCGGAGACATGTCGATCCGATAACCCGCTACGCCGTTAGAAGGTGTTCAAGCCCTGACGATGTGGCAGACCTGGTCGGCGAATGTTTTCTCGTCGCTCTTCAGGCCGCACATAGATATGTACCAGAAACAGATACCGCACTTCCCTGGCTCTTCGGAATCGCCAGGCGCCTGCTCGCAAAGCAGCGAAGAAAATACGTCGGCAACAAGCGACTCGAGATCAAAGTCTCCAACTCTTTCCCGGTTTTCACCGCGGCCGAGGACGACGCAGTCGCCTCCGCCATCGACGCCGCCAGCCAGGCACCGATTCTCGAGGAGGCCCTGGGCCGGCTCACCCGCTCGGAACGCGAGGTCCTGGAAATGGTCGCTTACGACGGCCTCAGCCCCTCCGAAGCCGCTGAAGCCCTCGACATCAGCCCTAATGCGGCACGACTCCGACTATCCCGAGCCCGTCGGTCGGTTAGAACTCACATTGACGCAACTCTTCCGGTGGGCGCTGCCCAGGAGGCGGCCGAGTATGCACTCTGAAATGCGTATTCCCGAAGTCCCATCGATGGAGCACTTCAAGTCGACGCTCGACGCCCGACTCCGGATCGAGGTAGCCCGGCAAAAACGGGCGATCTTCCCGTCAGCCGTGAAGGGTCTCGTCCACCATCTGAGATCGTTGATCAAACCGCTCCTGCAATCGGGGGCGATGGCGATGACAGCCATCGTGGTGATAATCGCCATAAGCGCAACGCCGGCAGCCACAACCGGCGACAATGAGATTCCCCGGGCGGCACCCCTGGCCGCGCCGGACGTGCGCACACTGGTGGACAGCGACTCCACGTTCCGGGACTTCTTACCGGCAGACGACGTACTCGCTGTTCAGAAACCCGACAATTCTGACATTGCCTCCCCCGGGATGGAATAAACCCCCGAAATCGCATTCCTCCCTGAATGCTTTCAAGAGTCGGCGTCATGGTTAGCCCAACCGTCGACAGGCCGCGGTCTTATCCGTGGTCCTCCACACCGCAGTCGGGGGGTGTAATCCCACCCCCCGATTGCATCTTCACACCGAAGCGACCCGCAGGGCCCTCACAGCTAGTTCCCTATCTCCGAGTCGGTGTTTCAGATCCCGCTCCAACCCGCCGATCGGATAGAGGTTCTGCGGTGCCCGGGGGTCCTTGTGCCGCTCAGAGGCAAACCGCGGCAATGTGGCGCTAACCCGGTTGGCAGTACGCACTGCCTCGACGATGTCGGTGTTCCCGTCAATCTCGCATCGCACCAACCCTCCGGCCGGCCCGGAATGATTCGCCAGTTTGAGATACCACGAGTAACGGCTCCACGACGTCGTGGTCAGGAAAAGTGGTGTGCGAAAACCGGGAGGCAACGATGTGAGGACGCCTCGCAACTCGATCGGGAGATATTGCACTTTCTGCGTTTTCACATATCCAACGGCATTCTTCACATCACGGTGGTGTGACAGGGGCCCGTCGACAACAATGACTTCGGCATCGCCTAACTCGCGCGCCGCCCTCGCCTCGAGATCTCCCATCCGCTGCTGTATCCCCAGCCACAACTCCTCAGCTGTAGCGCCCTTGGTTGCTTTGACGTGGTAAGTCCCCACCCGGGTATCGATATCGAACGCGTTGGCTGATGTGAAGAGGCCACGTTCGACGAGGGCCGACTCGAGGACCGCGTGGCCGTTTGACCGGACCGCCCCTGCGGCGTAAGTGGCCGCGAGGCCGAAGCCGGGGAAGTCGGGTGGTTGGTCGATCCAGAGGCTCGCATCGACCCTGCGGACTCCGTCGATAAAGAGCACATCCCGTGCCATGTCGGCGTCGGGGAGCACCGGCTCCCACCGATCAGGCGGGACTTCGATCGAGACGTCGACATTCTCACTCCCGTCATCCATGTCGGGAGAAGACGGAGACCCGTAGTCGGAGTCCCAATTCTCAACTGTGAATCTCAAGACAACCTCTCCACCCTGGCGCCATCCGGCTCCTTCCACACCCTGAACCGAACAGGGGCGAGGCCGGCCAGTTCTTTGACATGGGTGATGATCCCGACCATCAGGCCCCGGTCGGAAAGGTCTTCGAGCACACCGGCGACCACTTCTAACAACTCCTCGTCGAGCGTTCCGAAGCCCTCGTCGAGAATGATGGCGTCGAGACCCGCCCCGCCCGCTGCCGACAGAGTCTCGGCAAGGGACAGGGCCAGTGCCAGAGACACGAGAAACGTCTCACCGCCGGACAGTGTCGAAATGGGTCTCGACTCATTCGCGTTGCGATGATCGACTACATCGAAAGAGCCTCCATCATCGGCGACGAGGGAATATCCGTTACCTGACAATCGGGCGAGTAGCTCATTGGCGCCGCCCACCAGATCGGCAATCGCCCCCACCATCAACCACCGCTCAAATCCGTCGGCGCGAAGATGCAGGCTCAAAGTGCGGGCGACCGCAGCGTCCCGCTCCGCCGCTTCGACCCTGGCCGTGGCCAACTTTGCGTCGTCGACTAGCTTGGCATCAGCGAGCACTCGATGTCTCGCCTGTTCCTGGGCGCGTGCCACCGCCACCGCATAGTTTCCCTCAGCCTCGATGTCGAGGGCCTCGAGAGAAGACTCGACTGCCTCCTTTTCGGCGCGCAGAGCGTCCGTCGCCTCGGCGAGTTGTCGTGTCGCCTCGAGCAACGCTTCCCCGGTGTTGGGAAGTTCGGAGTCGCGCCAGGCAATCAACTCTTTCCATTGGACGATTGGATCGTCGCTTTCGCTCGGTACCGGTTTGAGATCGGCGATCGCCTCCCGCTGCGCCATGAGTCGGAGACCGAGGGATCGTTGTTGCTCGGCTAGATCTTCCATCTTTCGCTTTGCGTCCTTGAGGTCACTGTCGACTTCGGTAATACGATCCCGGATCGCCGACCGCTGCTCTAGCAGTTCGACGAGTTGATCCTTGATTGCGGGATGCGAACCCAGTTCGATGTCTGGAGGAACATCATCAGCCAGCTCATCCCTCTTTTTCTCCAAAGCCAAAAACCGGGATCGCTCCACACCAAGCTGCTCGGTGAGACCGGAAACAAGTCTTCGGCCGACGTCGAGCTCATTTTCGGCGTCATCGACTGTTTTTCTCGACGCCTCGATGTCGCCGGGTTCTCCCACCGGGAGCGTCGTCTCGATTAGACGATCGCAGACCGGACAGACGTCTCCCACCGCCAGCTTGCTCGAGATGTCGTGAGCGGCATGGGAAATTCGAGAAGTCTCGAGCGCTGCCCTCGCCACGTCGACCTGCGCCAATGCCGATGCAACATTGGTCTCAGCCTCCTTGAGTTCCAGTTCCAGCCGGCTTATCGGAGTTTTCGACAACTCATCGGCTACGGCGACAAGGCGGGTCTGGATGGTCTCAGCGCGTGTAATCGACTCCATCGAGGGAAGCCCGGAGATCCTCGCTGCGATCAGACCGTCGTCCTCGGCCAACTTGTGATGGGAAGCCTCCAGGAGTTCGACTGACTCTGCCGCGTTGTCCACAAGCTGGCCGATCTCATCGAGACGATCCGGGGCCTTCATCACCAATAACCGGTCCCTGGCATCGCTCAGGCGTTCGACGTTTGTCTGGAGGCTCACGGTCAGAGCCTCGTTCTCGAGGATGGACTCCTCCGCCTCGGAGACGACGATGGCCATCTGCTCGATCGCTTCGAGACGCTCCACAGCCATGAGGATCGATTCCTCGGTGGGGACTTCCATCGAATCGAGTCTCGCCCGGCCTTCCTGCACCACAGTCTTCGCCACTGATTCACGGGATCGCGCCCGACTCCCCACCTCCCCGTATATTTCGAGGCCCATTAGACCCCGAAGTAGCTGCTGGCGCTCCGAAGGCGTAGCTTCCAGGAATCGGGCGAACTCACCCTGGGGGAGCATCACCGTGCGGGTGAAATCGTCGAAACTCAGTCGGAGCAACTCTTCGACCGCCCTGGTCACATTGTTCGCTCCTGACTCGATGCTTTGCGCACCCCGCTCCAATCTGGCTTCCCGCACTGAGGCGCCACCCGATTTGGTCCGGTGCAGATCCCGGATCACCGTGTATGTCTGATCATCGACCGCGAAATCGAACGACACCGTTGCCTGGTCCCGACCGGTGGAAATCACCGGGGCGACCGTCGTCCCGCCCAGCCGTGGGATCCGGCCATACAGTGCAAAAACCATCGCATCGATGAGGCTCGACTTCCCCGAACCGGTCGGCCCACTCAGGGAGAAGTAATCGACATCGGTGAAGTCGACATCGACCCGCTTGCGGTAGGCCGAGAATCCCTCGATGCTGAGACGGAGCGGCCTCACATGCTGGCCTCATCGAGCAACTCGGCGAACAGGGTCTCCACATCGACATCAGCGGCATCGTTCTCTGTCAGGTAGTTGTGAAACGCCATCGGCCCCGACACGGTCGTGCGGCCTTCATGATTCTGCGTCTTCCGCTCCCCGGAATCGCGAAGAGTCACTTCGACGACATTGGGGATCGCTTTCCGGACTTCATCGGCCAGTCCGACCCGCGCCGACTCAGCGAGCTCGACCCTGACATGGGCCTCGCCAACCCGGTCAGCGGCGGCCACGATCTGGGACAGGCTGCCGCTGAGTGAGACCAGCCGACGACCACCTGTCAGCGGGACGGCGGTAACTCTGGATGGAAGACCTGGATTCGCCTCCACGATCAAGACCCCTTTTTGGTCGTCGACCTCGCCAAAGTCGAGTTGCAAGGGAGACCCCGAATACCAGACCGCCCCACCGTGGGGCATTTTCTGTTGACGGTGGAGGTGGCCGAGGGCGACATAAGAGAGGTGTCCGGGGAACGACGAAGTGGGGATCGCGTAGCCGAACACGTGAGCTGTCCGCTCTCCCCCGCCGGCCAGCGCCCCGTACACGGTTAGATGGCTGAGCAGGAGATTGACCGTGTCGGCAGTCATGTCAGCAGTCAGATTCGAAATCAGCCGTTGCATACGGTCGGCGTAGGCACCGGCATGTTGATCCGAATCGTCGTCGAGTATCTGTTGGGCGCGAACGATTCCCCGTTGTGACACAAACGGGAGCAAGGCAACCCGGGTGCCGATCCCGGGAAACTCCAGCACACCCCCTTCGGCGACAGGTGCCGCTATCGCCCCAACCGAGATCCGACCCATTCGGAGGAGCGGTGCCACTGCATCGAGTCGGCCCGGGTTGTCATGGTTGCCGGACACTACGGCTACCGGTGCGACCTCGGCGAGGTCGAGCAAAGCCCTCCACACGATCGACTCCGACTCGGGAGATGGCGAAGCCGAGTCGAAGAGGTCGCCGGCCACCAGAGTGAGCCCGACTTCGTTGCCCGCGGCGATCTCGGCGATCTCGGTGAGAACGGCTCGATGCTCATCGGAGCGGTCACGTCCCCGGATCCGCCTCCCGACGTGCCAATCGGAAGTATGGAGAATCTTCACTGTCACGATGACGATCGTAAAGCAGGGCTGTGACAGATCCCGGGCTTAACCGGAGCCTATGTACACCGCCCCGCCACTGGATCTTGAAAATGCCCCCTCAGTCCACCAGCCCGCCAGGAGTCAAAGCCCCTCGAACGGGTCGCCCCCGTCGGATGTGCTGTGGGGAACCAGCGCCTCTGAGGCCCGGGTGGCCCAGGCCGGAAATGGAAACTCCAACACCAATGGGACGGGGAGTTCGGGCTGGCTGAGGATCATCGTCCCCGGTTTTACGATGGTTGCCCTCTGGCGATGGACGGCGGGGAGCCAACCATATTCCTCCCTGGATGCCTCCGCGGAGTCGAGTCGTCCCACGACCCGTATCGAAGAGTTGGCGATAATGCGCCGTTCCACCTCTGACGCAGTCTGTTGGGCCCCGATGAGGATGACACCGAGCGATCGACCACGTTCGGCGATGTCCAACAGGATCTCCTTGATAGGGCTCGCCCCCTCCCGAGGCGCGTACTTATTGAGCTCGTCGAGCACGACCATGAGGAGCTCTTCACTCTGGCCGGCACGCTCCTTGTCGGCGAAGGCCCGACGGAGGGTTACTCCAACCACAAACCGCTTCGCCCGATCATTGAGATTGTGGAGATCGACGACCGTGACCTGGTTCTCATCGAGTCGAATGCTGTGTTTGCCCGGGTTGGGCACATCGGCGCGGACGAGACGTTCGATGTGCTGGCGGGAGGCGAGTAACCGGCGGACAAAGGCATTGATCGTGCCGATCCCCATCGCCGGGCCTGCCCAGTCGTACCTGCTCTCATCGGCCTGGACCCGCTCGGTCACCAGGTCGACCAGCTCAGAGAAGGTTCGAATCGTCACACCGTCGACCACGGCGGCACCGGACTCGGTGGGTTCGGCCTTGCGGAGTTGGGCCATGACGTTGTAGACCACAGTCGTGTATTGGGCCCGATCGTCCTCGGCATCGGCGAACAAAAATGGCATCAGGTCGTCGGTACAGAATTCGTAAACGGTCCAGAAGAACGAGGTGACGTCGTTCCGGGTTGCCACATCGGCGGTGGCCCGGGAATCAGCGATCCGGGGCGGGGCAAAGAGACCCACCGACTCGAAGGGTGTCGAGGGCAAGCCAAGGAGGCTGTATCCCAGCCTCATGTCGTCATCGAGGCGGCTGTTGACCCGATCGAGGTGGAGTAGGTCTTCTCCCTTGACATTGAAGATCAAGGCCTTGGTGTTGACGGTCGCCTTGCCGAGGACCCCACTGGTGAACAGGGAATGGAGGAGAAAGGTGGCATAGCTGGTTTTGGTGGCGACGCCTGAAATTCCGGAGATATTGACGTGCGCTCCCCGATCTCCATTGAGGAACTCGAAATTGACCCACAGCGGTTCCCCGTTCCGGGCCAGGCCGACGGGGAACTTCTGCTCCATCTGGTCGAAGAACAGCGCCTTGTCCCGCTCCTCGCCGGTGGCGATCCGAACACCCTGGCCGGGGCTCGGGGGAACAAACACTTCTGGTTCGAATCGGGTGGTGGTGACCTGGGCGGCCTCGGAGACCTGGGCCGGCAGGATCCCCTCCTCGATGAGAAAAACATCGGAGTCGAAACGGGCTCCTTCATGTCGGGCGATGACCTGGCCCACCATGCCATAGAGCTTGACGATCTCACCGGTAGGGAGCACCCGCTCCAGGGCGACGACATCATCGAGCTGCATGTACTCCCCGTCAGCCACTGCTACCCAGAACTCGAGAGGTGTCGCGTCACGAGTTCCGATCACTCTTCCCACTAGATCTTCCACATACCCGAGAGTAGACCGAGCCGATGACAGTTCCCGACCGAAAGCACGGCTTTGGCTTTAGGGTCTCCGAATGCGAGTTGTCGCTATCCCGTTCCTCGACGAAGACCCGGCCCTCGTGGGCCACAACCTGGCGATCGCGGCCTCGCATCCCGCTGTCGACTGCGTCTGGGGAATCGCCAGCAGCTCACCGGGCGCATCCCGACCCGATATCGAGTCGAAAAAGGTCGAGATCGTGCCGCAAACCCGGATCGGCGAGCTACGGCCCGGAAAAGGTGATGCAATGAACACGGCCATCGTCCTCGCCTCAGAAGAGGGAGTCGACCATCTTCACTTCTACGACGCCGACATAACCAACTTCGACCACACATGGATCGATGGCGCAGAAGCAGGGGTGGATGCGGGCTACGAGATCGTACGCCACCGATTCCCGAGGGCAGCCACTGACGCCATGGTCACGTGGATGATCACCAAGCCATTTCTGGCGATGAAATACCCGGGGACGGTCCTTGCGGGTATCGGACAGCCCCTCGGTGGTGAGTTGTTGCTCACGTCGGCGGCGATCGAATCTATGGCCAGGTCCCCGATGGTTCGGGGACGTTCCGACTGGGGAATCGACACCGCTCTGACTTTCACCGGTGTCGCTTCGGGTCACTCGCTGTATGAGCACTATGTTGCCGACGGGAAGAGGCACTCGCTCTATGGATCATTGGCGGACCTGAGGACCATGGTGACCGAATGCTTCGATGTTGCCGCCCGGCTCCCCGTGATCGAAATTCCGGAAGTGGGACACTTCGCCGAGCCGGCCACGGACGTCCCCTCGGACCTCCGAAATCAGACGGGCTATTCAGTGGAGGCGACGCTGCCTTCGCTCACTGCCCCGTGGGGATCCGGCGAACTGGAATTCGCGTCGAGAATCCTTCCGGATGACATCCTCCACGCGTATATGCGGATGGTGGAGACCGGGGACTACGAGTTCCTCGACGAAACCACCTGGCATGTCGTGCTGACTGCGATCGTGATGCCGGGCATCCCGGACCCCGCTCTCGACGCCCTGATTTTCCGACTCTGGATGGGGCGGGTCCTCAACTACACCACCACGCACGCCGTCCGGGGTTACGAGCATGCCCTCGACTATCTCCAGAGCACTATCGACCAATACGAAGATGGAGCGAAAAGAACAGCGGAGGGCTAGCTGTGACACTTGTTCTGCACGAGCATGGTGCCACTATTGGCGCTCTATTCCGTCGGAACGCGGTTTTATCCGAGGGCGATCAACGCTAAAGCGAACAGGGTCAGCGCAATTCCAGCTATCTGCCGCTTACGCAGGTGTTCCCCGTTCACGGTCCTCGCCAGAATGACGGTTACAGCCGGGTAAAAGGAACCGGCGACGGCAGCCAGGGCGAGGGACCCGGACCGGAGGGCATAGAGCAACGAGACATTCGCGGTCACGTCGAGAATGCTATTGGCGGCGACGAATGACCGCGGCGTCCGGGAAAACCGGCGTTCCACCGCCCATACACCCGCCATCGACAGGACCACGATCAAGACCACGAGACTTCCCCGAGCAACAATGAGGGGGAGAAGGTTTGAGCCCTGGCTCGTTTGCGCGATCAGGGTGGCAAAGGCGCCAAAACTGATCCCGGCGATGCTCCCGAACAGCAGTCCATCCCGAATCGAGCCTCCTGCGTCCTCGACCCAGGCAGAGAGGGCGATAGCGGGGACAGCAAGGACGACGCCGGCCCAGGCAGTCATGGAAGGTCGGTCACCTGAAAGGATCCCAGCAACCACCGGGACCACTGCCCCGAGTGCGGCCGCCAGGGGCGCCACCACCGCGGCGCGGCCCCTGGCGAGTCCGGCAAACAACATCACGAGCCCGACGGCTCCAGACATCCCGGACGCAGCCCCATACAGATAGTCACTCAACCCGGCGTCGCCGCCAATGACCAGACCCACGACCAGGAGAAAGGGAAAAGCAAGGACGCCGGACCAAACCACAACAGTGGCCGAGGTGACTTTCTTCGATGCTTCCCCACCGAGAAAGTCGGCAAAGCCGTACAGGATCGATGAGAGACCCCCGAGGAGGACCTCCACTATTCAGCTACCCCGGAGGCTCCCATTTCGCGGAGGGTTTCGCATATCGAAGTCGCGGCGCGCTCGAGATCGGTGCGGTCGGCCGATGTGTCGGCGTTGGCGAAATCGAGATCGCGGACCGACGAAATCGGTACCACGTGAATGTGGGTGTGGGGCACCTCGAGGCCCGCGATCATCAGACCAACTTTCGCGGGTTGAAACACCTCCTGAATTGCACGGCCGATTACGGCGGACACGTCGATGAGGTGGGTCCGCAAATCGTCGGGGAGGTCGAGCCAATGGTCGATTTCGGCAATCGGGACAACGAGGGTGTGACCGGGTCGGATCGGGGCGATCGACATGAACCCGACACAGCGATCATCCCTCCACACAAAGGTTCCCGGGATTTCCCCCTCGATGATACGGCTGAAGATCGTCGGCATGTAGAGAGCCTAAACCTGACAAAACCCTCTGCCGGTCAACGGACGGCGACCACCCGGAATAGTTCCGACTCGGTAGTCACATACATTTCCCCGGCACCATCCACCCCGAATCCGGTGACCGATCCGGGTACCCCGACTTGTTCCGTCCAGTCGATCGGATTGGTGGCGGCCTCGCCATCGAACGAGAAGCTTCGGAGGTATCCGCCGCAATAATCCGAATAGAAGTACTGGCCGACGATTTCCGGGATCAGGGATCCGCGGTACAGGACACCTCCGGTGATGGAACAGGTCCCGGCGTCGCCATGGGCCACTTCGACCACCGGCATGGTGAGCCCGGCGGTGTCACAGCCCGAACTCGGCGAAAAACAGTGCAATCCTTCAGTGATCGGCCAGCCGAAATTCAAATCCTCGACCAGCGACACGGCATTGACTTCTTCAAAGGAGTTCTGGCCCACATCGGCGATGTAGATCACGGGGCCATCGATCCAGAATCGCCACGGGTTGCGAAGCCCGTAGCTGTAGAGAACCGCCTCAGCCGAGTCGACGTCGACACGAACCAGGCCGCCCAGAAGAGAGGCGATGTTCTGGCCATTTCCATAGGTGTCGTTGGAACCCCCGCCGTCGCCCAAACCCACGTACAGATATCCGTCGGGGGCGAATTGGATCATCCCCCCGTTGTGGTTGCTCGCAGGTTGGCTCACTTCGAGGAGCCTCCGCTCGCTATCGGGATCCGCAGTCCGCGAATCGGATAGCGAATACTCGGCGACAACGGTGTTTCCTCCGCCATCGGTGTAATGGACGAATAGCCGGGAGGAGTCGTCGGGGTGTAATGCAGCGGACAGGAGACCCTGTTCTCCGCTGTTTCGCACCCGGTCGGAGATATCGAGGACCGGGTTCTCCGCCACCGAGCCACCCTCGAGATACCAGATGGTCCCATCCTTGGAGACTACGTAGGCATGGTCTTCTCCGGGCATCGCCACGAGTTGCACCGGATAGGGAAAGGCCGCAACAGACTCATACGAAAGACTCTGCAGTGGTGCAAGCGTGGTTGTTGTCTCGCCCACCGTGGATGTGCTCGAAGGTGCCTCCGTGGTGGTGGTGGCCGAATCGGTGGAAGAAGTCGCCGGGGCCGGCACGGTGGTGGAAGCCACCTCCTGTTGCGAACTACAGGCGCCAAGCAGGCAGAGAATGATCACGAGTCTCTTCATGATCCCATGTTATGGCTGATCGAGTTTTGCGCAGCGATCCTCCAACCCGACCCCTCTATGCTGTGGATATGAGCGACCGGCAAGATAGTGACGGGTTTACAGAGGGCGACACTCCTGACGCTTCGATCGAGGAGCTCGATCCGAATCCACCCCAGACACTCGGGGTGGCTTGGGGATTCGTCGCATTTTTGATATTCGCAGCTGTAGCAGCGATCTTTGTCTTCCAAAACAACGAGGCAATTCCCGTCCGGTATCTCTGGTACGACTTCTCGGTAGATCTTTGGGTAGTGGTCATGGGCATTGTCTTGTTCACCCTGATCGCCGACCAGGTTGTGAGTCTCTTCTGGAGGCGGAGGAAGCGGAAGAAGATTGCGGCGAAGGCCCTGAAGAGCTGAGACGCCGCACGGCGACCTTTGCATGCCTTGTGGTAGTAATTTGTGGATGTTCCTCGCCCGCGGCACGTCCACAGACGACGACCAACCCTGATCCCACAACGCCACGGTACGACGTTGACCGCCCTGAGGGTTTGCCCACCGGGAAGGTGGTTTGGATCGCCGATGGGGACACCATCGAGGTCGATACTGGGGATGGCGTCATCGATGTCAGACTCCTCGGCATCAACACCCCGGAAATCGGCGAATGCTATGGCGAAGAACCGTTGGCCTACCTCATCGAATACCTCAAGGGCGAGACAGTCGGATTGGAGATAGCCGACAAAGACCAATTCGGACGTACCCTCGCCAGCGTCTGGCTCGTCGACGAGCTCATCAACCTCACGCTGGTGAGTGAGGGATATGCAATTGCCTTGACCCCGGGGGTCTCCGACCCCTACGGCTCGATGCTTCTCGTCGCCGAAGAACTATCTTTCGCCTCCGGTTCAGGCCTGTGGTCGCCCGAGGCGTGCGGCGGTGGGGAGGTGGCCGACGTGAGATTCGATATCGATGCATCACAGTTCAACCCGCCCGGGCCTGACGACGACGCTCTCGACGACGAGTACATCGTCATCGTCAACGATGGAAGTGAGGCTATCCAACTTAAAGGCTGGACCCTGCGGGACGAGTCATCGCTCAACCGTTTGGCATTTGACGGGTCGGTGACTTTGGCCAGTGGTGAGCGGTTGACGATCGCATCAGGCTGTTCGACCGATCCGGGATGGTGCGGCACCACTCCGATTTGGAACAACGACGGCGACATGGCACTTCTGCTCGATGAAGCGGGTCGGGTTGTTGCCAGAGCCCGTTATTGATTCGACTCGGGACCGAGCTCGAGTCTCCAGATCTCGCCATCGAGATTGGCGACGTACAACTCACCGTTCCGATCGGAGCCGATGGTCGTGACATTTCCGAGACGGTCCTCCCGGCTCTTGGTCCAATCAACCACCTCGAGGACTTCGCTGTCATCGAGGACAACGCTCCGGATCCATCCCAAGCAATAGTCGGCGAAGAAATAGTGCCCGTCGAGCGGATCCATCAGCTCACCTCTGTAGACCTCGCCGCCAACCATGGCACAGCCGTTGCCGTTGTGTAGATACTCATAGACGGGCAGCGTGTGACCGCTCATGTCACAGGTGGCGGTGTTGTAACACCCGGTGCCCTCCGACACCGACCAGCCGAAGTTGTGGCCGCCCTCGCGAATCGGGATGACGTTAAGTTCTTCACTTCCCTCCTGGCCGACGTCAGGGATGTATAGGAAACCTGTCTCAGCGTCATAGGAGATGCGCCACGGGTTTCGCAAGCCGAAGGCCCAAACTTCGGGACGCCCCCCGCCGGAGACAAAGGGGTTGTTCGAGGGGATGGCGTAGGGACGGCCGTGGTCGACATCGATCCTGACAATCGTAGCGAGGAGAGTTTCCGGGTTCTGGCCCTGCTTGTCCGGGTCACCGATGCCTCCCCCGTCGCCCAGCGACAACCAGAGAAATCCGTCAGGCCCGAAGAACATCGAACCCGACTGGTGGTATTGGCCTCGCTGCGGGATGGTAAGGATCGTTCGCAGAGTCTCCCGATCGAATTTATCCGGGTCGTCGGTGTTGACTGTGCCCTCCATCAACTGTGACGTGCCGTCGAGATCGGTGAAGAAGATGAACACCTTCCCATTCGACCCGAATTCCGGGTGGAATCGCAGACTGAGCAAACCTTGTTCATTGCCCTCGGAGAGCACCAAATCGCTGACGTCGAGGAATGGCTCGTCCAACACCCTCCCATCATGGACGATTCGGATTATCCCCTGCTTCTCGACAACGAATATTCGATCCGATCGGGGGTCAGCTACAACGTCGACCGGGGCTTCGAGACCATCCACGATCAGGCGTGGTTCCAGCGTCAGTCCGTCGTGCGGACCAACGACCACTTCGCCCGGTGGCGGCAAAGCGCCAGCTGGTGTGTCGACGAGGGTAGGCCCGGAAGTGAGGACCAAAAACGCCACGACAACGGCCACGACGCCTACGGCAAGGTACTTGAGCACGAGACAACGATATTGACGCGCCGTTGCTATGAAGACCCTACGATTGAGAAACAGCCACGTGCGAGGGACCGACATGAGTTTCATGGACAACGTCAAGAAGTGGATGGGCACGGCCAAAGAAGGCGCTGCCGATCTTGCCGGGAAGGCAGAGCCCGCGGTCGAGAAGGCGAAGGACTTCGCTTCCGACGCCAAGGACAAGGCCGGACCGATGGTTGACAGGGCCAAGGAGAAATCGGCTCCGGTCTATGAGACAGCCAAAGAAAAGACCGTCGCCGCCGCCGGGACGGTCAGCGCAAAAGCATCCGACATCACTAGGTCTGGTGTGAGCGCCGCCTCCGGGGCCGCCGAGAGAGCTGAAGACACGGCATCGCACGCGGCCGGGCAAGACGAAGACGCCGCGCCTGACCTGACGGCCGGGGCCGGGGAAGACTCAGACGACTGACGGTGATCCTGGATCAACCCCATCCTTTGCATCACCAACGGAAGAGAGACTCCTTTTGAGCGGACGTATTTCCGAGCGCCTGCTTGCATTACCCGGTTCGGCGACCATGGCCATCAGCGCCCGCGCCCGCGAGTTGCAAGATATGGGTCGCCACGTGATCGCCTTTGCCGCGGGCGAGCCCGACTTTCCCACGCCCGAGCACATCACCGCAGCCGCGGCCCGGTCGTGTAACGACCCCGCCAATCATCACTACACCGCCAACGCTGGTCTTATCGAGCTCCGCCGCGCTATCGCCGAATACACGAACACATACTCCGGGGTTCCGGTCGATGCTGCCGAAGTCGTAGTGACAAACGGGGCTAAACAGGCTGTATACCAAACTTTCGCCGCCCTGATCGACCCGGGCGACGAGGTCTTGCTCCCTTCCCCGCACTGGGTCACCTATCCGTCCGGTGTCGAGTTGTCAGGCGGCGTGGCAGTCCCCATCCCGACAACGATGGAGGAAGGTTTCAAAGTGTCTGTCGAAACCCTGGAGCGGTATCGAACCGACCGGACCAAGATGTTGATCTTCGTATCACCGTCCAACCCGACCGGGGCCGTTTACAGCGCTGAGGAAGCGCGGGCGATTGGTGAGTGGGCACGGGACGCCGGGATCTGGGTGATGGCCGACGAGATTTATCAGCGCCTCGATTATGAGACCAGCGTTTCGCCCTCGATCGTCGCCGAGACGGCGCGGTTCGAAAACTGGATTCTCGTCAACGGAGTGGCCAAGTCTTATGCGATGACCGGTTGGCGGGTTGGCTGGATGGTTGGCCCGAAAGACGTCATCGACGCTGCTGCCCGGCACCAGTCTCACGCGACATCCAATGTGGGGAATGTCGCACAACACGCCGCTCTTGCCGCGCTGACCGGATCGCAGGATTCGGTGGTGAAAATGCGTGATGCCTTCAACCGTCGGCGAAAGTTGATGTTCGAGATGGTCTCGGCGCTCGATGGAGTCCGATGCCTCGAACCCAGGGGAGCTTTCTACGTCTTCCCGGATGTCTCCGACCTGCTCGGCGATCGATGGGCGACGTCCAACGACTTTGCGACCGCGGCTATCGAAGAGGCCGCCGTCGCCCTGGTTCCAGGCGAGTCGTTCGGCGCACCGGGCTTCGTCAGACTCTCCTACGCCACGAGCGATGCCGACATCGAGCAAGGAATGAGCCGGATCGCTGCCCTGATCCGGGGCTGATTTCGACAGTCGAATACCGGTTTAGACTGCTCCCCTATGGTATCGGGGACAACAGCACGAGCCATGATGCTCGTCGAGCCCAAGCACTTTTCGCTAACGAGCCTTCCGACGCCGGACGTGGAAGGGGGCGGTTGGCTCGCTGTCGAAGCGACATCGATTTCAGGTGCTGACGTCCAGGTGTGGAGTGGCGAAGCGCGTGAGGTCGTGTATCCGCTCATCCCCGGTCACGAAGTGGTGGGCCGGATTGCCAAATCCGCACCGAACATTCCGTACCCGGTAGGCACGAGAGTGGTGGTCGAACCACGGATGCATTGCGGCGAGTGCCGGCGATGCCTGCAGAATCTGGCGACGTGTGTCCGCCGTCGCCCGTTCAATTCTTACGGCTTCATCCCATCGGTCGAGCCGCCGGGCCTGTGGGGCGGACTCGCCGAACTGCTGTATCTCGATCCATTCGCCCGAATGCACGAGATCACCGATGATGTCCCGGCCGAAGTTGCCACATTCGTCCACCCGCTCGCATCCGGCCACAGCTGGGCCGTGGAGACACCTGTCCTTCAACCGGGCGAAGACGTGATGATCCTCGGCCCTGGCCCGCGCGGCCTTGCCTGTCTGATTGCTGCCAAGGCAGCCGGAGCACGATGGGTCGGCATCGCCGGTCTGTCCCACGATCGCGACCGTCTCGATCTGGCGACGCGCCTCGGTGCCGACATGGCAATCGACATCGAGACCAACGATCTCGCTGGTGCCATCGCGGAGGCGATCGGTCGACGGCCCGACATTGTGATCGATGTGACATCGAATGACCCGGAGGCTGTCTTCACGGCGATGGACATGGTGCGTAGCGGCGGCCGGGTTGTTCTCGCATCAACAAAGGGGAACCGTGCGTTCCACTTCCTGTCCGACGTGATCGTCGCCAAACAGCTGTCAATCAAGGGCGCGATAGGAGCGTCGTCGGTCGGATATCAGTGGGCAGCAAGGCAACTGGAGACCGACCCCCGAATCGACGACCTGGTATCCCACCAGTTCCCGCTCTCGGAGGCCCCGCGGGCGCTTCAGGCGGCCGCGGGACTACTCGGGCGGGAAGAGTTGATTTCGGTTGCAGTGACCTTCTGAGATGACCTCAGGGGCCGTTGCGAGCCGACGGTCGGTCCGGGCGTGGGTCGTCTACGACCTGGCGAACACCATTTTCGCCCTCGGCGTATTGGGCCTCTACTTCCCTGATTGGATCACCTCACTCGGCCACTCCGACAGCCTTCTCGCATTTATCGAGGCTATCGCCGGCGCGATTGTGATATTCGTTGCTCCCTGGGCCGGCGCTCGAAGCGATGCCAGGGGGAAGAAAATACCCACTCTGATAGTCACCACCGTGATTGCGGTCCTCGCTACGTCGCTGCTCGGAATAGATGTCAGATCGTCGGCCCTGCTCCTCGTGGCCGCTTTGATCGCCTTCAATATCGGCGGGGTCGTTTATGACGCTTTGCTGTCGGAAGTCAGCACAGAGGCGAACCGCGGTCGGATCTCGGGATGGGGCGTCGGAATCGGATACATCGGTTCATATATCGGCCTGCTCATCGGGATCATCACCCTCGATGTCCTCGATCTGGGGTACCCGGCAACATTTCGCGGACTGGCACTCGGATTTCTCCTGTTTTCTTTGCCTGCCTTCTTCTACATCAGGGAGCGACACCGACAGCCAACTCCCCCACCAGGCATCAGAGAACTGCCCGGTCGCCTGATTGCGTCGTGGAGAAAAGCAGGCGCCTACCCGGGGGTGGTCAGGTTCCTCGTCAGTAGGTTTCTCTATACCGATGCGATCAACACACTCATCGGCGGCTTCCTGACCATATTTGTGATTCAGGAGTTGGGGCTCGACCGCAGATTCGTCACGGCCCTCCTTGGCGTCGCCATCACGACTGCAATCTTCGGGGGGATCTTCGGCGGGCGGTTCGTGGAGGACTACGGGCCCAACCGCGTCCTCAGAGTGGTGCTCGTAGTCTGGATGGTTGCTATCGCCTCAGGAATTCTGGCTGCAGCGACCGGGCAGACCTGGATCGCCTGGGCGATCGGCCCGCTCGGAGGTTTTGCCCTTGGCGCCACCTGGGCGTCCGATCGGGTTGTGATGGTGCGCATCTCTCCTCCCCGCCACCTCGGCGAGTTCTACGGCCTCTACGCCACTGTCGGGCGATTCGCAACGATTCTGGGACCCCTCACCTGGGCATTGATCGTTGATGGGTTGGGTTGGGGCCGGCAGGCCGCGATGGGCGCCCTGGTCATCTTCATCCTCGCGGGATGGGCAATTCTCGGCGGGGTGGACGATTCAGTCCGTGAATGGCCCAGTGCCGATCGGATTCCCGGACCTACTGATCGCGACGAACTCCCGAGATGAGATGCTGTTCCACTGCGTAGGGAATCGGTAGATCGCGCACTTCTGCAGGTCCTCTAACCAGACGACGTCCGATCTCCGCGAACCATGTGTCGTTGGCAAATGCCCAGGGCCAGGCCAAGATACCCACCCGTGCTCCCAGAATTGCGCCGACCGCGGCGCCTCCATTGGCCCCACCGATCTTGACACCCTCGACGACCGGTTCATGAGACCGATCTGCAGTTGGAGCAGCAACCAGCAACATCGCCAGGGTTGCGTCCAGCGAACTGGCTCTGCCATCGACCCGCACCCGGTCGAGCGCTTCGAGACCGGATCGCAAGCCATATGACTCCACCAGACCCGAAATACGAGCAGGGGCGTCAGCGATTAGATCGATATCGACAAGGCCCACCAAACCGGTGCTGAGCTCGTTGACAGCAGGCTCCACCGATTCCGAAACCCCGAGCAGCAAGTCACGGCCGACCTGTCCGAAACACGATGCAGCGACAGCAGCTGCGACGATCACTCCACTCAGAAGCGATGGAGCGTCATTGTGAAACAGCCGGTTCAGTCCGAAAACCTCCTGGTAGAGGGTCTCCGGGTCGCGTCGGTAGTAGACACCTATCGGGGCCGACCGACCGATCGGATCGAGCGACGGGGTCTCATCGGGTACCGGCGACCCGAAGGCGGCACCGTCGAGCCAGCTTCGAAACTCCGGTGTCTCAGCACGAAACACCGGCTCTTCGTCCTGGGATCCGTCGAGCTCGAGAACCGAGTCGGTGAATCGAGCCCTGTCGATCTGGCCATGGCCGATCAATTCGTACGAGATAATCGTGGCCTGTTGTGTGATTGCCGAATATCCGAGTTTCCATGCGCCGCTCGCCGTGTCTCCAGCCGCCAGTCCGAGGAGTGCGCCATCGCCTTCCCCGGCGATCAGTGAAAACAGAGGCTCCGTCATGGGTGGCAGGGTATACCAAGCGGGACGTCAGGACGCGGTTGGATTGAAACGGCAGAATGCTCAGGACATAGATTTTCACTACCGTCGGTGTGTGGATCGAGCAGTAGTAATAGCGAACCCGGCCGCATCCCAGTTCACCGGTGGTGCCCACCGCGACGTCATGGCCATCTTGAACAAACATTTCGATGTCTCGGCGATCTGGCCCAAGTCGGGGACCGACGCCACAAAGGAGAGTCGAAAGTGGGCAGCGAAAGGCGTCCAGCTAATCGTTGCCATGGGTGGTGACGGGATGGTCCATCACGTCGCCCAGGGGTTGATCGACAGCGAGTCGGCCCTCGGGATCATCCCGGTTGGAACCACCAATGTCATCGGGCGTGTGTTCGGCATCCCCAAATCTCCAACCAAGGCGGCGAAACTCCTCACCCAGCACCGGGAACCCGCCCTGGTCGGAACGCTTGAAGTGGCCCTGGTCCGCGGTGCCGTGGAGTCCCGTCACTTTGCGATCTTCGCCTGCGGGCTAGGACTCGACGCAGACGTGATCATCGCCGCCGACAAAGAGCCCTATAGGAAATACCGGTTCGGGTCGATCCATTATGCGAGGTCTGCGATTGGGGTGGCCATGGGCAGTTTCCCGAAGAAACGCCCCCACATCTCGGTTGCCTCCACAGATCGGGAAGCCCTGGTCTCCGCAGTCGCATTCCAGTTTCGGGACGTTTACACCTACTTCGGGCGGCTCCCGATCCGGCTGGGCAGCGAGGCCCCCGATCCGGTGACCGCTCTTCTGGTCGATCGGTTGAAGCGACTACGGGTACCCATGATCACCGGGAAGATCCTTGCCGGGGCCGACCTGTCCAAACTCGAAGAGGCTCAAGTCTGGACGGGACTCGATCTGGTGAGTGCAACGGCCGATCCTCCGATAGCGGCCCAGGCAGACGGGGAGTCGTTAGGCATGGTCGACGCCGCTACCTTCACCTGGCACCCCGACTCGCTGAGAGTCCGCGGCGGCCATTCTCCCCACTGATGGTAAGGAGCGGGTCGATCACGAGATTTCGATTCCTTCCGCGTCAAAACGGTTTTTAACCCGGCGGCGTGCCTCCCGCAGCGATTCCCAACGTCTCCCCGCCGGCACGGTCATACGGGAACGAAGCACCACGACACTGTCGCCAATACTCTGCACTCCCAACACGACCGGGGGCGCCACCATCGAATCGACCCAATCGGGTTCTTGGGACATCGCGGTCAGTTCGTCGCGCAACACTTCCATAACCTGGTCGACATCCTCTTTGTAGGCGACGCCGATGTCGAGGAGTGGCTGGGCGTACACGGCGGTGAGGTTGCTGCTCACCTTGATTTCCCCGTTGGGCACGAAGTGCTTGTTGCCCTCGGCGTCACGCAGCACCGTCACCCGGAACTGGATGTCCTCCACGGTCCCCTCGGTGTCGGCAATCCTCACCACATCGCCGATATGGAACTGGTTCTCAGCAAGGATGAAGAAGCCGGCGATGAGGTCCCTGACCAGATGTTGGGCGCCAAAGCCGATGGCGGCGCCAAACAAGGCGCCGAATGCCACCAGGGGGCCGAGGTCGAGACCCCACACCGAGACGGCGAGGACCAAAGCCGTCAGAGTCGCGATGACGACCTGAAGCAACCTCCTGCCGACTTTCCCGAGAGTTCCTATCCGGCCCTCGGCATCGGGAGTGCCCCCATACATCCGTTTCAGCAACCTCGCTCCAGATGCTTTGGCGATGAGATAGAGGACGTAGGCAACGCCGATCACCACCAATGAGGCGACGAACTTCGCCGAACTCTCCTGGGCGATCCACTCTTCAAACACGGGTTCGGACCTTAATCATTGGCTCTGGTGTCTCAGCGCGGCGACCTCGATTGCGAAACCCGCCAGATTCGCCCGGGCCACCCCCCGGCCATGGAGAAAGGGACGAACCCGATCGGCGGTGAGCCCGTCGACCCGATTCCTCAACCATGCCTGTCGTTCTGCACCGGCGGTGTCGACGCCGCCCGGCCGACCGAATCGCCGCCGCTCCCGTTTGCTGACCTGTGGTGGAACCTCATCCAGGGCGTCCCGATTGGCCTGGGCGAGGATTTCTCCGGCGTGGGCGGCTACGGAGATCGATTCTTCAGCCCCGTCACCGGACTGGCCCTCTGCGATGTCCATGAAGAAGGCGGCGAGAACACGTGAACCAGCAACGACTTCTCCTGACGTCGCCAAGGAGATTGCTTCGTCCAGAGCGGCTGTCCACTCCGTCTCGAAGTCGGCTGTCCGATTACCGAGAAGGCTGTGCAGGTCATTGATGGCGACGTCGAGATCGGCGAGCAACCGATCCACAGCCAGACCATCGGCACGGACGCCAAGGGTGTCGACCAATTCATCCACCCCTCGCGGAGAACTCAGAACCGGCGCGGCTGCGATGGCATGGATCGTCGGAGCCCGAAACCCGTCTTCTGTCAGCGCATCCCTGAAGTCGGCAACCAGACCGCCGACTTCGCCTTGGGGAACGCGGTCGATTTGGTTGACAACGAAGACAAATTGCGATTCATAGCCGCGAAGAGGTCGCAGGAAATTGTGATGAAGCGATCGGTCTCGATATTTCTCGACGTCGACAACCCAAATCACGGCGTCCACTCTGGGGAGCAAATTCTCCACCATCAATCGATGGTCTACCTCAACGCTGTCGGTATCCGGAAGGTCGATGAGCACGAGCCAGGAAAGGTCATCGTGGGTCGCCGTTTCGAGATCGCCGAATGACTCGATATGCCCCGAAATCTCCCTTCTGCGACCCGCGGGAAGGGAAGCCAGCGCTTTCGAGGTAGTCGGTCGGAGTCCGCCGACCTCGGCACGATCGCCACCCAGGACCGCATTGAACAGGCTCGATTTACCCGATCCAGTACCGCCGGCGATGGCGACAACCGCGAGGTCGAGCGGATAATCGAGCCGGTTTCGGATCCTTCTGGCGGCGATGGCCGTCGGGTCGAGTGCTGCCGGTGGCACGTAATCCCTGGACAATGCGAGCGTTGCTTCGAGCCGGTCGAGCACGTCGACCAGCTGATCATGCATTTGCAACGATTGGCTCCCCGGTTCCGACGGTTGCCGAGTCGATAAGGAGGTCGATGGCGGCGAGCTCGCGGGCCAGGCTCAACGATTCCAGGTGCGCCCGTGCCACCACGAAAAATCCCTCGGTCCTCTGGCGAAGGTCTTCGACGGCCTTGTCGACAGCCTCCTCGGTCGTTTTGTGTCGATTTGATGTCGCCAATGGACCCGAAATCGAGCCCAGCGGATCAGAGGTGTGGGAAAACAGATGCGTGGCCGCCGCGATCGCATTGAGGATCTTTTCCCGAGACTTACGACGACTCAGCGATGAGAAGTCGCCGCCGGGCCCGACTTCATCCATCCACTCCATCAATGTCGCTTCTGACGACACTGTTCCCGTCTTTTCGATACGGGACTCGGAGAGATCGACCTCGATTCGGGACGCTTTCCATGAGATCAGACGGAGATCCTGTTCCAGTGCCACAGCGACCTCGGTCACCAGATCGTCACGCACCAACTCATACACCGGCATCCACCGGGAACGCCGCGCCCATGCCGGCACCCGAGCGATCTCGCCCAGCCATCTGTCACGATGTACCCCAGCGTCGAACCCTCCCGAAAGTGCGAGTAGAGGTTCAATTTGATCTCTGACTCTTTGCAATAACTCCTGATCCGCCTCCAGGTCGTGCCGCATCGCCACTAATTCATCGATGATGTACGCAACCCCTTTCCCGACCCGGTCTGACGCCTGGTTTGTCGACGGCAGACACGCCACGATCGCCCGGCGCAGTTCCCGCACCGTGGCAGCGGGCAACATTCCCCCGCCGATCTGGTGTTCTTCGACACGCACCACCCGCATCGACATCCCTTCGTGGCGTGCCCGTCGCCTGAAGTCGGTGACAACTCCAGATGTCTGTTGGGAAATCCGGTTGAGAACAAAGACGATGGGAACACCGCGCGCCACGACTTCCCGGAAGACCTCCCAGGGGACCAGATCGGCATAGCGGAGCGCCGAGGTGACGAAAACGACCACATCGGCCCGAGAAATTGCGTCCATTGCCCTTGTCCTGTTCTCCAGATTGGTCGAGTCGAGGTCGGGCGTATCGATGAGGTTGATCGACTCGAGGATGGGTGACGCGCCGGTCACTCGGTCGTACCGGATGTCACTCACAAAGGGAGCGGCATGCTCGGAGTGGGAGTAGACGAGAGGACGGGTGGTGGTCGGGCGCAGAATCCCCGGTTCGGTCACCCAACGGCCGGCAACGCTGTTGATCAGTGTCGACTTCCCGGAACCGGTCGGGCCGGCGAAAACGATGTTGAGTGGCGCTCCAGGATTTCTCAGCCGTGGCAACAGTCCGTTGGTGACCAGTTGGGACAAAGAGGTCTTATCGGGTTCGGGCAAACGCAGGGTGTTGTCATCGAGAACACCCGATACCCGGGTCAAAAACTCGAGCTCGTCGAACATTGGCTCGGTGTAGCGCACCGTCAGATTGTGCCACGGATCCGAGGAGTTTCGGGTTACCCCGTCCAGCCACCTTCCGGCCGTTCGAACCAGACATGAACCTGGCCGGTGCCGGTGGCGTTCTCGTAGTCGGAGAACATCTCCCCGCGGGCGACACAATTCCTCCCACCTACTGATCCCAACATCATCAGATAGTGACCGAAGTCTCCCTCGGGAGAATGTGGGAAATAGTCTTCCATGGTGTCGACGATTCGAGCGTGGTCGCCTGCCTTCATCCACTCGAGGCGTTCCTCGTCGGCTGCCCTCGCCTCGGGGGTGATGATGTGAATGGGATCTGAAGCCTCGTGCTTGGCGATTTGCTTCAGCGGCCAGAACGTGTGACTCATTCCCCCCGAAGCCAGCACCACAACCCTCCTGTCGAGCCGGTTAGCCGCCTCGCCAATCGCCTCGCCCATGGTCAGGAAGTCATCCGTCTCACCGGTCTGGGCAACCGAGACCGAAACAACACGCTCATCCTTGCGCAGGTACTTGACCAGGTTGATGGTGGCGTAATAGAGCGGCAAGTGGGGGTCGTCCGATGCATGTGTGGGGGTGCCCAATTCGTTCCCGAGGTCGGCGGCGGTGCGGGCGAATTCGGGGTCACCCGGGTAGTCGTATTCGATTCCTGACATCCCGCGGGGCAATTCCGATGAGGTGAACACACCTCGTTGCTGCTCCTGGGCCGTCAGCAAGTGTTCGACGGTGGAGAACCAGTGGGAATCGATGATGACAATCGTGTCGGCACCGAGCCGATCGAGTACTTCGGCGCGGAGGCGGTGCAAGCCGGGGACCAACGAGATCTCTTTACCCTCGTTGAGTTCATGCCTGGTTGCCTCATCGAACATGATCGTCGGTGCGTGGCTGATCAACCCGACGCCAACTATCTCGCCCATTTCAATCTCCTCGTTTCAGAAAACTTTGTTCGCAACAAACGACATCCTATCCCGGCTCATCGTCCCCTGCGACGAGGTCCGACCCCGAAGCGGTGGCAGTCACCACCCGGAGAAGACGCGCCATCGTCGCCATGTCATCACTGTTGAGGCGCTCGGTGAACCTCGCCTCGAACTCATTGAACCGGGGAAAGACCGATTCAATGGTAGAACGCCCCTCCGGGAGGAGGTCGACGACCACGCGCCGGCCATCGTCGGGATGACGGACCCGGGAGACCAGGTCTCCCTTCTCCAGGGTGGTCAGCATCCCGCTCAACGTTCCTTTGGCCAGCCCGCAATCGTCGGCGAGGTCGCCGGTTTCCCTTTCACCCCAGACCCAGAGGACGAACAGAATCGTAAAGCCTCCCCAGGTGAGCCCTTCGGGACCGAGTACCTCCCGTTCCATCCGGTTTCGAACAGCGTTCGCGGCCCGGTAAATATTGGATACGGCGAGCATCGCTTCGAAATCCAGAGTTCGATCACCAAGACGAGCCCGAATATCCCGCTCGGCGGCAAGCAGTTCTTCCGCATTGTGATTGGTCAATGGGATCGGCATCTATTTCCTCGGTGATCGATACACAGTTTATCCTTAGCCTGTCAAAATCCTTCGGTTGCTAACGATCTTGGCATGACCTGGCGAAATGAGCGCGAATTGCCGTCAAACCGGTTCGAAATTTCTGAATATGCGGTCTCCCCGGACCACTACATCGGTGGTCACCGGGTTGGCTCTGCCACCACGTTTGAGGATCGCTCCCCCCTCGATTGGGATTGGAAACTCGCTGACATCGCTCGGGGTGACGCACTCACCGCCGACAAGGCAGTCAGTGCCGCCGTCGACGCGTTCCCCGAATGGGCCGGGACAGGAGCGGGAGGGAGGGCCGAATACCTCCATCGACTCGCCGACGTGATCGACGAGAACATCGACATGCTGGCCACCATCGAGTGTGTCGACATGGCGATGTTGTTGGAGAGCCTGCAATTGCGGGTGATCCACCGCGGGGCGGAAAACTTCCGGAATTACGCCGACCTGGCCGCGCAACATGTCGAGCGGACGTGGAGTTCCAAAGGTACCGACAATGTCGTTCAGAGGATGCCCGCGGGCCCGGCCGTGATCATCACTCCATGGAATGCCCCCTGGCTCCTCTCCACCTGGAAAGTCGCCCCCGCCCTTGCCGCCGGTAACACGGTGATCCTCAAACCGGCAGAGTGGTCGCCACTGTCCGCCTCGATTCTTGCCGACCTCGCCCACGAGGCCGGCATTCCACCCGGAGTCCTCAATATCGTCCAGGGCATCGGCGAAGAGGTCGGAGCGGCCCTGGTCGGGGACCGTCGGGTTCGGAGGATCAGCTTCACGGGGTCGGTCGAAACCGCACGGCATATCGGCGACGCCGCCGCCCGGAACATCACTCCGTTCACCGCCGAACTTGGAGGAAAGGGCCCTTTCCTCGTCTTTGCCGATTGTGATCTCGACGCAGCGGCGAAGAAGGCGGCGCTGCAATTCGACGACGCCGGCCAGGTCTGTCTTGCCGGAACCCGGTTGTTGGTCGAGGAGTCGGTGGCGGAGGAGTTCTGGGACCGATTCACGAACTACACCGACAAGCATGTCCTCGGGGACAGCCGGCAACCGATGACAACGATTTCACCCTTGATCCACCCCGACCACTTGCGACGGGTAGAGGGCTTTGTGGAGCGGGCACGAGAGGCAGGCGACGTCATCATGCGTGGCGGATCCCGACACACCGAGGACGGCCTCTGGTATGAGCCGACGGTGATTGCCCCCAGGTCAAACGATTCCGAGATCGTCCAACGTGAGGTGTTCGGCCCGGTGTTGACCTATCAGACATTTGCCTCGGAAGAGGAGGGTGTTGGTCTGGCAAACTCGACCACATATGGATTGTCAGCCATCGTCTACACGGGATCCGCAGAACGCGCCGACCGGGTAGGCCGGGCGCTGCGGGCCGGGACTGTATGGGTTAACACCTTTCTGGTCCGCGACCTGACAGCGCCGTTCGGGGGGTGCCGACTCTCCGGTATCGGCCGCGAGGGCGGCGATTACGCCCTCGACTTCCACTCCGACCTGAAGACCCTCCAAATCAGCGAGGGCTCGGTCTCTTAAAACATGTTCCTTGGGGCGGGAAACCTCAAACCTGCATTGCTGCAATGTTCGATTGGGTTGAGGTCTCCCGCTTCTGACCAACATACGAAGTCGTCCCCTACTTGGCTAGTAGTTCGTCGAGCTGCTCGTAGCCCTCGTTGATGCCGACCTCCATACCGCTGGCGACGAAGGCGTCGCGACCCTCGAACGAGTCGACCAGAGATGTAGCAGTCAGACGGGTTCGCCCATTGCCGATGTCCTCGAGCAACAGCTTTTCCAGTGAGACGCTGTCAGGGAAGCCTTCATAGGTGAATGTCTGAACGATCACTTCGTTGGGCCGCACTTCATGGAAGCAACCGCGAAATCCATATTCCTCGCCGTCAGCGGAGTGGACGTACCGATACGAGCCGCCTTCGCGACAGTCCCAGTAGTCGACCTTCATTTCCAAATAACGTGGGCCGAGCCACTGCTCAACCAGATCTGCCTCGGTATGTGCCCGAAACACCTGCTCCGGTGTTGCGTCGAACTCCCTGATGATCCGCACCAAAGGCAGGTCGGGGTCGATGATGATCTCTGTTTGATTTTTGGTCTGTGTCATTTCTCTGTCTCCTTGTTTCTGGATTTCTTCAAAGTCTCTGAATTCCGGGACATGTTCGCCAGGACCTCGTCGAGACGGATGTACCGCTCCTCGGCCTCGCGTTGATATCGCTCTATCCATTTAGTCATCAGATCGAATACTTCCGCCTCGAGATGGGCAGGCCGTCGCTGCGCGTCCCTGGTACGGCTCACCAACCCGGCATCCTCAAGGACCCGCAGATGCTTCGACACCGCCTGGATCGTGAGGTCGTACGGTTCAGCGAGTTCGTTGACCGTGGCATCTCCGCTGGCCAGTCTCGCCACCATGTCGCGGCGGGTCGGGTCGGCCAGCGCCGAGAAGACCTCGTTCAGCGGATCGGCACTCAAGTTTTACTCCCTTCGTAATCAACCGTTTAGTTGAATATACCGAAGTCCGAAACCTTTGTCAACCATTTAGTTGAATAACCGTAGGCAACTACTCCACATGGCTCACGAAGGCCTTGCGGACGAGGTGCGGTAGACAAATACTGCAATTGGAGCAGCGATCAGTGCCCACAAAGTGACGAGTACGGCGCGGTCGATCGAAAATAGATAAGCACCGATCATGATGACCACTATCTCCCCCACCAGAGCACCCGCAAGGACCGACCAAGCAATCCGGAGGGGTCTCGGCGAAATTCTTGCCAGGAACCATTCAGCTACAACAACAAAAGGGCCCAGGATCATTTGTCCACCGAAGGAGAAGAGAACCAGGACGCCGAGTGGCAGGGCTAAAGCCGATACAACAGATGCGATGCTGATCGAACGTGAATCAGCGGAGGGATCTGGTCCGCCTTCGATGCCAGCGCTGCGCCGGTACTCCTCTACGAAGCCCTCCGGGGTCCCCAGGCGATCTACCAAATCACTTTCCCCGATTTCATCAAACTGGTCTTGAAGATCGGCCAGCAAACTCATGCGGTCATCAGACTGGAGGTCTGCAAGCAGTCGCTCGACCCGACGTAGATAGTGGACCTGGATCGACGAGAGATTGGACTCATTCATTGGCTGGCACCAGGATCCGATTCATAGCCTCGACCATGTCGTTCCAGGTCTTGACCGAAGCTTCCAACTCGGCCTCACCGGCTCCGGTCAAGGTGTAGTACTTCCGTGCCGGCCCCGCGTCCGATTCGACAATCTCACCGGTGAGGAATCCTGCTTGGTGCAAACGTCGCAGCGTTCCATAAACGGAGGCGTCGGCAACTTCGTCGAACCCCAGATTTCGGAGAAGTCGGACAAGGTCGTAGCCGTAGGTTCGCCGACCACGTAGCGCGCCAAGCACTGCTGTATCAAGCACTCCCTTCAGCACTTGAGATGGATCCATCTGCTTCTCCGTATTAGCGAGTACTGCATACTAAATAGTAGTGGACCCGGAAACTATTTCAAGAAAATTTCTGGCATCCTCCCGGTTTTGAAGATTTTCTGTCATAGGCGGTCTGTACGTTATTCAATATGAGGAGGGAAGAGATTCCCGCCCGGCCTCTTCCCCACCGGCGGCTACAACCCGAACAAGTTGAAATGGCATCAGTCGACGACATGGCGTCGTGGCTGGTCGGTATCGAAGAAGGCGTATCGGTCCTCGAGCAAAATCGCGCGGTGGTCCTTGCCGAATTCGAGAACCGCGGGCGCCACCACGTTTATGGCCACCCTTCTGTCGTTTCATTTCTCAAATCCGTCTGCCGGATGACGGGACGCAGGGCAAGGCGGTTGGTGAAGAACGCCCGGGCGGCTTCGGCCCACACCGCGACAATGGCCGCATGGCGATTCGGGCACATCTCGAGGGATCAAGCACAACAGCTCTTCGATGTCTCCGCCCAACTGCCGGACATATACGGAGATGCCGAACCGGTGTTACTTGACATTGCTGGTGATCACCCTGACGACACCCGCAAAACATTGGATTATTGGCGGAACAGTGTCGACCAGACCGGGGTCGCACTCGACCTGGAAACCCAGTTGGCACGCCGCCTCTTCGACATGACTACAAGAACCAACGGAATGGTCGCCGGGAACTTCCTTTTGCCCCGGTCTCGCCGCCGAATATTTGCGGACAGCGGTCAACGCCCTGATGCCACCACCGAGTCCGACCGATGATCGGACAGCCACCCAACGCCGTTGTGACGCGTTAGAAGAACTCGCCAACTCATTCCTCGAAACCACGAACACGACAACCACCGGCGGTGAAAAGCCTCATGTCAACGTCCACTGCGACATCGACGCCCTCAAAGGCGAACCTGGCGGACTCCACGAAACCACCAATGGTCAAGTACTCCCCGTCGAAGCCGTCCGCCAAATCAGCTGCGACGCCTCCATCACCAGGATCGTGTTCGGACCCCAATCAGAAATCCTCAACGTCGGCAGAAAAACCAGAGTCATCCCCGCCGCCCTCCGGCGGGCGGTTATCGCCCGAGACCGCCATTGCCGACACCCCGGGCTGCCGGAGAGACGCCACCTGGTGCGACGTCCATCACAAAAAACATTGGGCTGACGGCGGCGAAACCAAACTCGACAATCTCACCCTTCTCTGCAGGTACCACCACACACTCCAACACCACCAGGATTCGGTCGAGCACCACGACTACGACCAAGCACGCGACGAGATACCCGCAGTCGCTGGTTCTCGACCTACAAAGGGGTGACCCTTCCCCACACCCCGAAAGCCGCTAACGAAATCTATTGGTCAGAAGTCCCCTGACAAATCGAGGTGCGGGTCAGAGCAGTTGTTCAACCTGCGCCGCGGTTTCCGCCAGGTCTTCGTGGAGCCCGGCAAAGGCCTGATACTGCATTCCGTCGAGTCCGATATGTAGCTGGTAGCAGCGGAGACGATCCTCGAAGTCACCCTGTCCCGACTGTTCGGCTGCCGCCTTTCTAACCCGGCCAGGATCGATCCCGCGATGCCACGGTGACCAAAAGATCAACCACGAGATGTCATAGAGTGGATCTCCCGCCAACGAATTGCCCCAATCGAATACTGCTGAGATCTGGTTGTCTGGCGACACCAGGACGTTTCCATAGAGCAGATCTCCATGGATCACCTTTCGCACTGACGGGCAGTAAGGAGCCAG
>JBGTFH010000077.1:0-21942 GCA_041747375.1 Acidimicrobiia bacterium
AATGATCGACGACCGGTACGAACTGGTTGAGGTCCGCGCTTCGGGCGGTATGGCCACCGTCTGGGAAGCGCTGGACACACGACTCAACCGTCGTGTCGCCATCAAACGTCCCCATCCGACCGCTCCAGACGACCCGGAGCGCAAGCGGTTGGTCCGAGAAGCACGCGCCGCGGCGTCGATAAGCCACCCCAATCTCGTATCGGTGTACGACGTCGGTGAAGATGCCGAAGGCCCGTACATGGTGATGGAGCTGGTCGACGCACCCACACTGGCCGAAGTCGATCTCTCCCCCAATGAGATGGTCGAGGTCGCTTCTCAGATCGCCGAAGCGTTGGCCGTCGTCCACAACGCCGGGATTGTTCATCGCGATGTCAAACCGGCGAACATCCTGATGCCGGCTAGTGGGCCGCAACTCACCGACTTCGGGATCGCCATTGACCCGCAGTCGACGTCCACTCTGACCTTGCCGGGGACGATCCTCACCACGCCCCAATACGCGGCCCCAGAGGTCCTCGCCGGGGACCCACCATCCCACAAGAGCGACATCTTTTCTCTGGCGGTGGTGGTCTATGAGGGTCTAAGCGGTGAGCCGGCGTTTGACGGAACGGACCGATCGACGCCCGCGAGCCTGGATGATCCCCACCTCGACCGGGTTTTGAAACGGGCCCTATCTAGCGATCCAGAGGATCGCCCCGACGCAGAGACGTTCGCTGCCCAACTCAAGGGGTCGTCGCCAACCGTGGTACTCGAAGCCGGAGCCACCGCTCCCGCCCACGAGGGTTCCACCATCCCGATGGCTCCGATCCCCGTTTCGTCGGCCGTCCAACCAGAGATTCCCGAGAATTCCGGCAGGGGCCGACGTTGGTGGACGAGGGTGGCCGCACTAGCTGCCGTCCTACTTCTGGTCATCATCGCTGCTGCTTTCGACAGGGAAGGAGCAGTTCCCGTAGCCGAGACCACCACCACCACCATCGCCGCCACGTCGACGTCGCTGGCGACCACCACGTCGACCAGCACATCAACCACAATTTCAGGAGTGACCGTGGTGAGCGTCAGAAAGGATCTGGAGAACATCCTCAACGGAGTGGGTCCGCCCCAACTCAAACCCAAGGATCAGAAGGACATCCTCAAGAAGGTCGACGATGCCATCGAAGGATCCGAAAAGGGGGAAGACGACGACGAAGTCGCCAAACACCTCGAGGATGCCTGGGAAGATATCGACACGAAACTCGACGACGGTGAGCCGAAGGACGAAGCTCTACAAAAAATCGCGGAACTCGCCGAACTGCTGGGCGTCGTGATCGACGTGGAACAGGACGAATAGCTCAATCGGCCCCGCGTCTTGGAATCTGCCCATGGAGGGCAGAGGTACCGCCGCTAACCGAAGACTTCACCGCCGACCCGGTCGAACTGTTCTTCGACGTCGCCTATGACGGGGCCAACGGAATCTGCGCCCGCAAGAGCCACAGTCACTAGGCGCGGCCTCCGGAGAGGAGGATCCCTCGACTACCTGTATGCTCAGCAATCTTGACCGGCCAGGACATGATCGAGATCAGGCTCCTTGAGGGCCCCAACATCCATTTCCCCGAGGCAGCAGTGGAGGTGGCGCTCGACCTCGACCAGTATCAGGGCGCAACCAGGCTGCCCGAGCAGATGATCCTGGCCCTCGCCGACCAAGCCGGCGTCCACCTGGAAGCAAAGACGTCACGACCCAACGCCGAGGTCCTCCTCCTCGCTTTCACTTGGCAGCAGCGGGGCAAGGCAAGCGCCCTCGCTGACGAGCTGATTGGTCTCCTCAAAGACCGCCAAGGCGACTGGGAGGACGAACTGGCATCGGCCGCGGCACGTGTCCGGGGAGCCGATCCCGGCAACGGCCCGGAAGCCGTCGATCCGCCGATCCCCGTGGTGGCCGTGACCGGAACCAACGGAAAGACCACCGTAACCAACCTGCTTGCTCACATCGGCCGCACCGCAGGCAAGCGTGTGGCCTGGTGCAACACCGATGGCATCTTCCTCGACGGCGAGGTCATCGATGAGGGCGACTACTCGGGGCCTGAGGGCGCTCGCGGTGCGGTCACCGCACCCGGTGCCGACCTGGCGGTCCTCGAAGTGGCACGGGGGGGACTGCTTCGTCGGGGTATCGGCGTCACTCGACTCGACGTTGCAGTGGTGACCAACGTGTCGGCAGACCATCTCGGCGAGTACCACGTCACCGATCTTGACCGCCTCGCCGACGCCAAGACCTCGATCCTCACCGCTCTTCGCCCCGATGGATATGCGGTGATCAACGCCGAAGACTCAAGGGTGTTCCAGCGTCGGGGTCGGGCGCCGGGTCGGGTCTTCGCTTTTTCCGCCGACCCGACCTCTGCGGAGCTTGCCGAGATCACCGCCGAATCGGGCCGCATCGCCACCGTTGAACAAGGCTGGCTGGTGGTTGGCAGCGGCGAGGATCTCACCCGGGTGGTGGAAGTGGCCGAGGTTCCGATCACCCTGGCCGGCCTCTCCCGGGTCAACATCGCCAATGCTCTCGCCGCCACGGCAGCGGCGTTCTCCCTCGGTCTCACCCCCGACCAGGTGGCCGAGGGCCTACGCACCTTCCGCTCCGTCACCGGCCAGAACCCGGGGCGGATGAATCTATACGAGCTCGAGGACACCCTGATCATCGTGGACTACGCCCACAACGCTGAGAGCCTCCGCGCCCTGCTCGAGGTGCTCGGTGGCCTCTCAGACGGCGGAAACGAGACCTGGCTGCTCATCGGCACCGCGGGGGATCGCACCGATGATTTCCTCGAGGACTTCGCCGAAGTAGGGGCCCGCGGCGCAGACCATCTCGGGATCACCGAGAAGGAGCGCTACCTCAGAGGCCGTAGCGCTGAGAACATGGTCGAAATACTGCGCAGAGGGGCCAAGCGTGGAGGAAAGACCGAGGTCCCGGTGTACCCCACCGAGCTGGCGGGTTTCCAGGCCTTTCTCGACGAGGCCGGTGACAGCGATGTGGTCGCGGTGTGTGCTCACGTCCAACGGCGCGAGATAGTCGACTGGCTTGGCGAGCAGGGGGCCGTCGCCATCGATCTGGCCCGTCTCCGAAAGCTGGTTCGCTGAACCGCTCAGCCGTCGGACACCCCGGGCTCGAGGATCTCCCACACCTCCTCGAGACGGTCGACGCAAAGCACCACTATGTCTCCCTCGTGAGCCTGCCCTAATGCCTTGCGCACCGCATCGATCTCATCGGGCACCACCTCGACGGTGCGGGTTCGTCCCTCACCGGCACGAATTTTCGCCTCGACGCCCGACATCACCAGTTCGGCAGCCTCACCGGGCGCCCGACCTCGGAGGTTCTGATCCTCGCGGACGATGACTCGATCGAAGTGGCGGGCAGCCACCTCTCCCATCTCCCTCATGTCTTCATCCCGACGGTCTCCGGGCATGGCGATGACCCCGATGCGACGGTGGACCACGATGTCACGGGGCCTCGACGGGTCAGCCAGGTTCTCGATGAAATCTCCGAGCGCCCGGAGACCGGCCGGGTTGTGGGCGTAGTCGACGACCACCGTGACCCCACCCACCACCACAAGGTTGAGGCGTCCCGGGGCCAATGCGTAGGAGGGAGCGAAGCTGAGCAGGCCTTGACGGATGTCGTGAAGATGGATCCCGGCTGCGTGAGCGGCCGCACTTGCCGCCAGGGCGTTGGCCACGTTCATCCGGGCACGGCCCCCGAAGGTGGCGGGGATCCGTCGCACCTGAGCCAAGGGAATCGTGCGGGGCCCCCGCTTGATCACGATTGTCTCCCCACGGTCGGTCTCCTCAAGCACCAACGCCCAACCGTCACGACGGACATGAGAGGCGACCATCTCGTTGTCGGGGTCCATCGAGAACCAGATCACCTCACCCACAGAGGCCCGCTCCATCTTTACGACCAGAGGGTCGTCGGCGTTGAGGACCGAGTATCCACCCCTGGGCACCGCCTCGACCACCACCTGCTTCAAGTAGGCGAGGTCCTCGAGAGTGTCGATTCCATGGCGACCCAGGTGATCGCCGGCCACGTTGAGCACCACACCGACATCGTGGCGCTGATAACCAAGACCCTCCCGCAATAGCCCGCCTCGGGCCACCTCGAACACGGCGAAGTCGACGCTGGGGTTTTGGAGGACCCTCTGGGCGGAGCGAGGCCCGGAAGCGTCACCCCGGATCACGAGACGCTCATCGACCATGATCCCGTCTGTGGAGGTCAGCCCGACCTTGCGCCCGGTCCCCCTGAGGATGTGGGAGATAATCCTCACCGTCGTGGTCTTCCCGTTGGTTCCGGTAACCGCGATGATCGGGATCCGGCTCGGTGACCCCGGGGGGAACAGCAGGTCCACCAGCGGTTTGGCCACGTATTGGAGATCGCCCTCGGTGGGATGGGTGTGCATGCGAAACCCAGGGCCGGCGTTGACCTCGACGATCGCCCCGCCCGTCTCCCTGACCGGGAGTGTGATGTCGGGCGCCACGAAATCGACGCCGGCGACATCGAGACCCACCACCCGTGCCGCCTCCTCGGCGATTTCGACGTTCTCCGGGTGGGCCTCGGCGGTGCGGTCGATCGAGGTACCCCCAGTCGACAGGTTGGCAGTGAGATGGATCTTCACATTCTCTCCCTCAAGGGGAACATCCCCCGGCTGGTAGCCCTGGTCGCCGATCGTTTCCAGAGCAGAATCATCCAACTCGATCTGGGTGAGCACCTTCTCGTGCCCGATCCCCCGCCGGGGATCCCGGTTGGTCTCGCTGACCAGCTCCTCAATGGTGTGCACTCCGTCACCGACGACATGGGCGGGGACACGCTCGGCGATAGCAGCCATGCTGCCCCCAATGACCACGACCCTGTAGTCCTTGCCGGTGACAAAGCTTTCCACGATGACCCCGCCGTTGCTCGCCTCAGACCGTGCGGACTCGTACGCCTTGCGCGCCCCGTGGTCATCGGCGATGCCGACAGTCACTCCTCGCCCGTGATTCCCATCGGCGGGCTTCACCACCACCGGGTAGCCGATCCGCTGCGCGGCGGCCGCCGCCTCGTCCTCGGACCAAACGAGACGACTATCGGGGACGGGAAGGCCGGCGCTTGACAGAAGCTGGGACGTGAGCCGCTTGTCGCGGGCGATGTCGACCCCCAGCCACGAGGTCTGCGAGGTGATGGTGGCCCGGATCCTCTTCTGATGCAGCCCGTGTCCCAGCTGGACCAGTGAGTGCTCGTCGAGTCGGAGATACGGGATGTCCCGCGACTCCGCCTCGTCGATGATCGCCTGAGTCGAGGGGCCGAAGGCCACCCGTTGCGCCGTGTGGATGAGATCTTTGATCCCCTCCCCAAACTCCAGCTTCTTCTCCTCAGGCGCCACCAGGTGGTTGACGATGTCTACGGCGAACTCGCCGGCCCGCAACGCGACCTGCTCGTCGCGATACCCGAATATGACGTGATAGCGGCCCGGATCGCCGGCACCCCTGGTCTTGCCCCGGTAAACCTCGGCCCCGGCATAATGCTGCAGCTCGAGGGCGATGTGCTCGGCGATGTGGCCTGCCCAAGTGCCCTCGCGGAGACGCTCGACCAGCCCACCGGCGTGCTCCCGGGAACAGGAGTGTTCCCTGAGCCCGGGCAAGAGCTCGATGAGCCGGTCGGTGAACCCATCGATGGTGTTGGAGGGGAACTGCTCCAGTGAGCCGAGATCGACCAGCAGCCTGATGCAAGGACGGTAGGACCAGAAGTTGGGGCCCCGGTAGACGTGTTTTTCCAGGATGGTGAGATCGGGGCTCGGGACTGAGTCGGTCATTCGTTGCTCAGCTCCGAGAGCTCCGATCCTCTTCTCTGTCACTTGCCCCGTCGGCGGAGAGTCGGTGGGCTCGTCTCCGGTTGGGCCGGCTCTCCCCCCTCTGGGCATCGGCTTCCTCATGAAGCGACGGGACCAGCGTCCGCAACCGCAGATCGAAGCGAAAGCCCTCGGGCAAAGTGTGCAAGATGGCCCCGGACACCATTAGCGGATCGTAGCGCTTCGCCCGGAATGCGTTCGACTCGACATGCGACCCGTCGACGATGATCGCCACACCCTTGCCCTCCACTTCGAGGATGTCGTCGTATCCGACGACCACTGCGGTGTCCTCGTCGAGCCCGATCCCGAGCAACGTGGGGGAATGAGCCACCAGGGAGAGGAGCCTGCCGATCCGGTTCCGCTTGCTGAAGTGTTGGTCGATGATCACGTTGTGAAGCAAGCCCAAACCCGCGCTGAGTTGGCTCATGCGCTGTTTGGGCACGTCGCCCGATGCGCCAAACGCAACCATGTGGGAGCTGATGGCGCTGGCTCCCGCCGAGGTGCCTCCGACCACGACGCCCGACCGGTTCATCTCGAGGAGCTTGCTTCCGATTGAGGTGCCGCCCACGACCGAGGTGAGACGCGATTGGTTTCCACCGGTTAGAAACACCCCAGTCACACCCTCGAGCACCGCCGAATCCTGGTTGGCTTCCAATCGGCTCATCGGGCGCAGGGCCCTGACCTCGGCCGCTCCCAGCCCGGTGAACAGACTCCGGTACTCGTCGACGATCGAATCACCCAGCGACGACGCGGTAGCCAGGACCGCGATCCGAGAGTCGGCGCCACCGGCGAGATCGACGAAGTGCTGCAGGATCGTCTTCGGGCCGAGCTTGTCCTCGGCGCCACCGATGATCACGAGGTCTCCTCGATTGACTGCTCCGTTGCTCATGACCAGATAGTACCTGCACACCGGGAGGAGCCCGGGAGGCCCGTCGTGAGCTGATCCGCTCGATCAACCGCCGCCGTCTGGCAATTCATATTGGGGCTGTTGACCCAACCATCAGCACCAATGCGGGAAGCATCATCAAAACTCTGCTCAACTACTGACCCTTCGAGCCTCTGAAGTCGGACGTTGGGCTTGTCTTTGATCTCCCTAGTGCGCTTTGACCTCAAGTCTGTCAGATGCGCGGTTCGTCGATGCCGAGCGCCTCCGCCAGCTGCCGCGAGACTGTCCACGAACCTCGGTCGTGGTTGCACAAGACCACGATGGTGGTTTCACGATCGACGAAGTGCGAGACCATTCCTGAGACCCCGGGATCACCCCCTGCATGACCGAAGATCCTCACCTCGCCTTGCTCGTCGATCCACATCTCCATCCCGTACCCGTAATGCTCGAGATCGTCGTTGATCCGGCCATGCGAGGTCAGCATTGTTGCCCGGGTCTCCGCTGTCACGAGCCGACCACTGCGAAAGGCATCGATGAATTTGCAGAGATCGGTGGCGGTCGTGATCAGGCCACCATCCGGCATTCCTCCAACCGGATTGGCGTAGGCATTCGTCGGCCACAGTGCGGCGGGCGCATCCGATATCTGGTACCCGACCGCGAGGTCGGGAGGGTCTGCATCGAGATCTTCGAAACCCGATGAGGACATGCCCGCAGGTATGAGCACCTCCTCTGTCGCGACCTGCCGGAATGTGGAGCTTTTCACGGCACCCAGGATCATCCCGAGCATGATGTAGTTCACGTCGCCGTAGGAGAAGCTGTCACCGGGCGCGAAGTGAGCGCTCTTGTGAGCGAACAGCGGCAGAAGATCCTCGGGCTCCCTAGCTCGATGCGGCGGCACAACGTCCCAGCTCGCCATATAGGTATCAAAGGTCTCGTCGTCCTCGTCGTGATAGTTCGCCAAGCCAGACGTGTGAGAGAGCAGATGGTGGACGGTCATCGCCGGCGTCACCGACGTCGGTCGTGCGTCGGCATCGAGTACATCTGCCACACGTGTGCCGAGACCGAGTTCACCGCGCTCCACCAGTCGCATCACGGCAGTCGCCGTGATCATCTTTGTGATTGATGCGACTCGAAATCGGTGATCGTCTCTCATTGAAACACCGAGACCACGATGGGCGAGACCCGCAGCATGGGAGAATGCCGGCGCGCCAGTAATCCATGCCGTCGCGACCCCGCTGAACTCACGACGAACAGCCCGGTCATCGAGCCAGGCGCTCACTGCTCCTACATCCACTGCCACAAAGCCTAGGGCCGTACTAACAAGCAGTCGAGCGTCCGGACACCGACCTCACGTCGGCCCGGCTCCAACAGGACTGAGCCCGATAAGCCACTGGATCGTTGTGACAAGCGGAGCTCAGTCGTGTCCGAACTGTGAACCTCCGGTACCGTGCCCTCATGGCTATCGAACCTGAATTCGACGAAGCTCAACTAAACGGGCATGCGCTTGTCACGGTAGGTAGCTGGATCACAACCTGCTGACCTGAGGTTTTACGGACCGGGCCAAACGCGACGGGCGACGAACTAGGTGCGGTTGGTGTGAAGAGGCTCGTGGTAATTGGTGATTTCGGGCGGTTTCGGCGGTGGTGCCAACCGGGTGTCAAACGCGCACCAGTTCAAGGACTCACTGGTGTATGGCACGCGACAATAAGCGCCCCCATCCGGAGCCGCCACACAGGATAATTGCCTCCCGGCGGTGTTGCGGCCAATTCTCGGAAGACGGTTTTCTGTCCCCGATGCACGCTAAGTTCTGTGACACAGGAGTGAAAGTCAATGAGAAGCTGGCAACCCGCGAACGACGACAAAATTAAGGAGCTCATGCTCTATGTCGCCGAGCAAACCGAAACTGACGAGACGGTTGGCTCGACCAAGCTGAACAAAATCCTCTACTTCGCCGAACTGTCCCACATGAGACGAACAGGTGAACCAATCACCGGAGCGGAGTATCAAAAACAGCCTCAAGGCCCCACGTTGCGGCATATGCGTCCTCTTGTGCGAGATCTGGAAGAGGAAGGATCAGTTAAAGAGCTCGAGCGCGACTATCACGGTATGTCGCAGAAAAGGCTCTTTGCTCTTCGAGATGTCAACCTAGACCTTTTCTCAGGCGCCGAGATCGCTGCAGTCAACGGGATCATTCGCCAATTCTGGGGCAAGACTGCCAAGGAGGTATCCGAGATCTCTCACGAGGACCCGGGTTGGTTTGCCGTCCAGATGGGTGAGGATATTCCTCTTGAAATGGCGTTTGTCAAAGAGCCCGAAGTAACAGACCAAGTCCGCAACAGAGCGCGGCTGCTTGCAGAGAAAAACTCGTGAGGTGCCGTGAGAGTTGTTCGATCCGAGCACTTCACTCGCCGAGTAGCGGCCGAGCTTGATATCGAAGGGCGTCCCACCCTCGCGCAGTTTGAGAGATTCGCTAGAGCTGCAGAGCTCACGTTCGAAGCGTTTTGGGACGATCCGACTAGATGTCCTTCCGCCGATGACGAGTCCGATATCAGAATCACACTCTTGTCTCCTCCACCGCCCTACTTTTTTCCGCCGACCGTGTTCTATGCGCGGCAACTCGACTCCGACACAATCGAGATGATCGATGTGGACTTCGAGTGGGACTACTGGTCTCAGGTTTCGGACGACCCACAGTAGATGGGCGAATCCGGTTGCAAACCACCGAAGACCGACCAGCGAACTAGGTCGTGTTGGGGTGAAAAGGCCGAGAGTTGCTGGGGATTTCGCTGCTTGAGCCGGTGATGGTCAAACGAACGTTAAACCTGAAGCCACCGCCTTGACATGCTCTAACCTCATGCACGATGCCAAGTCGAGTTGCGGACACCGCCTACTTCTACCCAGAGCCCTACTGGCTCATGAGCGAGATCGGATGGGTTAAGAATCTACTCATTTGCTTTGACGACATCGCCCTACTCCTACCCGTATATATGGCCGGGAGCCCCGAGGCTGCCGATCCTGTTCTCGCAGGGCCGTTACTTGATATGGGTCTCCTTAAGATCATCGAGCCAGAGTGGTTTGTCGACCGAGAAGTGACGGAACAAGTCGCCGAAGCGATCATCGGCCTGATCACAGACGGCGCATTCGATGGCATCGACACGGATGCAAAATTTGCCGAACTGTCGATGTCCAGGATGGGACTTTCAGGTTCAAATGAGGTCTACGAGATGGTCAAGGATGAGCTCACATTGCGTGGATTGGCACAACCTAGCCGCGACGGATTATCCCTTCCGCTACACCCGCTTGTCCGTCGTTCTTATCTGCTGCTCCTGGCCCAAGCCGCACGTCATGCAGGGAAACGACACGGCATGAATCTTCATCCAATCACTAACCGGAGCGAAGTTTGGGCGACGCTCGGCGGCACTCTGAAAGTGGGTGACTCGCTCCACAAAGGTGCGGTCGTGCAGTTCGACCTCGAAACTGTCGGGCTTGACCTGGGAGACGTTCCTCTCGATGAAGTGCTGGCTTTCAAACAGGAGCATGGTGAGGAACACGGAAGATATATGCGGAGTCTTCGGCAGTTCGTTGGGGAATTGACGCTGGCTGGGAATTCAGACGAGCAGGCTGAGTTATATCGAGAACGAGCCGAGGAGCTCTCCACTGAAGCTGCCCGACTCAAGAGCCAGGTACGGGAATCATTCAATTTGCCTGGACACGTGGGAGGGTTCGGAGTGGGATTACTCGGTGTCGGATGGGCAGCCGTAACTGGCGACTCAGTTGGCCTCGGCCTCGGCCTCGGGGGACTTGGGTTCGGGCTGTACAGCCTCCTGCGGCAACAAGACCACGGTTCCGTTTACAGTTACCTTTTCTCGGTCCAGCAGAACATGCCTTACCTCGAACGTCCCTAAATGGTTTCGGTGCAAAATACCCAGCGAAATGGGTCGGAATGCCCGTGGTCTGCTGCTCATTCCGGCGATCAGAAGGCCAGCGTCGAACGAGGTTTAAAACCACCACCTCGTCCCGCACGGAAGTAGATGAGCGGAGTATTGCCTCTCAACATCTTGTTGGGATGAAGAATAAAGCTCAATCCGACGCGATAGCGATAGCCACATCGGTTCAGCTCTGCGTATCGAAAGCTCGGAGAGAGAGTGTGCGGTCGGTTGTTTGCTGCATTGTCCGACGAGCTTGGGGATGAAGGGTTGGAGTCGAGTTTTGAATGATCGCAAAGGTGGCGCCCTGACCAGCCATACTCTGAGTGCTGAAAGTGCTCGACTGTGAGTCGGGTTTGCCAGGGTGCTTGACCATCATCGTGGACCGATTTTCCGAATGTTGACCTATGCGCGGCGGTGAGCATTGTCTAGTCTCTGGTCACTGTTTATCTAATGGAGCCGGGTGTCGAGCAACAACAAAGGACTCGTCAAACCTATCGCCGTTGACCTGTTCAGCGGCGTCGGGGGTATGTCTCTCGGATTCGAGAGATCTGGGTTCGATGTGGCTCTCGCGGTGGATCATGACCCGATCCATATCGATACCTACGCTCGAAACTTCCCCTTCGGTCGGGTCTTAAGGTCTGATTTGAGAGAGCTTCGTGGTAGCGACGTGATCTCGGGTCTCGGAGAGGGGCAGTCAATAACGCCTGACGTCGTATTTGGTGGCCCCCCTTGTCAGGGGTTCAGTTACGGCGGTAAGCACAAAGTCGGAGACCCGCGGAATGAGCTACTTGCTCACTTCGGCCGTCTCATCGGAGAGATCCGCCCCAAATACTTTGTGATGGAAAACGTCGCCGGTTTGACCAGCCAAAGAATGATCTCCCACCTAGAAGCGTTCGTTGAAACAGTGGAGACAGCTGGTTATAGCGTGTCGACGCCGATCAAAATTAACGCCGCCGATTTCGGCGTACCTCAGCAGCGATTTCGCGTCTTCGTAGTCGGACAACTCTCGGGGCTCGAGGAGACCGGCAATCCTGCCGCATCAGACGCACGCGCCACCGTGTGGGACGCTATTGGCGACCTGCCGAACATCGAGTCCTTCGACTATCTGACCACCTCGGACGTACTTGTTGATCCACTAGGTCAGAGTCCGAGTACCTACGCTTCGGGCCTCAGAAGTATGAGTGCCGTCGACGAAGTCGGTAGAACACCCCATAATGAGTCGGCCCTCAGCGGATGTGCGAGGACCAAACACAGCGAATCCTCAAGGAAGCGCTTTGCATCGACTCCCCCGGGGACGTTCGAACCGGTAAGCAGATTCTACCGGTTGGCAAAAGATGGGGTCGCCCGGACACTTCGCGCGGGATCCGACAGCTCGCGTGGCGCCTTCACAGCGCCTCGGCCAATCCATCCAATATATGCCCGATGCATCAGCGTGAGAGAAGCCGCCCGTTTGCACGGCTTCCCAGACTGGTTCCAGTTTCACCCGACAAAGTGGCACGGCTTTCGTCAGATCGGTAACGCAGTGCCTCCACCACTTGCTAGCGCTGTCGGTGATTCCGTATACGCCGCTCTCGTTCAGGGTGGGTCGCAGAGATGGTGACTGAAAATACAGCTGATCGCATCAAAGCCGGGCCAACGAAATCCTTTTTTATAGATACTCTTGTGAAGGACATCCAGCTAATACCTGCGGTTGTCGATCTCATAGACAACTCGGTGGACGGTGCCCTGAGAGTGAGACAGCATGGGGGTAGTTTCGAAGACCTTTACATCAGGCTTGTGGTGAAGAGCGATCGATTTGTTATCGAAGACAACTGTGGAGGGATCCCTTTCAAAACCGCCAGGGACTATGCCTTCCGCTTCGGGCGACCCGAAGGGACTCCCACTGTTAACCACTCTGTCGGGCAATTTGGGGTAGGGATGAAGCGTGCTCTATTCAAGTTGGGTACGCGCTTCAGAATTGAGTCGGTTTCCGACACCCATCGTTTTGTTGTCGAGGTGGACGTTGATGAGTGGAAGACCGACGACGAGGATTGGCACTTCGACTGGACAGAGTTGGAGACCCTTGATCCGCCACCGCCCGCAGAAGAGCGCGGAACGACAATTACTGTGCGTGAGTTGCACCCGAGCGTCTCCGAGGACCTGGGTGAAGCATGGTTCAGATCGAGCTTGTCTCAGGCGATTTCGAGAAGCCATCGGGTGAACATGGCTGACGGACTGTCGATCACGCTCAACGGGGTTCCGCTCCAATTCGACCTAGCTCGTCTGCTGACAGACGCCGACATGAGCCCCGGATACTCCGAACACACCTTTGATGGCGTGTCAGTTCGTATTTATGCGGGCGTTGGAAGATCCAGCCCGACTGAGGCAGGATGGTACGTATTCTGTAATGGTCGACAGGTCCTCGGGGCCGATCGCACCGCCCTGACAGGATGGGGCGGAAAGGGGGGTGTTAACATCCCCAAGTTCCACAACCAGTATGCACGATTCCGCGGCTACGCCTTCTTCGACGCTGATGACGCATCACTACTTCCCTGGAACACGACCAAAACGGGAGTGGACGAGGACTCGGACGTATACCGAACAGCGAGAGTCGAGATGGTGCGGTTGATGCGCCCGGTGATCAGCTTCCTAAACCAGGTCGATCAAGAGAAGGACCAAATAGGCTCGGATGATGTTGGTCCACTTGAGGAAGCCCTCGGTTCGGCCGTGGAGACGCCACTGATTGAAATCGCGTCGACTGCATTCACCCCACCAAAGCCTCGTAAAGAGAAGCCCTCCAAGGGTCCGGCGTTGGCGAGGATTCAGTACTCGCGTCCCAAATCGCTGGTAATTGCGGCGAGGAAAGCTCTGCGAGCCACGACCTACAAAGAGGTGGGTGAAAAGACTTTCGACTACTTCATCGAATTGGAAGACATCGAAGGTGATGATGGCTAGCTACCACAACGTCAATTATGCGCTTAGACCAGCCAAGAGTATCGAGAGAAAGATGATCGTTGAGGTTCTCCAGATGCTGAGGTCCATCGCGCCACTCCGTGTTTATCGGTTCGTAGGTTTTGGGTCGACCTACTTCTCGGATTTCAGCCTGATTCATAGAACCCTCGGGATCACAAATCTTGTAAGCATTGAGAAGAACGCACACGATTCGAAGCGGATTGCATTTAACCGTCCCTACAGGTGCATCTCGCTCAAGTTCGGTCGGGCATCCGATGTTTTGTCGGCGCTCACATGGCGGACGAAGTCAATTGTATGGCTCGACTATGACGGCAAGCTCGACATGGAAATACTTGATGACGTTGCGACCGTCGCTCAAAACGCCGCCGGTGGAAGCGTTCTGATCGTCACGGTCAACGCTCAGCCAGAGCCCTTAAGCGAATCACTTCTCTCAGAATTCGAGGAAAAGATCGGCAAGGAAAACGTGCCCATGGGCGTCGATGACAAAGCACTGAAGTCATGGGGCTTGGCTGTGCAGAGCCAGCATGCTATCGACGCCACAATCAAACATGCCATCAATGACCGGAGTCGCGCCTTATCCACCCCGTCAAAGATTCATTACCGACAACTCTTCGACTTTCACTACGCCGACGGCCAAAAGATGGTCACGACAGGTGGGTTGCTTTTCTACGGCCGTCAATCGAGGACAGTGGATGGCATCGATTTCTCGGCTCCTCCTTTCGTGGTTCACGAAGGGGAGAAGCCCTATTTGATCGACGTCCCAAATCTCACCCTCAAGGAAATGCAATATCTTGATCGTCAACTACCGGCGGCCAATCCCGCCAAGCTGCGCTCGGCAAACGTTCCGAAATCGGATCTAAAGCAATACGCGAGGTTGTACAGGCATTTTCCCTCGTTTGTAGACGCCGAGCTCTGAGTCAGAGGCCGCTTTGCTTTACCTGCAAAGGCGGCCCCTATGGAGCTTGCTCAACGACCGGTAAGTGCTTGTGGGCGTTGCGCACAGCCAACCAGCGTTACGGACTTCGACAGAGACGGCATGGCAGTATCCCCTGCTGAGTTTCCGGCCGTGATCGAACCCGAATTCAAGGGCGGTAGGCAAAACTCGACAGGTTTGGTGCATCATCAGTCGAAAAGGATTCATAGAGCGTTAGGTTTTCGTTTAGGCAATGAGTGCGTACTCCCGGATCACAGGCGAGCGAGAGGGGCGGGCACCCGCAACCGAATACGCGGGGTAGCGCAATAAGCCAGGAACCGGCTCGCGATCAGTTGAGGAGTTCCTTTTATCTCTTCGTAGGGAAGTTGTGGCCCCCTCAGGGCTCAACCAGGGCTGTACCTCGCTCGTCGGCTAAGAGATCTTCCTAGAGGTAGTCGGAAATGGCGACCCCGGGAGCGCCCCTGAAGTCGCTAATACGCTTTGACCTTGTGCTCACGCCTCATGCACAACTGCATCAAGTCGCTGAGACTCCGAAGAGCTCGTATGAGACCACCTCCTTGGTTGTCGGATCAAGCGTGAAGTCAAACGTCACGTGGATTGCCAGGTCCCTAGAAATGACGAAATAGTGGTCATTGAGATCTCCAGTAAGTCGCCAGGGTGAGTGCTCACTCATGGCGTAGTAGTTGGACTTGAACACTGTTCCATCTATCTCCACTTCAGCTGCCGCTGAAGCTGACACCAATACAAGCTCGTTGGAAAGCCTCCTAACGCCCGGCACCTCGACATCGGATAATCCGTAGACTCCCACAACGGAGACCGTTTCGACCTCATCCTCAAGATCAAGGTCGAACGGCTCCAACTCTCGATACATGAGGAAGTCGTCACGGAGGAACAGATCCTCGTATAGGTCGAATCCCTTGAGCTCGCTTCGCATTATCTTTAGTGCCAGTTCATTCACTTGCTCCATAACCGGCTTGACATGGGCATCGAGTAGGTCGCCAATGGAACCCACCAACTGAACACGATCTCTCAGGTAGCCGCCCACCTCAAGATCGGAGCAGAGATCCGGGTGAAGCTGGCCGTCAGAGTCAGCAAAATCCTTCGAGTTTTCCGACACGAACAGAATTGACTTGTCTGAATCTGCGAGAATTTCCAAGGCTGTTTCCCAGATGAGAGCGTCGCGATACCCGTTACCCGCCTCGTTGAATGGCTTTGCGCGATCGATCGCCCGCCTGGTCAAGTCTTGGTGTGTGGCGGCTGGATAGAACCGGATCTCCCAGCCGTTCCGCTCCAGTACCCCTTCCAACCAGGCGCGATACTGATCAGCGAGCTCATCTAGTTCTGGCCAGGATTGATCGGACTCCTGCAGGTTTTCAATGAGATGTTCAAACGCCTCTGGGTACGAGTCCCCGAATAGACTCGGTCGCGGGCGCCGTTCTGGCACCAGACGCACCAAATCACTCGATGTGTCGCTCCGGCGCTTTTGCTCTCTGGCAACGCGCTTTTTGAACCGTCCGACCAGCTCATCTACAACCACTATTGGCACGATGAATTGGAGTCCGGCGGTTCTACCTCCAGCAAGCAGCGATCTGACTCCAGAACCTCGAAAGGCGAGGTCTTCTCCAAAGGCGCTGGTGTCTATGACGACGATCATCGGCCTGGGCTAACCAGTCGTACGAGCGCTCGAGACTCCCGCTTCCCGCCGCGCTGCCACGGTCGGACCACCCCTCCTAAGCGACAGCAATTCGGTCGGCGGTGCCCCAAGATCATATCGCGTCACGTATACCGGCCAGAGCAGTCTCCATCGCCTGGGCGGTGGCAAATCGGTGGGTCCGTTCGGGTGCACATGCCTTCACCAGAAAGTTCGCTAAGTCCGTACTGACGTCCGATCGAATCGAGCGGGGATCCTTGACCTCCTCTCCCACCATCGGCTTGCCACCTGGATACGGGTGCTCGCCGTTGCACAGCAGCTCATATAGGACAACGCCAACTGCGAAGAGGTCGGTGGTCACATCCCAACGTGTGTAGTCGGCGTCGGGTGCTTGATACGGCGGCGTGCCCGACAGTGTCTTGACGGGATCTCCAACTCTCGAAGCGATGTTGAAATCGAGGAGCTTCGCCCCTTGCCGGGTCAGCATGATGTTGTTGGGCTTGATGTCTCGGTGCACCAGCCCGTGTTCCTGGAGATCCTGCATCTCGTAGTACTCGTCCTGGGACAGCTCTCCAGCCTGGCGCTTCTCCTCCAGCTCGGACAGTCGGACAGAATCGGGATGAATGGCAACCAACGCGTCGAGGACGTCGAGCGCTACGTCTATCGCTTCTCGATCCCGAAGGTGACGGTCGCCAGAGGTGTACTCCTCTAGTGACTCGCCCTCGATGAACTCCGAAATCAGATACCAATCGCCGTCCGATGTCCTGTCCGCCCAAAAGACCTCAACGACTTTCGGATGGTGCACCTGACGCAACGCTCCAATTTCCCGACGAACCGCTTCGTAGCCTGCAGCATTCTCAAACAGTTTCAGGGCACGCTCCTCGCCCTCCACGAAATCGATCACTTTGTACACGGTGGAGAATCCACCCTCCCCAAGTACCTCGAGGACCTCAAAACGGCCATCGATCTCGTCGCCTATCTCGTACCGTCTGGCTGCGGTGTTGGCAGTGACCTCCTCCGGTTCGGGTATAGGCAACGATGGTGGACCTTCGTGTCCCTCCTCTGATTCCATCCTCAGTCGGTGACGGACGCTCTCCTCGCAGTAGACCACCTTCTCGGGGCCGTCACCAATGCGATAGCTGAGGTCGACTTTCCCGAACTCAACGGCGCCGATGAACGCCTGCTGCTCCTTGACGCGACGACGAAGCTCCAGCGCAATCTCGGCGCTCCAGGCGAGCGCGTCGTCGGGAACCTCCATGTCTGGATCGGGCCAGAGCAGCTTCAGTAACCCGTTGACGGTGTTGTCAACCGCCTTGCGATCACGACCGCTCAGTTGGCTACCCCAAACGAGCCGGCCCTGGGTCGAGGCCAGACGCGAGGTGCGACGAAGCTGACTCCAACATTCGGCAAGGAAGTCGCTGACGAAGCCGAAGTGGTTTGTGAAGTAGGTCGGATGGAGCTTCGGGACGTCCCATCCCGGTAGGTAGGAGTGGATCCGGTCATGGAACGCAGTGTCGTCGCGCATCTCCTTCGGCAACGGACCAAATAGATGGCCGAGCCGCAGTTCCTCGACCACGTCGACGTCGAAGTTGCCGACCATGACGATGCCGCCGTCGGCGCGGATACTTTCTTTGCCCCGGCTGAACTCCCCGGCTTCCATATAGCCCTTGAGGATGTTCACCCCTTCCTTGGTGTCGAAGGACACTCCGGCCACCTCATCGAAACAGACCACGTCGTACTGGGCGACGAGCCCTCTACGACCCGTGGTGTTATTTACGAACATGTTGGCAACGGTCGCTTTGCCACCAGAGACAAGGTGGGCGTAGGGGGAGATCTGCTGGAAGAGATGGGACTTGCCGGTCCCACGTGGACCCAACTCAACGGCGTTGTAGTTGGGAACAACGAACGGAACCATCCGAGCGACGAGTACGTCCTGCTCCCTCGAACTGAACTTATCGGGCTCGAAGCCGACGCTGCGCAGCAGGAGGTTTCGCCACTGTTCAAGTGTGAACTGTTTTCGCCCAGCGAGAAAAGTGTCGAGTGCATCCCGGGTTGACATCTGGATTGGCCGCACGGATTCGACCCGGAAGGGCTGACCACCGGAGTCCTTTCCGAGAGCAGCGATATATTCGAGACTTACCTCGGCGTAGAAACCACCGGTGAGCATCCTGTCGTGCTCGTTGACCAGTGCGTCGGAGATGTGAATCCCAGTCAGCTGGAGACTGGGCAATTCGGCCTTGTAAGCATCGGCTTTGGCGTCGAGCTTCGCCCGGAGAAGGTCGATGATTTTGACTCGGCCCTTTTCGCGGGCACGAGACTTGAAGAGTTCTTCTTCACCAGCCCGGACGGTCCGCTCTTTCATGGACCGCTCCACGATTGCTAGTCCTTCTGCGATCTCGTCGGGATCGGTGGTGGCGCAATAGCGGCCGAGCAGGAACTCGCCGACATATGTAGGGACTGGGTATTGGCCTCGGAACTGTTGGGCGAGGTCCTTGCGTACCAGGTACCCCTCGAAGACCTCGGCGGCTAGTTGGTCGAGTTGGTCGAGATCGCTCATCGGTTCCTCCCCACGATCACCTCGCGCTGGGCGAGGATCTGGCCGTCTGCATCTACGAGTACGAGATGGACCCGTTCTCCCTCATGCTCCTCGTCGGGGACGATAAGCGATACTTTGCCCTCGCGGAAGGTTTCCTTGGCCTCCTCGGCAATCGAGGTCTTGGGTTCGGCTGGCAGCGCCCGAAGATCTGCAAGCACGCCTGATCCGGCGCCGGTCAATTCGATTCTGCACAGCAGACCCAACCACTTGACCGACGTGATCTCAGGGCCGCCGGTCAATGTCGGCGAAGCGCCGGCAGTCACGCTGAGCCGGGGAACAATGCATTCTTGAGGGCTCACCCCGCCATGCTCGTACTCCTTGCCCGCCTCAAAGCAGGTGACACCGGGCGCGATTGCAATCCGGACGTCTTGATCCCAGAACCATGGCACAGTCGGTGTCTCGACAACTGCCCCTTCCTTGAGGCGGGCACATCGGCCCTTCTTGGTCTCTGTCGTAGCCGGTGGCAGGTCGACCTTCTCCAGGCCCCCAGGAAGGAGTACCCACCCATGGTCCGTCACGACCTCCACGCGCTGCCAGCCGGCTTCCACCAACTCCCGGATCCGCCCGACGATCCGATCTACCTCCTCATCCAGGTAATCGACTAAGCGAACGCCGTCGTCGTGGCCTCGGTGGTCGATTTCACCCGCCTCCGCCCAGGCTGCGCCGGATGGATCGCCTATCTCCGTCGGACCCAACACCTGAACTCCGTTGTCCTTCATCAGTGAGCGTAGAACCTGGATGGATGCCTTCGTTCCTGTGACCGAGTTTGAAGGATGCAGGTCGGGGCCCGCGGTCAGAGCTCCCTCCTGAATCGGAACCAGGGCCGGTTTCGACGTCTGGGTGACCGTTGGCAACGCAGCGAGACCGACGCCGAAGTCGACGTCAAGCCCCACTCCGGTCAACCGCTCCTGCACTCGATGTGCTATGTCGAGGCGGAGACCGTCGACAAACACAGTGGCCCTTCCCGGTGAACCAGAAGCAGGTTCGCCCGGCTCGTACTTGCCGGCGTTGGCCATCGGCCCGATGATCGACTGGAGGGCCCGGGCTCCCTCCTCAATCCAAGACCGATAGAGCACCAGCGCCGCGACCCCGACGGCCTCACGATCGGTGCCTGCTTCCACGGCCCTCAGCGCCCGAAGGACGGCGTCGTCTGCCTTCCATCCCCGCTGCACGTAGTCCTCGATCAGTTCGGTGAGCCCATTCGATACCAAGGGCTGCTGCGTCACGTCGGCGACAGCGACAAGCTGTTCGACGGCGAAGGCAAGTGGCGCATGCCCCAGGTCTGCCCATACGGTGCTGCGGCGCCAAGCATGATCGGCATCGAGTTGGACGACCCTTACGCGTGCTACCTCAGCCGTGAGATTCCCAATCCCCTTGAGTGCTTCACGTAGGTCTTTCTCCGCAGCCTCGCTGTCTTGCGGCCAGCTCTCGGAAATTGCTTCTTCGCCAAGGGTGAGCTGCTCCTGCGGTCGGGCCTTGCGCAACTGTTCGGGGATCCCGGGATAGCGCTCCGGCGTCTCGGCGAAGCGCTTCCACGCCTCCTCCCACCGCCCCTCCCGTTCTCCCAGCCTGCGCGCTGCGCTGATCTCACCGTCGAGGGTTGGATCGAATCCATAGTCCGCCCGGCACTGCCGCAGGAACGCCCTCCACTGGTCCTCATCAAACCGTGACTGGAAGCCCACCGGGTCATCGAGCCAACCGAGCAGGCTACGGATCGGATCGGGATTGACCAGGTCGTGGAAGAACTCGGAATCCAGCACTGACTTCTCCAGCCGATCCATCCTTTCGTCGAGCAGTCGACCGAGTGCGAGCTGGAGTGCGTTGATCGTGTCTGCGCTGTCGGTGACCCGGAGTGCAAGGCCCCGGTCCGCATGCGATAACAGCGCCCAAGCAGTCCAGTCGCGACCGTTCGGGTGCGAGAACCATTGGCTCCGATACTGAAGCTCTGCGATTGGTGCCAAATCCGCCGGGCACGAGTCGACGGCACGCAGCGAGTTCCGACCAACGCCTGGGAGGTACACGACCGGTATGCCGTCCGGACGGTCCGTCTCGACGGTCCCAGCGACTACACAGCGAATCCAGTAGGCGGGACCCTGATTCGCGTCCAGATCGAACGGACCAAGTCTCAACACCGGCAGGTCCTCGGCGACGCGACTTATCACCTTCTCCCAATGGCGAGCCTCGTCCGGCCAGAGCAACGCCACCGGGGCCGCGAAAGCATTTGCGTTGTATTCGAGAGCCTCTCTAAGGCAACCGACCAACCGATCAAACACTGTGTCGTTCATGCTCGGCCGGCTTTCTGTCGTGCGGTCTGTTTGTCGGTGAGTGTGAGGTGGATGTCGTTGTGACGTTCCGACCCGTCCGGGTTCTTGCCCCGATCCTTGCGCCAGTGGATGTTGAACTTGGAACGCAGCACCCCAGCTTCGACGAAGGGGCGGATGTTCATCCGCACCCCATCGTTCAGATCCGGCTCCCACCCGATCAGCTGCTCATGGGTTTCTTTCCACCGCACGAAGATGTCGAACGGCGCCTCCCCCTCCAAGATCTGCTCCAACTTGGCCTGCAACTCCAACGCCGCCGCCAACCGGGCCTCAGCCCCCGCTACCTCGTCCCGCACCTGAGCCTTCTGCCGCTCGACCCAATCAGTCCCCAGATACGTGTAGGTCAGCTTCTCCAGGGTCTTGCGATCCAACCGGTGATAGTTCACCAACGCCGAAAACCCATCCTTCCGCCCATCCCAGACATGCCAGACGAACGGCCGGTTCCCGAACATCGCACAATGCTGCTTGAAAAAATCATCCCGCAACCAATCCGCCAGGCTTTTGTTCCTCGACCCCGACTCCTCCAGGAGTCGCTTGACCATGGCCGGCGTCCAAGCGTCACCGAACGCCACAGCCAAAAGCCGCTGTACCCGGTCCGCCGCCGGGGGCTCCCCTGCCACCGATGGCAAACACACAAGGCCATCGTCGTCCGACAGCTCTTCAAGATCGTCCGACTCGGCCTGTTCCGGCCACCGATACCCCACCAACCGGGCCACCGCCACCTGCAACGGAGCAGTCGACACCTCCGGCCGCCCCTCAAACAACCACTGCGTCGGATCATCCGACCACGGCTCCGGCAACCCACCCGGAAACCGCTCCTCAGCAACCTTACGCCA